>NZ_CAJTSC010000011.1:28130-47061 GCF_910578895.1 uncultured Bacteroides sp.
GGGAGGAAGCTGAAGAGAAACTTTTTGAAGAAAATTTAAACCGGCTCTTAATCTTTCTTCAAAAAGGAGTGCCCGAAAGAGTATGCCGGCACGGCTTTTCCATTTGCAGGCGGCTTCCCAAGCATCTTGGCACAAATCGGTCATATTGACATTCATATTTCTCCCGTTAACTGAAATTTTGTCTCATTTCTGCTGCTGGCAAATCTTTTGCGCCCCTTGCAGTGTTATAAATCCGATAAAAACAGAAAGGAGAACAATATATGAATTTTAATAACTTTACTATCAAAGCGCAGGAAGCCGTGCAACAAGCGGTAAACCTGACGCAGGCACGGGGACAACAAGCCATTGAACCCGTACACTTGCTTCAGGCGGTAATGAAAGCGGGCGAAAACATCACCAACTTCATCTTCCAGAAGCTGGGTATGAACGGGCAGCAAATCGCACTCGTGCTTGACAGGCAAATCGACTCCCTGCCGAAAGTGTCGGGTGGAGAGCCTTACCTGAGCCGCGAGACGAACGAGGTCTTTCAGAAAGCCATCCAATATTCCAAGGAAATGGGCGACGAGTTCGTCTCGCTGGAACCGATACTGCTGGCTTTGCTGAACACAAGAAGCACCGCCTCCACCATCCTCAAGGATGCCGGAATGACGGAACGGGAACTGCGCGATGCAATCAACGAACTGCGGAAGGGCGAAAAGATTACCTCACAATCCGGCGAAGACAATTACCAGTCACTGGAAAAGTATGCCATCAACCTGAATGAGGCCGCACGAAGCGGCAAGCTGGACCCCGTAATCGGGCGTGACGAGGAAATCCGCCGGGTGTTGCAGATTTTGAGCCGGCGCACCAAGAACAACCCGATTTTGATAGGCGAACCGGGCACGGGTAAAACCGCGATTGTAGAGGGGCTCGCCCACCGCATACTGCGCGGCGACGTGCCCGAAAACCTGAAGAACAAACAGGTTTATTCGCTGGACATGGGCGCACTGGTGGCAGGAGCCAAATACAAGGGCGAATTTGAAGAGCGCCTGAAAGCCGTAATCAATGAGGTGAAGAAGTCGGAAGGGGATATTATCCTGTTTATCGATGAAATCCACACATTGGTGGGAGCCGGCAAAGGCGAGGGAGCCATGGATGCCGCCAACATACTGAAACCGGCACTGGCACGCGGCGAACTGCGGAGCATCGGTGCCACCACCCTTGACGAGTATCAGAAATACTTCGAAAAGGACAAGGCGCTGGAACGCCGGTTCCAAATCGTCATGGTGAACGAACCGGACATGCTGAGTACCGTCTCCATTCTCCGCGGTTTGAAAGAACGGTACGAGAACCATCACCACGTGCGGATTAAGGATGATGCCATCATCGCCGCCGTAGAGCTGAGCAACCGCTACATCACCGACCGTTTCTTGCCGGACAAGGCTATCGACCTGATGGACGAGGCTGCCGCCAAACTGCGCATGGAGGTAGACTCCGTGCCGGAGGAACTGGATGAGATTTCACGCAAAATCAAGCAGTTGGAGATTGAGCGGGAAGCCATCAAGCGCGAAAACGACCGACCCAAATTAGAGCAGATAGGCAAGGAACTTTCCGAACTGAAAGAGCAGGAGAAGTCGTATAAGGCAAAGTGGCAAAGCGAAAAGACGCTCGTCAACAAAATCCAGCAGAACAAGGTCGAGATAGAGAACCTGAAGTTCGAAGCCGACAAGGCGGAACGCGAAGGCGATTACGGCAAGGTGGCGGAAATACGTTACGGCAAGTTGCAAGCGCTGAACCGGGAAATTGAGGAGACGCAACAGAAGTTGCACGAAATGCAGGGCGACAAGGCAATGATTAAAGAGGAAGTCGATGCCGGAGACATTGCCGATGTAGTATCCCGCTGGACGGGCATACCGGTGAGCAAGATGCTGCAAAGCGAAAAAGACAAGCTGCTGCATCTGGAAGACGAACTGCACCAACGCGTCATAGGCCAGGACGAAGCCATCGAAGCCGTAGCCGATGCCGTGCGCCGCAGCCGCGCCGGACTGCAAGACCCGAAACGCCCCATCGGCTCGTTCCTCTTCCTCGGCACTACCGGCGTGGGCAAGACGGAACTTGCCAAGGCGCTTGCCGAATTCCTGTTCGACGACGAAACGATGATGACACGTATCGACATGAGCGAGTATCAGGAGAAGCACAGCGTCTCCCGCCTGGTAGGAGCGCCTCCGGGATATGTAGGGTACGACGAAGGCGGACAGCTTACCGAAGCTGTCCGCCGCAAACCCTACTCCGTCGTTCTGTTCGACGAGATAGAGAAAGCACACCCAGATGTGTTCAACATCCTGTTGCAAGTATTGGACGACGGACGTCTGACGGACAACAAGGGACGCACAGTAAACTTCAAGAACACCATCATCATCATGACTTCCAACATGGGCAGCGGATATATCCAAAGCCAAATGGAGAAACTGAACAGTTCCAACAAAGAAACCATCGTGGAAGAGACCAAGAAGGAAGTGATGAACATGTTGAAGAAGACCATCCGTCCGGAATTCCTGAACCGTATCGACGAGACGATTATGTTCCTGCCGCTGACGGAGAAGGAAATCAAACAGATTGTCGTACTCCAAATCAGAAGCGTACAGAAGATGCTGTCCGGCAACGGCGTGGAACTGGTACTGACCGATGCCGCCATAGATTTCCTTGCCGATGTGGGATATGATCCCGAGTTCGGTGCCCGTCCGGTGAAGCGCGCCATCCAGCACTACCTGCTGAACGACCTGTCCAAGAAACTGCTGGCGCAGGAAGTGGACCGTAACAAACCGATTACGGTGGATGTCAGCACCACCTTAAACGGACTGGTATTCAGTAACTAAACAGAGAAAAACAGCACATAGGAGACAAGTGCTTGAGGAGCCGCCCGAAGGAAGTTAACATCGCAGTTGCAGGAAGTTAACTAAGTATGCGATACGAAGTTAACTAAGTAAGATGTGAATAGTTAATATCGTGCAGCGTAGAATGTTAACTTCCTTTTATATTATCCCATAAGAGACTTATCCCGAACTCATGTTATTCAAGGAAACGTTGGCAGAATTAGTTTAGCATATACTTAACTCTGCCAACGTATAACATAAATACTTTACTACAATATATATAACATTTGATACTACTATATCAATTTAAATACACTATCAGAGTTTCATATTAGTAGGCAAATAAGTAGTAACTTTACCTGTTGTTGTAAATCCCTGAGTAAGATTCTTTACAACCAATTTAGTAGCCGTCAGTTCTAATATCTCAGTTATAAAGACATAACCGGCACCTTTTCTTATGATATAGCGTCCTGTACTGTTTTTACCGACTTTATTACTATCAAACACGGTATCCGGAGAGGAACTTAAATAATAACTATAACTAAAAATACGAAGTTCACCATCAATTTTCATTTCAGTGACAAACTCAGTCTTAGTATATCTGATATATCCGCAATCTCCTTCATAGAAAAAGTCTTGGGGTTCCCAATGCGTACTCATCAATAACTCTTGAGTGATTTTCTGTCCTTGTACAGTTGCAAAGGCAAAAAAACAGTAAAGAATACATAAGACGGTTGTTTTCATATTCAATGATTTTATATCCACAGTTCTCAATTCAAGAAACGCTGGCAGAGTTAATCTATAATATATTTAACCCTGCCAACGTGTAAGATAAGTTACTCAACAGCAGTATAGATTAAAATCCTCTTTTTGCTATTTTCAAACCGAATTTGACTATCATTAATCTCTAAAATTCTTTCACATGATAAATCAGGTTTGGATCCGGGAGATTTCATGATTAGATAAACACCATTCTCACTTTTACCGACTTTACTATTATCAAAAGATTCATCCTTAGTATCACTTAAATAATAAGGAAGTCTACCATTGAAATTATCATAGCCGTAGGCACCTACGAAATAAAACTCCACACTATCCCGAGTATAAACAAACCTAAGACCTACTTCTAAGTTCTCTCCTCCATGCCAAGTTTTGGACATCAATATCTGTTGCACAGTTTTATCTGCCGGTACTTGTGAATATGACAGAACAAACATCGTTAAAACATTAAATAATACTACAAATCTTTTCATAATAATATTTACGAGTTTACCTATAACACACTACTACAACTATATTTCATACTCACCGATTTAAGGTTCGACTCTTTCTATCCAAGGAAACATTGGCAGAATTAATTTAGCATATACTTAACTCTGCCAACGTATAACATAAATACTTTACTACAATATATACAACATTTGATACTACTATATCAATTCAAGCCCACTATCAGAGTTTCATATTAGTAGGCAAATAAGTAGTAACTTTACCTGTTGTTGTAAATCCCTGAGTAAGATTCTTTACAACCAATTTAGTAGCCGTCAGCTCCAAAATCTCGGATATAAAGACATAACCGACACCTTTTCTTATGATATAGCGTCCTCTACTATTTTTACCGACTTTATTACTATCAAAAACGGTATCCGGAGAGGAACTTAAATAATAACTATAACTAAAAACACGAAGCTCACCATCAATTTTCATTTCAGTGACAAACTCGGTCTTAGTATATCTGACATATCCGCAATCTACTTCATAGAAAAAGTCTTGGGGTTCCCAATGCGTACTCATCAATAGTTCTTGGGTACTTTTTTCTCCTTGTGCTGTTACAAATATAAGGAAACGGCAAAAAATATATAAAATAACAACTTTCATACAATGTAACCTTACCACATTCTTATTTAGGTTCCTGTAACCAGCCAAGTACAATATAGTTACGCTTTTTACCCTCGTCAGTAATAGTGAACCAAATATTCTTTTTTAATTCAATCTCTATTTCACGATAAACAGACAGTGGGATTGTTGCGTATGGCTTAATCGAGAGAAACTGAAATTCCACATCTACGACTTTTCCAGTATCAGGATCTATATACATCGTTATTATAAACTTATTTCCTTTTACCCGTCGCTTTTCTGTCAAAGAAAAAGCATTATTCACTATAAAATAACACTTAGACTTTGTCCAGGAGTCTGCTTCAAATTGTTTCCGCCTATTCTGTTCAATACTTATACTTTCACCCGTATATCGATTCACTTGTTCTATCTTTGTAAATTTATTACTTTTATTATAGAGTGTCACAAACTTGGCACCCTCCTGCACATCACATTGATAAGTATACCCATCTTCATAAAAGGTCTTATCATTTGCGTAATAATTTGTTTGAGCTACAGCAGTTAATACGAAGCAACTACAAATTAAGTATAAAATAATCAATTTCATATTCAACAATCTTTGGTTAAATTCTGCAAGTTAAAAAAATTATCTAAGCCAACTCGAGTTTCATTATACAAATAATTCTTATAAGGAGCTAAACTACGGAAAGCGCCAATAAGTTTATTCTCTATATAATCTTCAAGAAAAACACTATCTATACCATCTTTCATAAAACCTGTATCGTCAATATAAATTTGTAATCCAGCAGTTCCTATCAAACGTTTATCCGTTCTATATCCCTCTTCCCACTGACTTTCACTATATTCAGGCAGCGACTGTAAATATATATACTGTGCATAATGAGCCTCTATATCCAAATTCAATAAAGAATTAACATAAGAAGAGGGAGTTTCTTGATATGCTTGATAAGCATACCACATTTCATGAAAAAGGAGATTACTTTCCATATCATCCATTCCTATAGAAATACCAGCTGTACTACCATCAAATCAATTCTGCCAACGTATAGAATAAACTACTTAACAGCAGTATAGATTAAGATTTTTCTTTCATTCCTATTATCAATCCCTTCAAACTTTATATGCTTATCATCAATCTCTAAGATCTTCAGCCAATGTGCTTTAGGCTTGTCACGTGTAGGAGCAGAAGATTTTTCTATTAAGTAAAGTCCATTTTCATCTTTATCAACCTTACTATAATCGAAAAAGCTATCTTTAGTATCACTTAAATAATAGGGGATTTTTCCTTTAAAATTATCATAACCGTATGCACCCACAACATAAAATTCCATACTGTCATGAGTGAAAACAAACCTCATACCGACTTTGGGAGTGTCACCAAAATGCCAAGTCTTAGACATCAATATCTGTTGCACTGTTTTATCTGCTGGCACTTGTGAATATGACAGAACAAACATTATCATAATACCAATCAATAATACTTTTCTCTTCATAATGATATTTACAAATTTACTTCCAAAACACGATTATATCAACTTACGCCCCATTCTCAAAATTTCATATCTGTGGACAAATAGACCGTCACTTTACCAGTCGTCGTAAATCCCTGAGTAAGATTCTTTACAACCAATTTAGTAGCCGTCAGTTCTAATATCTCGGATATAAAGACATAACCGTAACCTTTTCTTATGATATAGCGTCCTATAGTACATTTACCAATCTTACTGCTGTCAAATACGGTGTCGGGAAAAGGACTTAGATAATAATCACTATATACACTATCAGTTTTATTATCTATTTTCTCTACATATATATCTCGTGTCTTGGTATACCTGACATATCCGCAATCTCCTTCATAGAAACAATCTTGGGGTTCCCAATACGTACTCATCAATAACGAACTCTTGAGTCGTTTTCTGCCCTTGTACAGTTGTAAAGGCAAAGAAACAGCAAAGGATGCCCAGGACGGTTGTCTTCATATTCTATGATTTATAACTTACAATTCTCTGTCCAAGAAATGCTGACAGGATTAAACTATAGCATATTTAACCCTGCCAACGGACTGAGTCTATTATTTTACAGCAGTATAGATTAAGATTAACTTTCTCTCATTCTCACTCCGAATTTGATTATCATTAATCTCTAAAATTCTTTCTATGATTAAATCGGGTTTAGATCCGGGAGATTTCGTTATTAAATAAATGCCATTCTCCTTTTTACCTACTTTGCTATTATCAAAAGATTCATCTTCAATGTCACTCAAATAATAAGGGAGCTTACCATTGAAATTGTCATAACCGTAGGCACCTACAAAATAAAACTCCACACTATCACGAGTAAATACAAACCTACAACCCTTTTTCAAATCCTCTCCCATATGCCAAGTCTTGGACATCAATATCTGTTGCACACTCTTACCTGTCGGTACTTGCGAATACGACAGAACTACTATTGTCAAAGTGTAAAATAATAATACAATTCTCTTCATAATAATATTTGTTTGATTCTTTATTTATCTTTTTCTCTTATAGTATAGAAAGTAATTCCCTTAAAAGGATTAGATTCGTCTTCTTGTCTTAATGTACCGGACATTGGATCCATAAAAATTATAGAATTATCCGTTGAATCATATCCCACGAGTACTATAGCATGACCACCACCATCCACAGATGCTGTGACATAGACTATATCTCCATTATCTATACTGGCTATAGAATTGTTACAGGGCGAAACATTAAAATAAAATTCTAATAATCCTTGTAGTTGCTGTGAGTTTACCCCATTCATTGATTTATCATTTGTCAACTTTAAATATTTCATTATAGCCTCCCCTTGTGTTACATTCTGCCCGAATATTTGTGCCATATAAGAAATAGCAGAAAACACGCAAGTATTTGCTATTTGTGACTGGTTTACATCCATTTTCGTTGGTATACCCCCTCTTGCAAATTTATCATTAGGAGAAGGAGTATATTTTTTTCCTAAGGGTTTGTTTCCTTTCCCTACATTATCCTCCGTATTTCCACTATCACCGCCTTCATATTGGCATTCACCATTGCAATAAGGACTTCCACATAAAGGGCATCCAGTTTCATCTTCCACCCATTCATCATAGCAATAGTCTTCCACTGTGTAATCATAGAAACAATCAACTCCGTTTTCTACATATCCCTCACCCATATCGTAACCATAGTGGTAACAAGTTTCATACTCCACCAAATGAGGTTCGCAAACTGTCACATACGACCGGGTTTGAACCTTTCCTACATTGCCGTCCGCTGAAGAGTCCACCACCGATATTGTTCCAATCTTTTTCCCATTCTTATAAATCTCGCCCCAAAGCAGATTCCCCTCCAAGGTGAAGTAACGTATCTCACCGGAAAAGGCATCCAGCTTGTCCAACCGCAGGGATTTGACCTTCTTATGCTTATCAATCACATAGGAAAAATCGCCGGTAATGTAAACAACGGTGTAAATATACTCATTTTCCTGTGTTTTCTGCACCAATAACCGAATATCCGTATTGCTATACTTCTCATCATCAGGAAGCAATGTATCGTCCGTTTTCTTCCTACCAAAGACTTTAACCAATGGTATATTGAACGGTACATTGGCAAATGCCCCATCTTCATTACTATAAATCTCTCCCTTCTGCCAAAGGGGAGTAATGACCGGCGTCTTCTTGCCGTTTCTGGTACCCGGATTTGTGGTAAGAGGTCTAATCTCCAACGATTTGGCATTTCTTTCGAATGCAGACTTTGCCTCATCAATCGAAAAATCCACCTTGGCAGAACGAGTGTACAGACTGCTGATTTCGTCCATGCACGATGCTATTACCAAGCCAATCAATAGAATTAATGAAATCTTTTTCTTCATAAATAGTATATAATATGTTGTATAATAATAATCCTACAGCCTAAGTTAGAGTTTCACCCCTTTTCGTTTCATCTTCTTATTGTATTTATACACCCACCATCCTTGCCACTTAAGGTATTCCTTGGCAGAGAAAAGAGGTCTCACCGTTTCCTGAAAAGTCGTGTTCAGTTCGGAAAGCTGCTTATGCTTATCCTGAACCGATAGTTTCTTCTGACGGTTTATATTGTACTCTCCGATGGCATACCTGCTATAAGCCTTCTTAAAATCGGTTACTTGCGATGGGGTCAGACCATATTTACGGGTCAGGATGTTATCCATTACAGCATTATTCACTCTCTTCCAACGGTTTGCCACATCTGTCGGCAAAGCTGCAAAAATCGCCCGTTCCTTTTCCTGCTCGTTGTTAATGAAGTCCACCTCTTTATCTGCGCTTTTCTTTCCACTCTTGAAGATTTCCGCCTTCTTCAAACGATAAGTGCGCTCCACATCAGTTATCGCAAGCGCCTGTTTATACGAGACAGCATATTTATCCATATTGCTATACGCATTAAATTCCCGTTCACGATAAGCGATATACCAGTTTCCTACTTCATTGCCCAGTAGCTGACGGATTTCATTGTTCAGCCTTTCAAGTAAGATTTCCCGTTGTTCCCATTTCTCGCTCTCCGCGGCAGAGCCCGCCAGTATCCTGTCGCGCAGCTCTTGGCATTCTCTCTCGGCAGTATACACCTTACGCATAACCTCACGAGGTACAAGCCGGGTTTCGCTCAATACAAAATAGCGCTCGTTGTTTTGGAAAAGTTGGTTCCACGAACGGTATCTTCCTTTTGAAAACACTTGGCTCACCCTGTCGCCATACTTTTCGAAAAGTTTCTTTTGCTTTGCCCGAAACTGTTGGGAAGTCATCTTTTTACTCTTCAGCAAATCATTGTCCCGTTGCAAGTCCAGCAGGATTTTATCATACGCCTCAACTTTCAGGCTATGAATCCGATACGTTTTCATCAGGTATTCCTTGCGCTTCTTCGCATCCACGCCCGGAATGCCTTGCGAATACACCATACTTACTGCCAAGAGCAGCAGTAAAGACAAAATAGTTTTTCTCATAAGTTGAAATTAATAATTAATATATAAAAGGATTATCTACCACCATATCTGTTTGCCATTCTGATACGTAAAAGGTCGTTCCTCGCGCCCCTTAGTCAGGTTGCGCAACCACAGCAACGCCCCTTTCGGCACATTGCCGTATACCAAACTGTCCGCATCGGCTATCTGCTGCCCCAAGCTGTTCCAACCGTTCCGCCAATAGAACAATTCGTAAAGGTTTCCCGGGAAAACGGCATTATCGTCATTACGAGGTGCAAAGCCGATATAACCTATTCGCCGAGGACGATAGAGGTCGGCTCCCGCCCACATTCCGAAGACTTTACCAAGTTCACAATAGGTCAGAGGGTCCGAATCATAGATGTTCTTCACCACTTCCTCATCTTCCACGCTTTCACAGACCATCGGCCGAAAAGCCAACTCCCCACCATCGGTATCATACAGTTTAAATTCCGCAATGCTGAAAGTCCCGTTGGGACGATGATATCGTACATAACGGTACGCTTTGCCGGTTTCAATCCGCACTCGTTGCATCTTGCTTTCGGGCACTACCACAATCGACAACAGTTCTTCCGCATCCGAAAAGTCCGCCTTGTTCGCCCCCTCAAACACGCCCAGCAGCATCAGTTTGGCAAAGTTCACGATGCGGCTGTTCAGTGGATACTTCCGGGTCAGTACCACGCTTTCGCAAGATGCGGTGTCTGGACGAATCTCACGAATGGAATCGTCCGAAACAATCAAGAGATTTCCCGCAGGCAATACTTCACCGTTGTGCCAAAGCGATGGAAGATAGACGATTCCGTCACCCAAATCAAGTGCTTCCACATCATCCGTTTTCTGTTTCTTCGTTCCCGTACCTACAGCAGCGAAACAGGGAGTTGCCGACTTTGCGACAGGTATCCAGCCATTAGGCGAAAAAATTGAAAGATAATGTGGACCGTTTGTATCGCTCCCCCGTTGACTGTCGACATCACGAAAACCAATCCGGTGCAACTCCGTAACATCCCGTATATCGCCACAGCGAAACAGTTCGGGAACCGTCTCCCTGTCTGCTACCGCTCCTTGCATTCCATACATTATACGATATACTTTAGGAGTTTTCCTGAAAAGATAGCCATCGCCCGTCTTCCGGTCGGTATTCTGCAACGGATAGATTCCCCCATCGGGTAAGATAACGGAAGCAAACGAATGCCCGTTATTGCTGCTTCCCCAATAAGGTACAAATTCATAGGCGGCAGGAATACCGGCAGCCCTCAGAGCCATAACGAGCAACACCGTACGGTCATCACACTTCCCATAGCCATCACGAAGAAGCGTGGAATAGGATTTCGGCAAATCTTTATAGTTGTCGGGCGAAAGCTCCAGTTTTATGGAAGCATTGATAGAATCGGCTACAACTTTCAGATCGCGGAACGTAGCCGGATGAAAATGTCCTCCGCAATCCCATTTCCAATAATACTCCAAAGGCTCATGGGCAATCCGGTAAGGAAGGATATACTCCAAAAACTGTTCAAAACTATATTCTCTCAGAAACGCGGACTTCTCCCGCAAGCGAAAAGAGTATTCCAACGAAGCTATCAACGAATCGGCTTTCACCACAGCTACATCTTCTATCACCTCATTATCTGCTGCAATCGAATACTTACCGAGCATATTGCCAACCAAAAAACAGGCAGCCTCGTACCGTTCTTTGTCACCACACTGTTTGTAGTGCTCTAAAAAGTGCGCCAGCTCTTTCTGATTGCCGACTGCCTTTCCCACCACATTCCACGCATCCGTTTCATACCTGTTGGATGAACAACCACACATAAGTAGGGATACAACAATCCCTGTACAAAATAAAATCCTGTACTTCATAATTGGTAGTTCTGTAGAGTAAAGCCTGATTCTATAAAGAGAAGTCTCCACTGAAGCGTCGACCGCCGACTTCGACCTCTAAGAGATAATCGCCTTCCGAAAAGCAATCGTTTATATCAAAGATATAGCCTTCCGAAGATTCCGTCACAAAATCAGTATAGACAACTCCTCCGGCGGCATCCTTCACCGTTACCCGGAAATAGTCTACCTGAACAGGAAAATAAATACTGATAATACCTCTGTCGTGACTGGCAACAGGGACTACAGATATGGAACGTTTGTCTATTTCCTCATCCTCATGAGCCGGTTCTTTCCATCCGATAGGTTCCGCTTTTACCAAACTTACAAAACACAATAAAAAACACGCACATACATAAAGTAAACGTTTCATAGTATCCATTCTTTTTTTAGTTATTATTTGCCTGTAAAGAAAAAGAAGAATATCATCAATCGCTTTCTATATCAGTGTACAAATAATGTACAATTATAGCGAAATTGTACAATGAGAGTTCTAAAATCGTACAATAAGGAAATCCATATCTGTCATCAGGAAAGTGTATACTCCTTATAATGAATATATAAATTCGTCCCACTGCTTAGGACTTCCTTTTTTCCGAAAGACCTTTTCGTACAACCGACGACGAGTAGCGGAAACGGATTCTCTCGTATGATTCGTCAGCTTTGCCATATCCACAGGCTGAATATTGATTTTTATCAAAAGGCAGATATGAATCTCATGACAGCTGAACGAATGTAGCTTTTGCAAATTCTTGATAAATTCTCCATACGTATCATTCACCGCACACTCCAACGCGTTCCAATCTTCATCGGTGACTCTACACGCCGAAGCCTGCGCCTGTTCTTTAAAGAATCTATAAATATCAGAACTGAAAAAGACTGTCTGCTTCATTTCTCTTTCGTTCAATTCTATTTCAGCCTGTTTGTTGGTATACAACATTACCTCTTTTTGTCTCTGCAATTGAATTTTCAAGTCGTCATTCGCATGCCCCATACTCTGCAACCGGTTCTCCAATTCTTCCATCTGCTTTTTGTTCTCTTCGATGAACTGCGAGCTTCTCCGATGTTGTTCCTCCTGCAATCGATGGAGGTTATCCAATTGGACATGAAGTTGCAACCTCCGCCGCCTGTTATATTGCAGACAAGCAACGGTAAGAGCTGCCAGTACAAAACCGACAGACAACATATAAACCATAATGCGTTCCTTACGTTCGTTCTCCGCCTTCAGCTGTATATTCTCTTTTTCACGTAACTGATAATTGTAAAGAGAATGCATTTTCCGAATAGTCTCCATATCGGTTATCCTCCGGATGGAATCCGCACAGTGCGTATATTGCTGCAAGTACAAGATTGCAACTTCCGGCTCACTCCGCAACAAGGCTATCTCTGCCAAACTTCTGTTAGCCGCCTGTTTGGCGTAGATGGTACCACATTTCAGCAACTCCTTGTAATAGTAACAGGCGGAATCCACATTCCCCGCCCTATGATATAGTTTCGAAGCGATGGAATATACCGCGCTCTTGCTGGGACGGCGTAAGTTTGCCAACGAAGACTGCAAATGGCTCTTCGCCAAATCGTATTGTCCCAACTCTATATAAAGACTCGCCATCTGATTCTCTACGATATCCATAAGCCGTCGGTTCTGTAAAGCAGAAGCCAGATCGTAGGCTTTCCGGTAGTAGTGTAAAGCAGAATCGGGCTGTTCCATATATCTCCATATTCCCGCCACGTCCCGCAAGTCGAACACCATCCCGGCAGTGTCTTTCAGCAGTATGTCATAGCAGTAGGCCTTCCTGAAACTTTCAGCAGCTTCCTCATATAAGTCCTGCTGCATAAACAGCGTTCCTATCTGGCTGCATATCCTGCTCCTGAGCGGATATTCCTCCCTTGTTCCGAGTGCATCCGTTGCTTTTTCCAAACAATCCAATGCTTGCGGCGCATCACCCAAGTCGCGGTACACCCGCCCTGCATAATAATAAGCTTCGGGCAGATGCCGCTTGTCATTTTTCAGGACATAATAATCCAGTACCTGCAATATCAGGCCGTCCGACGTATGACGGATGTAAGCCTTGTCCTTTGCTTTGATGCAGAGCAATTGATAGTACATCCGGACAGACCGGGAAGCCGAAGCCATTTCATCCGCCATACCATCCAACAAGGCAACGGCACTGTCGGGTTTCACGCCGATAAGGCTGTCTGCCACGATAAACATCCGTGGATAGGGTTTATTTTCACAGGCGCAAAAAGTCGGCAAAATAATGAGAACCAATATATAATAATGTATCATGCTTTGTTTCATAGTATCTGTATTATGGTTTATAAGTTTTCAAAAACTCCCTGACTTCAACTTTCCGCTTTAAAGTATAAGAATTTTCCATCTTCAGAGACATTTCCAATATTTCCCGTGCCGTCTCTGCCGCATTCCGCATCCTGCCTGTCCGGCAATATAGCTTAAACAACAGATATTTAGGACGCATCCGGGTAGGAACCATATAAGAGGCTTCCACATAATACCTCTCGGCTGCATTCAGCGAATCCCTGTTCAGATACAACTCTCCTATATCGCACCAGTTCTCGCAAGTGGGTAACACCAGCCCTATCTTTTCAGAAGACGCAAGCTCCGGACGGTTCACCAAGACTTGCGCATACAACATATTCAGGCGGGGATATTCCGCTATACGATGGAAATTCCGTCCCACGTATTGCTCTGTCCGATCGTCTGCCGCCACTATCTCCTTTTGCAGGATTTTGCCCGCCTCTTTGATAAAGTTGTATTCGAGATACCCCAACAACAGAGCTACCGCCAACATCCCCGCCGCCACCACATTGCCCCATCTACGTGTTCTCCGAGGCGCAGAAAGTCCCAGCAACACCGGAAACAATACCAGCAAAGCATTTACGAAAACGGGATAGGAAAACATCGAAAAAGCCAGCAACGCGACAAGCGGGGCACGTATCTTCCGCTCAGCCGCATACATCGTCAACACCAATGCAACGACAAAAAACAACAGCCCTACCGCCCCCAGCTCTATCCAACAATGCAGAAATTCATTATAAGGATACGCCGCATTGTCTGCCACTTTCGCAAATTCCGAGTGCGGATGCCTTTCGAAATAGGCAGCCTGATAGTGCATATAATGCTTGTTGAAAGAAGAAAGCCCATGACCGACCAACGATTTGTCGCATATCATATCGGCACACACCCGCCATATCAGCATCCTCCCCTTTGCCGACTCGCTGCGGTAGTTGAATGTAATGACGGACAATACTACAACAGCGGTGGCTACCAATGGCACCGCCCACCTCTTACAGTGTTTCACAATACGCATCACCTGTGCATGGAACAAGGCTGCCATCCCCAATAACGAAGCAATCCATGCCGCCCGTGAGTCTGCCAGCGCCACTGTATATGCAAGGACGAACGATGAAAAAAGAAGCAGCAACCGAACGTATCTATCGGTACGTTCCATAAACAATGCCACAGCAACGACCAATGCCACCGCCTGAAATCCTCCCAATTGTCCGGGATTGCCCAACAATCCTGTCACAGGAAACATCGGATGGTTGCTTTCCATCCATCCCACTTGCTGCCCGATGGCAACCGCTGCCTGAACCACTCCAACCAATACAATGACAGCAAGTATAGGAAACCGGTTAGCCGAAAGCCTTGCTCCCCAATAGAACAATGCCAATACGAGCCATCGGATATAGATAAAACTGTCGGCTTCGAGCCCGGCAACGAAGATACCCGACAGGATGCCCCACAAGAAAAACAGTCCCAACAACTTATGTCCCATTATCATTTGCATCATACTATCATGTTATTGCCCATAAAAGTACAATATATCCGCACCTAACACAAGCTTTCCAGCTGATTAATCCTTACAAAACGATTCATATCTCCCTACGGCTTCACTGATTTCCCCACAAGCTTGTTTGAATCCTCAAGTTTACTTGTTATAAATCGCAAGTTTAACCGCAATAAACTCACAGTTTGCTCGCTATAAACCGGCAGTATACCCACGGTTTGTTGGCATAAGCCTAAGGTTTGTTTGTGTAAACCTTAGGTTTACCAGCATCAACCTCAGCGTTAGTCAAGGGCTTATAAACATAAACAAGGAGAAGGGAAATCAGAATACCATAGAAAATAGGTACGGGTTATACGGAATTTCGCAGATTCTTTTCATTTATCTGAGAAATTCCGTATAACCCGTACCTGAAAAAGCGTGTGATTGGGAACCGTTGCAACCGGCTCTGCAAGAGATACCGGCAACCTTTATTCGGCAGCAACTTCTTCGGCGGCGGCATCTTCAAAATCCGTCATGCCGCTTGCCACCAACAGGTTATACCAAGAAATCAGTTTCTTGATATCCGATACATAAACACGGTCACGGTCAAAGTTAGGCAACACTTCCGCCAAATAGGCCTGAAGTTCTTTTGCGGAAGCTTTCTTCACATCCAATGCCACGGCAGCACCGTTCTCTTTTTGCTTCATCGCAAGAAGCACATCCTTCAAAGGTACTTCATCCGCATCCGTATACATGGCGATATCGCCCAAAGAGATAATCTTCTCGTTGCCGTAAGCAGGGCAACGTTTCTTATCAGCGAGCGACTCCACAATCAACATATTCTTTCCTTGAGAAATGAGTTTATACAATCCCGGTTTACCGGAAATAGACAAGATAGTCTTCAACATAGTATATTCTGTTTTGTAATTAGTAGTTATTTTTTCGGTGGGCAAAGATAGGTATTATTTTGGGACAGCGAAGCAATTAACGCCAAAACCTGCGGAATTAACGGTGTTTCACCATCATTCACTATCACAAAATCTGCCAGCCTGCGCTTTTCCTCATCGCTCATCTGACTACGGATGCGTCTTTCTATCAGTTCACGCGAGGAAGCGTCCCTCTTCATGGCACGCCGCACCCGTACCTCTTCGGGAGCATACACCGTGACAACCACATCGACCTCACCCGCAAACCCTGCCTCTATCAGTATGGCGGACTCAATACCCACTATCGGAAAGGCAGAACGTTTCTCTGCCCATCGTCTGAAATCTTCCTTGACACGCGGATGAACAATACCGTTCACCTGCCCGGCATGTTCGGGATCTCCAAAAAGATAGGAAGCAAGCAAAGATTTGTTCAACACCCCACCGGCATATACCTCCTCACCCAGCAAAGACACCAGTTCATTACGAATACAAGCATCTGTTACCATAAGTTGTTTGGTTTCCGTATCAGATATGTAGACAGGAATTCCCATCACTTCCAACAGACGGGATACGACACTTTTTCCACTGCCGATACCTCCGGTTATACCCATCTTAAGAGTCATAACGAAGGAGAGATTTGTTCGATTAGAAAGTCAACCTGTTCCGGATTGAAGCGCACCTGGCTCACTCCTTTAGGGATATTCTTCAACCGTACCGTGTATTTGTCCGAACCCAAACGCAGCAATTCTTCATACGAGACATAGATATGAAAATCATCCGCCGTAATTTGCCGGAAATGACTGAGACCCACCTGAAAAGTTACCTGCACCTTCGAGGGGAAAGCACGCAACACTTTATCGGCAGGAAAATTCACTCCATGCAACGGCACTTCCACCGTCTTCTCCGTATAAATATCTACAGGCAACATCAACTCGACCGAAGCAGGTACGAACTTGACTCCCCGTTGCGCACGCAAAGGCACTTGCAACCGCAATGTATCGGAAATATCCACCTGCTTGACCGGCTGCGTATAGACAGCGGTTATAGTATCCAACACTCCTGCCGGCGCATACGCCAAAACCGAGTCCGGACTAAAAATCGTATCCGACAAGTAATACTGGCGACCGGCGCCGACCGTTCCCGACAACCTGACAGGTACCAACTTGGACTTTCCCGTAGCATAAATATACTCCAACGTATCCGGCTTCATGGAAAGCAAACGGGTAGATACATTCAGCTGGCTCAGTATCTTCTTCTCAAACTGAGAAGCGTAAATGCGCACATGATTATCTACAGCTTTATAATCGGAAAAGTTGAGCGTAACCGGATAGAAGCTCTTTCCCAACATATAATTGAGTAGAACCGTGCCTTTATCCTTTAACTTAATACGGAGTTCGGAAACCGGCTCTGACGTAATCACCGTATTATTGGGCACGCCACGCAAACGTACCGGAATGGAAAACTCCGCTTCATAGTCATTATTCAGCGTCTGCAACAACCAGAAACCACCTGCTATGAAAAAGAAAAATAAAAAAACAAAGAACTCCCTGCTCTTAGCACTGAGCAGGAAGTCCTTTGTTTTCCGGGTTACATTAAGATAAATACGTCTTATATTCCTACGATTAAACATAGGCTGCAATCTATTTATTTGGAAGCTTGGTTGCTGTTTGCATCAGCAGCTGCAGCAAAAATAGAGTTCTTGTCAATATGGATTTTAACGTTGGAAGCTATTTCGAGCACTACATCATTATCGTTAATTTCCTTGATGATGCCGTGAATACCTCCGGCGGTAATAACCTTCTGGTTTACTTGAAGAGATTTACGGAAGTTTGCAATCTCTTTTTGCTTTTTATTTTGCGGACGAATCATAAAGAAATACATGATGGCGAACATAGCTATCAGCATAATCCACATCATAGTTCCATCCGGACCTGCAGGAGGAGCTTGCAGGAAAAATACAGTCATTAAATTCATAAATATTCCGTTTTAGTTTTTAATTACTGAACAAAGGTATCAGTTTTTTGACAATTTCCCTTGTTTTTTCAATTCCTTAACTATCCCGTCAAGAGTTCCATTGACAAAGCTACCACTCTTTACAGTACTGTATACTTTAGCAATGTCCACATACTCATTTAACGAAACACTGACAGGAATGTTCGGAAAACTCAATATCTCCGCCAATGCACACTGCATAATCACCACGTCCATGAAAGCCACACGATCCAAATCCCAGTTACGTGTGTTTTCACTGATAAGATGACGATAGTAGTCACAATTCAGAATGGTACGACGGAACAAACGACGGGCGAACTCCTGATCTTCGTCATCTTTAAATTCGGGCAACAAAGCTTGATCGGCACCGTTCTTCTCATCAAAACGCTTGATTGTTTTTAAAACAAACGTATCAACGATTTCTTTGTCATCGTTCCAATAAAGGCTCTGATCTTCGAGCAACACATCAAGTTCCTCGTTATTGAAAATAAATGTCTTGTAAAGTTTTCTCCACAATTCACGGTCTCCTTCATACGTATTTTCAGAAGAAGCCATATATTCCTTATATATATCAGAGGCTGCAATCTTTTCAAACAATCCTTTGACGAAATCTTCATCATTTGCCCAAGTACGTTTCTGATTGGAGATAAAATCCGTCAATTGC
>NZ_CAJTSC010000011.1:47097-75262 GCF_910578895.1 uncultured Bacteroides sp.
AACTTCATGTTCGGATACAACTCCTCTGCCGTGGGAGCCAACTTTGCTTTTGCCGCATCAATGCGCTTTTGTGCGTAGTTCGTCAAGGCTATCATCAGCATAAGCAGGTAATTGTAAAGATCGTATGCTTTGGAAAGACTAAAGAACAACTCTTTCTCCGCAGCATCTAAATTTTTACTGCCATTCTGATAATAAGCGTATACAATTTGTATAATCTTAAGACGAATAAGAACTCTGTTTATCATAACTAAAATAAATACTGGTGTTTTATTGAGGGGCAAAAGTAGATATTTTTAATGAGTTTACACAAATAAATCACATTTTTTAATGCTATCCAATCATTATCCGTGCTTTTTCTTTTGACAGTTTAAAAAAAATCGTCAATTTTGACCCCGATTACAACAAGATAGCTGAAATATGGAAGACTTTAATAAAAAGAGAAGCGGACTGGACATGAACGACAAAGAAATAGTATTCTCCCAATCCATCAAAGCAGGTAAGCGTATTTACTATTTGGACGTTAAAAAAAACAGAAAGGATGAAATGTTCCTTGCCATCACCGAAAGCAAAAAAGTGGTAATGGGCGAAGGAGACGACTCGCAGGTAAGTTTTGAAAAGCATAAAATCTTTTTGTATAAAGAAGATTTTGAAAAGTTCATAAACGGCTTGCAACAAGCCATTGGCTTCATCCAAGAACAACAAGGATGCTATGTACAGCATAATGACAACGAACAACCGTCCGATAACGGGCAATCGGCGGAACAAGGGGAAAAAGAGTCATCACTTGACGGAGAAATTAAAATAGATATTGATTTTTAAAGGCGCAACCTTTTGATAATTCAAAAAGAAGCCGTACTTTTGCACCGCTTTTTTGCAACATCATGTGGTGGACCACATCGTGTAATGGTGAATTAAGCAATAATTTACTTAATTTTAGAGTAACACAAAAAAAATTAAAAGAATGAGAACTATTGAAGTAAAAGGAACTGCAAGAACTATTGCAGAACGTTCTTCGGAACAAGCAAGAGCTTTGAAAGCTATTCGTAAAAACAACGGTGTACCTTGTGTACTTTACGGAGCAGGCGAAAACATCCACTTCACTGTGCCCGCAGAAGGTTTGCGTAATCTGGTTTACACTCCGCACATCTACGTGGTAAACTTAACTATTGATGACAAACAAGTAAATGCTATCTTAAAAGATATCCAATTCCATCCGGTAAAAGATACTATCCTGCATGTAGACTTCTATCAGATTGACGAAGTTAAGCCTATCGTTATGGAAGTTCCCGTACAGATGGAAGGTTTGGCAGAAGGTGTGAAAGCCGGTGGTAAGTTGACTTTGCAGATGCGTAAACTGAAAGTTAAAGCTTTGTACAACGCAATTCCTGAAAAACTGATTGTCAACGTATCTCACCTGGGATTGGGCAAGACAGTAAAAGTTGGCGAACTGAACTACGAAGGTTTGGAGTTGCTTAACGCTAAAGAAGCCGTTGTATGCGCCGTTAAATTGACGCGTGCTGCAAGAGGTGCTGCGGCAGCTGCTGCAAACCGCTAATCAGCGCTTTCTTAGCAAGAAAACAAAATATTCCGGAACGCGGATTAACGCAGACTACGCAGATTTCACATCCGCGGATTGCTGCGATAATCCGCGTTTATCTTTACCCGAATTATCATTAAAGTAAGAATATAAAGAATGAAATATCTAATTGTCGGTTTAGGTAATATCGGCTCTGAATACCATGAAACCCGGCACAACATCGGATTCATGACAGTAGATGCTTTGGCTAAAGCAGCCGGAGCGACCTTTAATGACAAACGTTATGGCTTTACGGCCACAATGTCCGTTAAAGGGCGGCAACTGATATTGCTAAAACCATCTACTTTTATGAACCTAAGCGGAAACGCCGTACGCTACTGGATGCAGAAAGAAAATATTCCTTTAGAAAACGTATTGATAGTGGTAGATGACCTGGCACTTCCTTTCGGCACTCTACGGCTAAAAGGGAAAGGAAGTGATGCGGGACACAATGGTCTAAAACACATTGCAGCCACATTAGGGACTCAGAACTACGCCCGCCTGCGCTTCGGTATCGGCAATGATTTCCCCCGTGGAGGACAAGTAGACTTCGTATTGGGACATTTCACGGACGAGGACTGGAAAACAATGGAGGAACGCTTGGAAACGGCCGGTGAAATCATTAAAAGTTTTTGCCTTGCCGGTATTGACATTACAATGAATCAGTTTAATAAGAAATGAGTGAAGCAAGAATAGACAAATGGATGTGGGCCGTACGTATATTCAAAACACGTACAATTGCCGCCGAAGCTTGCAAGAAAGGACGTATCAGCATTAACGGAGCACTTGCGAAAGCAGCCCGAATGGTGAAGCCGGGAGATATAATACAAGTACGCAAACCGCCGGTCACCTATTCTTTTAAAGTATTGCAAACCATTGAGAAGCGCGTAGGAGCCAAACTTGTGCCCGAAATGATGGAAAACGTGACTACTCCCGACCAATATGAGTTACTGGAAATGAGTAAAATCAGCGGTTTCGTCAACCGCGCCAAAGGGACAGGGCGTCCCACCAAAAAAGACCGCCGGGAACTGGAAGATTTTACCACACCGGAGTACATGGATGACTTTGATTTTGATTTCGACTTTGAAGAATAACATATAAGTATGAGCGAGAAAATAATAAAATGGGGATTTATCGGCTGCGGAGAAGTAACCAAATATAAAAGCGGACCTGCTTTTCAGAAGATTGAACACTCCGAAGTAGTGGCAGTAATGAGCCGGGATATTTCCAAAGCCAAGACTTATGCCCGGGAAAGAGGCATCGCCAAATGGTACAACGACGCCCAAGAGCTGATTAACGATGAAGAAGTAAATGCCGTATATATTGCTACCCCGCCTTCTTCTCATGCCACGTATGCCATCATGTCCATGAAAGCCGGCAAACCCGTATACATAGAAAAGCCCATGGCAGTGACTTATGAAGAATGCTGCCGCATCAACCGCATTTCCAAAGAGACCGGCGTACCTTGTTTTGTCGCCTATTACCGCCGTTACCTTCCTTACTTTCTAAAAGTGAAGTCATTGGTAGAAGAAGGCACCATCGGAAACATCATTAACATACAAATCCGTTTTGCGCAACCTCCCCGGGATTTGGATTATAATAAGGAGAATCTGCCGTGGCGTGTGCAACCTGATATCGCCGGCGGCGGTTATTTTTACGATTTAGCTCCGCATCAGATAGATATACTGCAAGACATGTTCGGATATATTCTTAAAGCGAATGGATATAAGAGCAATCGTGGCGGATTATATCCTGCGGAAGACACGCTCAGTGCTTGTTTCCAATTTGACAACGGATTGGTAGGCAGCGGTTCATGGTGTTTCGTTGCCCATGAGTCGGCACGTGAAGACCGCATCGAAATCATCGGAGATAAAGGAATGATATGTTTCTCTGCATTCACCTACGACCCCATCGCTTTACATACCGAACGAGGAAGAGAAGAAATTCCGGTTGAGAATCCTGTTTATGTGCAGCAACCGCTTATACAAGCCGTAGTAGACCATCTGCTTGGCAAATCAACCTGTAACTGCGATGGCGAAAGCGCAACTCTGACGAATTGGGTTATGGATAAAATCTTGGATAAAATCTAAAGATAATCCGCAAGTGATGATTAGTGATTGGTGATTAGTATGCCGTGATGTAATAAGCAGGTCTATAATCACAAGATATAACCACCAATCACTAATCATTATCAGAGTTCTTTCCTCACTGAGTCAATCAATTCCTGATATTCGGCATCCGTCAGATACACCTTTCCCGGATTCATTTGGAAAGTACCGCCATAATCGGGACCATCTACATATTTCGGTGCTAAATGAAAATGAAGATGGGATAACTTGTCCGAGTATGCGCCATAATTAATCTTCTCCGGACTAAAGGCTTTCTGCATGGCACGAGTCACGCGAACCACGTCAGCCATAAAAGCATTGCGTTCTTCGTCACTCAATTCATTCAAATCATTCACATGGTCTTTATAAGCCACAAGACAACGTCCACGATAAGTTTGTTCCTTAAAGAGGAAAACGCGTGATACACTAAGTTGCGCAATCTCAATCATCAGATTATGCAACGTTTCATTATTCTGGCAGTACAGACATTCTTTCGGATCACTTTTCATGATATTCTTTTTTTAGTTTATATTTATAAAGCAAAGATAATCGTTCTCGTCATATTATAGGTAAACATTCTCATCATTTTCACCGACCAATCTGTACACATCCACATTCTCACCAACAATCCACACCACATCTCCTTCTGCAAAGGGTTCGTACACATCAGGAGCACGCAAGGCATCCTCTCCCCGCTCCACGCCAACAATCAGACAGTGATATTTCTCACGCATCCCCGCATCTTTCAAGTTTTTCCCAAAGAAAGGAGAATTAGCGTCAATACGCAACTGGCGCAATATCATCTCACTTTTTTCCACTGCATCCGCATCTATCGTTGAAAATTTAGTCATTTCTTCACCAAACACGCTCAATTCTTCATCGGTAGCGATAACCTGTATCTTATCCAAAGGGAAAAGACGCACCGAAGCGCCCGGAATATTTATCCGCTTGTGTCCACGAAGAATGGAAACGACATGCACTCCATAACGCTTACCGAAATTCAGTTCCGCCAGTGTCTTGCCTGCCCATGCCGATTCACCGGGTATCTCATAATCCGTCAAATGCAAATCACGGGAAAGCAAACGCCCCGCATATTCAGGTTTCTTCTCCCCCAAATATTCCACCCGCATATCCCGCGAACGCAGATTTTGAAAGAAGGTACGCTCAATCATTATAGACTGGCGCTTCAACTGTCTGGAAAGTATCATCACTATGACCAACAACACCGCAACCCCAAAGACAAGACCGACCGAAAGCTTGAACAATCCCGTTATGACAAACATTACAAAAGAAACCGCCAACAACATCCGCAGTACAATGGTAGCTACCAGCGGAGCACGATTTCCCCGGCTGTCGTGCCATAATGTCACGAACTCTGCCGAATGGTTTTTCTTAATCATAATGGCACGTAGAAAAGGGGCTATAAACAGAATGATAACCAAAGCGGCCAACAGACTCCCCCAAATACCGGGCAAACTTTCTTTGAAAAACGGCACAAGAAATCGGAATGCAATAGCTATCACCGCCACACTTACAATGGAATAAACCACTGTAATGCGCAACAAAGCCAGTATCAATTTCTTCCACAAGCTTTCATGATTCACTGTTTGCGAACCGGAAGCATAACGCAACAGAAACTTTTGCCACTTTTCCGGCAAATGCATATCAACGAAATCGGAAGCCGGCCCGGCAAGACGAATCATGTAAGGAGTGAGAAAAGTCGTAATAACAGATACAGCCACCACGATAGGATACAGAAAATGGCTCGTCACATGCAAAGTCACTCCCAAAGAAGCAATGATAAAGGCAAACTCGCCAATCTGCGTCAAACTAAAACCACATTGCATAGCCGTCTTCAACGGTTGTCCTGCAAGTAGCATTCCCAACGTACCGAACAAGGACTGCCCGACAATAACCGCCAACGTAATAACAATAATAGGTCCGGCATATTCCACAATCATCGAAGGATCCACCATCATACCGACAGAAACAAAAAATATGGCACCGAACAAGTCTTTCACCGGTTTGACCAAACGTTCAATGCTCTCCGCCTCTACCGTTTCGGCAAGAATAGACCCCATTATAAAAGCACCGAATGCAGCTGAAAATCCTGTATGGGCAGCAAGGACAACCATACCGAAACAAAGTCCGAGCGACACAATCAGCAACGTTTCCTCACTCATCAACCTGCGGCATTTTTTCAACAGGACAGGAATCAGATAGATACCTACAACAAACCACAATATGAGAAAGAACAGCAACTTCGCTATACTGCCCAGCATTTCCGCACCCTCAAAATTATGGCTGACCGCCATTGTGGACAACATTACCATCAAGACAATAGCAAGAATATCCTCCAAAATCAAGACACTAAGCACCAAGCCCGTAAACTGTTTCTTGCGCATGCCCAAATCATCAAATGCTTTATATATGATGGTAGTGGAAGACATGGCAATCATACCGCCCAGAAAGATGCAGTCCATCCGCTTCCACCCAAAAGCCGCTCCAACCGCTATGCCCAATAATATCATACAAAAGATAATCGTGCAGGCGGCGATAACTGCAGCCCCTCCCACTTTTACTATCTTCTTGAAACTAAATTCCAGTCCTAATGCAAACAGCAAGAAAATAACGCCGATATCCGCCCAAGTCTGTATATTTGCCGTATCCATCACCGAAGGAGTATAAGCCATGTGAGGGCTTGCCAAGAAACCCGCCACAACATATCCTAAAACCAACGGCTGTTTCAGTTTTTTAAATAACAGCGTCATTATCCCGGCGCAAATCAGTATCAAAGCCAAATCGGCAATCAAAGGAGCTAAATGTGACATAACAGTGGTCTGATTGTATTTGTGGAACAAAGATATAACAAAAAAACTTTTGAATTTCATTCAGAGTCTGTTTAAATTTTCCTGAGGAAGTTTCTCCGGTTTTCTTAGAGCCTCCTTCCTGTCTGTTCCCCACTTTTCATCCGTCATGCAGTTTGCCATGCTCCTCTATTACAAGCACACATGAGGAACCATCTTTCGATAGAACTCCCTTAATAATACAAAGAAGGATTTAAACAGATTCTTCATTTTAAAAACAAACACTTCCATCAAACAAAATAACGACCGATTATCTCAATTATAAGCATTAGAAGAAATACCCCTACAATTAATTGGTGAAAAATTTCTTTATTCAAGCAGAAATATCTTTCTTTGTACTGCGTATTTTAAAAATTAGGAATTAAATACCAACATTAATAAAAACTGTTATGAAGATTTCACACATTGAACATTTGGGTATTGCCGTAAAAAGCATCGAAGAAGCCCTTCCGTACTACGAAAATGTATTAGGTTTGAAATGCTACAACATTGAAACCGTAGAGGACCAAAAGGTGAGAACCGCTTTCTTGAAAGTAGGTGACGTGAAAATTGAGTTGCTGGAACCGACTTCACCCGAAAGTACCATTGCCAAATTCATCGAAAAGAATAACGGTAATGGTGGTATGCACCATTTGGCATTTGCTGTGGAAGACGGCGTGGCCAACGCACTCGCAGAAGGTGAAGAAAAAGGCATACGACTAATTGACAAGGCTCCCCGTAAAGGCGCCGAGGGTCTGAACATCGCATTCCTGCACCCGAAATCCACGCTTGGCGTATTGACGGAACTTTGTGAGAAATAAAAAAATCAGATTTCAAATCTTAGATTTATGATTTCAGATTGGTTATGCAGTTATGCTGCAAAGTAAATCTGAAATCATAAATCATAATTCATAAATCATAAAGAACATGAGTAATCAACTTGAGAAAATTAAAGAGCTTATTGACCGCCGTGCAGCCGCACGCCTTGGTGGTGGTGAAAAAGCGATTGCAAAGCAACATGAGAAAGGTAAATATACAGCTCGTGAGCGTATAGCTATGTTACTTGACGAAGGAAGTTTCGAAGAAATGGATATGTTCGTTGAGCACAGATGCACGAACTTCGGTATGGAAAAGAAACATTATCCCGGTGACGGCGTAGTGACCGGCTGTGGTACTATCGATGGTCGTCTGGTTTACATCTTCGCACAAGATTTCACTGTTTCCGCAGGTTCTTTGTCGGAAACCATGTCTCTGAAGATTTGCAAAATCATGGATCAGGCAATGAAGATGGGTGCTCCCTGTATCGGTATCAACGATTCAGGCGGTGCACGTATTCAAGAAGGTATCAACGCTTTGGCAGGTTATGCCGAAATTTTCCAACGCAATATTCTTGCTTCCGGTGTTATTCCCCAGATTTCCGGCATATTCGGTCCTTGCGCCGGCGGTGCCGTTTACTCTCCTGCCCTGACCGACTTTACGTTGATGATGGAAGGAACCTCTTACATGTTCCTTACCGGTCCGAAAGTAGTAAAAACCGTAACAGGTGAAGATGTCAGCCAAGAGAATTTGGGTGGTGCAAGCGTACACTCCACCAAGTCGGGAGTAACCCACTTCACTGCACAAACCGAAGAGGAAGGTCTTGCACTTATCCGTAAACTTTTGAGCTACATTCCTCAAAATAATTTGGAAGAAGCTCCCTACATCGACTGCACAGACCCGATCGACCGTTTGGAGGATTCATTGAACGACATTATTCCCGACAATCCGAACAAGCCCTACGACATGTATGAAGTTATCGGCGCTATCGTGGACAACGGTGAGTTCCTCGAAATCCAAAAAGATTATTCCAAAAATATTATTATCGGTTTTGCACGTTTCAACGGACAGTCCGTAGGTATCGTTGCCAACCAACCGAAATATCTGGCAGGTGTGCTCGACAGCAATGCATCCCGCAAAGGCGCCCGCTTCGTCCGCTTCTGCGATGCCTTCAATATTCCTATCGTATCGTTGGTAGACGTACCGGGATTCCTTCCGGGAACGGGCCAGGAGTACAACGGCGTTATCCTGCATGGCGCCAAATTGCTGTATGCCTATGGTGAAGCCACTGTTCCTAAAGTCACCATCACACTGCGTAAATCTTACGGCGGTTCGCACATCGTAATGAGTTGTAAGCAACTCCGTGGCGACATGAACTACGCATGGCCGACCGCAGAAATCGCTGTAATGGGTGGCGCAGGTGCCGTAGAGGTTCTATATGCACGCGAAGCCAAAGAGCAAGAAAATCCGGCTCAGTTCCTGGCTGAAAAAGAAGCGGAATACACCAAGCTCTTTGCCAATCCTTACAATGCAGCCAAGTACGGTTATATCGATGATGTTATCGAACCGCGCAACACGCGCTTCCGCATTATCCGCGCCCTGCAACAACTGCAAACCAAGAAATTGAGCAATCCTGCCAAGAAGCATGGTAATATTCCTCTTTAAAAATCGAGAATTGAAAGTTGAGAACTAAAAAATAAAAACTCAAATTTATGAATAAAACAAGAACCGGAATATTTCTTTCATTGATGCTGATGCTGGGTTTCTGTTCTTCTTGTGGAGAGAAGAAATCAAACACCAAGTTATTGCTGAATGAAGTGCTTGTCTCCAACGAAAGCAACTTTCAGGATGACTATGGCATGCACAGCGCATGGATTGAGATATTCAACAAATCATACGGCAGCGCCGACCTTGCAGGTTGCTATCTGAAATTCAGCAGCCAGCCGGGTGATACCGCCAGTTATTTCATCCCCAAAGGTGATGTTCTGACAGTGGTAAAACCGCGCCAACATGCTCTTTTTTGGGCAGACGGAGAACCGAGACGAGGTACGTTCCACACGAACTTCAAACTGGATACTAAGAATGCCAACTGGATTGGACTGTATGATTCCGGCAAGAAATTGCTCGACCAAGTAACAGTGCCGGCCGGCACTTTACAAGCCAACCAATCATACGCCCGTATCAGCGATGCAGCCGACCAATGGGAAGTGAAAGGAGGAAGTGACGACAAATACGTGACTCCCAGCACCAACAACAAGACCATTGACAGCAATGCTAAAATGGAGAAGTTTGAAAAGCATGACAGCGTAGGCGTAGGCATGGCAATATCCGCTATGAGCGTTGTATTCAGCGGCTTATTGCTTCTTTTCATCTCTTTCTATGTTGTAGGCAAACTTTCCGTGAACCTAAGCAAGCGTAACGCAATGAAAGCTAAAGGCATCACAGACAAACAAGAAGCGAAAGAGAAGCAATTGGGACAAGCTCCGGGAGAAGTATTCGCTGCTATTGCCATGGCAATGCACGAATTCCAAAGCGATGTACACGATGTGGAAGACACAGTGCTTACCATCACACGCGTGAAGCGCAGTTACTCACCATGGAGTTCAAAGATCTATACATTGCGTGAAACTCCTCACAAAAAGTAAAGTCACCCTAAAAAAACAGAACAATGAAAGAATATAAATATAAGATTAACGGCAATGTATACAAGGTTGCCATTGGAGATATTGAAGACAATATCGCTCACGTAGAAGTGAACGGAACTTCTTATAAAGTAGAAATGGAAAAGGCACCGAAAGAGGCTGTGAAACCGGTAGTGCGTCCGGTAGCCAGACCCGCTGCGGCAGCTCCGGCTACTCCAGTGACGAAACCGGCGGCAGCATCCGGCGGCAAGTCCGGTGTGAAATCTCCGCTTCCCGGCGTAATCCTCGACATCAAAGTCAATGTGGGCGACACGGTGAAGAAAGGTCAGGTAGTCATCATCCTGGAAGCGATGAAAATGGAAAACAATATCAATGCCGACAAAGACGGTAAGATTACAGCAATCAACGTTAATAAAGGAGACTCTGTTCTCGAAGGTACTGACCTCGTAATTATTGAATAATATGGGAGAATTTATCACATTTTTAGGAAATAACCTCGCCGACTTTTGGACTTATACGGGTTTTGCCAATGCAACGGTAGGACACGTAGCAATGATTTTGGTAGGTTTATTCTTCATCTACTTGGCTGTAGCTAAGGAATTTGAACCGATGCTGCTGATTCCTATCGGTTTCGGTATCCTGATCGGTAATATCCCTTTCAACATGGAAGCCGGATTAAAGGTTGGCATCTATGAGGAAGGTTCTGTACTCAATATCCTGTATCAAGGAGTAACTTCCGGATGGTATCCGCCACTCATCTTCTTGGGTATCGGCGCCATGACGGACTTCTCCGCTTTGATATCAAATCCCAAGCTGATGTTGGTAGGTGCGGCAGCCCAATTCGGTATCTTCGGGGCATACATGATTGCTCTGGGCCTGGGCTTCGACCCGATGCAGGCAGGTGCAATCGGTATCATCGGCGGTGCCGACGGTCCTACAGCCATCTTCCTCTCCTCCAAGCTGGCTCCTAACCTGATGGGTGCCATTGCGGTATCAGCCTATTCATATATGGCATTGGTACCGGTGATACAGCCGCCTATCATGCGTCTGCTGACCAACAAGAACGAACGTCTTATCCGCATGAAACCGCCGCGCGTTGTTTCGCATACGGAGAAAGTGATGTTCCCGATTATCGGTCTGTTGCTTACCTGCTTCCTCGTTCCGTCCGGCCTGCCTTTGCTGGGTATGTTGTTCTTCGGTAACCTATTGAAAGAAAGCGGTGTAACACGCCGTTTGGCAAACACAGCCAGCGGTCCGCTGATTGATACCATTACTATTCTGCTCGGTTTGACAGTAGGTGCTTCTACACAGGCATCCGAGTTCATAACCTTAGACTCAATCTTGATTTTCTTCTTGGGTGCCTTGTCATTCGTCATTGCCACTGCATCCGGTGTAATCTTCGTGAAGATATTCAACCTCTTCCTGAAGAAAGGCAACAAGATTAATCCGTTGATTGGCAACGCAGGTGTATCTGCCGTTCCCGACTCCGCACGTATCTCACAAGTAGTAGGTTTGGAATACGACCCGACCAACTATCTGTTGATGCACGCCATGGGTCCGAACGTTGCCGGTGTTATCGGTTCTGCCGTAGCAGCAGGTATTTTGCTGGGATTCCTGATGTAGTGAAAACGTTTGCATAATATCCATCCTGAATAATAGCGGAGAGGCGTAAGCTTTCTCCGCTATTTGTTTTAAATTAGCACTGAAAATAATGAAAAGCTAATAATATGAAAAAAGTATTCTTCTTTTTGGGAACGCTCTTACTTTCCCTCAGCACCTACGCAGCTATGGACGTAAACAAAATCGACCCTCCGTTCTGGTATACCGGAATGCAGAACCCGGAACTCCAACTGATGGTTTATGGCGAAGGCATCGGCAATGCAGCAGTATCCGTCAACCATCCCGGTGTTTCGCTGAGCAGTACTGTCAAACTGGAAAGCGACAATTACCTTCTGGTTTATCTGAAACTGGACAAAGACGTGAAGTCCGGAAAATTCAACCTTACCTTCACAGAAGGAAAAAAGAAACTCGTAAAGGAATACGAACTGAAAACACGTAGCAAGAAAGGCTGCGAACACAAAGGATTCGATGCATACGATGCACTTTACCTACTGATGCCGGACCGTTTTGCCAACGGCAATCCCGACAACGACCAGATAGCAGGCATGGCAACATATAAGGTAGACCGTAATGACCCGAATGCCCGCCATGGTGGCGACCTTGCGGGTATCGAACAACATTTGGACTACTTCTCGGACTTGGGTGTAACCGCCCTTTGGTTTACTCCGGTATTGGAAAACAACATGACCGGCGGTTCTTATCATGGCTACGCCACTACCGACTATTATAAGGTAGACCCCCGTTTCGGCACCAACGAAGAGTATAAGCAACTCATTGAAAAATCTCACGCACGCGGCATTAAAATCGTAATGGACATGATTTTCAACCACTGTGGCGTGGAACACGTATGGATAAAGGACATGCCTTCCAAAGACTGGTTCAACAACCCCGACCACAAAAACAACTTTGTACAGACATCTTTCAAACTGACTTCCCATGTAGACCCGTACACATCACAATATGACTTCGACCAAATGAACGACGGTTGGTTCGTAACAGCCATGCCCGACCTCAACCAAAAGAACCCGCATGTATACCGCTATCTGGTGCAGAACAGTTTCTGGTGGATTGAATATGCCAATATAGACGGTATCCGTATGGATACTTACCCGTATGCCGACTATGATGCCATGAGCAATTGGATGAAAGAGCTGAATGAGGAATATCCCAATTATAACACCGTGGGCGAAACATGGGTAACGGAACCTGCCTATACCGCCTGGTGGCAAAAAGATTCCAAACTCTCAGCCCCCAAGAACAGCAACCTCAAAACTGTGATGGACTTCAGCTTCTTCGACAAGATAAACACTGCCAAGAGCGAACAAACCGAAACCTGGTTCAAAGGGTTGGACCGTGTATATAACAACTTCGTATACGACTTCCTCTATCCCAACCCTGCTTCCGTACTCGCTTTCATCGAGAACCACGATACCGACCGCTTCCTGGGCGAAGGCGACAACCTGCCGATGCTGAAACAAGCCTCTACCCTATTGCTCACCACCCGCCGTATTCCTCAATTATACTACGGAACGGAAATCATGATGAACGGCGTGAAGAGCAAGAGCGACGGATATGTCCGCAAGGACTTCCCCGGCGGATGGACCGATGACAAAGAGACCGCATTTACACCTGAAGGACGAAGCAAAGCACAAAACGATTGCTACAATTTCTACAAAACAATATTGAACTGGCGCAAAGGAAACGATGTGATTGCCAAAGGCAGCATGACTCAGTTTATGGTACAGAACGGCGTATACGCCTATGCACGCCGGCACGAAGGTAAAACTGTATTCGTGATGCTGAACGGAACAGATACAGTAACCACTGTTCCTTTAAAGTTCTACAAAGAAATTCTGCAAGACAAGCAACAAGGCAAGGACGTCCTGACCGGTAAAACCGTTATCTTCGGTGAAGAGTTGAAAATGTCTCCGCGTGAGTCGTTGGTTATCGAACTGTAACCGGCGCATCCGAATAAAAACATAGCCCTTGCAATAGAACATTGCAAGGGCTAATTTTATAGTCAGACAACTACTGCTCTATCAATCCATTTGAGCCAGTTTATTTTCCGAACCGAGCACATTAACGATTTTGTGCTTGTAAAGTTTCTCCATGTTGTCACGAGCCGGACCTAAATATTTACGCGGGTCAAATTCAGCCGGTTTTTCAGCGAACACCTTACGTACGGCAGCAGTCATAGCCAAACGAGAGTCTGAGTCGATATTGATTTTGCAAACAGCAGACTTGGCAGCTTTGCGCAACTGGTCTTCGGGAATACCGATGGCAGCTTCCAACTTACCGCCGAATTGGTTGATAGTATCAACTTCTTCCTGAGGAACTGAAGAAGAACCGTGAAGAACGATAGGGAATCCCGGAAGTTTCTCCATAACAGCATCCAATACTGCAAATTCCAAAGGAGGAGGAACCAGACGACCTGTAGCGGGATCTACGTGGCATTGTTCGGGCTTGAACTTGTATGCACCGTGAGAAGTACCGATAGAGATAGCCAAAGAGTCGCAACCTGTACGGGTAGCGAAGTCAATAACTTCCTCAGGATTAGTATATGTGTGATGTTCGGCAGACACTTCGTCTTCCACACCTGCCAATACGCCAAGCTCGCCCTCTACTGTAACATCGAATTGGTGAGCATAGTCAACAACTTTCTTTGTCAGAGCTACATTTTCTTCGTATGGAAGATGCGAACCGTCGATCATTACTGAAGAGAAACCTGAATCAATGCAGCTTTTGCAAGTTTCGAAAGTATCTCCGTGGTCAAGGTGAAGAACAATTTCAGGATGTTTGCAGCCCAGTTCCTTGGCATATTCCACAGCACCCTGAGCCATGTAACGCAGCAAAGTAGCGTTAGCATATTGGCGGGCACCCTTAGACACCTGAAGGATAACCGGAGACTTAGTCTCAACTGCAGCCTTGATGATGGCCTGCATCTGTTCCATATTGTTGAAGTTGAATGCAGGGATTGCATATCCACCCTTGATAGCGCTGGCAAACATTTCTTTTGTGTTTACCAGGCCCAAATCTTTGTAATTAACCATTTTGTTTAAAGTTTATTGTTAGTGAATTAAAATTCTACGCAAAAGTAAGCATTATCCTTCAAAAAGAAGAGCGGGAGAAGGATAAAATATCTCTATTCATCAGTCAAATCCGGTCTATTTTAAAGCTGCCGTCTCGAATTAACAGAATATTGTAATCTCCATATTACAAAGTTTTTGCATCCGTCTGGCCATTCCCGCCTTTTACGTTCTTGCCCTTAGAAACAAACAAGCCGGAAAGCGGGTTTGCTTTCCGGCCGGCTATTTACACATTATTATATATTATCTCTTCAGGTAAACAATCGTAGGCAGATGATCGCTGTAACCGTCCAGCCAGGTACGTCCGCCATGGGTGCGCAAAGGCGAACCTTTATATTTGCCATCCTGCTGAATCAGATAGTCGCGAATAAAAACTTCACTATGGTCGTAACGCAGCCCTTTCTTCGCCTTCACCAACGGTTTTGACAATACAATCTGATCGAACAGGTTCCATTTCCCCCGATAGAGCAAAGTTCCCACGCCCTTATCCTCCAGTATCTCCCACCAAGGATTGTAAAACTGCTTTGCTTTCATGCCCGACACATACTTACAGGCTCCCAAGGTTTTCATACTTTCATCCATCGGATCATCGTTCATATCTCCCATGACAAAGAGTTTCAGTTTTTTATCTTCACGCAACAAAGAATCCGTCAGCATCTTTACCTGCCTGGCGGCATGCACACGCACCGGCGATTTTGCCCCGCGTGAAGGCCAGTGATTGACGATGAAGCACACACGTTCACCCGCCAGGCGACCGTCCACAATCAGAAATCCACGTGTCAGATGTACCGTATCTCCTTCGAACGGTTCGGAGAGTACCAACTTGGAACTTGTCACCGTAAACTGTTGCGGGTCGTACAGGAGCGCACAGTCAATCCCCCGCCTGTCGGGTCCTTCATAATGGACAAACTTGTAATTGGATATGACCGGCTGGCCGACAAGGTCTGTCAGCACCCTGCGATTTTCCACCTCTGCCACGCCGATTACCGCCGGACCATCGGGAACCAGGCTTCGTGACAACGAGCCCAATACTTTCGACAAATTCCGCAACTTCGACTCATATTTCTTCGCACTCCACCGATAACTGCCTTCAGGCAAGAAATCATAGTCATTCTTACCGACATCATGAATGGTATCAAACAGATTTTCAAGATTATAAAACGCTATGCTGTACAGCTTGCGCTCCGTGTTCTGGGCTACAACTATTGTAACGCTGAACCAAAAAGAAAGGAATACAATCAATTTTCTCATAGGTGATATACAATTAATCTTCTGCAAAAATCTAAAATAAAAAGTTATAAACCTATCAATTACCGGCTTTTTTGCGAAAAATCACGAATTCACGGATTTCTTTTAATCAGTTGATTGACGCTTGTTATAATACAAAAATTCGTATCTTCGTGACCAATAAAAAAGAAACAAGCATGATTACCAACCGCGAAGAGGTGATTGACAAAGCCTTCAGTGTATTTATCAAGATGAACTATGAGAAAGCAAGTATCATCACGCTTGCCAAAGCATGCGGGCTGACCAAGACGGGTATCGTCTATTATTTTCCACATAAGCTGGACTTGTTCATCGCCGTAGCAGACAAATATGTGCTGCAAATGCACAAACCGGAAAACAAGTTTGCCGCACCTGCCGATACGCTGGCAGAATTTATCCGGCAATACGTGGCAGGAGTAGCGGCTGCCATGAAACGAATCATAGGACTGATTGGCGAAGGAACCGGTACGTGCGATTGCAGTCCGAACTTCTATTACTTTCATTTCCTGTCGCAAGTACGTATGTATTATCCGGACATCAAACAAAAAATCGAGACGGTGTTCCGCCAGGATTATGAATTGTGGGAAAAAGTCATACAGAGAGCCAAAGAGAACGGAGAAATCAAAAACGACACGGATGTAAAGAAAGCCGCTGTCATGTTCAGGCAAATGTTCTTCGGACTGTCATACGAGCAGGCATTTCTGAATGGTCTGAACGCGGACAAGTTGGCAGAGAACTTCCACTATATCTACTCGCTGCTGAAATCCTGAACCGCTGCGGGCTTTAATTCACCACAAACCGCCCATACTTCATTCCAAAACGCGGCAACATCCTTTTTCCTGCCACTTGCCATAATGCGTAGATAATCGAATAATCACCCATACGGCATCTTGCATCCGATATCAATCACCGGATGCAAGATGTCGTTTTATTTTTTTAACCCATTTAATTCTGAACATTCGTTCAAAAGTCTGTAGATTTACCATACCTTTGCTATCGGATAAGAAAAACAGCCTTAATAAACAAGCAGATATGGAAACAATCAATGAAAACAAAATGAAAGGGGAAAAGCATTTCCCGAGCCATTTCGGAGAGGTCTACGATGCCATGCCGGAGAAATTTGAGAAAAGAGCCAACAAGGCCAAACCATTCCTCTATTGGGGAGTGGCAGCGATATGCGTATTATTAATCATCTTTCCCGGATGGCTATCGTTCGCTCCAACATGGCTGATACGGGTAATAGGAATCATCGGCGGCATCTACGGCGCTCTCACCGCGTTGGTGGCAGACCTTAGCATTTACAACCGGCAAAGCGGCGGCGAAGTGAAAAGCTATAAAACCAAGAAATTTATCAGTGAAATGACGGACAAAGAAGACATTATCAATGCCTTCAACCGGCACGATTTCGAATATCTGTGCAGCCTGCCAAGCGGCAACGACCAACCCGTACAGCTACAAGTAGAAAAGGACGAAACCGGTCGTGAGTTTTACTGCATCCTGGTCACATACACTCCAGGATATAAGATTGTCGGACTTGCAGACCCTGTAATACTCTCCAAGGACGAATACGAAAGAAACGAGGCTTTCATACGGCAAATGTGCGATTATGATATCGACTGATGAAGGCAAAGAGCAGAATTGCCGGTCAGCCTTGTCCCTTATATTCCCACTTAATTGGGAACGTGTTCCCTGCACGTTGGGAACGTATTCCCAATTCGGTGGGAACGCGTTCCCAGTAAGCCGGGAATAAAGTTCCACCGCGCAGGAATTGACTGGCACTCGTATGTTACTGGCAATAAGCGCATAGCGGGGAGATTTCACCGGTCTGTTCTCGTCCGTTTGTCCGCTTTCACCTACCTGTTTGCGCGGTCTGCCCGGTCATGTTTCCCGGTGTAGCTACCGGTTTTTAACTCCTATCCCGAAGGGAGATAACTCTTTCCAACTCCTTCCAGCTCCCTTTAACTTCTGTAAATGAAAAAGCCGTGTATTCAAGCCGAAAAAGTATGGATATTATTTTTGCATTTCATAGAAAAGCATTATCTTTGCGCTCTGAAAAAGACCATTACACTATTTATTACCAAAATAGTAACAGAATATAAATTAAAAAACAAATATTGAAATGAAAAAAGGTATTCATCCTGAAAATTACCGTCCGGTAGTATTTAAAGATATGTCAAACGGTGACGTGTTCCTGTCTCGTTCTACTGTAAATACTAAAGAGACTATCGAGTTCGAAGGCGAAACTTATCCGTTGGTAAAGTTGGAAATTTCCAGCACTTCTCACCCGTTCTATACCGGTAAATCCAAGTTGGTTGACACAGCCGGTCGCGTTGATAAGTTCATGAGCCGTTACGGTAACCGTAAGAAATAATCTGTTTTTTCAAAGAAACAGAAAAAGGGAGTCTGAATACAGATTCCCTTTTTTTATCCCCCTCCTTCAATAGGGAGATTTACCGAATATCCCATCTTAACGGTAGCACACATAAAGCTCTCCCGCAAGATAAAAAAAACATCCATGAGGTTTTGGCATATCCTCATGGATGTTTTTACCTTACGGCACAATTCTATCAGTATTAAGACTTCCGGAACGGCGGACGCACCACCACAGCTTTCAACTTGCGCCCACGCATATCAATGTAGATTTCCGTATCAATCTTGCTATATTCAGGTTTCACATACCCCATGCCGATACCGATTTTCCGGGTGGGCGACATTGTGCCGGACGTAACCACGCCAATAGCGTCTCCTTCTGCGTCCTTCAACACATAGCCGTGGCGGGGAATACCCCGATCTACCATTTCAAAGCCTACCAACTTACGCACAGTCCCCTCTGCCTTCTGTTTCTCCAGCATCGGACGATTGATAAAATTCTTGCCTTCCACAAACTTGGTAATCCATCCCAGCCCTGCTTCGATAGGCGATGTGGTATCGTCCAAATCATTTCCATACAGGCAGAAGCCCATTTCAAGGCGAAGCGTGTCACGGGCACCCAAACCAATGGGCTTTATGCCCAATGCCGCACCTGCCTCGAACACGGCATTCCATATCCTTACAGCCGCTTCCGGATAGAAATAGAGTTCAAAACCGCCTGCACCCGTATAGCCTGTATTGGAAATGATAACATCCGGCTCTCCCGCAAACTCACCATGAGTAAAGGTATAATACGAGAGTTCGGACAGATTGACAGGCGTCAACTTCTGCAAAGCCTCAATGGCTTTCGGTCCTTGTACCGCAAGTTGCGCCATACGGTCGGAAGCATTCTCCAGCTCAGCCCCCTCCGTGTTATGGCTTACACACCAGTTCCAGTCTTTCTCTATGTTAGAAGCGTTGACCACCAAGAGATACTTATCCGGTTCGTAGTGATAGACCAGCAAGTCATCTACAATGCCGCCGTCCTCATTGGGAAAGCAGGTATACTGCACCTTACCCGGAACAAGGGCGGCTACATTGTTGGAAGTAACTTTCTGCAAAAAATCCAAAGCATGCGGGCCTTTTACCCAGAATTCTCCCATGTGGGAGACATCGAACACGCCGACACCCTGGCACACCGTGAGATGTTCGTCAATGATACCGGAGTATTCGATAGGCATGTTGTATCCCGCAAATTCGTGCATCTTAGCACCCAGCGAGATGTGTGTTTCTGTAAACGGAGTGGTTTTCATGGTTTTAAAAGATTTTAGATTACCAGATTTATGATTTCAGAAGACTTCGGATATACGATTTCAGATTTACGGTCAGGAAGGCTCATAAATCTGAAACCATAAATCTAAAATCTTTTACTGATTGGCAGCAACCAATTCGGCTATCTTGACGATAACCTTCATGGCCTTCTCCATATTCGGGATAGGGACAAACTCATAACGTCCGTGAAAGTTCAGCCCCCCGGCAAAGATGTTGGGGCAAGGCAACCCTTTGAACGAAAGCTGCGCACCGTCCGTACCGCCACGAATGGCTTTTACGTGAGGTTTCACGCCCACAGCCTCCATAGCCTTGAAGGCAGTGTCGATAATGTGCATCACCGGTTCAATCTTCTCGCGCATGTTATAATACTGGTCGTGCAGTTCGAGTATGGCAGTACCTTCACCATATTCGGCATTGATGTTGCCTACAAGACGCTCAACCTCTTTCTTGCGGCTTTCAAAACGGACACGGTCGTGGTCGCGGATGATGTAGGAGACAACGGTCTGCTCCACCTCACCCGTAATGCCAATAAGATGATAGAAACCCTCGTAACCCTCGGTATGTTCCGGAGTTTCTTGATCGGGGAGCATGGAAATAAACCGGTTCGCCACGCGTAGAGAGTTTACCATCTTGTTTTTGGCATATCCCGGATGCACATTACGGCCCTTGAAAACAATCTTAGCGGAAGCGGCATTGAAATTCTCAAACTCCAACTCGCCCACTTCACCGCCGTCCATGGTGTATGCCCATTCACAACCGAATTGCTCAACATCGAACTTATGCGCACCCAAACCGATTTCCTCGTCCGGATTGAAACCAATACGGATTTTGCCATGTTTGATTTCGGGATGTTCTTTCAGATAAGCCACAGCCGAAACAATCTCTGCAATGCCTGCCTTATCATCGGCACCCAGCAAGGTCTGCCCATCGGTTACAATCAAATCTTCTCCTTTATGGTCAAGCAGTTCGGGAAATTGGGCGGGAGAAAGAACCACCTTGCCATCTGCACAAAGAACAATATCCTTGCCGTCATAATTTTCTATAATACGCGGAGAGACATCCTTGCCACTCATATCGGGACTTGTATCCGTATGGGCGATGAAACCGATAACAGGAACCGGCTTATCCACATTGGCAGGAAGGGTGGCAAACAGGTAACCGTTCTCGTCCAACGTGATTTCTTCCAACCCCAATGATTCCAATTCTTCTTTCAGAAACCTGGCAAACACCATTTGTCCCGGAGTGCTCGGAGTCACCCCACTCTCCTCATTCGATTGCGTATCGAAACTTACATACTTTAAAAAACGTTCTACTAAAGTCATACCATTCGGTGATTAACGATTAGTGATCAATAATCAGTTTTTAGAGATAGTCCTGCCAATCATGAAGCACTAATCACTGTTTATATTGCCGTAAAGTTAAAAAAAGGGTCGTGAACTGCCAAGCAATCCACGACCCTTTTTATTTGTTATCAATCAATTTATCAATCAAAAGTGACTGCTACCGTCAAAACAGTGGGTACAAAGTTTACATTTAGGCAACCCGATAGCCTCAACCAATGTCTCCAGCGTATTGAACTTTAATGAGGTAAGTCCGAAACGCTCACGGATGACTTCCACCATTTTCTCATATTCCGGCGAGCCTGTAGTGGCATATTTCTCGAGGTTCTTGTTTTCATCGCCTTCCAGCTCCTTGATGACACGGCGGGTAATCAGTTCCAAATCGCCTTTGGATGCCGTGAAACCGACAAACGGGCAGCTATATATCAGCGGCGGGCAGGCAATGCGGATGTGTACTTCCTTAGCACCATACTCATAGAGCACCTTTACATTATCACGCAACTGGGTTCCGCGCACAATAGAGTCGTCACAGAACAGCAAACGTTTGCCTTCGAGCATCGCCCGGTTGGGAATAAGTTTCATCTTCGCCACCAGCGACCGCATTTCCTGCCTGCTGGGAGTAAAGCTGCGCGGCCAGGTCGGCGTGTATTTCGAAATGGCACGATGATAAGGCACTCCTTTCCCTTCGGCATATCCCAATGCCATTCCTACTCCGGAGTCAGGGATACCGCAGGTGCAGTCCACATCCGAGGTATCGGTCTGCCCCATCTTCAGTCCGGAAGAAAAACGAACTTCTTCCACATTCTTTCCCTCGTAGCATGAAGTGGGAAAACCATAATAAACCCACAGGAAAGAACATATCTGCATCTCCTCGTTGGGTTTGCGCATCTGCTCTACTCCGTCGGCACGCAAGCGGACGATTTCGCCCGGTCCCAAATAACGGTCAATCTCGTAACCGAGGTTCGGGAAACTGCTCGACTCGCTAGTTGCGGCGTATGCCCCATCCTTCTTACCAATGACAACGGGAGTACGTCCCCAACGGTCGCGAGCGGCAATAATGCCGTCTTCCGTGAGCAACAACATAGAGCACGAACCTTTAATATGCTTGTATACATTCTCAATACCCTCTACAAAGTTCTTACCTTGTATCAGAAGCAAAGCGATAAGTTCCGTTTGATTGGTTTTGCCGGAGCTTAATTCGGCAAAGTGCATGTTCTGTTCCAGAAGTTCGGCTTCCAATTCCTTCAGATTTACAATCTTGGCAACTGTGACAATGGCAAAACGGCCGAGGTGGGAATTTAAAATAAGAGGTTGAGGGTCTGTGTCACTGATGATTCCGATACCGGAATTTCCTTTGAATTTATCCAATTCATCTTCAAACTTCGTACGGAAATAAGCACTTTCCAAATTATGGATAGAACGCTTAAACATCGCTTCTTCCTGATCGTATGTGGCTAAACCACCACGTTTTGTCCCTAAATGCGAATTATAATCCGTACCGTAAAACAAATCCGCCACGCAACTTGCTTTGGCGACTGTTCCGAAAAAACCTCCCATAAGTTTCTTGTGTTATTAGTTATTTTATTAACGGGCGCAAAGGTACAAAGAAGTTTCCTGTGAGCGACATTTTCCACCTCTAAAAAAACAATAAAAAGACTCCCCGTCGAAGCAAATTCCGGCGGGGAGTCGACTAATACCCATAAGAAACTCTTTTTACCTTTATTATTTCCACCTCTTCACAGTTTTCCTATCAGCCGGAGTAGCTTCAATCAGGCTCAGTGCAAAACCACCGCTACGCGCCTCATTGACAGACATCTTTGTTTTGCTTGTTACAATGCCTTTCTTTATCTGATAAGAAGTAGGGTTCTCTTTGTAGTCGGCATCCTTGCCATCGGCATACAAAGTAGCTACGTACTGCTTGCCCGGCGTCAGGAAATCGAGCATAAAATTGGCAACACGGGCATTTTCATCTGTAATACCGCCTACAAACCAGTTGTCGGTACCTTTGGCTTTCCGTGCCACGGTAATATAATCTCCCGGTTCGGCTTCAATATATTTGCTATCATCCCAATCTACAGCTACATCCTTGATAAACTGGAACGCATCCATGTGCTTCTCATAATTCTCCACCAAATCGGCAGCCATCTGCAACGGGCTGTAAAGGGTTACGTAGAGAGCCAATTGCTTGGCAAGCGTAGTCTGTACTTGCCCGTGAGGCAAATCGCCCATGAAATCCAGTTTCGTATCGAAAATGCCCGGAGTATAATCCATCGGCCCGCCGATAAGACGGTTAAAAGGAAGCAATGTAGTATGGAACGGCTTACTGCCGCCAAATGCTTCGTATTCGGTGCCGCGGGCAGATTCGTTACCGATCAGATTCGGATAGGTACGGCACAAGCCGGTGGGACGTACGGCTTCGTGACCGTTGACACAGATTTTATAATCGGCAGCTTTCTTTACAGCATAGAGATAGTGGTTGTTCATCCACTGTCCGTAGTGATGTTCGCCACGCGGGATAATATCACCCACATAACCGCTCTTCACCGCATTATAGCCGTTGTCTACCATAAACTGATACGCCTTGTCCATGTGACGTTCGTAGTTGCGGACGGAAGAGGAGGTTTCATGGTGCATCATCAACTTAATACCCTTGCTTTTAGCGTATGTGTTCAACATCTTTACATCAAAATCGGGATACGGGGTTACAAAGTCGAAAACATAATCCTTAGACTGTCCGAACCAGTCTTCCCAACCTTCGTTCCAGCCTTCTACCAAAACCTGGTCGAAACCATTAGCGGCTGCGAAGTCTATGTATCGCTTCACATTCTCATTGGTAGCGCCATGACGTCCGTTAGGCTTTGTCTTTGAATAGTCGGTTTCGCCCAGTTTAACGGAAGGAAGCTCGTCCGTATATGCCCAAGTGCTTTTACCGGCAATCATTTCCCACCATACACCTACATATTTCACCGGCTTAATCCAGGATACATCCTCGTAGACACAAGGTTCATTCAAATTCAAAGTCAGTTTGGAAGCAAGGATATCACGCGCATCGTCACTGACAATCACAGTGCGCCACGGAGATTTGCAAGGAGCTTGCATATAACCTTTGTCTCCTACGGCATCGGGGGTCAGCCAAGACTCAAAAACCAGATTCTTATCATCCAAATTCAAGTGCATACAAGAGTAATCTACCAAGGCGGCTTCGTGCAGATTGATATACAGACCATCAGCTGTTTTCATTTGAAGGGAAGTCTGCACGCCTGTCGGGGAAAATTGCGTCTGTGACGCATTACCGGTAATAGCCTCATCCATCAGCCCACGTATCTCGGACAGCTTGGACTCTGTAAAATCATACTCCTGAGTGTCGTAGTCTCCCGGAATCCAGAATGCCTTATGGTCACCTGCCATGGCAAATTGTGTACGCTCTTCTTTAATAACAAAGTAATTCAAATTCTTCTGCAAAGGAAACTCGTAACGGAAACCGAGACCGTCATCGAACAGACGGAAGCGGATAAGGATATTGCGGTCTTGCATTTTCTGATTGAGCGTTACGACCATTTCATTATAGTGGTTACGAATCTGTTTCACCTCACCCCATACCGGCTCCCATGTTTCATCGAATGTAGAAGTCCGCGTATCAGTCAAAGTAAATCCATTCATCAGTCCCGGGTCATTCTTCAGTTCCAACCCCAGCTTTGAAGGCTTGATGACCACTTTTCCTTTATAGAAAAGTTCATAGACAGGTTCACCCTGAGGGTTGACGGAAAAGTTTAATTGGAATTGACCGTTGGGCGAGGTTATGCTCCCGGCCTTTGCTGCGCTACCCACAAAAAGGATGAGTAGGAAGCAAATCAGTTTAGTACACGTTGCTTTCATGTTTCTCATACTATGGTTTATAATTTATCCGATGCAAATATAAGCAGTAAAGCCACCTGATTTAAAGTTATCAAATAAAAACAGATATGAAATAAAAGCAAACGTTTGCATAAGTGATTATAAGCCTGTTCGCTAAAGAAAAAAGCGGCTACTCGAAAATACGAATGAGAGGAAAACACTATCTTTGCCGATCAAACATCAGACGTCACCCATTATGACCAAAATACTGGCAGCCATCTTTCTCGGCGGCGGCACCGGTAGCGTGCTGCGTTATTGCGTGCAAACGGCACTCCACGAACGAATAGTCCCACACTCCTTTCCGTGGACCACGTTTGCCGTAAATATCATCGGGAGTTTCCTGATAGGGTTATTTTATGCCCTGTCCGCCCGTTTCAACTTATCTACAGAAATACGGTTGTTGCTGACTACCGGCTTGTGTGGCGGCTTCACCACTTTCTCTACATTCTCCAACGACGGATTAATTCTGATAAAACAAGGATTTTACGGACTATTCACCGTATATACCTTATTAAGTATCTTGTTAGGAATATTCGCGGCATTGGGAGGAAATATTTTAGGAAGGACTTTTTAAAGCAATAACCATGAGACACAGCAAGCCTTTCAGCATGCCGCCTGTGCGGGTTATCCCTCCCACTCTTGAAGGACAATCCGAAAGTACCAAATCACTCAAAGAATGGTTCAAGACAGAAGAAACCGTGAGGGGACTATGCTTCAACAAGCAGGTGGAGGAAGCAATAGATTGCTCCTATAAAAGCATTACCAATTGTACATTCAGCCATGTACAGTTCAACAATTGCAGATTGAAGGCAACCCATTTTACGGATGTCCGTTTTGAGCATTGCGATTTATCCAACATATCATTTGCTGAAAGTTCCCTTTTCCGAGTCGAATTTATTTCCTGCAAGTTGGTCGGGACAAATCTGCCCGAAACAATCCTTAATCATTGCAGGATGCAAGATTGCAACGCAAGATACCTCAACCTTTCCATGAGCAAAATCAATCAGGCGGAATTCTCCATCTGCGATTTACGCAACAGCGACCTCAACGATTGCAAACTGACTTCCATAGCCTTTACCAATTGCGAACTGATTGAAACAGAATTTTCACATACCCCCTTAAGAGGGATTGACTTGAGCGACTCCCACATTGAAGGAATTCATGTCAATCTTCCGGACATACGGGGAGCCATTGTCAATACCCACCAAGCCATGAATCTGACAACACTACTGGGACTTGTAATAAAAGATTAAGAGCCTGAACTATTTTCCATTTTCATTTGTTCTTAACACATAGAATATACATTTAATATAGAATAAAATGAAAATAGAAAAGATTATCGGACGTGAAATTCTTGATTCAAGAGGAAACCCTACTGTAGAAGTTGATGTAATATTAGAATCCGGAATCATCGGACGTGCCTCCGTACCATCCGGCGCATCTACCGGCGAACATGAAGCCTTGGAACTGCGCGACGGCGACAAAAAACGTTATGGAGGAAAAGGCGTACTGAAGGCTGTTCATAATATCAATACCATTATCGCCCCCCAACTGATCGGGATGTCGGTTCTTGAGCAAATGAACATCGACCATACCATGCTGGCGCTGGACGGCACAAAGAGCAAATCCAATTTAGGCGCCAATGCCATCCTGGGAGTTTCGCTTGCCGTAGCCAAAGCGGCGGCGGCCTATCTTGATATCCCCCTTTACCGTTATATCGGTGGAACAAATACATACGTAATGCCGGTTCCAATGATGAACATCATCAATGGCGGTTCCCACAGTGACGCACCCATTGCTTTTCAGGAATTTATGATACGTCCGGTAGGAGCATCTTCCTTCCGCGAAGGCTTGCGCATGGGTGCCGAAGTATTCCACGCCTTGAGGAAGGTCTTGCACAACCGCGGGCTTAGCACCGCCGTTGGCGATGAAGGTGGCTTTGCCCCCGCCTTGGCAGGAACGGAAGATGCCTTAGACTCAATCATAGCTGCCATCAAGGCAGCCGGCTATGCACCGGGCAAGGATGTAATGATTGCCATGGATTGCGCTTCGTCCGAATTCTATCGTGATGGAATTTACGATTACAGTAAATTCGAAGGCGAGAAAGGAAAAAAACGCACGACCGATGAACAGGTTGATTACTTAGAAGAACTAATTAATAAATACCCCATCGACTCCATCGAAGACGGAATGAGCGAAAATGACTGGGAAGGCTGGAAGAAACTGACCGACCGTATCGGCAACCGATGCCAACTGGTAGGCGACGACCTGTTTGTCACCAATGTAGATTTCCTTGCCATGGGTATCGGAAAGGGGTGTGCCAACTCCATATTAATCAAAGTAAACCAAATCGGCTCTCTGACAGAAACGCTGAATGCCATCGCAATGGCACACCGCCATGGATATACGACCGTAACTTCCCACCGCTCCGGTGAGACGGAAGATTCTACGATTGCCGACATTGCCGTAGCCACCAATAGCGGTCAAATCAAGACCGGATCTTTAAGCCGTTCCGACCGTATGGCCAAGTACAACCAACTGTTACGCATTGAAGAAGAATTGGGAGATAACGCTGTGTACGGATATAGAAAAATAAAGGTTCAGTTTGAAAACTTGGGGGAATTAGTTAAAACCCCTATCTTTGGTGTATGAAACATAAACTTCCCAACTCCGCGACTCCACTGGATATGTTGAGTTTGTTCCTTCCTTCAGGTCTTCTTGACTATTTTGACCTGGTTAACCATGTCTCTCAAGAGACTTGCTTCATTCTTTTTCTTGAGGAAAAACCTTCCATTCCTCAAGAGTATTCCCATTTACACCTACATTCCAAAGGTTTCTTCCCGGAAATAGAAGTGCAAGACTTTCCCATTCGTGGCAAGGCTGTCTATCTACGCGTCAAGCGCCGTCGTTGGGAAGACCCGGAAACCGGACAAACTTATAGTCGTGATTGGAACTTAGTAGCCTCCGGCACTCGCATAACAGCTGAGTTCGGAGCTTTTTTAAAAGCGTTACTTGGACAATCATGCGGTTAGTTGCCAAAGTGTAGCGGAACATTACTGTATGGATGGCAGGCAACTCCAGACTCAATACAAAGAACATTTAAGTGATTTCAATAATTGGAATCAGAAGGAACATGCTGAAGACTTTATTCTTTATCCTAAAAATATAGGTTGTCATTTATGTATTGATGAAACGGCTTTAAGCAAAGGCGAACTATATACAATCCTTACCAATCGGGATAAGCATGGCCGCAAGGGTGCCATTGTAGCTATTGTAAAGGGAACTAAAGC
>NZ_CAJTSC010000012.1:0-20421 GCF_910578895.1 uncultured Bacteroides sp.
ATTTTTACAAGAAGATAAAAAGTGTTTGATAAAAAGCATAAAATGCGTTGCTTGATTTTTTAATTAATAAAGATGTGATAGATAGAAGCCTTTAATTTTTAATTTCAAATTTTTAATTATCAAAGTGGCTATTAAGTTTCAATATAACAAAACCTCACTCCAGCAGTTGGAAAAACAACTGAAGGTACGTGTGCGTACGCTTCCTATCATAAAGAACAAGGAGAGTGCCCTGCGTATGGAAGTGAAGCGTTGTAAGGCGGATGCCGCTGCGTTGGATGCGAGGTTGGAAAAGGAAATCCAAGCTTATGAAGCCATGTTCGCCCTTTGGAATGAGTTTGATTCCTCATTGATAAAGGTCAGCGATGTTCATCTTGGTGTGAAGAAAATTGCTGGCGTGCGGGTACCGTTGCTTGAGAATGTGGACTTCGAGATACGTCCCTATAGCCTGTTCAGCGCACCTAAATGGTATGCAGACGGATTGCACTTGCTGAAGGAGCTGGCACATACTGCCATTGAGCGGGAATTTATCGTTGCCAAGCTGAACCTGCTGGAACATGCGCGTAAAAAGACTACCCAAAAAGTGAATCTTTTTGAGAAAGTACAGATTCCGGGCTATCAGGATGCGCTGCGCAAAATCAAGCGATTCATGGAAGACGAGGAGAATCTTTCCAAGTCATCGCAGAAAATCATGAAGTCCCACCAAGAGAAAAGGAAGGAGACAGAAGCATGATTACAAAAATGAAGAAACTCACGTTTCTTGTGTATCATAAGGAATATGAGGAGTTTCTGGAGAAACTCAGAGATTTGGGAGTGGTGCACATTGTAGAGAAACAATGGGGCGAGATGGATGATTCCTTGCAAACGATACTCAGAAAGCAGGCGCTTTATAAGGGTGTGCTCCAATCAATGCACTTTCTTGCCGACAAGCAACCGGATGGACAGATACACGAGGAGTTGGCTCCGGATGTATTGGTGCAACAATATGATGAGCTGAAAAATCGTATCCATCAACTGGAGCAGCAAACGTCCGCCATCGGTAAGGAAATAGCCCAAATGGAAGTTTGGGGTGATTTCGATTGGGAGTCGGTGCGTAAGTTGGAAGCGGCAGGATGGCATGTGCAGTTCTATGCTTGCCCGAAGAAAGAGTATAATGAAAATTGGGAACAGGAGTATAATGCTATTGTTATTGATGACGATGGCATTCAGCTCAGGTTTGTAACAGTGACCTCTGTGCCGGTAACGCTGGATATTGAAGCGCTCCATCTACCTGCCCGTAGCTTGTCGCAGTTGAGAGTCGGGCTGGCTGAGAACGAGCAAGCATTCCGGCAGGCTCAAGTAAGTTTGAAAGATTTCAGCAAAGCTTATTACAAGACTCTTGAGCAAGGTGCTCGTAACCTCTACAGTGACATTGACTGGATGAAGGTGAAACTGAGCAGTGAGGAAGTGGCAGAGGGAACGGTAGTGTTGCTGGAAGGCTGGGTACCTGCCGACCGGGAGAGTGAGTTGAAGAGTTATTTGGATAAAATCGGTGTATATTACGAGGTACGGAATGCTACCCGTGAGGATAATGTACCGGTGAAGCTGAAAAACAATGCCTTTACCCGTATGTACGAGGTGCTCACCAAGATGTATGGTATGCCCAGTTTTACGGACTTTGACCCGACTCCGATTGTGGCACCGTTCTTCTCCCTGTTTTTTGCTTTCTGTATGGGCGATGCTGGATATGGGCTTATCCTGATTCTGCTGGGTTTTCTGTTGAAGAAGAAAATGAACAAGGAGATGGCGGGCATGATGAACCTGGTAATCACGCTGGGTATATTTACAACAGTGTTTGGGGCTTTCTTGGGTACTTTCTTCGGTATGAGCCTGATTGATTCCGAACTGCCGCAGCACTTGAAGAATTTCATCATTGCGGGTGATGTGGAATTGTTTGGTTCCACTTACGATAAGCAAATGATACTGGCGTTAGGAATCGGGGTGGTACATATCTCAATAGCCATGACGGTGAAAGCCGTTAATAGTACGGTATTCTACGGCTTCAAGGAATCGTTGAGTGCCTGGGGCTGGTGGCTGTTTATTGTGGGTGGTGTCGTTGTGGGTACGCTTTCTTTCCTCAGTGTCATTCCGGCAGAAGTGTCTAAATGGGCATTCGTTGCCGTGGCAGGTATGGGAGCGATAGGCATTTACCTGCTGAACAACCTTCACCGTAATGTGCTGGTGAATATCGGTGCGGGTCTGTGGGATACGTATAATATGGCTTCCGGGCTTTTGGGTGACACGTTGTCGTACATCCGTCTGTTTGCTCTTGGTTTGGCGGGCGGTATGTTGGGACAGACGTTTAACAATTTGGCATTAATGGTGGTGGACGGTCGCGAAGGAGTGGCGGCTGTGTTTGGATGGATAGGCTTCGGGCTGATTATCCTTGTGGGACACACGTTGAACATTGCGATGTCCTGCCTGAGTGCTTTTGTGCATCCGTTGCGTCTGACCTTTGTGGAATATTTCAAAAACGCCGGTTATCAAGGTAAAGGAGTAGAGTATAAACCCTTTAAGAAGTAAATACATAGAAATAACAAACAAGTATAAAAACAAAAAACATTATGAACGAATTATTAGGTTATTTAGGAATGGGACTCATGTTGGGTCTTGCCGGTATCGGCAGCTGTTATGGTACGACAATTGCTGGTAACGCCGCTGAGGGCGCTTTGAAGAAAGATCCTTCAAAATCGGCTGGTTATATGATTCTTTCCGCTCTTCCCGCTACGCAGGGACTTTACGGATTCTTGGCATTCTTGCTCCATTTCGGCAAGGTGACAGCCGATACAGGTGCGTTGTGGTTTGGTGTAGGTTTGGGCGTAGGTCTGGTATGTCTGTTTTCAGCTATACGTCAAGGACAGGTTTGTGCAAATGGTATTGTAGGTGTTTCGCAAGGACACGATGTACAGACCAACACGATGATTTATGCCGCTCTTCCGGAATTTTATGCCATCTTGGCACTGGTAGCCACTTTCCTCGTATAGTTTAGAATAGACGTGAAGATGTCGATAATCCGCTCCTGCCGCAGATAATGTGGTAGGGGCGGATTTTTTTCTTCTGCGCTGCCTGCAGAGATTCGTTGTACTGTACAGGACAATCAAGTCTTCCAGTTACTGTATTCCGCAAACGATTGTATATGCATATTTCATTAGTTTTTTCGATTAAAAGGCTATTTTTCAAAGAATAATGTGTACTTTTGCGCCCGATTAAGTAATAGAGATTAAAACAATATGACCAAAACACTGTTAACCCCCGACTACATCTTCGAATCAAGCTGGGAAGTATGTAACAAGGTTGGTGGTATCTATACCGTTTTGTCTACACGGGCAAATACGTTGCAGGCAAAATTCCATGATAGATTATTTTTTATTGGACCGGATTTTTGGCAAGGAAAAGAGAATCCTCTGTTTATTGAATCCGATAACCTTTGCGCGGCATGGAGACAACATGCTGCCGAACGAGATAATCTTTCCGTTCGTGTGGGCCGTTGGAACATTCCGGGTACCCCTATTGTTATACTGGTTGACTTCCAACCGTTTTTCGTTCAGAAGAATGACATTTATACAGAGATGTGGAACCGTTATCAGGTGGATTCGTTGCATGCATACGGCGATTATGACGAGGCGTCCATGTTTTCGTATGCTGCCGGAAAGGTAGTGGAGAGTTTCTACCGCTATAACCTGACGGAAACGGACAAAGTGATATATCAGGCGCATGAATGGATGACCGGTATGGGTGCCCTTTACCTGCAGAACGCCGTTCCGGAGATAGCCACGATTTTCACTACCCATGCCACGTCCATCGGACGCTCTATCGCCGGTAACGGTAAGCCGCTTTACGACTATCTTTTTGCCTATAACGGCGACCAGATGGCGGAAGAACTCAACATGCAGTCCAAGCACTCCATAGAAAAGCAGACTGCGCACTACGTAGACTGTTTCACAACCGTAAGCGAAATCACGAATAACGAGTGTAAGGAACTGCTTGACAAAGCAGCGGATGTCGTGTTGATGAACGGTTTTGAAGACGATTTTGTGCCGAAAGGATCCACCTTTATTGGAAAACGTAAACGTGCGCGTGCTGCCATGATTCGTACTGCCAATTGTCTGTTAGGTACAGATTTGGGTGATGATACTCTGCTTGTGGGCACCAGCGGACGCTATGAGTTTAAGAATAAAGGTATTAACGTCTTTTTGGAGTCACTAAACCGCCTGAATCGCGATAAGAACTTGAAAAAGAATATTTTGGCGTTTATCAATGTGCCCGGTTGGGTAGGAGATGCCCGCGAAGACCTGCAACACCGCCTGAAGAGTAAGGAGAAATTCAATACACCGCTCGAAGTACCTTTTGTTACCCATTGGTTGCACAATATGACGCACGATCAAGTGTTGGACATGCTGAAATACATGGGGATGGGAAACCGCCCGGAAGACAAAGTAAAGGTAATCTTTGTTCCCTGCTATCTGGACGGCAAGGATGGTATTTTCAACAAACACTATTATGACCTTATTCTGGGGCAAGACCTCAGTGTCTATCCCTCTTATTATGAGCCGTGGGGATATACTCCGCTGGAAAGCGTTGCTTTCCGCGTGCCTGCTATTACGACAGACCTTGCCGGTTTCGGACTGTGGGTGAACAGCCTGAAAAACCAGCACGGCATCAATGACGGGGTAGAGGTGCTGCACCGTTCGGACTACAACTATTCCGAAGTGGCGGATGGCATCAAGGACACTATCTCCGCATTCTCTGCAAAGACGGATGCCGATGTGAAGGAGATACGTAAGCGTGCCGGACAAGTCGCCGAACAGGCTTTATGGAAGCATTTTATCGAATATTATTACGAGGCCTATGACTTTGCGCTTCGCCATGCGGCGAAGCGCCAGTTGGGCTGAGAGAAGAAAATATGAATTATTAATCAATCAACCAATCATACAATGAAGATTAAAGTTAGTAATGTAAACACTCCGAACTGGAAAGATGTGAATGTTAAATCTCACATTCCTGCAGAACTGGAGAAATTATCCGAACTTGCACGCAACATTTGGTGGTCATGGAATTATGAAGCCACTGAACTGTTTAGAGACCTTGACCCTGCTCTCTGGAAAGAAGTAGGACAGAACCCTGTCTTGCTGTTGGAACGCATGAGCTATGCCAAGCTTGAAGCACTTGCCAAAGATAAGGCTATTTTGCGTAGGATAGAAGAGGTATATTCCAAATTCCGAGCATACATGGATGTGAAGCCTGACAGTAATCGTCCTTCCGTTGCATATTTCAGCATGGAGTATGGTTTGAATCATGTTCTTAAAATATATTCCGGTGGTTTGGGTGTGCTTGCCGGCGACTATTTGAAAGAGGCTTCCGACAGTAATGTAGACTTGTGTGCCGTTGGTTTCCTGTATCGTTACGGTTATTTTACCCAAACACTCTCCATGGATGGTCAACAGATTGCCAATTACGAAGCACAGAATTTTGGTCAGTTGCCCATCGACCGTGTGCTCGATGAGAACGGTAATCAAGTGATTGTGGATGTTCCTTACCTGGACTACTACGTGCATGCTTTCCTTTGGAGAGTGAACGTGGGACGTATTTCGCTCTATCTGCTCGACACGGACAATGAGATGAACAGCGAGTTCGACCGTTCTATCACTCACCAACTCTACGGAGGCGACTGGGAGAACCGTTTGAAACAGGAAATCCTGTTGGGTATCGGTGGTATCCTGACGCTGAAGAAACTTGGTATCAAGAAAGATGTATACCACTGCAATGAAGGACATGCGGCACTGATTAACGTGCAACGCATTTGCGACTACGTGGCCGAAGGTTTGACTTACGACCAAGCCATTGAGTTGGTACGGGCTTCTTCACTGTATACCGTACATACTCCGGTTCCTGCCGGTCACGACTATTTCGATGAAGGTCTCTTCGGCAAGTATATGGGTGGATATCCTTCCCGTATGGGTATTACTTGGGATGACCTGATGGACTTGGGTCGCAATAACCCGGGCGACAAGGGCGAGCGCTTTTGCATGTCCGTATTTGCTTGCAACACCTCGCAGGAAGTGAATGGTGTGAGTTGGTTGCACGGAAAAGTTTCCCAAGAAATGTTCGCTCCTATTTGGAAAGGTTATTTCCCGGAAGAGATGCACGTAGGCTATGTTACCAACGGTGTACATTTCCCCACATGGAGCGCTACGGAATGGAAACAACTCTATGGTGCACACTTTGACGAGAACTTCTGGTACGATCAATCCAATCCTAAGATTTGGGAAGCTATCTACAATGTGCCCGATGAAGAGATTTGGAAGACGCGTATGGCGATGAAGAATAAGTTGATTGACTACGTTCGTAAGGAATACCGCAAGACGTGGTTGAATAACCAGGGCGATCCCTCGCGCGTGGTGTCTCTGTTGGAAAAAATCAATCCGAATGCGTTGCTGATTGGTTTCGGACGCCGTTTTGCCACTTACAAACGTGCACACTTGCTGTTCACCGACTTGGAACGTTTGGCTAAGATTGTGAACAATCCCGACTATCCGGTGCAGTTCCTGTTTACCGGTAAGGCTCACCCGCACGATGGTGCAGGTCAGGGACTGATTAAGAGAATCATCGAAATTTCCCGCCGTCCGGAGTTCTTAGGTAAGATTATCTTCCTCGAAAACTACGACATGCATTTGGCACGCCGTCTTGTATCGGGTGTAGATATCTGGTTGAACACTCCGACACGTCCGCTTGAAGCATCCGGTACTTCCGGCGAGAAGGCATTGATGAACGGTGTAGTTAACTTCTCTGTACTTGACGGATGGTGGTTGGAAGGTTATCGCGAAGGTGCCGGCTGGGCGCTGACGGAAAAGCGTACTTACCAGAACCAGGGATACCAAGACCAACTGGATGCTGCTACCATTTACAGTATTCTTGAGCAGGAAATCCTGCCGTTGTACTATGCACGCAACAAGAAGGGATATTCCGAAGGTTGGATAAGAACCATCAAGAACTCGATTGCTCAGATTGCGCCTCACTACACTATGAAGCGTCAGCTGGACGATTACTACAGTAAGTTCTATACTAAAGAGGCAAAACGCTTCAAAGCGTTGGAAGCCAATAACTATGCTAAAGCTAAGGAACTCGCTGCATGGAAAGAGGAAGTGGTTGCCAAGTGGGACAGTATTGAAGTAGTGTCTTGCGACAAGACGGAAGAGTTGGTGAAAGGTTCCATCGAAAGCGGCAAGGAATACACCATTACTTATGTCATTGACGAGAAGGGCTTGAATGATGCCATCGGTCTGGAATTGGTGACTACGTATACAGCTCAGGATGGTAAACAACATGTTTACTCCGTAGAACCGTTCGATGTAGTGAAGAAAGAGGGTAATCTCTATACGTTCCAGGCGAAGCATAAGTTGGAGAATGCAGGTAGCTTCAAGGTAGCTTATCGTATGTTCCCGAAGAATGCGGAACTTCCTCACCGTCAGGATTTCTGTTACGTACGTTGGTTCATCTAAGATGAAATAGCAGAGCAGGTGGTGCGCTTCGTTTAGACGCGCGTGCTGCCTGTTGATATTCAGCATTGCATTTGCTTGATATAAACGGGGGTGTTAATACTTTGACAGGCATATCATTCTGTCGAAGTATTGACATCCCCCTTTTTTGTAAATCCCCTCTCTTTACGACAGACCGATTCGTATATACCTTTCCCTATCTTTGACTTCATCTTAGATATTTCCGTTTGGCAAAATCAAATAAATTTGTTTTTGCTCTCGACTTATTCCGTATCTTTGTACCCTTTTTGGGGGAGACAAATAAAAACAAATAGTTAGTAGAAAGTTTGATGGATAATACAATGGTTGAACAGGAAATTGTTTTGCGCAGGAAGCTTGATTTATTGCTTCGTACAGGGAAAATATTAGTGGAGAGTGCCGCCGACACCAATCGTATCGTACGCAATATGAATCGCGTAGCAGCTTATTTAGGATTGCCCGAAGAAAATCTCCACATTGACGTGACATATACCATGTTGATGGTGAATTTGAGTGATGAATCACATTCTTATTCCAAATTTCAGAAGTGCGAGAAGCATGGCATCAACATGACCGCCATTTCCGAAATCAGCAAGCTCTCTTGGCGAGCTATTGAGGAAGACTATTCGCTTGACCGGTATGAGGAAGAGCTGGAGAAGATAAAAAACAAAAAGCGTAACTATACTCCCTTTCTTATTGCTGTCGGGGCAGGATTTGCTTGCGGCGGTTTTTGTAAATTGTTCGGTGGCGATTGGATTGCTTTTCTATTCGCTTCCATTGCAGCTTTTGCCGGTTTCCGCGTCCGTGCGCGTTGTGTGGAATTTGGCATTAATCTTTATATGAGTATTGGCATTGCGGCATTGGTGTCCACCTGCCTTGCCTATCTCACTACCTTTATGGGATTTTCGTCCACTCCGTATCATCCATTGCTGGCTTGTGCATTGTTCATCGTGCCGGGCGTTCCTATTATCAATTTTGTGGACGACATGATTGACAACTATATACAGGTGGGCATCGTACGTGCCGTCAATACGGTGCTGATGGTATGTGCCATGGCTTTCGGCATTGTCATCGCTATGCGTTTGCTGGCTATGGAAGATGTGGTGATTGACAGGAAGTTCAGTGAGTTGAGTATGGTTCCGCATGACCCTTACTATATATATGCCATTGCGGCAGCCATATCCGCCATGGGTTTCTCCATGATATTCAATATCCAGCGCCGTCTGCTGTGGGTGGTGGCTGTAGGTGGCATCCTTGCCGTGTGTACACGCAACTTTATCAACTTCGAACTGGGTTTCGGTCCCGTTATCGGTTCTTTTATGGGGGCTATGGTGGTGAGTTTGGTGGCGGTGAAGGCCGTTCATTGGTTTCACGTGCCCAACCATGTGCTTACTATCCCTTCTGTTATCCCGATGATTCCGGGGGTGTTGATGTATCGCGCCCTGATTGCCTTTATCAATATGCACGGCGTGGTAGGCGAGGTGACGGTAGCTGTGTCCAACGGCATCAACGCTTCACTGATTATTCTTTGCATTGCGCTGGGCGTGGCGGTTCCCAATATTTTTGCTCGCCGTTACATTGCCAAAGACCGCCGTCGTTTTCTACAAAGGGAGTTGCAGAAGCGCAGGGAACGTGGAAAGTTCCTTGAATGGTAAGGGACGAGAGGGCTTCGGCAATGTCGGTATTGTACGGCTTACGGTGATAACCTAAAAACTTAGTCCCACAACGAAATAAGCGCCTTCCGAGCAAGGATTCCAAGTGGCTTTGGCAAAGAGTGGGAGAGAGAATGAGTCGGTAATCCTAATCTCTTTCGAAACTCCCAGGCTGACATCGCATACGGAAAATCCATCCGCTCCGTAAAAGTCCGTTTCCCACGGGGTGGCGCCTGCTTCGGCTGTCCAATCCAACCCGCCCAATCTGAAAGGAGCGGTTACGGAGATATAAGATGAGTAAGCCCTCTTTCCATTCTCTTTGAGACCATCCTCTCCGGCAAAGTTCGTGTACCAGTTCACTGCCACAGGACCAAAATCATAACCTACTTGGGCTTCATACAGGTGTGCGGTGTTGTGCGCGCCATAGTGGAAGTAGCCGGCTCCGGTATTGAACCAGTAATCGGTGATTGATACGGAAAATCCGCTGTTGGAGTAGCCCAACGTCAGGTCCAGCTCTTTGGCATCATAACCGTCGGTGTCTGTTTTTTGGATGCCTACCGACCCCCATGCTTCCAATGAAAAACCTTTGTAGGCAATTGATGCACTGGGTTGGATACTTACGCCGCCTAAGTCTTGTCCGCGCCATACGTAACCGCTTACGATGTCTGCACCTACCGATGCTTCTACTTTGTCTTGTGCTTTTGCCGTGAAAGGCATTACTGCAGCGAGTAGTGCTATTACTCCTAATTTTGCATTTCTTGTTTTCATATCTTCTTACCTTTGTATATTGAAAAAACTGCGGACGATTAGTCCATATTTATTTGTATAGTATTGTGCGTCGAAACTTTTATTGTAATATTTTCTGTAACTCTACGGGTTCGTTGGTAGTGATGAAATCTACGCTTTGATCTATCAGCCACTCCATGTCTTGCGTATTGTTTACGGTCCAGGCATTTACTTTCATACCCAACTCGTGAGCTTCTTTAATCCATTCGGGATGTTTTTTGAACACGCTGAAGTGATAGTCGGGTCCGGCACAGCCCCATTCTTTTAGGTCTTTAGGAGCGAGGTCTCCTTGCAGATAATACACCGGAGTACCTTTGGGAGCAAGACGTATGAACTCTTTGGTGGCATGCCGCGAGAAAGTGATGTATTCCGTACGACTGTCCAATCCCATCTTCTTTATCATCTTTACGATGGCGGCTACGGCTCGTGTCTCCTGTTCAGGTGTTTTATGGGCTTTCAGTTCCAGGATGAGACGTGTTTTCAGTTGTTTCGCTCTTTTCAGATATTGTTGCAGGGTAGGGAGTTGTTCTCCGTTTTCCAGTATTACGGCGGTACACTGCCGTACGGTGGAGTTCTGCATATCTACTCCTTTGAAAGTACTGTCATGGTTTACCACCAGTTGGTTGTCGGCTGTGAGCCATACATCAAGTTCGGAACCATAGCAGCCGATGGAGTCGGCTTTTACCAATGCAGCGATGGAGTTCTGTGCCGAACCTTCGGTTTTCCAGAATCCGCGATGGGCGATGACTTGGGTGGATTGTGCCTGTATGTCGCTGCATACAGCAAGCAGTAGGGCGGCGGTGATAATAAGGCTTCTTGATTTCATCAGGTATTGAAATTATAAATATTTGTTTTGATTATCTTCATCTTTTTAGGCAAAGATAGTGTAAACATTATGAATATGAAAGAATGCTCGCTGAAATTCAATTGTGAGGCGTATGGTGAAAACTTATGTTTGACTACTGCCTGTTATATATTTGCTACCTGCCATATCAGAGTATTTGCCGGAACCATGTATCTGTTTTAAAATTACTGTTCAAGTATTTTTTGGGGCGCTCTTATAGAAGCATGAAGTTATAGTCTGATAGGAAATAGCATTTGTTTTCTTCTAATCCTAAATCAAATTTCCTTCGTTTGCTTTAGATTTGTAATGATTTTCTTTTTGCTTTTAAAGCATTGTTTTAGTTGTCTTTTTGATAAGGAAATATCTTTTTTCTATTCTTTTGATAAAGAAATAGAGTAAATCTTGACTTTATGTTCTGAAGAATGTATATCTTTGCTGTCGTAAAATCAAATACCGATATAACATGTATCTGTAGAATATATTTAGGTTGTCAATCGTATTGATTTCTTGATTATCAAATTGTAAATCATCAACATGCCTATGTGCCGAAGATATAATATAAGTAGATGTTGAAAATGTGTTTATATCATTGACCATCTGTCATTCAGAGAATATAAGACAATAAATCAGTAGTACTTAAGAGGTATCGCGAGCATAGGGAGTAATATAGTAAATAAATAGATGGAACAACTGAAGCATGAATGTGGCGTTGCCATGATACGCCTGCTGAAACCGCTGGAATATTATGAAGAGAAGTATGGTACATGGATGTACGGGCTGAACAAACTCTATCTCCTTATGGAGAAGCAGCATAATAGGGGGCAGGAAGGAGCCGGATTGGCTTGTGTGAAATTGGAAGCAAATCCGGGCGAGGAATATATGTTTCGTGAACGGGCGCTTGGTTCGGGTGCCATCACGGAGATATTCGATACGGTGCACGGTCACTTTAAAGACCTGACAAAGGAGCAACTGCATGATGCCGGTTATGCAAAGCGCGCGTTGCCCTTTGCGGGCGAAGTGTATATGGGGCATTTGCGATACTCCACTACGGGGAAGTCAGGTATCTCGTACGTACATCCGTTTCTTAGAAGGAACAACTGGCGTGCCAAGAACCTCGCCCTTTGCGGCAACTTCAACATGACAAATGTGGACGAAATCTTCGCACGTATCACTGCCATCGGTCAGCATCCGCGTAAATATGCCGATACCTACATCATGCTGGAGCAGGTGGGACATCGGTTGGATCGTGAAGTGGAACGTCTTTTCAACCTTGCCGAAGCCGAGGGGTTGACGGGCATGGATATCACACATTACATTGAAGACCATATTGACCTTGCCAACGTATTGCGCACCTCAAGTAAAGAGTGGGACGGGGGCTATGTGATGTGCGGGCTTACCGGAAGCGGTGAGACATTCGCTGTACGCGATCCGTGGGGTATTCGTCCGGCATTTTGGTATCAGGATGATGAGATAGCGGTGCTTGCCAGCGAACGACCTGTCATACAGACCGCACTCAATGTCTCTGCCGACCGCATTAAGGAGTTACAACCGGGGCAGGCGGTGCTCATTAATAAGCGTGGAAATCTTCGCACGGTGCAGGTCAATAAACCGCGTGAGGTGAAACCGTGTTCTTTCGAGCGCATCTACTTCAGCCGAGGAAGTGACATGGACATTTACAAGGAACGTAAACTGCTGGGTGAGAAATTGGTGCCCAACATTCTGAAAGCCATTGATAAGGACATAGATCATACGGTCTTTTCCTTTATACCGAATACCGCAGAAGTGGCATTCTACGGAATGTTGCAGGGATTGGATGACTATCTCAACGAAGAGAAGGTCCGGCAGATTGCCGCTTTGGGACACAACCCCAGCCATGACGAGCTGGAGCGCATCCTGTCCCGTCGCATACGGAGCGAAAAGGTGGCTATAAAGGACATTAAACTGCGTACCTTCATTGCCGAAGGTAACAGCCGCAATGATCTTGCTGCCCACGTTTACGACATTACCTACGGTAGTCTCGTACCTGGTGTGGATAACTTGGTTATTATAGATGACAGTATTGTACGCGGTACCACTTTGAAACAGAGCATCATCGGTATTCTCGATCGTCTCGGTCCGAAGAAGATTGTAATTGTAAGTTCGTCACCGCAGGTACGCTATCCCGATTATTACGGGATTGACATGGCGAAAATGAGTGAGTTCATCGCTTTTAAGGCTGCCATCGAACTGCTGAAAGAGCGTGAGATGCGTGATGTTATTGAATCCGCCTACCGGAAGTCCAAAGAGCAGGCGGATTTGCCTAAGGAACAAGTGGTGAACTACGTGAAAGAAATCTACGCTCCCTTTACCGATGAGGAGATTTCCGCCAAAATGGTGGAATTGCTTACTCCGAAGGGCACGAAGGCAAAGGTGCAGATTGTATATCAGCCGCTTGAGGGCTTGCGTGAAGCCTGTCCGCAGCATCAGGGTGATTGGTACTTTAGCGGCGATTATCCCACTCCGGGCGGTGTAAGGCTGTTGAATGCGGCGTTTATAGACTACATCGAACAGATATACCAGTTTTAACTGGGACGGGAGTCGGTTTTCCGGGGAGGAGTTGTCCTAAGAGAGATAAAGAAAAAAAGAAGAATTAAGATACAAAGTAATTACTGAACCAATGAGAAATGTAACTCTTATCCTTGACGACGGGAGCCGCTTTTGTGGCAAGTCGTTCGGCTATGAAAAACCGGTGGCTGGAGAGGTGGTTTTCAATACAGCTATGTCGGGTTATCCCGAGAGCCTGACCGACCCTTCGTATGCCGGGCAGTTGATGGCGCTCACCTATCCGCTGGTGGGTAACTATGGTGTGCCACCCTTTACCTTTGAGCCTGACGGGCTGGCTACGTTCATGGAGAGCGAACGCATCCATGCCGAAGCTGTTATCGTTAGTGATTATTCCGAGAGCTACAGCCATTGGAATGCCGTGGAAAGTCTTGGTGATTGGCTGAAGCGTGAGCAAGTGCCGGGCATTACGGGTATCGACACCCGCCAACTGACGAAAGTTCTGCGTGAGCATGGAGTGATGATGGGAAAGATTGTTTTCGATGACATCCCCGATGAAGTTCCCGAAGCTACTTATGCCGGTGTGAACTATGTGGATAAGGTGAGTTGCAAGGAAGTTATCCGTTATAACGAGGGACGGGACAGGAAGAAAGTTGTCCTTGTGGACTGCGGCGTCAAGACTAACATCATCCGTTGCCTGTTGCGGCGGGATGTGGAAGTGATTCGCGTGCCGTGGAACTACGATTTCAATGGATTGGAGTTCGATGGGCTTTTCATTTCTAACGGTCCCGGCGACCCCGACACTTGTGATGCTGCCGTGCGGAATATACGTAAGGCGATGGAGAATGAACAACTTCCCATCTTCGGCATCTGTATGGGCAACCAGTTGCTCTCCAAAGCCGGTGGAGCCAGGATATACAAACTGAAATACGGGCATCGTAGCCATAATCAGCCTGTACGCATGGTAGGCACGGAACGTTGCTTCATCACCTCTCAAAATCACGGTTATGCGGTAGACAACAACACGTTGGGCGAAGATTGGGAACCGCTTTTCATCAATATGAATGATGGTTCCAACGAAGGTATCCGCCACAAGCGAAATCCTTGGTTTTCCGCACAGTTTCACCCCGAAGCTGCCAGCGGACCCACGGATACGGAATTCCTTTTTGATGAATTTGTCAAACTTATGAAGTAAAAAAAGATTTGTTGAGGCTGGTATTGTCTTATTCGTAATATAAAAAGAACAACAACAATGAAAGAGAACAATATAAAGAAAGTCCTGTTGCTTGGTTCCGGTGCATTGAAAATCGGGGAGGCGGGAGAGTTCGATTACTCGGGTTCGCAGGCGCTCAAGGCATTGAAAGAAGAGGGTATCCATACCGTTCTTATCAATCCGAATATTGCTACAGTGCAAACTTCGGAAGGAGTTGCCGACCAGATTTATTTCCTGCCCGTAACCCCTTATTTTGTGGAGAAAGTTATTGAGAAGGAGCGTCCGGACGGCATCATGCTTGCCTTTGGCGGACAAACCGCCCTGAATTGCGGTGTGGCGCTTTACAAGGAAGGTCTCTTCGAGAAATACGGTGTAAAGGTACTCGGCACGCCCGTACAGGCAATCATTGATACGGAAGATCGCGAGATATTCGTGCAGAAGTTGAACGAGATAGATGTAAGGACTATCAAGAGTGAGGCTGTGGAGAATGCCGCGGATGCCCGCCGTGCTGCCGCTGAGCTGGGCTATCCGGTCATTGTGCGCGCTGCATACGCGTTGGGTGGATTGGGTTCGGGCTTCTGCGATAACGAAGAAGAACTGAATGTTTTGGTGGAAAAGGCTTTTTCTTTCTCTCCGCAGGTGTTGGTGGAAAAATCGCTGCGCGGTTGGAAAGAAGTGGAGTATGAGGTGGTGCGCGACCGTTTCGATAATTGTATCACGGTTTGCAATATGGAAAACTTCGATCCGTTGGGCATCCATACAGGAGAGTCCATCGTTATTGCTCCGTCGCAGACATTGAGCAATACGGATTATCATAAACTGCGCGAACTTGCCATCCGAATCATCCGTCATATCGGTATCGTGGGCGAGTGTAATGTGCAGTATGCTTACGATCCCGAAAGCGAAGACTATCGTGTTATCGAGGTAAATGCACGTTTAAGCCGTTCATCCGCACTTGCTTCTAAGGCAACTGGTTATCCGTTGGCATTCGTTGCCGCCAAGTTGGGATTGGGCTACGGGCTTTTCGACTTGAAGAACTCTGTCACCAAGACCACGAGTGCTTTCTTCGAACCTGCCTTGGACTATGTGGTCTGTAAGATTCCACGGTGGGATTTGGGTAAGTTCCACGGTGTAGACAAGGAGTTGGGTTCAAGCATGAAATCGGTCGGCGAGGTCATGGCAATTGGCCGTACTTTCGAGGAGGCTATCCAGAAAGGTTTACGTATGATAGGACAGGGAATGCACGGCTTTGTGGAGAACAAAGAACTGGTCATTCCCGACATAGATAAGGCGCTGCGCGAACCTACCGATAAGCGTATTTTCGTTATTTCCAAAGCCTTCCGCGCCGGATATACGGTAGACCAGGTACATGAGCTGACAAAGATAGACCGGTGGTTCCTTGAGAAGTTGATGAACATAATGAATACGAGCAAGGAGTTGAAGCAGTGGAGCGGAAATCATAAGCAAATTGCCGATTTACCTGTCGGGTTGCTGCGCAAGGCGAAGATACAGGGATTTTCCGATTTCCAGATAGCACGTGCCATCGGTTATGAGGGCGATATGGAAGAGGGCATTCTTTGTATACGCAATTACCGTAAGAGCGTGGGAGTGTTGCCTGTAGTAAAGCAGATAGATACCCTTGCTGCCGAATATCCTGCGCAGACCAACTACCTGTATTTGACCTACAGCGGCATCGCCAATGATGTGCATTACTTGGGCGACCGCAAATCAATCGTTGTCCTCGGTTCGGGTGCCTATCGCATCGGCTCTTCGGTGGAGTTCGATTGGTGCGGTGTGCAGGCGCTGAACACTATCCGCAAGGAAGGTTACCGCAGTGTCATGATTAACTATAATCCCGAAACTGTGTCTACGGACTATGATATGTGCGATCGTCTCTATTTCGATGAACTGACCTTCGAGCGCGTCATGGATATCCTTGAACTGGAAAACCCGTACGGGGTTATTGTTTCTACAGGCGGACAGATACCCAATAATCTTGCCTTGCGTCTTGATGCGCAAGACGTACCAATTCTCGGTACGAGTGCCAGGAGCATAGATAATGCTGAAGACCGTGACAAGTTTTCTGCTATGCTCGACCGCATCGGCGTAGACCAGCCCGAGTGGCGTGCGCTGACTTCTTTGGAAGACATTGACGCTTTCGTGGCACAGGTGGGATTTCCCGTGCTGGTTCGTCCGTCGTATGTCCTTTCCGGTGCGGCGATGAATGTTTGTTCCAACCGCGAGGAACTGGAACGCTTCCTGCAACTGGCGGCAAATGTCTCGAAGAAGCATCCGGTGGTAGTGAGCCGGTTTATTGAGCATGCCAAAGAAGTGGAGATGGATGCGGTAGCGCAGAATGGTGAAATTATCGCATACGCCATCAGTGAGCATATTGAGTTTGCCGGTGTGCATTCCGGTGATGCCACCATCCAGTTTCCACCTCAGAAACTGTACGTGGAGACGGTACGCCGTATCAAGCGTATCAGTCGTGAGATTGCCCGTGAACTGAATATTTCCGGTCCGTTCAACATCCAGTACCTTGCCAAGGATAACGATATCAAAGTGATTGAATGTAATTTGCGTGCATCGCGCTCATTTCCGTTCGTGAGTAAGGTGCTTAAGATAAACTTCATCGAACTCGCCACGAAAGTGATGCTCGGCATTCCCGTACGGAAACCGGACAAGAACCTGTTCGACCTCGACTATGTGGGAATAAAGGCTTCGCAATTCTCCTTCAATCGCCTGCAGAAGGCAGATCCGGTATTGGGCGTGGATATGGCAAGTACGGGAGAGGTGGGGTGTATAGGCAGTGATACATCTTGTGCTGTTTTGAAAGCGATGCTTTCGGTGGGCTATCGTATTCCGCAGAAGAATATCTTGCTCTCTACCGGTACGCCGAAGCAGAAGGTGGATATGCTTTCCGCTGCCCGTATGCTTCAGCAGAAAGGATACAGGCTGTTTGCCACTGGCGGTTCGAGCAAGTTCCTGACGGAAAACGGTGTGGAAAACACCCGCGTCTATTGGCCGAGCGAATCGGGTATGCAACCGCAGGCACTCGATATGCTACATAAAAAGGAGATTGATATGGTGGTGAATATTCCGAAAAATCTTACGGCGGGAGAGCTGGACAACGGTTACAAGATACGCCGTGCCGCTATCGATCTAAATGTTCCGCTGATTACGAATGCACGGTTGGCAAGTGCGTTTATCAATGCGTTCTGTACAATGACGCCGGACGATTTGGCTATCAAGTCTTGGGAAGAATATAAATAACAGCGCTATTTTTTGCAGTTCAGTATTTTTTCTTACTTTTGTAAAATAAACAAAAGTAACAACATTAATAAAGATACTATGTTTGGTAAAAAGAAAGACGACAAAGAGCATGACATTGCCACATCCGAACCTTTAAAATTGACTACTGTAGCGGTAGGTACGGTTTTAAAAGGCACGATTGATGTGGAAGGAAGCCTGCGGGTGGATGGGACGATAGAAGGTAACATCACGTGCCGTAAAACTGTAGTGCTTGGTCCTCAAGGGAAAATTATAGGAAATGTGACTTCCGTTTCCGCCATATTGCAGGGTACCTTGAAAGGTGACATACATATTTCGGATGAATTGATGTTGAAAGCCGGATGTATGGTGAATGGCGATATCTATACCTATAAGTTGGAAGTCGAACCCAAAGCCTGCTTCAATGGTACTTGCAACACTATCAAGGAGGAAAAAACCGTACAGGTCAAAGCATCAGAGCAAGGTCGGAACCAAACGGCAGAAAAATAGAATAAAATGTCTTACCTGCCTATTCCGTTCGGGATAAGGTGCGGTGCTTGCCAATATAAAGCCGGAGTGTGTCGACACTTCCGGCTTTTATTATGCCGTTACTAATTTAAAGCGTATTCGCCAACGTTTGTTTGCATCATCCCAATCATGACTGATTATTTTGAAAATTCCTATTTGGGAAGTGTTGGTAACGTGTGTGCCTATACAAAGGCATTCGTCATAATTACCCACTTTTACTATACGCACGGTCTCTGAAGCGTTCTCCGGCAATCGGTCCAAATCGAATCGTCCTTGAGCTTCTTCTTGGGTGATGTATTCGGTAGTGACAGGCAGATGCTGTGCCATGACCTCATTAACGGTCTCTTCCAGTTTCTTTATTTGCTCTTCTGTGGGGCAGGTGTTCAGCAGATAGTCCAATTTGCTTTTTTTGCGTTCTATATGGGCAGAGACGGAGCGCCCGCAACCGAATAATCTGATCATTGTCTGATTGACAACATGTTCGGTAGTGTGCATGGGAGCGATTGACGCATCCTGAAATTTTGAAGAGGCTTGGTTTGTTTCCATGTTTCTTTTTTGTTCTTATGTTCTTCTGTCTTATACGATTTCTTCTTTCAAAATACTATATACATGTATATCCGTATATTCTCCCGAAGCCAATAGTTCTCCGGCGCGTTCTGTCCCTTCCAGGCGGAAACCCAATCTGACGGGAATGCCATTACTTGCCGCATTGCCTGTGGCACAACGGATTTGTATACGTTTTATATCTTTGGCTTCGACAGCCCATTGGCATAGGCGGCGTACACAAGCGGTCATAATACCTTGGTGCTGGTATTCGGGCAGCAGCCAATAGCCGATTTCCGTACGATGATTGGCGAAGTCGGAGAAATGAAAACCTATCAACCCGCAAATTTCATTCTTTCCATTCCAAATGCCGAATATCGGTTCGTAACTGTCGGCGGGAGCGGAGAGAATACTTTTCAGGAACTGTTCTTCATCGGCTACGGATTTCAGATTATCGACAAACGGTAGCCATGTACGCATATAGTCGCGGTGCGTATCAATCGCATGGTATATTGCCGCCGCATCTTCTATCGTCACCTCACGTAACATGATGTCCGGACGGATTTCAAAAGTTAAATTCAGATGATTGAATGATGCTTCTTCTTGCTGCGTGCTTGGCATGTTTTGTATCCTTTCTTTGAGTTTGCCCCAAGCGTGTGTGTCGAACAGGCAACTCTCGCGCATGGTGTGATACATTTTCCTGAACCGTGACATCGGAATAGTGAAACTCAGCAAGTCCTCTTCGAAATAGTGGCGTACAGACGGGTCGAAAAATCCCAGGAAAGTACTTCTCCCATGTTTACGGTTTTCAAGGATAGCCCGGGTCACTACAGAGCAACAGCCCGAACCGAAAGGAGCCGACACGGCATCCGTGGCATTATTGTCAAAGTAAGCCCATGTGGCCAGTCCTGCCAGTATATCCGGAGTGGCAAGGAACAAGATACCTTCGACCGCGTCGAAAGAAGTTATCTTGTCAATTCGTGCAAAGTGCAGATAGGCTTTTCCGGCTTTGGGCACTTGCAACTCTTGTATGAAGTCTATGACCATTCCGGGCGTTTTCTTATATTTCTCTTTCAGGGAGACAAAACCGGGCACACGTTCTGGCATATCTGTAAAGCCGGTGTAGAATTTACCGCCGCCGCAACCTATATTCTCTGCGTTGAGGCTGATTGTCTTGCCGTTTCTTACCTGTATCATGCTTTTGAAGAAACATCCGTTTATCTTCTCCGTAGGAACTTCCGGTTGGTCGGAGTACCAAAAAGCGATGGGGAGTTCGGCATGTTGCCCGAATGCTTCCCGGTAATTACTGATGAATGTATGTATATCCATTACCTGTATTTTTTTCGGAGTAAAGATAATTATTTATTTGAGGATTTTCATTTTGAAGAGGGGGAAATGAAAGAAACTGTTTTTTCCGGAAAGATAAGTCGTTTCGCAAGCCGAGCATGTTTTGAAGCTGATGGGCATAAAAAAAGGAGTACCGCTGTACTCCAA
>NZ_CAJTSC010000012.1:20431-28179 GCF_910578895.1 uncultured Bacteroides sp.
AATCTAATACTATGAAAAACACATTGCAAAGATACGGACATTTGCTAAATCTGCAAATAATTCAATAAAAAAAGCATGTTTTATAACACTTCTTATAAAAACATGCTCTCTTCTATATCTTTTTTAAGAAATATCATCCTTTGGCTTCCTGATACATGAAGCGTTTGATACTCTTCTTGGCGGTCTTTTCAAATTCTTCGAAATGTATTTTCACTTTAGTGATTTGGCTGTATGCCGGCAGGAGCAGATTCAGTTCATTTCGGTTGTCTTCCATCGCTTTCTCTATATCGGCTTGTTGTAACCCGTGTGCAAAGGCATCGTCAAAGTCAGGGTAAATCAATGCCACGAGTTTGTCCTGCTGCAATACAACCAACGATTCGGCTACGTAAGGCATATTGTTCAATTTACTTTCTATCTCTTCAGGATAGATGTTCTGCCCGCTGGAAGTAAGGAGCATGTTCTTGCTCCGGCCGCGTACGGTGATGTAACCGTCGGCATCTATTGTAGCGAGGTCTCCCGTATGCATCCAGCCGTTGACATCTATGATTTGCGAGGTGGCTCCGGCCTTCTTGTAATAACCCAACATCAGGTTGCTTCCCCGGCAAATGATTTCACCCGCTACATGCTGCGGGTCGGGAGAGTCTATCTTTACTTCCATGCGGGTAGCGGCCTTTCCGCAGGATGCGAACTTCAGGGTCTCCCAACGGCTGGAGCAGATGATAGGACCGCATTCCGTCATACCGTAGGCGATGGTATAGGGGAAGCCTATCTGTTGTAGAAAACGTTCCACATCGGCATTGAAAGGGGCGCCGCCAATGATAATCTCATCAAAATTGCCGCCGAAAGCGTCCATTGCTTTTTTGCGTATGTCGGCTTTAATCTTGTCGTTGACAATGGGCATCCGCAACAGCAACTTGCCTATTCTGTTATCTATGAGGGGAAGGATATTCTTTTTGATAATCTTCTCCACGATAAGCGGCACGGAGGAGATGATGCGCGGCTTGATTTCGGAGAACGATTGCGCGATAATCTTGGGCGACGGCATACGCGTGAGGAAGTAGAGGTGTGCCCCTGCCGAGAAACCGTAGAGAAAATCGTAGACCATGCCAAACACGTGTCCTAAAGGAAGCATGGATACAATATGGTCGCCCGGACGAACGGGCAGCATTTCGTGGCAGTAGGCGATGTTGGACCACAGACTGCGGTAGGGCAGCATAACACCTTTGGAGTAACCTGTAGTGCCGGACGTGTAGTTGATGACGGCAAGCTCTTCGGGCGACTGTTCCTTGCGGTAGCAGATATGTTCGGGACGGAAGTTTTTGGGATAGCGTGCGCCGTAAGTGGCGTTACGATGCTCAAAAGCTTCCATTAGCCGCTCGTCACGGCAGACCACCGGGGTGAAGTCTGTCAGCAGGACAACGCCCGCAAGCAGCGGCATGGCCTCTTCGTTCAGATTTTCCCAGACACGGTCGCCCGCAAAGAGAAGCTTGGCTTCGGAGTGGTTCACAATATTGTGTATGTTATCTGCTTTAAATTCGTGGAGAATGGGAACAATTACGGCACCATACGTCACTGTTGCCAAAAAGCATACTGCCCAATGGGCACTGTTGCGTCCGCATACGGCAATCTTGTCACCGGGACGGATGCCGGCACTTTCCAATACGATATGAAATTTGGCAATCTTGCGTGCAACGTCTTTATATTGCAGGGTGATTCCTTGATAGTCTGTCAGGGCGTTTCTATCCCAGTTTTGTATGATGCTTTGTTCTATATAGTCAATGAACCGTTGTTCTTGTTCCATTCGTATATGTGCACACTTTAGTTAAAACTGCGCAAATATAGGGCTTATAGTGATGCGAAACAAGCAGTTTGAAAGTTTTTTCGTGAGAGTTGTATTGTCCGCCTTTGTAGAAAATATTAAAAAGAACCTGCTTTCAACATTTACTTACCTTGAATTATAAATCTGTTCAATAGAAGATTTTTATTATGCTTGGCAGTGGCAGATAGACTTTTAACAGATAAATATTGCATAGAATGAAAGATTTTGATTTCTTTGTCCAAACCATAATAATTTGTATGACCATGAGAAACACAATCTTTCTTCTGTTCTTTTTATATAGCAGTGCGGTGTATGCCCAATACTGCTGTACGGAGCAAGGCACGGTTATTTATTACGTGACCGAGAATTTTAAGAAAAATAAGACTTTACGCGACTCTGTTATAGTGAAGAATGTACTTGACGAGCCGGAACGCATCGTTGTAGAACAATTGGGATATGGCGACAGCTATACTCCGGCAGATGTGAGAGAAGGAACAAACCGTGAGATATTTATATATGGAAAGAAGAAGGATGTTACGGAATTTGTCATACTGGATGCGGAGACGGAGAATGAGGAAGTCCGCAGGTATATGGCTTCCGGCTATGCTCCCGGACATGAAGCCGAGGCGGAAGAGGAATACCGGAAATATAGTGAACATTTTCGGGCGGAAGGCGGGATAAGGATTCCCATAAAAGAGAATGCCGCAATGGACGAAAAGTTGCCGGAGTGCCATTACCTTCATAAGATGAGTTTCATGAAGATGCGTGCTCACCTCAAAGGATGTTATAAGGGTAAAGAAATGGTGAATACTCCGGCAGGGGATTTTGAATGTGTCAAAATCCAAACGGAAAGTGAGGGAAATGTAATGCTGTTTTCCGAAAAAGAGTACGCTACATATTGGTATGCCAAAGGGGTAGGACTTGTGAAAAGTGAAATCTATACCAAACGGGGGAAATTATTGGAAAGGCAAGTGTTGCACGCTGTCCGAAAACCGTAGAAAAGCGACCGGCGCGTGTGCCGGTCGGATACCGTTATACGTTTCCTTCTTATTCGTTTTTGGCTTTTTCGGAGATAAGCAGCAGTTTGTCTCCCACTTGAAGCCGTAGCGTACCGTTGGGTATCAGGTATTTGTTGTCGCGCTTCACTATCATCACGAGCGTTCCTTGAGGCAGGCGCATATCTTTCAGTGTGTCGCCTTTCGCATCGAGCATTTCTTGGGTCACGGTCACATCGTGCAGGTCGGAATCGATGTCCTCGGGCAGCTCTACTCCAAAGTCATTTCCTGTCTTTTCCATCGGTGTGGAAAGTCCCAGCATACGTGCCGCTTTGGAGACTGTAGTGCCTTGAATGACGAGAGACAGGATGGTGATGAAGAATACGATGTTGAAGATGACATCCGCACCGGGCACACCCGCCACCACCGGATAAGTGGCGAAGATGATGGGCACGGCACCGCGCAGCCCTACCCAGGAGACAAACAATTTGGACTTCAGGTTAATGCGTTTCCCGAACGGGAGCAAGCAGAGATACACGCTGAGCGGACGCCCTACAACAATCATGAATGCACCGATAAGCAGTGCCACGGCAGCCACTTCCAGCATTTCGTGCGGGTTGACAAGCAGGCCGAGACACAGGAACATGATTATCTGGAAAAGCCATGTCAGCCCGTCCATAAAGGTGTAAATTTCTTTGCGGTACATTATTTTATTGTTGCCTACCATCATACCGGCAATGTAGACTGCCAGGTAGCCGTTGCCTTTCATTAAGTCGGTAATGGAGAATGTGAAGAACACGAACGACAGCAACAGGATGGGATAGAGCGACTGGTTGTCTATATTCAGCCGGTTCAGCATAAGAATGGCAAGTTTGCCTAACAGATAACCTGCGGCGGCACCCACAATAAATTGTATTATAAAGGAGAAAGCTATCTGCGAGACACCCATGCCCGAAGATTGGATGAACTGTATCAGCACGATGGTCAGCATATAGGCCATCGGGTCGTTACTTCCGCTTTCCAGTTCCAGCATGGGGCGGAGGTTGTGCTTCAGGTTCATCTTCTGCGAGCGCAGGATAGCGAACACCGATGCCGAGTCGGTGGACGACATGGTAGACGCCAGCAGCAAAGAGGTGATTAACGGCAAATGGATGTTGGTCCAACTCATGCCCGAAAGCCACCATATAAACAGTCCGGTGAACAATGCCGTCAGGAGGACACCCAAAGTAGACAATACGATACCGGGGGAAAGGATGGGTTTAATCTCGGTAAACTTAGTGTCCATGCCACCCGAAAACAGAATGATGCTCAAGGCTACCATACCGATGAACTGCGCTTCTTTTGCGTTATGGAATTGCAATCCCAGTCCGTCGCTGCCGAAGAGCATGCCTACTACAAGGAAAAGCAATAAGGCAGGAACTCCGAAACGATAGCCTGTCTTGCCTACTATGATGCTTACGAAAAGTAAAATAGAACCTACGAGTAGAATGTTTTCTGCTGTAAATAACATAATTGTTGTGTTAGGACGTTTGTTATAGAATACTTTGTACACTTTCAATAAATCAAAGTATACCTTAGTGTACAAAGGTATTTATTATGTGGAACAAATACAAGATTTGGTTAGTTCAATTCTTGAAAACTTACTTGCTATGCACGGCTTTTTTCATTTACAGGAGTTGGAGGGAGTCATCGCCCTTCGGGTTAGGAACCGTACGGATGTACGATGCCCGACTATAGTTGGTGAGCCTACAGCAATTGTAACTTCAATCCGAAAGAAAGGCTCAGATAATCCTTTGGTTTCAGGTATTTGTTGGTGAAAGCGCTCACAATGTAGAGGTCGCAAGTGCTCAGCTCGTAGAAGAGCGTGAGCGCTTTTGCCGTAAATCGGCGGTGGGGGTCGATGTCGTAAGTGATACGTTGTCCGAGGAAAGCGTGGATGCGTACTTTGGACGAGAATCCGTAGTAGCCTTTCGGATAACGATCCGGTTCATTCACCCAGAAATCATCGCCGAATACGGTATTGAAGTACATACCACAGGCAAGGGGTTCTGCCGAGAAGCGGCTTTCCTTGATTTGCAGGCTCCAGGGGATGTAATTCTGTTTCAAGGTGAATGTCAGTTTGGCGCAGTCGGACTGATATTTAGGAAGGATGCCCAGAAAGACATCCGTCTCCCATTGGTTACGCTTTCCGTAATCCCAGCCTGTGCCGAAGGAGAGCAGTCCCATGTTGCCGGCAAACTGTAATTTGGTGTGTGTCGGAATCAGGGCATCCCACTGCTTGCGATAGCGGTGTACACGCCGGTCGTAGCGGCTTGGGCGCACAGTACCGGTGACAACGCTGTCGGAGGTTTGCTGTAAATAGATTGTGTCGCGCTTTGTTACAATTACCGTATCCCTTTCTTGTGCGGCAAGCGGACCGCTCCATAATGCCAGCAGGCAGACAACGGCGAATATCGGTTGACTAAAAAAAGACCACTTCACGTTCATATCCGTCGGGTGTTATGGTGAATGTATAATAGCTGCGCTTTTTCATGCAGTCGCTCATGTAGTACATGATACCATCCTCGAAAAGGTTTTCCTCGAACACGTGGTGCTCGTGGGCGGCAGTGCAGAATTGCAGCCCGGGAAATTCGGTCACGTAGCGGTGAAAGACGCGTGCCACATTATTATTGAATTGGTCGGCGTATGGCCGGACGTGCATGGACACTACGGTTTTGTCAAACTCATTCCGGCGGTCGGTCAGTTCCTTCTCAAGGAACATGAAGTCGGGAATGGGGCGGGAGTAGTCGAACTCCATCGCATTGGTATTGAGGCATACGAACTTTATCCGCCCGGCAATGAACGAGAAGTTGGGATTGCCGAATACGGCACGGTATGTCTCTTCTCCTGTGCCGAGGCAGTCGTGGTTGCCAATCAGGACCACGTAGGGCACGCGGAGCTTGTTCATGATGTCACGTTGCCACAGAAATTCGTCTGTAACACCGAAATCGCTCATGTCGCCGCCGTGGATGACGAAGTCGATGTCGTTACGTTTGTTTATCTCTTTTACGAAATCCAGCGTCTCGTCATGCCAGCGTTGCGAGTCGCCCATGGTCACGAATTTAATTGTCGTTTTGTCCTGGCAATTGTGTTCTATTTTTGCGATGTTGTGTGCATTGACGTTGGTTTCGCCACTGATGCGTACGTCATAAGGGTGGTAGTCTATCATTTCACAACTGTGCATAAGCAGGCAAAGCAACGATAGGAGTAGGGGAGTATATTGTTTCATTGCGTTTATAAGGGTTATGTGAGTTCTTGAAAACCGGGGGCAAAGATAGAGTTTTCATTCAAAAGAAGATTTGTCCCGTTTTCCGTTTTTTTGTTCTGTAAGTGATAATCGGGCCGTTACGGCGTGCGCGGCTTTTCATTCGCAGGAGTTATCATTTTGCTAAATGAAGAAGTCGTGACCGGGACGGGATGCGGTCGGTCTTAATCTTACCTTGGTTTCCTGACATATATGCACAGCGCAACGGCTGCCGTGACGAATGCGAAGAAGTCTGATACGGGCATGCTCGTCCAGATACCGTCCAACCCCATGTAGCGGGGCAGGATAACCAGCCCGGGCAGCAGGTATAACAACTGCCGGGTGAGGGAGAGGAATATGCTGATTTTCGCCTTGCCGATGCTTTGAAAGAAGTTGCCGATGACGATTTGTGCGCCTACCAGCGGAAACATGGCTATGCCGATGCGTACTCCTCTTGACGCCATGCCGATTAACTGCCCGTCATTCGTAAAGAGAGCGGAAACGGCATGCGGAAACAGTTCGCAGACGACAAAGCCGGTACTGGTGATACACACGCCTGTAATAATACTCAGGCGTAGTGTCGCTTTTACGCGTTCGTATTTCTGTGCTCCGAAGTTATAGCCCACGATGGGTTGCATGCCCATTGTCAATCCCAATACAATCATTACGTATAGCACCAGCAACCGGTTCATGATGCCGTATGCCCCGATAGCCATGTCGCCGCCGTAGCGTTGCAGGCTATTGTTGACAATGATGACGATGACGCACGCCGTAACGTTCATCAGGAACGGTGACATCCCTATGGAGAATATGCTGCCGATGATACGTTTTTTCATTTTCCAGAAGTCCGGTTGCAGCCGCACGATACTCGTCTTCTGCAGAAAATGGCTCACTACCCATATCATGCCGATGAACTGTGAGATAACCGTTGCCATTGCCGCACCGCGAATGCCCCAGCCGAAGCGGAAGATGAATACGGGAGCCAGTATGACGTTGCATACCACTGTAACCATTGACGTCAGCATGGCTTTTTTCGGATATCCGGTAGCGCGCATCACGTTGTTCAGCCCAATCATGGTATAGGCGATGGGGGTACCCGGCAGGATTACTTGCATAAAGTCTCGTGCGTATGGCAGGGTATCGTTGCTCGCTCCGAAGAAACACAGTATTTCATCCAAAAAGATAAAAGAGATACCGCCAAATAAGATTGAGTTGACAAGGCATAGCATCAAGGTGTTGCCCAACACTTTCGTGGCGCCGTCCATGTCTTTCTGTCCCAGCCGTATGGACGAGATAGTGGCACCGCCCGCCGAAACCAGTGTGCAGAAAGCGACCACCAGGTTCATCAACGGGAAAGTAATGGCAAGTCCGGCGATGCCCATGGCACCTACGCCATGACCGATGAATATACTGTCGATGATGTTGTATAGCGAAGTAATCGTCATACCGATAATGGCAGGGATGGAGTACTGCACAAGCAGTTTGCCGATTCGTTCGGTCCCCAGAATATGCGGATTGTTCATTGGATATATGTCAATTAAACTTCTGCAAAGATAACAAATATTTGCTCAGTTCGATGATTATTCAGACCTTTGCCCTGAATATAAGAGCTTGTTTAAATTTTGTTCGGCATTATTTTGATAGTTCTTTT
>NZ_CAJTSC010000012.1:28189-63923 GCF_910578895.1 uncultured Bacteroides sp.
GGTTTGTAAGGATTTCGCTATTGCGCTGGTTTTCGGAAAGATGGGCGTTTCCCGTTTCGTTTTTTCCGATAGGCAGCACATCGGGACGGAAACAGGCGATTGTGGGGCGATGGGGAATACAAATTGTCAGAAGGGACGGGGAGAATGACAAAAAGACAAAAGAACAAAAAAGTAAAAGGCAAAAAGGACAAAAAGACAAAAAGGGTAAAAGGATAAAAAGACAAAAGGAAGAGCCTGTTTAGAGCCTGTTTAAATTTTGTCCGGCATTATTTTGATAGTTCTTTTCGAGGATGTTTTTCTGTTTTTATGAGGAGCATAGCGGGCTATGTGGTGAATAAAAAGAGGGGGAACAGACCGGAAAGAGGCTCAAAAGAAGCTGAAGAAGACTTTTTGAAGAAAATGTAAACAGGCTCTAAGTATTGATGATTAATTTTAATTATTCACTTATCTGTTTATCTGTTTTTACGATATGGATACAACAAAAACAATCGCCGTCCTTTTCGATTTCGACGGAGTGGTAATGGATACTGAAACGCAGTATTCGGTCTTTTGGCACAAGGCAGGTGTCGACTATTTGGGTATGGACGATTTGGAGAGCCGCATCAAAGGTCAGACCATGACCTACATCTACGATACTTTCTTTGCCGGAAAAACGAAGGAACAGCAGGAAATCACCGCCGCCCTCAACATCTTTGAGCGGGAGATGGACTATGACTACATCCCCGGCGTGCTCGATTTTATCTCCGATTTGCGTCGCAACGGTGTAAAGATGGCAGTGGTCACCAGTTCCAACGATTTGAAAATGGCCGCAGTCTACCGTGCCCGCCCTGAGGTAAAGACCCTGTTCGACAGGATTCTTACCGCAGAAATGTTCTCCCGGTCGAAGCCGGCTCCCGACTGTTTCCTGCTCGGCATGGAGGTGTTCGGCACTACTCCCGCCACCACCTATGTGTTCGAAGATTCTTTCAACGGACTGAAAGCGGGCATGGCATCCGAAGCCACTGTGATAGGGTTGGCAACCACCAATCAGCGTGAGGCTATTGAGCCGTTATGCCACTGTGTATTGGATGATTTTACGGGCTTCACTTACGATAAAATGCTTCAAGTGCACAAGTAATAGGAAAAAGCACTAACTTTGCGCCCGATTTTATCGGCATGCCGTTTTTCACCCGACAGTGGAGACGGCATGCCGGCGTATTTCTATTCATTAACATATTTATTTAAGATTATGGCTGGATATATTTCAGACGATACTCGTAAAGTAACTACACATCGCCTTGTTGAAATGAAACAGAGAGGCGAAAAAATATCGATGTTGACTTCGTACGACTATACGATGGCGCAGATTGTAGACGGTGCCGGTATGGACGTTATCTTGGTGGGAGACTCTGCTTCCAATGTAATGGCGGGCAATGTGACTACGCTCCCTATCACTCTCGACCAGATGATTTATCACGGCAAGTCCGTTGTGCGCGGTGTGAAGCGTGCGATGGTAGTGGTGGACATGCCTTTCGGTTCTTACCAAGGCAATGAAATGGAAGGCTTGGCATCTGCTATCCGCATTATGAAGGAGAGCCATGCCGATGCCTTGAAGCTGGAAGGCGGGGAAGAAATCATCGGTACGGTGAAACGCATTCTCAGTGCCGGCATTCCGGTGATGGGACATCTTGGGCTGATGCCTCAGTCCATTAACAAATATGGAACCTATACGGTACGTGCTAAAGATGATGCCGAAGCGGAGAAACTGATACGCGATGCCCACTTGCTGGAAGAAGCCGGATGTTTTGCTTTGGTATTGGAGAAAATTCCTGCCGCGCTGGCAGAACGTGTGGCAGGCGAACTGACCATTCCTGTTATCGGCATCGGTGCCGGCAGTGGCGTAGACGGTCAGGTACTGGTCGTTCAGGATATGTTGGGCATGAACAATGGTTTCCGTCCCCGTTTCTTGCGTCGCTATGCCGATCTTCATACTGTGATGACGGATGCTATCAGTCATTACATATCCGATGTGAAGAACTTAGACTTCCCGAATGAGAAAGAACAGTACTGACAGGCTGATGACGCTGGACTTTTGGCGGATGTGCGTGGCAAACTTGCTGTTGTTTACATCCGTCTATATGCTCTTTCCCGTACTTTCGTTCGTAATGCCGGAGCGGTTGGGGATATCTGTTCCCCGGTTAGGGGGCATGTTTCTTGTGTTTGCCGCAGCAATGTTTGCGGCAGGTCCGTTCCATGCCTATCTGTGCGATGAATATAAGCGGAAGAACGTATTGCTTTATTCCATTCTTGTCATGCTGGCGGCAATGTCGGGCTATGCTTTTGCCGACAGTTATGTCAAATTGTTGTTGCTTGCGCTGGTACAGGGAATGTGCTTTGGATTGGCAACGACGGCAGGCATAACAGTGGCTATCGACATCACGCCCTCGGCAAGGCGCAGTGCGGGAAATATGATATATGCGTGGTCTGCCAGAATGGGTATGCTGGTAGGGGCGGGTACGGGGTTTCTGCTATACCACCTTTACGGATTTCGTACGGTGGTTTACGCAGCCGTTGCCGCAGGAGTTCTCGGCATGTATTTCATATCAAGGGTATATGTGGCTTTCCGTGCGCCTATCGGGCTGAACCTATGTAGTTTGGACCGTTTTCTGTTGCCGCGTGCATGGGTGCCTGCGCTGAATATGTTGCTGATAGCTTTCGTTCCGGGCATAATGTTGCCTTTATTGTATGTAGGAGATTATATCTCGTTCATGGCATTGGCTGTATTGGTGCTTCTGACGATACCGTTTACAAGGATGTTCGTGAAGTTATCGCACCATTGCCAACGGGGAACGGCTAATACGACTTGTTATCTGGCTATGGAAACCGGACTGCTTGCCGGTTTGGCAATGGCATGCCGGCTGGCGGATGTATTTCTGCTGTATCATGCGGCGGGTGTTGCCGCTCTGCTTGCGCTGTTTTTCTTCGTCTTGCTGACTTATCCTTATTATAAGAGGAAAAGAGTGAGGTAAGGAAGATGCCTAAAGAAGATACGGTATAAAGATAACCAATCCTATGATTGCCGCTGCGGCAGCGCATACCAGCACTGCTCCGGCGGCAATGTCTTTTACCTGCCCTGCAACGGGATGCCTTTCGGGGGATACCAAATCTACCAGTTTCTCAATGGCGGTATTGAACAGTTCGGCGGCAATCACTACGCCGATGCAGAGGATAATCACCGTCCACTCGGTGCGCGTAATGCCCGATACGATACCCGCCATGATTACTATGGTTGCGGCAATCAGGTGAAAACTCAGGTTCTGCTCCTTGCCTACACAACTCCGGATGCCTTTCCAGGCATAGCCGAAGCTGCGTAGTTGTTTCTTAAAATCGTATTTCATATTGCTTTTATAGGGAGTTCGCTTCTCTTTGTCAGAAGTTATCGGCAGATAACTTCTGACAACTCTTTTATATGATTAGTTTCTCGCTACTTGCTTTACCCCTTTCACCGTTCTCAGTTTCTTGACAAGTGCTTCAAGGCGTCCGGTGTCGCCCACCATAATGGTAAGCGTACCTGAGAATAGCCCGTCGTGCGAGTCTATGCCGATACTTCGTAGTGTAATTCCGGTCTCTTTGGAGATAATGGAAGTGATGTTGGTCACGATGCCTATGTCATCGTGTCCCACTACGCGCAGCGTGATAGGATATTGCGTGCCTTGCGACTTACCTGCCCAGCGTGCTTTCACGATACGGTAGCCGAAGCGTTCGCGCAGGTCGCTTGCATTCGGACAGTCGCAACGGTGTATCTTGATGCCACCGCTTACCGTGACGAAACCGAATACTTCGTCTCCGTAAATAGGATTGCAACAGCGTGCCAACTTGAACTCCAGCCCTTTCAGGTTCTGGTCAATGACAAGTACATCCTCTTTGGCGCTTGTCTCTTCGGGTAGGGGGATAGACTGCATGTTATAGCCTTCGGCACTGCGGTATACGATATCATCGTGCGTGTCGTTTTCCCGCTTCTGCTGTTCGAGATACTTGTCGATGATTCCGTTTACGTCAAGTGTCTCGTCGGCAATGCTTTGGTAGAAATCCGTCACCACCTTGAAGCCAAGCCGCTTGATGAGGCGCATCATCGTCCCTTCATCATATTCTATCTTTCGGTTCTTGAATTTGCGTTCCAGCGTCTCTTTGGCAAAGGCGTGCTGGCGGGCAGCCATTTCTTTGAGTGCCTGCCGTATCTTGGTACGTGCTTTGGATGAGGTAACGATGTTCAGCCAATCTTGTTTGGGCGTCTGCGTGTTGGATGTCATGATTTCCACCTGGTCGCCGCTGTTCAGTATCTGTTTTAACTGCACATTTTTGCCGTTTACTTTGGCTCCGATGCACTTGCAGCCAAGCTTGCTGTGGATGTGGAATGCGAAGTCGAGTACGGTGGAGCCTTTGCCCAGTTTAAACAGGTCTCCTTTGGGGGTGAAGACGAACACTTCATCCTCGTAGAGGTCTAACTTGAACTGGTCCATGGTTTCCAGTCCGCTGCTGTCGGAGTTTTCCAACGCTTCACGTACGGAAGTCAGCCATTCGTCCAAGCCGCTTTCGCCTTTAATACCCTTGTAACGCCAGTGGGCGGCAAGTCCTCGTTCGGCTATCTCGTCCATACGTTCGGTACGTATCTGCACTTCCACCCACTTGCCCTCAGGCCCCATGACGGTGATGTGCAGCGACTCGTAACCGTTACTCTTGGGCACGGATAACCAGTCGCGCAAGCGTTTCGGGTTGGGCTGGTACATGTCTGTTACAATGGAGTATGCCTGCCAGCACTCCAGTTTCTCCTTTTCCATCGGAGAGTCCAGGATGACGCGGATGGCAAACAGGTCGTACACACCCTCGAAAGGACACTTCTGTTTCTTCATCTTCTGATAGATGGAGTGGATGGATTTGGTGCGTCCTTTGATATGGAAATGCAATCCTGCCGCTTCCAGTTTTTTCTGTATCGGGGCGATGAAAGCGGCTATGTATTTGTCGCGCGATGCTTTCGTCTCGTTCAGTTTCTCCTTGATGTGATAGTATACCTCTTTTTCCGTGTACTTCAGCGAGAGATCTTCTAATTCCGATTTCAGTTTGTACAGTCCCAGCTTGTGGGCAAGAGGAGCGTACAGATAGGCGGCTTCATTCGCTACTTGCCTGCGCGCCTCATCGTTCTCGCACTCCTTTATCTGGCGCATGATATTCACACGGTCGGCAATCATGATGAGGATGACGCGCATGTCTTCTGCAAACGACAGCAGTAGGTTGCGGAAGTTCTCCGATTCGATGGTGGGGCTTTTGGCGTAAAGGTCATTTACTCTTATCAACCCGCGTATGATGCCTGCTACGTCTTCACCGTAGCTACGTTCCACCTCTTCGGGCGTGCAACTGCCGCAACGTACGGAGTCATGGAGCATCAGTCCCAAAATGGACGCCCGCCTCATGCCTATCTCTTCCGCTACAATGACCGCGGTCTGCATATCCTTGATGATAGGGTTCAGCCGGAAGATGTCCCGCTGTATGCGGTTGTTCTGTATAGAGTTTACAAGATGTGTTTTCAGTTTCTTGCAATCGCCCTTATGGAGCGTTTCTCCGGAGAGCTGCAACAGTTTTCGGTAGAGCACGAAGAGCAAACGTTTCTCTCCGGCTGTGAAAAAATCATCTGTTTCCATAATTGTCCGTATTTTCTGCTGTAAAGGTAGTTTTTTTCTTCTTTTTCTTGACAGCGCTTGCGCTTTTTTTGTATTTTTGGGCATCAATTAATTAATTTAGATATTATGATAACACTCCAAGACAAAGAACTGCTTGCGCAGAAAGGTATATCGGAAAAACAGATAGCCGAACAACTTGCCTGCTTCGAAAAAGGATTCCCATATTTAAAACTGTTTGCTGCTGCTTCCGTGGAGCAGGGCGTACTGGTTCCGGACGTTGACGAACAGAAGAAATATCTGAATGCTTGGGAAGCATATACGCAGACGGATAAGACGGTTGTGAAGTTTGTTCCGGCATCGGGTGCGGCAAGCCGTATGTTTAAGAATTTGTTTGAATTTCTTGGAGCAGAATACGATGCTCCCCAATCTGTTTTTGAGAAAACATTTTTTGAAAAAATAGAGAAATTTGCTTTCTATGACGATTTGAACGCTGCCTGCCTGGAAACGGCGGGCAAGGATATTCCCGGATTGTTGACCGTTGGAAATTACAAGGCGATAGTTGCCGCATTGCTTGAGTCGGCAGGGTTGAACTACGGTGCGCTTCCGAAAGGATTGCTGAAGTTCCATAAGTACGAAGACGGTAGCCGTACACCGTTGGAGGAACATCTGGTAGAAGGTGCGCTCTATGCCGCCAATAAGAATGGTAAAGTTAATGTTCATTTCACCGTATCTCCCGAACACCGTGCGCTGTTCAAGGCATTGGTAGACGAGAAAGCCGCTCTGTATGCCAAAAAATATGGTGTGGATTACAATATCAGCTTCTCCGAACAGAAGCCGAGTACCGATACCGTTGCCGCCGACATGGAGAACAAACTTTTCCGCGATAACGGCAAGCTCCTGTTCCGACCGGGCGGTCACGGTGCATTGATTGAAAACCTGAACGACCTTGATGCCGATGTCATCTTTATCAAGAACATCGACAATGTGGTGCCCGATAAACTGAAAGGAGATACCGTATTATATAAGAAATTGATTGCCGGCATGCTCATCACCCTGCAGCAGCAGGCATTTGCTTATTTGCAACTGTTGGACAGCGGCAAATATACGCATGAGCAGATTATTGATATCCTGCAGTTCGTACAGAAGAAACTGTTCTGCAAAAATCCGGAAACGAAGAATTTGGAAGATGCCGAACTCGTGATTTACTTGAAAGAAAAACTGAACCGTCCGATGCGTGTCTGCGGCATGGTGAAGAACGTGGGCGAACCGGGTGGTGGTCCGTTCCTTGCTTACAATAGTGACGGTACAATCTCTTTGCAAATCCTCGAAAGCTCACAGATTGACATGAATGATCCGGAGAAGAAAGAAATGTTCGAAAAAGGCACTCACTTCAATCCGGTAGACTTGGTTTGTGCTGTACGCGATTATAAAGGTCATAAGTTCGATTTGGTGAAGTATGTAGATAAGGCTACGGGCTTTATTTCCTATAAGTCGAAAAACGGCAAGGACCTCAAGGCTTTGGAACTTCCCGGACTTTGGAACGGTGCGATGAGCGATTGGAGTACAGTCTTTGTAGAAGTGCCCCTCGCCACCTTTAATCCGGTTAAGACTGTGAACGACTTATTGAGAGAGCAACATCAATAAACAGGCTCTTAGTTAACTTCATTGCTTTAATGAAGTTAACTAAGTTGGTGGCAGGATGTTAACATCATAACTGCGGGAAGTTAACTTTATACAGTGAATGAAGTTAACTTCCCGTATTTCTTTTTATATCGTTTTTTCTCCCTATCTTTGCGATAATTCTATTATAACTGATACTGCAATGAAAAAGATTTTACTGTTAGGTTCCGGTGAATTGGGTAAGGAATTTGTGATTTCCGCCCAACGAAAGGGGCAATATGTTATTGCCTGTGATTCTTATGCCGGAGCGCCCGCCATGCAGGTGGCAGACGAATGCGAAGTGTTCAGCATGTTGGATGGTGACGCATTGGAATGCGTAGTGCGTAAACACCAACCGGATATTATTGTACCGGAAATAGAGGCTATCCGTACGGAACGTTTGTACGAATTCGAGAAAGAGGGAATTCAGGTTGTACCCAGTGCACGTGCGGTGAATTTTACAATGAACCGTAAGGCTATTCGTGACCTTGCCGCTAAGGAATTGGGGCTGAAGACCGCCCGATATTTCTATGCCAAGTCTTTGGACGAACTGAAAGCCGCTGCCGAAAAGATAGGTTTTCCCTGTGTGGTAAAACCTTTGATGTCTTCTTCCGGTAAAGGGCAATCGCTCGTAAAGAGTGCCGGTGAGTTGGAACATGCGTGGGAGTACGGTTGCAGTGGTAGCCGGGGCGACATCAAGGAACTTATTATCGAGGAGTTCATCAAATTCGACAGTGAAATTACCTTGTTGACCGTTACCCAAAAGAATGGTCCTACGCTGTTCTGTCCGCCTATCGGACACGTGCAGAAAGGGGGAGACTATCGCGAGAGTTTCCAGCCTGCCCATATAGATCCCGCCCATTTGAAAGAAGCGCAGGATATGGCAGAGAAGGTGACCCGTGCTCTGACCGGTGCCGGTTTGTGGGGAGTGGAATTCTTCCTGAGCCATGAGAACGGTGTTTATTTCTCAGAACTCTCTCCGCGTCCGCACGATACGGGCATGGTGACATTGGCAGGAACGCAAAATCTGAATGAATTCGAATTGCATTGCCGTGCCGTGCTCGGTTTGCCTATTCCTAATATTAAGCAAGAACGGATAGGTGCAAGCGCTGTTGTTCTTTCATCTATCAGCAGCCAGGAACGTCCGAATTATCGCGGTATGGAAGAAGTGACCAAAGAGGAGGATACCTACTTACGCATTTTCGGCAAACCTACTACGCGCGTCAACCGCCGTATGGGCGTAGTGTTGTGCTACGCACCGTTGGATAGCGACCTTGATGCGTTGCGCGACAAGACAAAACGGATTGCTGAAAAAGTGGAAGTGTACTAAGCATTGATAAAGTATGAGGTGGGGTTAAAGTATAAGATATAATTTCGTATGCTAACAGAAAACGATATACATACCGAACCAATGCGTGACATCATGCACTACGAAAGTGACATTTGGGCGGTGGCCGACCTGTTGCTGGCTGCCAGCATCAAGCGTAGCGACTTCCCAGCCTACATGATGCCGTTCTTTGCATTGGTGATGCTCGAAGGACGCATGAGGAATGCCGTGCAGCGGGTGATGGACAAGGAGGGCACCAACCCGAAAGATAACTCCGAGGAGTTCAAAGAGGCGTTCCTCGACGAGAAGTGCGGCTACAACGAATATATCGTCATGCAAGACAAGACGCTTGCCGCCATTACCATGAATGATGCTACTTTTGATGGAGATTTCGCTCACTATCTCTCTGCTTTCGACAGTGAGTTGAAGGTGCTTTTGGGCATTAATATCGAGCGCGGCACACAACGGTATCTCAACATGGACGGCATAGTGACAGAACTGCGGAAGAAAGGTATCCTCTTCAGTGTGGCACAGGCATGGGCAAAGGTAGACCTCTCCGCCTACGACAACTCTGCCATCACTACCTTGGAGGAACATATCAAGCGCAAGTGGGCCGACCTCTCTGCATCCACTGCAGGAGAGCAATATACTCCTGATGACATTATCTCGCTGATTGCCGACATCGTGTCATCGAAGGTCAGCAAGCCCAAGGAGCAGTGGTTGCATGTCTATGACCCCACGTGTGGCGGTGCCAACCTGCTCTTCGGTGTGGCAGACAAGTTGGTAACGAATGCCGGATATAAGCGTGTGGCTACCTACGGTTCGGAGTACAACGATGCACTCTATGCCCTTGCTGCCATTGAGTCACGCTTCCGCAAGCAATCCAAAATTCATTATGGCAATACGCTCACCACCGTTCCGTTCCCCAACAACGAGTTTGATGTCATTGTAGCGAATCCTCCCTACGGCACCAAGTGGACGGGCTATGAAAAGGAGGTGAAGAAAGACGAACAGGGGCAGTTTCCTGCAGGCTATCCCAGTACAAGCGACGGACAGTTGCTTTTCATGCAGCACATTCTTTGGAAACTCGCCGACACGGGCATTGCCGTAGAGGTACACAATGGTTCTACGCTGTTTTCGGGCGATGCAGGTGGGGGCGAGAGCAACATCCGCAAGTACATCTTCGACCATGACTGGGTGGAAGCCATTATACAGATGCCTCAGAACGAGTTTTTCAATACGGGCATCTACACCTATTTGTGGGTGATGAACAAAAATAAGCACCAAGATCCTATGCGTAGGGGGAAAGTGGCGCTCATTGATGGTAGCGGACTTTGGCAGTTGCTGAAGAAAGCGAAGGGTGACAAGCGTAGGGAAATACCCAAAGAGGGGCGTCGGAAGATTGTCGATGCACTTATAGCCTTTGAGCCTTCAGCCATCTGCAAGATTTACGACCGTGAGTATTTCTACTATAACAAGCAATCTCTTATGCTCACCGAAGTGTCTGAGCAGGGGCGTTATGTGGAGCAGACGGTGTGCCCGGACGGTAAAGCCTTTGTCATCAAGTATCCTGTGTCGTTGAGGGTGGGGGAAGACGAATATACGGACATCACGCAGTTGTCTGCCGATGATGTCAGGCAGATAGCCAAGCGCATTACCGAGGAACGCCTATCGCTCCCGCTCTCTATCACTACTGAAGAGGGTAACATGTATGCTTTCAATCCAGATGAGCGTACCATCATCCATACAGACTGTCAAGGCAATACCCGTGACCTTGGATGTGGCACATTCTCCTTCAAGGCTGCCATCAACAAAAAGAGTGACATGGTTTATAAGATTGCCATAGAACCATATCTTGTGAGCGATTACGAAATCATCCCCCATCATTTCGATGAAGAAGAAAACAACCATGAGATACAGGCTTTCATAGATAAGTATGTGTTCAAACCTTTCGTGTTGACAACTAACAAGGTGGGCGTGGAACTAAACTTTAACAAGGAGTTCTATGTGGTTGAGGAGATTGGTAGCGTTGAGGAGATACTGGCAGAAATCAAGGAATTGGATGAAGCATTGAAAGGAATTGAGTTATGAGGATGAGAATCAAAGATTTCACAACCAAGGTTGGTAGTGGCATTACTCCACGTGGAGGAGCTGAAGTTTACCAATCAGAAGGTATTCCTTTGTTTCGTAGCCAAAATATTACGAATGAAGGGCTGCTGCTCCATGATATTGCCTATATATCGGAAGAAATCCATAAGTCAATGTCCTCAACTCGATTAAAACCAAACGATGTGTTGCTAAATATTACAGGAGCTTCTATTGGCAGATGTTATTATCTGCCGAATGATTTTACTGAGGGAAATGTCAATCAGCATGTTTGCATTATTCGTTCGACATCAAAAGTCCTTTCACTATACCTATATTATTGTCTTGTTTCTGATTTGGGGCAACAAAAGATATACCTTACCCAAACAGGAGCAAATAGAGAGGGATTGACAAAAGAAGATATTTCCAATTTTGAGTTTGACATTCCTTCCTTTGAAGAGCAAGGCAGGATAGTCTCTTATTTGAACGACAAGGTGGGTAAGATAGATGATCGTGTCTCTTTGTTGTCGAAGAAGCGCGATGCTTATTTGAAATTAAAGAAGGCTCTTATCAGCCGTGTCGTTACCAAAGGACTTAACCCAAATGCCAGGTTCAAGCCCTCTGGTGTGGATTGGATTGGAGAGATTCCTGAGGGATGGGAATTGAAGAGGATTAAGGATGTTGTAGAATTGGTTAATGAAAAGACCAATGATACTTCTCTGCCTTATATTGCCTTAGAAAATATTGAAAGTTGGACTGCTCGTTATATTCCTTCAGATTCTACCACAGAAGGAACAAATAGCATATTTCATTCAGGAGATGTGTTATTTGGGAAATTGAGGCCATATTTGGCTAAGGGCTATCTTCCCAAAAACGATGGAATATGTTCTACAGAGTTCTTTGTTCTCCGTCCTTATAGGGATGTGCATAACAAATATATTTTGTATTTTATCTTATCCCATCAAGTCATTGATTATTTGAAGAATCAAGTAGCAGGAGTAAAGATGCCACGAACAAATTGGGATTCTTTTGCAAATTTGACAATTCCTCTCCCACATTCTGAAGAGCAGCAATCCATAGCCTCCTACCTTGATGAGAAATGTAGTGAGATAGATGCTAACATTACCAATCTGGAAAAGCAGATAGAGAAATACAAGGAACTGAAACGGGCCTTGATAAGTGAGGTGGTGACAGGCAAGCGAACGGTGTAACTTGGTGCAGAAATATAAAAAGTCATAATCAGAGCGATATGAATGAAAGAAAGATACAGCGCGACTACGTGATGGAATTTATCTCCCGGCGTGAGGAGGATGGCGGATTGGGCTATAGAACTGTAAGTCCCAACATCGTGAGCAACGAACTGATTATCCCATCAGTGCTGGGCGAATTTGTACGCACCAATGAGCCAAAGGCATGGGAACGGCTGCTCCGTAGGTATGATGGCGACGAGCGGAAGTTGGAGGCGGCATTGAAAGATGCTGTCTATCGGCGTATGCTGACCTTCGCTAACGTGGCTGTCTTTTTGAACAAGAACAAGACCATAACCTTTGAAGATGAGATAATCCCCTTGCTTCACCTTTCCGGCTCCGAACTGATGGAGGATAGGGAGTTTGAAAGGAATATCTTTTGTGCCGTGGAGGAAAGTGAACATTGTTTCGACCTGAACGGCGAGAAAGTGAGCGGTACGGTGCGCCCCGACATCACCTTCTTCGTAAACGGCATATACTTTGGCTATATGGAATTGAAGACTGTGTCGATGGGACAGAGTGCCGAAGAGCACGGACGTAGGAAAGTAACCAAAGACTATCTGTCTGCAATACAGTCCATCTGCCAAAAAGAGAAGGAGGGGACAAAATACGTTGATGCGGAACGCAGAGAGTTGCTTGCCCTCTTCCAGAAAGCCATTCACCTCATCGCCACCGACTGTAACCAGACCTTTGTGATGCGCAACATAGCGCAGTTTGAGGATATGGCTATCACCAACTTTCGTGAGGACGTGCCCAAGAACATGGATACCCTGCAGGCGGAAATGAACAAGGTGTTCAAGAACTATCCCGTCTCTTCGCCCTTGTTCACAGGCAAAGCAGCCTTTGAGGAGGTGGCACGTGCACTCTATGACAAACGAATGGTGGAGAAGGAAATACGCTATTTCAACTTCCTAGAGTATAAATACAAGAAACTGAAGCATGGTAAGAAGGTGCGTGTGAGCAACAGTGGAAAGCTCATTTGTCCACGCCCCAAACAGAAGTTCGGATGCGACAAGATTATGGGGCGCATCAAGGAGATGCTCGACCATGAGCATGAGCCGGACTATTATATGAACCAGTTGCGCCGTGACATGCTTGTCGTGGGGGTGCCGCAGGATAAATTGGAGGAAATCATACGTAAGCGACAGCAATTCTACAACAACAAGTTTGTCTATTCGCTACTGATGCAGTATGCTGCGGGTTTCGGCAAGAGCAACATCATCGGATGGACTGCCCTGCAACTGAAGGACTACCGCTACGAAGGACGTTTTGCTTATGACAAGGTGCTGATGGTTGTGGATCGTGTGCAACTGCGCAACCAGCTCGATACTACCATGATGAACATGAATATCGACAACAACATGTTTGTGGAAGCCCACAACAGTAAGACTTTTATCAATGCACTGAGCGACAAACGACGCATCATCGTGGTGAATATCCAGAAGTTTCTTGACTTGCAGCATGCTATCAATGAGGCAGGGGCGAAATTGAAGAAGATGCGGGTGGCGTTTCTTATCGATGAAATCCATCGCAGCAACTCAGGTGAGAACAACAAGGAAATGATTGATATTTTCTCCCGACTGCAAGAGACATTCAATGCCGGAGGAAAGAAACTGCAGAAGAAAAACCTGCTCATTGGTTTCACTGCCACACCCAGTGAGGAAACACTCACCCGTTTCGGCGAATACCGCTGTGTACTTGACCCTCCCTTGTGGCAGCCCTTCGACCATTATTCCATGCAGGAAGCTATAGCCGACGGTTATATCCACGACCCTACGGAACACATCTTTCCTTACGCTGTGCCCATTGACTTTGTACTCCCTTCGGAATTGGAGGACAAGGATTTGAATGACGAGGTAATTATCCGTGAAAATAAGGCGAAGGTTTATGCCTTTGAGCCTCGTATCAGGAAGATAGCGGAGTTTGTGGTTGACCGTCTGCTCAACCTTGTCTATCTGAAAATCAAGGGAGAGGGAAAGGCAATGCTGGCGGTATCGTCCATACCCAATGCCATCACCTATCTGAACATCATCAAGAAGCTTTACAACGAGAAATGTCAGCAGCCGCAATATGCCAAATATGCCGATGCTCCTATAGTCATAGTCTATAGCGATAGCCAGGGACAGCCCTCCTGTTCCACGCTCAACAAAGGTTTGTCGGAAGAGAAGGTAGTGGACAATTTCAAGCAAAATAAGAACGGACTGATTATTGTGGTCGATAAACTGCAGACGGGTTTTGACGAGCCGAAGCTACATACGCTCTTCTTAGACAAGGAAATTAGGGACATCAATGCCATACAGACCATCAGCCGTGTGAACCGCACCTGTAAATACAAGACAGAGTGCCACGTGATAGACTGTTCGTGGCACAACGTAAACCAAGCCAATATAAAGACGGCATTTAAGAAATTCTGTGGCATGACCTGTTCACGTTTCAACCCCGAGCAGAAAGCCAAGGATGTGGCGAAGATGTATAAGGAGCTACTTGCTTCCAAACCTCACGTGGATTGGTTTGGCAGATTTCAGAAAGAGCGGGAGAATGTAGCTTTTGTGCTTGAAATGGAGAACTGGATGCGGCAATGGGTGAAGGAGTGTTTCAAGAATGAGGAGATTGCTATCAGGCACAACGAAGAAAATGAGCTGAAACCAACAGACCCAGGTTATATGCCCGAAGTAAATTCTGCCCGCGACCTGCGTCATCTCTTTGGTTCCTATCATTCTTCGATACAGTCGCTGAGAGACATCTATGTCATCGCCTCGAAATACTACGACCAAACGTTCCTTGACTTTTGGCTAATCTACTGCCGTATCTATCGTGATGCCGTCAAGAAATCGGGAGACGAAGGGTATGAATATGTGGTAGAAGACAGCGATGAACTGCCCGGCTTTACGCTCGTGGAAGACGATGGTGAGGATGAAGGAGGAAAGTTAGGCGGTAGAAGAGACGGAAACAGTAAACCGAAACGCCCCAAGACCATCAGCATAGCCCTTATTTTGGAGATTATCAGGAAACTGAACCTTCAGGAAGCCTTGTCGGCACAGGCTGCACAGCTATGGCTGAAAGAGGTGGGGCTGATGTTCCAACAGCTCAATCTGAACGGCGACCTTTGCGCCACCATTACCGACAGCAACTTTGCCGATGAGGAGAAGATGGAAGCCTACAGAAAGGAGCAGAATAAATATGTGCGCACCCATCTGAGACCAGAGATACGCCCCGACCTCCTGCAGCTCGACCGCTTCAAGCAGATGCTCAAGGATAATATGGAACATCTGTATGCTATCTTCGTGTCATCGTTGAATAACAAGAAGCACCAGGAAGCAGATTTCGACTACGACACTACACGTGCTGCCAACGGTACAGCAGTACCCATACCGCAAAGTATGGACGACATCATCACTATGGTGCGCAACATGTATCGTCCGAAGTATGACCAGCGGGTATTGAAACAGACCATTATAGAACAATATACCGACCATTTTGCCGATGTGGCTCACTCCATGAGAAGTATGAAGGAGACGGTAGATAACCTCTTCATGGTACTCGACCTCCCCGCTGTGGAGTCGCTTGATGGTATGGGGATGGTAGTGAAGGAGTCGCTCAACATGGTATTGCGCTCGTCCGCCATGGAAACCATTGAGAAGCGTATACACCTCGACCAGTTGCTCATCAAGTACGAGTCGTTTCTGAAGAAACTCTATTTGCTCTGCAATGACAGGGAACTAAGAGGAAGAACTCCCGAAGCATCAGCCACCTTAACAGATGCTATCTTTGCCATTCCTTCGCTGAAGCGATTGAGGAGGAGCGGAAATCCTGCTCTTCAGGAGTTTGACACCAAACTCACCTTGCTACGCCAGATGAGAAACGATGAGGCGCATGGTGCACTCAATGTCAGCGAACAGGATATAGATACTGCTCTGCAAATAGTGGTGGATATGTATTTGTATGCCACCGGTACTAATATTACCGAATTGGAGGTAGCTGGTCACTATCCTGCATTCGAACAGACAGATGAAGATATTTCCTGCGAAAAATCTGTGAACACTGCTCCAAAACCCTATTTGGAAATAAGACAACAAGAGTATGGCTGCGTGGCGGAACCTGATGAAATGATCAAGAGATGAAAAAAGATGTAAATGCCAGATTGGTGGCATTCCGTAAATATTCCTCTTTTTAATAAAATATTATTATTGTAGTATGGACAGGCAGTCAATAATAACATTTAAACAGGGTTCTAAACAGTCAGTTTTCCTTTATATACAAATGCTTTCCCGCCGAAGTCTATATCCGACAGTACGGCATCGGCAGCAAACAGTCCGTACACTGATGAACCCGAACCGCTCATCGACGCATAGAGCGCACCTTGCCTGTACATTTCTTCTTTGATTTCGGAGATAGCGGGGAACTGGGGGAATACACTCTCCTCGAAGTCATTCACCATATGCTTTTTCCATTCTTCAACAGGTAGTTGTATCGTTTTCTTTAGCGATTGTTTCGGGCGGTGCGGCTTAATCTGTGCAAAGGCATCCCGTGTGGAGACGAAGATATCCGGTTTGACCAACCAAAGTTGATACCCTTTCAGCGATAGGGAGACGGGCGAGAACAGGTTGCCGATGCCTTCTGCGTACGTAGGGGCGTTCCGGATGAAGAAAGCACAATCGGCTCCCAGACGGGCGGCGTACTCTTCCAAGCTATCGGGACTCAGCCCCAGACGGAACTTCTCGTTCAGCATCTTCAGCATAAATGCAGCATCTGCCGAACCACCGCCCAATCCTGCTCCCGAAGGGATATGCTTGAACAGATGAATATCTATAGGCGGCAAGTCGAACAACTTGTCTAATAGCTTGTAAGCCTTTACCACTAAGTTGTTTTCCGCTTCTCCCGCTATTTCGATGCCTGCCTGGTGCAGGCAATATTTTCCGTCACCTTCATTCAATAGGTTGATTTCCAGTGCGTCTTCCACAGGGATAGGGTAGAAGATAGTCTCCAAATTATGGTATCCGTCCGGGCGTTTCTCGGTAATGTTCAGCCCTAAGTTTATTTTTGCATTCGGAAAGGTAAGCATTTCGTAAATTGAGAATTAATGAATAAAAAGCGATTCGTGCCGGGCCTGTCTTGAGCCTTGTTCTGCTTAAGCAAGAATAGAACAGGCTCTTGACCGGACTCAGGAGACAAAGTTAATAAATTCTATTTATAGTAGATTGAAAACTTAACAACGTTTTATTGATTGCTCTCGATAAAATCATTTATCTTTGCTTCCCCTTTTGAAACGCGAGACAATATTTATTTTTCAATTCTTAATTTAAAGAAGTGGCAGAACAAAGACGAACAACACGCACTCCGAAGTCGAAAGCACCTCAGCCGGTTAATGACTACGGGCGTATCCAGCCGCAAGCGCCGGAGCTGGAAGAAGCTGTGCTTGGCGCATTGATGATTGAGAAGGATGCTTATTCGTTGGTGAGCGAAATTCTCCGCCCGGAGTCTTTTTACGAGCATCGGCACCAACTGATATATGCCGCTATTACAGACCTTGCTGTCAACCAGAAACCGGTGGATATCCTTACCGTGAAAGAGCAGCTTGCCAAACGTGGAGATTTGGAAGAGGTGGGCGGTCCGTTCTACATTACCCAACTTAGCAGCAAGGTGGCATCTTCTGCGCATATCGAATATCATGCCCGCATCATTGCCCAAAAGGCATTGGCGCGCGAGCTGATAACATTCACCAGTAACATTCAGTCCAAAGCGTTTGACGAGACGCTCGATGTGGACGATTTGATGCAGGAGGCCGAAGGTAAACTCTTTGAGATTTCCCAGCAGAACATGAAGAAGGACTATACGCAAATCAATCCGGTCATTGCCGAGGCGTACGACCTTATTCAAAAAGCCGCTGCCCGTACTGATGGTTTGAGTGGTTTGGAGAGTGGATTTACGAAGTTGGACAAGATGACTTCCGGATGGCAGAACTCCGACCTTATTATTATAGCCGCCCGTCCTGCCATGGGTAAGACGGCATTCGTGCTCTCTATGGCAAAGAACATCGCCGTGAACTTCCGTAACCCGGTCGCCTTGTTCTCTCTTGAAATGAGTAATGTACAGTTGGTGAACCGTCTGATTTCCAACGTGTGCGAAATTCCGAGCGAGAAGATTAAGAGCGGACAGCTTGCCGACTACGAATGGCAACAGTTGGACTATAAGCTGCGCGACCTGCTGGATGCGCCGCTGTATGTGGACGATACTCCTTCGCTTTCCGTATTCGAACTTCGTACCAAAGCCCGCCGTCTGGTGAGGGAGCACGGAGTAAGGGTGATAATCATCGACTACCTTCAGTTGATGAATGCCAGCGGCATGTCGTTCGGTAGCCGTCAAGAAGAGGTGAGTACGATTTCACGTTCATTGAAGGGGTTGGCAAAGGAGTTGAATATTCCTATCATCGCCTTGTCGCAGTTGAACCGTGGAGTGGAAAATCGTGAAGGAGAGGAGGGGAAGCGCCCGCAATTGAGTGACCTTCGTGAGTCCGGAGCCATCGAGCAGGATGCCGATATGGTATGCTTCATCCACCGTCCCGAATATTACAAGATTTATACTTCCGCCGATGGCAGCGACCTGCGCGGCATGGCGGAGATTATCATAGCCAAGCACCGTAACGGTGCTGTGGGCGATGTGCGGCTGCGTTTTATCGGGCAGTACACCCGTTTCCAGAATCCGGAAGACGATATGGTTATTCCACCACCCAGCGAGGGTGTCGGAGGAGCTACGTTCGGTTCGCGTATGAATGCCCCCATTGGCAGGCCTTCTACGCCACCACCACCGTCTGCCGCCGACTATATGCCGCAAACGGATAATCCGTTTGGTGGAGTGGGGACGGACGGACCGTTGCCGTTCTGATAAAAAAAACAATCAAGGATGTACTCGGATTTCGATAGCCGGTACATCCTTGATTGTTTTTAAGGCTTGATAATGCGTTTTCTTCCGCATTGTTACTGCCTGTTCTTTTTCATTCTCAATACCCTGATGCCCGTGAACTTCTTGTTGGCTTTCAGCATCTGCGTCAATGAGCCTTGTGTGATGACCACCATTTTTCCGGTAGAAGAAGCATGGAGTAGCTTCAGTATTCCTTTCTCATAATAGGCGATTCCCATGTGAGCGACATCCAATCCCGCAATATTGGTGGTAATGGCTATGATGTCTCCGTTTTTTATCCAACCGAGCCCTTTATCAGGCAGTTTGTTTTTGGGTACATAATGGAATACCTGTCCGCATAATGATTTCTCTATCGCTTTCATCTTGTTGACATTTTCGGTAGAAGATGCCAGTTGCCTGTAAACTTTAGGATGCGTGGACATGAAGTTGAGGGATAACCTTACCGTATCGGGCGCATTGGCAGCGGCTACGTCTTCCATAAAACCGTGTCCGACACCGTTGTTCACCCAATCGGCAATGTAATGCAGGCGGGAAGTATAACCGTCAATCTTACCATCGCGATAGCGGATGTTCTGCAAGACTTGTGCAAAGTCGGTATTGTCTATCGTTCCGTCTTTGACGGGAGAGAGAGCCAAAGCAAGTACGTATTCCACAAAAGTAGTGCAATCTACTTTGTCGAAGTTTATAACGAGCTTCTCTTCATCGTTAGTTTCCAACGTATGCGCCACGTAGGGAGTCTTGAGGAAATTCAACCCGTATTTCAGCATGGCGTTGTCCGTTTCCTGTGCAGAAACGGACGATGCCAATGCCAGCATACAGAACAACATACGGACAATACATGATAAGGTTTTCATGACGGTTTGGTATTCTGCTTATGTAACTTATTTCGTTTTCATCGACGCCTTGATAAGATAGCATATCAATAGAGCGTAAGCACCCAGTGCCAGCACTTCAGACCATGTATTGTTGAGCCATGCGTCATCCACTAAATTTATGCCGCCAAAGCGCATTGCCGCACTTACTACGCCCATCAGCGCACCTCCGGCAATGAAACCGGATGCCAACAGCGTACCTTTTTCGCCACGTTCCGCATTAAGGGCTGCATCTTTGCTGCGGCTGGTTACGTACCAGTTTACAGCGCCGCCCACCACCAACGGAACGTTCAGTTCCAGCGGAATGAACATGCCCAGCGCAAAAGCCAATGCAGGTATCTTGCAAACGTTCAGTACGATAGCCAGCACCGCGCCAATACTATAAAGCAGCCATGGCGCACCCACGCCGTTCATCAACGGCTCAATAACCGCCGCCATTGCGTTGGCCTGCGGAGCTGCCAGTTGTCCGCTGGTAAATCCGTAAGTCTTGTTCAGGATAATCATCACACCGCCTACGGTAGCTGCCGAAACGATGGTTCCGAGGAATTTCCATGCTTCCTGTTTCACAGGCGTGCTTCCCAACCAGTAACCAATCTTCAGGTCGGTGATAAAGCCGCCTGCCATGGACAGTGCCGTGCAGACTACGCCACCCATGACCAATGCCGCTACCATTCCGCCGGGACCCTTCAAACCTACTGCCACCATGACCACAGATGCAAGAATCAGTGTCATCAGCGTCATGCCTGATACCGGATTTGTGCCTACAATGGCAATGGCATTGGCGGCTACAGTAGTAAAGAGGAACGATATGCCCGCAACAAGCAGAATGGCTACCGCTGTGTGCAGCAGATTACCCTGCATCACGTCAAAGTAGAAGAATAACGTTACCAACACCAGTGTGACGATGGAGCCGATGGCGATGATTTTCATGGAGAGGTCGTGCTGCGTCCGCTTTATGCCGGTCTCCGTATTCGACTTGCCGCCCATTTCCTGGGCTGCTAATCCCACGGCACTTTTGATGATGCCCCATGACTTGATGATACCGATGATACCTGCCATTGCGATACCGCCGATACCGATACTCTTGGCATAGTATTTGAAAATCTCTTCCGGAGCCATGGCACCTACAGTGGCGGTTATTTCTGGATTCCATTGGTTCAGTACGCTGTCTCCCCAGATGAGGGACATGCCGGGAATGATAATCCACCATACGGCGAGTGAACCGGCGCAGATGATGGAAGCGTATTTCAGTCCGACGATATATCCCAGACCCAGTACGGCGGCTCCGGTATTTACCTTGAACACCAATTTGGCTTTCTCCGCCAGCATTTCGCCAAAGCCGCATACGCGGGTGGTGAAATTCTCGTTCCACCAGCCGAATGTAGCTACGACAAAGTCGTAAAGACCGCCGATGATACCTGCCATGAGCAATGGTTTCGCCTGGCTGCCGCCTTTCTCGCCCGATACAAGCACTTGTGTTGTAGCCGTTGCTTCGGGAAAGGGATACTTGCCGTGCATGTCGCTTACGAAATATTTACGGAACGGGATAAGGAAAAGAATACCCAGTACGCCACCCAGCAACGAACTAATGAATACCTGCGTAAACGTCACGGTAATCTCCTGCGGATAGCTCTCCTGTAGGATATATAGTGCGGGCAGGGTAAAGATGGCACCTGCCACAATGACTCCGGAACTGGCTCCGATGGATTGGATGATGACGTTTTCGCCCAATGCGTTTTTACGTTTGGCTGCACTTGATACGCCGACAGCGATAATGGCGATAGGGATGGCGGCTTCGAACACTTGTCCTACTTTCAGGCCCAAATAGGCGGCTGCCGCCGAAAACAGGATTGCCATTGCGATGCCCCACAGTACCGACCAAAAGTTTACTTCGGGATATTTCTTGTCCGGATCCATCAGGGGGTTGTAGATTTCTCCCGGTTTCAGCTCCCGGAACGCGTTTTCCGGCAAACCGGCAGGTTTCTTTTCTTCTTCTTCTTCTTGTTTCATAATAGCTGTTTATTGTTTTTAGTGTATGTTGAATTTTAGTTTAGATGGCATAAGTTTAATGTGTATTTACTATTACACTATGTAGGTTATAGGCTTCAAAGGAAGTAAAAAAAAAGAGAATGTCCAAAAACTATAGATTGTTATCGTCTCTATTGACAGGGATTTCTTGCTTCCTCCTCTTATTCCCGTAGTTTACGGCGTTCCATAAGTTCGGGGAAATGCCATTTGATGAATTGCCTCAGCGAACAGTCGTTCAGCCCGAAACGGCGGGCAATGGATTTCAAGGATTCCGCGGTCGTTTCATACAGGTGCATGGCTTCCTTGTATTTCTCCAAACTTTTAGGCGATATCATTTTGCCGTCTTCCGTTTTTTTCATTCCTAAACAAGCGTGCAGTTCCGGTTCATGCTCTTTCAGGTATTGTCTGAAGCATTCGGGGTGCAGCCCAAACTCGGTTGCGACCTTTGCCGCAGTGAGCCCGCTTTCTTTCAACCGGGCTATGGCGTCGGCGTATTTGGCTGCAGTGGCAGGGTTATATCTCCGTACAGATGACCGGTCCACAGGCTTGCCTTCTTCGTAAGAAATACCTTTTCGTCCGTAAACCAAGTCCTTGTGCCATGTTTGCAAGTATTTGTAAAACCCCTTTGCTGATACTCCCGTCTGATTGGCTATTTTTCTGGCAGACAGTGGAGTAGTGCGGTATAGACACAGCGCCTCCGCATATTTTGCGGTTATTTCGGAAGTAGGGGCATGAAGTGTTCCACGCCCCGTTATTTTCCCTTTACATTGCTGTCTGACTGCCTGTTTGCGTATCACGATACGATTCTCGACCAATTCCTTATGGTAGAATATCAAGTGTTGTTTCAATCCGGAGTAGGACACATTACAACGTTCGGCGGCATCCCGTAGCGTGACATAACGGTCGGCACGCAACAGTTCCACTGCTTCGGCATACTGTTCCTTGCATTCCGGACGCGTACCACGTGGCAGGTTATCGTTCAGACCCAGCCGTTGCCGTTCCCGCTCCCGGAATTCCAACACTTCGGGATAGTGTGTATGTAGCTGTCTGGCGAGGTTCGTACCGGTCAGTCCGAACATACGGGCAATCTGCGATACGTTGCATTCAATGTACTCCATACTATCACATGCCGCGATAGCCTCCTTGTATTTGGCATGAGTTTCGGGACGTTGTCCGCGCCGTTGGTTCATCTTGATACTCCCGGCTTCCTTCTGGTTGCACCTGATACCATTGCGTTCCAGCATCAAATGGCGATGATAGGTACCGATGTATCGGGAAAAACCGCTGAGAGACACTCCGCACCGCCGGCATATCTCAACATAGGAGAAGCCGGTGGTGGTGTATAACTCCAATGCGGAGCGGTATTTCACTTCCGTCTCCGGTTTGCATCCCCTTACCCGGTTACGTTTGTTTTCTTTTTCAACATACTCGCTTTTATCCATGCGTGAAAACTCAAAATCGTATGAACTATTGTCATTATTTATATCATTTCCCGCCATCTTCACGTTAATTCTATGGTATGTTGAATATTGACTTGAAGTATCAAAGTCAAGGATAGTAGCTTACATTCTTCACGATAACCGCTCAAGGCATATACCTGTATTTATAGTTGTGTCCTGAATGTAAGGCTTATATGGTATCAATAGCGGATGGATAATCCGCTATTGGTAGAGTTCGCCGTTCTGATACAGATTTTTCACATTCTCAGAGCCGTATTGGAATATAGATCCCTTATCTTGCGAAAAAATAATATTATGTCCCATGCCGTCAATTACCACATCATTCGGAACATTTAGCCAATAACTTACATCAAGCCCATATTCTGTCAGGTCTATATCCGAGAAAATGCGGATTACTTTGATTTCACCCCCATCCTCGTTCTTTTCAATGGTATAAAGCCCGTCGAGTTTGTCATCCGACGGCGAACGCAAATAATCACACAAACGCCTGAGGTCATCATAATTGTATATTCCCTTATGCTTGGGAGAATGTCCCGAATTACGTTCGGGCATCTCATCCCAGCCAAGTATGGTGGTGGCAAATCCGAATACCTGGCCATCTTTTACATGGAGCGTAAGCCCCAAATGCTCTCCTCCATTGAGACCGTCAAAATCCAGGTCACTCAGATTGCCGTAATAGGGTCCGCAATCCTCCCGTTTCCCGTCTTCTCCCCAAGAGATCCCGGTAACAATGAACTCTCCGTAATCGGAAAACTTAAACGGAGGCAGATAGAAAGGGTAATAAGTGGATGTCTCATCCTCTACAGGCGACACAGCATTAAAACTTAATCCTCTGACGGAATTGGCATCAGCTGTCACTACAGGTACATCCAAATGGTTGTCTTTATTTACACCGGTTTTAAAATCAGCGTATCGGGGCATATCCGGGAAATAAATTACCACATCGCCCAGCCACACTTTGGTATTGTCGAGTTTGGTTCTTTGCACTCCCGTAATGGTGATTTTACTTACGAGGTGGCGGAATATAAGCTCGACATAACTGTTATTGGTGCGATAGGAGACAGGACCTTTGACCGAGCCTATAAATTTCTCGAGAGCATGATTATTTCGACTGTTTATACCTGTATTGGGAAGCTTATCATCATCCGTAGGCTTGAAGTCGACCCGGCCGCTCTCCATCTTGTTGCCTGACATGGAGACGCCGTCAGGAACCGTCCACGCATGAAAGTAATGATCGGCAGAGGTGTTGAACCACTCCAGTTTACCATCCACCGCATCTTTTGCATCGAGGATGCCCGCCGTACCGCCTTTGCGTGTAACGTACACTCCATAGTGCAAAAAAGTATCATCGGCATTATCCGCAAAAGCATGAATATGAACCTCTCCATATTCATTTTCAGAACTTATAAGGTCGTACTCCGGTTCTTTTGTATCGGTGCGGGTGGCTGCTATTTTCATCACCCCGCCACAAAACCGGATCTCGTTCACCTCCCTTGATTCATCAATTTGCGTATCATCGGCTCCGCAAGACGACAGTCCTGCAAAACAGAGTGCCGAAAGAGCCGCAGACAAAAGATATTTGTATAGATTCATAAAACTTGCGTTTTTTAGTTTTAATTGTTGGCAGGGGTGTCATCGTCCGATTTGTCATCGAACTTGTCACCGAAAAAATTGATTCCGCTCACATCGCGGGTGCGGTTTCCATTCGCCTTATACACCTCCTCGGAGCGATGCAGAGGAATGATACCGGCAAACGTGCCAAAGAACGAATTATCGCCCGTAGGCAGGGCTTCGAGCCGGGTGCCCCACCATGATGAATTGTGGACAAGTTCTTCCACATCGGATGTGGCGATACATCCGAAAGCACCACCGGCTGCATAACGCACTCCCGAGCTCTGTTCACCGCTCCATCCGTACACATCACACATCGCGTTGCAGTTGTCTATAAAGTAGTTGAACAGACGGCCCGCAATTCCGCCCGTAAACGACTTGCTTATGCCCTGACCGCCTTTTACGCTACCCTCGACTGTTATGTCCTTGAAATATTTTACCTGCTGGGATCCGCCCGAGCGGCGAAGTCGTCCTGCCATGCCGCCCGTAAAGTTCCACGAGGCGGTAGACTGATTTGCATCAACATCCACGTTCAATGTCATATTCTCCACATCGCCGTATGAATAGCCGACGATGCCGCCCGTAGACATGGCGAGTTTGTTGGAACATGTATTCTTTATCGTTATACATGTTGTAACCTTATCGGAGTCTCCCTGCGAAAACTCGGAGCCGTCGGAGAGCATTCCGCCGTTCTGTCCCACGATTCCACCTATAAGGACTTCCGAATTTATCCCCTTGACGGCATCCTCCGCATGTATGTTGATCGATATGTTGCCACGCACCGATATGCCTGATACTATTCCGTTATTGAAACCCGCCACGCATCCGATATAATAGGTATCGGCACCTTCGGTATAGGGTAATTCCAGCGTAAGGCTGAGGTTGTTGATGCGTACATTTCCTATTCGGCCGCTCGTATTGACCGACCTCGCCAATCCGCCATAGCCATCCACCGCAGGATTGACTTTTCCGCTTCTTACCGTGTTGCTTACTCCGAGATTATAGAGCCTTCCCTGAACATCGCCGAATATCGGTCGGACGGAATTATGGATATATTTGAAATTGCCGTCGAACGTAACCGTCGTAGTCAGATTCTCAAGGCTGTTAAGATGTGAATCAGGAAAATCGATTTCGCTTAGCGGATCTCTCTTGCTGAAATTGAGGTCGGTGAGTAGAACCACGCCCGTAGATGTCTTTTCGAGTATCTTCGTTTCGCCTTCGGAATAGGCCTGTCCCGTCCCTGCCGCTTTCAGAAATGCCGGAATATCCTTAAGTTCGAAAGCTTTGCCGGGCGTATCGGGATCGGTCCACCCCCCATCATCGGTATCTTCGAATACGATTCCCATATCTTGCTTTATATCCAGTACATAAGAGTGGTTCGCTTTAAGATTGTTAAGCTTATCCGAATTGAGGGTTATGTAACTACGATTGTATCGGTAGCAAAGCTTGCTTCCCGAATAAGATACTCCCGGTTGCAGATAGAGCGTGATTGTGTTTCCGTATTCGGACGGCACCGCTTTGTCAAGCGATCGGGATATATAAATACCGTATTCGTTGTCATCGGCGCTGCACCATTCGAGTTTTAACCCCTCGTCGTCGTCGCGCACGAGTTTATAAGCGTTGTGAAACCCTGTATCGCCCGGCTTTGAAAACCAATATTCGCTCATGGTAGACACATCGAGATCCACTATCGATAATCGGGCACACAAGTGGGAGAAAGAGAGTTTGACGGTATGTCCGAAAGGGAAAGACTCCGTCTCGGTCCCCATAGGCCCTGTGTCATCGGATATTCCACCCTCCGAAATCTCACTAAGTGACCACACGGAACTTTCCGTTTCGGTTATGGCGCCGTTGGAGTGGGATATGTGATACGCTTTGAACATCCCGTAATCACACGAATACGGCCACTTGATGTCATGTCGGTCGGATACCGGCTTCCAGCTGTTGCCGTCATACTTATAGGCGCAATACTGAAGTTCTCCGACCTGTTTGCCCTTGTCGCCGCTACTCATTTCGCCTTCATAGAACCGTGCAGCTATGTGAATCACATCCCCTTTCACGAAATCGGTCTTTCCCCCCGTAGCTTTTGATACGGGTTCGGTCGCGGCATAACGGGCCGTGAAATTTACCGTTACTCCATTGCCTGTCTTGTTGTCGGACATTACCCCAAAATCATCTGTGCCGCATGCCGCAGCCGAACAAAGCACTATCACAGACATTATAGTCTTGAATATATGTACACCTATGCTTCTCATTGCCTTAAATCTAACTGTTTAACCATTATCTAATGATCACATTGGACGCGTCGATTTCGGTAATCGTCACCTTGTCGGGATTCTCAGGATTCTTACCAAGTATTCCGTGGTAAACTCCGGTTGATTCCATCGCTGCGCCCATGACAGCTCCCTGGAAAGTACAATGCGACAAAGTCCCGCCGGTCATTTCACCTGCAAATGCGCCCGCTACGGCACCACCCTCGCATCGCATCGATATCCCCGTGATGCGACAGTTGGTAACTGAACCTCCCGCCATGCGCGATACCATCGTGCCGCTCACGGCTCCCGCCTGTGCATCGACCGACAGCGACGACAACCTCAAATCCCTTACGCAACCGCCTTCTTCGATAGTGCCTATGAATCCGTTGCCTGCTCCCGACAGTTTGATATTGCTCAGCACATGGTTGCTTCCGCTCAACGTGTCGCATAGTGTCCTTATGTAGACCGAACCGGGCCTTGGGCATTCCGATAAGTCCAAATCCGATTCTATGTGAAAATTCCACCGGCGATTTGTGTATTTTCCGTAGGACCGCAACTTTTCATACTCCTTGGATTCCGATATTTCTTCAGGCGACGGCCGATTGCCAATCGTCGGGTATTCCGTGATGAAATCATTGTAGAGCTGATACCATTCGTCAAATTGACGACTCTCCGATATGCCGTATTCCCGTTCGATGGTTATCTTTTCATCTTCACCCCATGCGATGATATTGCCTCCGCGTACCGTAGGTTGCAGATTTTCCATTTTGATTGTAATCGGAAATACGCAATTGGGCTTAAGATAACCCCAATTGTCCTCGATAGGATTACCGTTTTCGTCAACTTTCTCAAACAATTCATGAGACAGATGCAGTTTATGCTCGATGCCGTCATTGTCGGTAAGTTTCACGTAATCCACTTTCACCTTATCCCACGGGTCAAGACTCTCACGCGAACATGGGAGAATTACTTCGTAAACATTCTTGGTTTGTGTGCCGTCAGCCGACATTTTTGCCTGTGCCGTGAACTCCTTTACGGTTCCCGTCAGTTCGTACACCTTGAACGGATCATTGCCTTTAGGATTGTCCACCACCCGGACCTTATCGGAACCGGCACTCAAGCAGACTGTCACTTTTTGTCCGGAAACCTTGTCAAATCCCTCACTGCAAGTTATCCGCAACTTGCTGAATGCGTGTTCAAACCGATAGCCTCCGCCCCAGTCGTGCGATGCTGTGAGGAAATCGTAGACCAAATCGTTGTTTTCATCGACAATTGACACCCCTTCGGCCGTGTCGATACCATCCTTGTACGGATAGTACAGGAACACCTTACCCAGTTGGGAAGGATCGGCATTTACCGATTCATTGATAAATATATATCCGTTGTCGCCAAGCGAATAGTCAAACTTCATAGGAATGTTGACCAGCTTGCCGTCGGATCCGGGGTCCATATTGCCTCCTGTGGAGAAAAGCCCCACGACATCGCTGCTCCCGAATCCTTTGTCCGCCGACATGTCTACGCCGCCGGTAGCCCTTGAACCTATGGAGCAAAGATTCACTGCCACTCTGAAACCGCCGCTGCCGGTAAACGTCGCGTTATCACTCGAACAAGACATTACCGATACGACAGTAAATGCTATTGATATATATACAATCAAATTTTTCATACTTCTATGCTATTTAATACTGCCTGAAAGAAGGCTGATAAGATCGTCAAGTTTCGATTCATCGTATTGGGTATCGCCCACTGTAATCGAACAGCCATGCATTTGAAACGTGAAGTTGCCATTGCTGAACAGTTCCGTACTATCATCGATAACAAACTCCAGATTGGTAAACAGATAGAAAGTCCATTTGTCGTCGGCATCTTTCTTGCCGTATCGGTCGACTATACGGAGCCAGTCCTTTGAATTATCCCCTTCGTCCAACTTATTGTAAGCCGCGATGAGCGTCGTGAAATCGTCCAATTCGTATATTCCTTCATGCTTGGCGGTAATGCCATGGGTACCCTTCTCGGTCCACCGCTCCACGGAAGCCGGACGGAATTCAAGCACCGGCTTATCATTGTCATGAAGCAAGGTGACATTCAATGTAAGGTGTTGCCCTGCCGTCAGTCGCGATAATGTCTGCATGGAGGTCGTCCCCTCCGGAGTAGTTACGGAGAGCGAGGTCGGCAATGCCGCCGAATAGGTTCCGGCATAGTTACCATCGGGAATGACTATCTGCAAGCGAGGTCGGTCGCTGCCTGTCCTGAGACGCTGGGGCGGAAGGATGAAAGCCTGTGTCCTGTATTCGAATTTTGCCGCTTCGGTTCCGTCAATCTCCTTTGTCGCGGATTCGGGCAACCATTCTTCGGAATCGTCACGTAACATCGCATCCGAATATACCGGAGTATCGGTCAAACCCACCTCGCCGGTCATGCGATTGAAACTGTAGGGGCGTAGCACGATGCCTTTCAGGGCTACAGTGGCATTACGAAGTTCATCGTTGCTTGCCGATTTTACACAAACCGACATCATGCTCATGCGGTGATAAAGTTCGAATTTGAGATTAACCGTTGTACGATCAGTCAGTTTCAGGCTTCCCCACACGATATCGTTTTTTGCCTCCGGAGTGTCGAAACCGGCCACGTAATCGTCGGAAAGCTCAACCAGAGATTTGTCATCGTGCAGCACCACATTGTCAAGATAGAATGTATAGCTCTGACTATGGCCTATATCGCTCCATGTGAGGAAATGTCCGTCGGCATTGGTGACAAGCCCCGTCCCTTTTGTGAATACGCAGGTATCAATCACATACTTGTCGGATGTGGAGGGATAGGAAATCCGATAACCGTTGCCATCGGGGACGGTCCCCTCTGCCATACCGCGCGTCTGGCTCACATCACTGATATCACCTCGAATCTCAAACCGGCTTTCAGATTCATTTCCCAAACCGTCATGACATTCCGAGCATGCAACGGCTACCGGCATTATAATTACCGGTAGCATGTGGCGTAATATATATATACATTGTTTCATTTTCTATGTATGACTGACTGTTCATTACTCTTTTTCAAGGCTCATGTCTGCCGATGCTTCCGTCCAGGGCTTGACTTCCGTTTTTACCAAAAACGCTTTGTTGGCGTCCTCCTTTATTATCAGGTGCAAATCGGTAATCGCTCCTGCCGTCACGCTTATATTGGCAGCTCCGGTGCTCGGAGTATACACGTAGACACGTTCCTGATTGTCAACCGTGTGAAGCTTCAACCGCAGGATTACTTCGGTTTCCGTCAACTCCTGTTCGGGAATAATGGCCGCAAAACTGTACACATAGCAATCGTGCCCGTGTACATCCTTGTCTTCCTCGATGCCTTCGAATTTTACCGTGTCATAAAGCGGGTGCATGGTGACATCGTCTCTTTTTTCCGTCGTTGTCTCCACGCCGGGTGATTGGTCGGATGATACGGCCTTGTTGAACTGATAATTAAATTGCGTAAGCATTTTCGGCAATACGACACTGTCAATCGCGCCGATACCGAATCCCGTATTGTCAACGGGATTATACTTGTGAAGAAACACCTTTACCCTGACCATGGACAGCACGTGCCAGAAATGCAAACTCACTTTCTTGCCGTATTCGCTTTCGAGCTGGACGTGGTGAGCCATCAGAATATCGGAAGCGAGAAAGTTCTCATTCGGATTCTGATTGGTATACACTTCATTGCGATACTTGTGAAAATGCGGAAATACTATGGCATCGAATTTATAACCGCCTCCGCCCTCGGTCTTAAGTTCACTCCACCGGAATCCACGGCCGTCCATCGGACGGAAATTATACTGGCCTCCGGTAAGATTGCTCAGCCCGTCATCGTAGACGTACCATTTGAAACCCGCTTCATCGGTAAAGTCGAGGTCGTCTCCCACATAATTGTATATGCGGAGATAGCTGGAGTTATGAATAAACGTGTTGTGCAGATAATCGTTGTCGGGATCGACTGCTCCGGCTTTGCTGACCACTCCGAAGCCTACAAAATCATCACCCAATATCTGGCTGATATCAGTTCCGGCTGCCGGTTTGTCCGTATGAGAACATGCCGTCAACAAGAACAATGCTGAATATAAGAATACCAATCTCAGGTTCATAGTTTTTCTTCCCTTCTATTTAGTTTTCGTTTCCGGCACCAACTCTCCCGTAACAGGGGCTGAGGTTTTCCAAGGCTGAATCTCGGCATATATGGCAAAATTACCCTCGCCTTTGAACGTAATCCTTACATTCACATGGGTATTCCTGAATAACGATGACAAATTAGGCAAAACGGCGGTATAACTTGCCGCTTTCCAGTTTTCCGGACTGTCGGCCAAATCATAATCAAGCTCATTGGTCACCACTGTCAGGCGATATTGCTGTAATCCCAAGTCCGCATCATGCGCGGCATCGTCATACCATGCGTCATTTTTGCTTTCCGATATGTATACGGCATTGGAATTATAAGTATCAAGCCGTCCAGCTCCATCGCCTTTCGGGAAAATCACGGGAGCGGAAGGAGCGTTTTTTTCGGTGTCATACCAAAACGAGTAAAGCGAATGGTCGGATTCATCGGGAATTGAGTAATCGGTAAGCCACTCGTAGTCCGCCTTGGCATCACCCTTTTCCGCCTCCTTGACCATCCAGTCTATCCACCCCTTGTCAAGCTCTTTTACGGCTTTCAACTCACTGTCGACAACGGTAAAAGCTCCCGAAGTATTGCGGTTGACATGTGGCATCAGATAGGCGCAGTCGGCCAATTTTTCCACAGACCATCCCAACAGTTTGATTCGTCTCTTCTTAGCTGCGACAGGCTCGCCCTCCAAAGGAACACGGGTGGTTTCATTGGTGTAACTGAACGTTATTTTCGACCACGCCCTGACCACATGTAACACAGCAGTTTGCGGTGTCTTTTCCATCCTGACCTCATACATGGCGCTCATGGGAACACCTTTTTCCGCAACCGATTCGTCCTGCAATGTCGCGCATACCACATTGTCTATGGGAGCAAGTCCGTTACCATCGGGCTTGTACAAGTCATTATCGCTGAGGTTAATGCCCGTAGCGGAGAGAGCCTCATCTGCCGGCAGTTTCTTAACCTGACTCTCGTTGGCTATAAGGTATATGCGCTTATCGGAGGAGCCTTTGACGGGAAACTTCATTTCATTGGATATGCGTACACCTGTGCCGTCGAAAATTTCCAGCCTGTTGTGCTCTATATTCCAATATCCTGCGCCGTTACGGCTCGCTATCACGATACGCAGCGTATGCATCGTGTTTTCCGCAACCGATTCTTCGGCTTTTACCGCATCGACCGAGCTTGCCGTCAAAGTCAGTATCACATCATCCCTGTTGTCTCCATATCCGTACGGAGTATCGGAGCACGCTATAAATATCATCGGTGCGATGATACAACACACCAACTTATATAATCTACTGTCCATAAGTCAATGTTTTACAGTCTTACAATTCTGCGTTATTTATCCGTACAACCCAATCGTTGACCACAATACGGGTATTTATCCATGATTGATCGGGGCGAAGGAAAAAAAACAGGGAAAAATTACTCTCTCTGTCCAGATATTCCTGGTCGTCAGTCATGTTGTAAGGAGGATATTTGTAGTAATCGCTACGCAACAGAACAAGGTAGTTGATAATGGGAAAATCAACAATCGTGGCGCCGTCCGACTTGCGCTTTATGAGCAACCTGGGGCTGTTTTTGATCATCAACCGCGATGTGCTGATTTCCGCATAGGCTACCGTTACCTCCTTAGCCACCACGTTATTGCCCACAATCGACACTCCTGTATACGCCTGGCCCGTAACCCATGGCTTGTAAGTGACGGGTAATTGACCGTCAGTCACAAGGTCATTGTCATACGCGAACAGCGAGTTATTGTCGGTAATCTCAAATAGAAAGTCATCCACATTTACTGCTTCACCGGACTCCTGCTGGAGCACTATGCGGATGTTGTTCGTATTCTTCATCATCTTTACCGTACCTTCGCTGTAGAGTTCGGCGGTAGTCAAAGTCAACTCGCCCCAAAACATATCGTGCAGACGCCTCTCGGAGGGAACAGGTGCGGAAACACGATGGATATCCATTCCTACCTGCAAATCCGTGTGCATGCTTTCGGCAGACGGTTCCCGGAGCACCGAAAAAGTCTTCTCTCCGCAAGCAAGCCCGCCGTATGCGACAAAACGGTATGTCCCTTCCTCCAAATCCAGAATCATGCGGTAGTTCTCATCCTGCAATTCGGTACCTGTCACGACCTTGGTATCCACATAATTGCCGTCCTCGTCATAGATGTAAAGCGTAAGACAGTCCACGCTCGATGGAAACGCATTTGCATACAACATGTTATAATCGTAAACAAAGCGCAGGGATACCCCGTGCGGACAAGGTTCCAGGTCATCATATATGCGTTCGCAAGATGAGAAAAATACTATGGATGCAGCGTACAATGCCGCACATAGAAGTCTTGCTATGAAATTACGTTTGTTATTTCGCATCTTTCACTTTTTAAAAGTCGATATTGTTTACACGAACCACCCAAGGCAATACCTCGACAGATACACTCAAGTAAACGTCTCCTTCTTCGTCCGGATTATCAGGATCTTTCGGGTCGGGATCGTTCTCTGATACCCGCGGATGACCGAGTTTTTTAATATTGGTCACTGCCAACTTGTACACGTTATTGCGCACCACAGCGAACTCCATAGGCCCCATGACACTGTTGTTACCATTGTCGTTGTGACGGTTCCAGTAGAAATAATAGCAGTAATACCCATTAACTCCTTCATCAGTGCTTGACTCGTAGAGGGTAAATCCGGCAGTTGTCGCGGCGGCTTTGAATATTTTCAAGTTTTTAGGGTCTTTACCGACTTCAGCATTGTGCCAAGCATTCCATTTGTAGTCTGCACTTTCTTTATCGTCACTATAAACGGCTTTAACTGCAACAGCACCATCAGCCGTGTTCTTTTCCGCTACAGGATCAATCTTTGTATTTCCGAATGCGGCTATATACATCGGACTTCCCTTTCCTTGTTGTATAGCCATTGCGCGAACTTCTTTCCAGGTCACATGGATATTATTACCATAAGCATAGAGGATGGGATCATCCGCAGGATTTCCGCTAGCACCGTTAAGAGCGTCAGCCAATGTACCGGAAACTCCCTCGGGGGCAATCATTTTACCTTTGAACACAATACCGGTAGAAATACCGTTCGTCTGGTTGGTAGTTATACCGGGGATGGTGTTTTCGGTGACATAACGCCAGATTTTATAATCACCAGTGCCTCCCCAATCTGGATTGTCGTCAGTGCCCTTATTAAGTACATCCGAAATTTTGGAGGTAAACCACTGGTTGCGGGCATCTGCGTCGATAGTCCATCCATCGTTCGTGGTATTACCAAGACAGAAATTGAAGTGGTTTTCATACTCTTTGTTTTTTATAATGCTTCCATCATTCTTTGCGGCAGCATCGGTGTCTACCACATAGTTCGAGGAAGTCTCGGTTCCGCAAAGCTTAAAATTAGGACCATCACTCAATCCGTTATCCGACACGCGACGCAGGAAATAGAAATTCTTGCTCATGTTGACAAGTGCCATTTTTTGAAGTTGAATCTGCATGATAGGCTTATCATCCTGATCCTTAACAACGTCGTAGGTATTATTTTTTCCACTTCCGTCTCTGAAATCGAAACGGGCAACGGAACGTTCCACCTTAATGGCACCGTCGTTGTCAACTGTATTATCCGAGCTGCCACCTATATTAGAATTAATTCCAGAAAGCAGGAACGGTTTTTCCACCTTAGTAAAGTTGTCCCAGTCGGAAAAGTTTCTCGGAAGCCTCTTCGTTGAGATTTCGAATGAAGACATCAGGAAACCGCCTTCATGATTAGGACCACCCCAAATTGCAGCATTGTCGCTTACCCCTTCCGGAGTTTCTGATACGGTACAAACTTGGTTATACCAAGTATTGTCTTCCGCTTGTGTATCTTCAAAAATCTCTCTTAAAGCACTGGTGGGGTTACAAAATACGAATACATTTATCTTTTGCCGGTCCTCGGTAAGTGTAATATCATCTTCTCTGTAATAAGCCGAGAGGACGGACTTTGAAATAGACTGAACGGTGGTTATTTTACCGTCTTTTTCTGTTGCCAGGTTCTCGGACTTCTCCGCACAACCGATAAACTTGTTGTCCTTGTCAGCCAACACCAGTAGGATAGAGTGAACCTTGTTCTCGCGGTCCAGACCGACTTCTGTACCGTCGCTACTTTCTCCTTGATCCGTGGTTGTACTGCGTGTTCCGATTCCCACAGGGAGTTGTACCGTCACGTTCATGTACACTGCGTCTTTTGAGTTATTACTTCCCGTTTCTGAACTCCCATTTGTCAAATCATCATGATTGCACCCGACAAACGCCAAAGCAAGAGCAGCAGCAAAAAACTTGTACAATTTTCTACTTTTCATAATTATGACTATTTAAATTGGTTTTATTTAATTATTCCGTATATCCTCTTTCCGCCAATTCGGTTAGGGTGGTTATTGCCTTTTCAAGTCCCATTTCACGGGCCTTTTCTAAAAACATTATTGCGGTTTTGTAATCC
>NZ_CAJTSC010000012.1:63933-72756 GCF_910578895.1 uncultured Bacteroides sp.
CCTTTTCACGTATGGCAAGTGCACCTCGCGCGTAGACAGCTTCCGCCGAGTTTCCTGCCTTGTTGAGATAACGGCGTGCGGCTTCATAATCGTCATGTCGTATGGCGGCGTTGGCGGCATTCAGGTTGGCAATCTCATCGTTCGGGAACATACGTACCGCTGTTTCAAACACATCGGTAAATTCTGCCGTACCCGGTTCGTAGGTGCTTGCGACAAGATAGAATTCATTCAGGCTTAGATTTTGCGGCCGTTCCGCCATGATACGTTTAATATCTTCCGCATTGTTATAACTGCGTATATTATAATCTATGCGGTAATCCGTATGACGCAATGCCGGATAACAATACTGCAACAGGAAGCGATATTCTGCCGGATAAGTGCGTTTTATCTTTGCCTCTTTTTCATCCGGATCGAGGTTGCTGTCAATCATTTCAAGTATCTCTGCGCGATGGTCGATATTGGAACTTTCCACATACCGCCGTAACCCCTTCCAGTCTTCCGGTTCGTACTCCGTGACAATGATGTCATCGGCAAAATGATATAATTTTCGTATATGCTCCTTGAGCGACTTGGTACGCCCAATCGCCAAGTCGCGGTTGTGTGTATAGGGACTCTCGGGCGAAGCGTATCCTTTGAGCCATACGGAAACAATAGACACGTCTCCGTCATTACGTACAGAGTCAATAGTGGCTTCTATTTTGCCGAGCTCCGCCGTGTTACGGCGGTATTCGGGATAAATCACCGTTTTATTTACGGGAAAGTCGATAAATGCCGAACCGGACAGTGAGCGGCTCTTCATTATTTCAGCTTCAGGGCGTACGAACACCAGTTCCGGGAAAAACGCTTCGGTATGGCGTCCGAGTGGTCCGTCCTGTTCTGCCAGCAACGTATTGCAGCAACCGTAATCACTGCGGTGGAGCAACAGTTTTGCGCCATTCATCCAGTCAGCATAAGACAGGATATTACGGTATGTGATGTCATCGGGTTTCTCGGAGACTTTGTAACTCATCTCGTCTTTGCCGGTAAGCATACTCTCGCCGTTGCGCACATAAAAATAGTAACGGCGACGTCCGTAAATACCGATTGACGGAAGGTCGAGCGAATCCGCTCCGTTGACAAGACGTGGGGTAAGTAATACGGCACGGTTGGCTTCTACATCGAGTGTTGCTAAATCTACAGTCATTTCTACGGTAAGGTATGTGCCGTTACGTTCCATCTTGCAGTGATTGATGGAAACACCGGGTATGATGTTTGTTACATCCTGTGCAGCGGCATCCGACACACTTACCAATCCGAGTAAGGTTGCCAGTATGAATATCGTCCATTTCATGTTCATCGTAATTTAAAAAAGGTAAACTAAATTGAGAGCCGCTTTCGTAGGTCCTACGTAATGATGCGGCTTGTTTGTTTCAAGTTTTTTCCCACACTTCGCACACGGGTATTTGTCGTAACGGGTATAAGAATAGCCTATACCGATTTCGGCTTCTAAGTTCCAATGCCGTCCCAATATCCATGCGTAACCGTAAGCCACACCTGCTCCGACGAACCAACCTTGATAGCGGGCATTTTTCAACTTGCGGGCATCGGTACCCAGAAAGTTTATTGCACCATCAATACCGCCGATGTTATACTGCCCGCCATGTAAATGTGCACCTAAAAAGTGCGCACCGAAACGATCACACAGCCAATAACGGGCTTCAGGCTGCACCGCCCAGTGCTTCCAGCGGCGATCGTGCGAGAGAGTCCACGCGTTGAATTGTCCCGTGATATCCAAAGTCCATTTCGGGGCAAGCCCCAACTCAATACCGAAGTTCGGGTTGAAAAAGCCGTCAGCGAGCAGGTTCGTCTTTAACGCTACATCCTGCGCCTTAACGCTTGAAAAAAACGTTAGCATGACAGCTATGACAGTCAATTTCAGTTTCATATTCATGATATATTACAATATGTTCGTTTTATATATTCTTAATATGATATTCATCTGCAATGCATGCGTAATACGTATACAAACCAAAGAGAATTAGCACAATACATCGTTTTTTATATACTTGCCATTTCTTTTTAAATTACTTCTCTTTTTAAGAGAAAGACAGAAATAATATCACCTTACTTTTAGGGGGTTATAGGTAAAGAATGAAAGATTTGCACAACAAATTCCCGTATCCGCTTAACATCAGATCTGATTTATTCTTGAAAACAGTTTTTTTATCGGTTTTCATTGCTGTTTTCTGCATTTTCACTAATTTTGCATCCGAATACTATTTCTCTTAAAAAGAGAACTTTACGGGTTGTATAGCGGATATTAAAGTATTTCTATCTATTCAGACAATTTATTTTTTACTTGTCTGAAATTTAATGTTTGCCGCATTTTCACTAATTTTGCATCCGAATACCATTTCTCTTAAAAAGAGAACCTTATAATTGCCCGACAAATCCCGGTTCCCTTATCAGTTACAAAGATTTCAGTATCTGACTGTTGGCTTTATCCACGGCAGACGTATCCAGCGAAGCCAAATAGATACGTGTGGTTTTCTCGGAATCGTGTCCCATCGCCTCGCTAATGGTTGCCAATGGCACATTCTTGCTCTTGGCAATGGAGGCCCATGCATGGCGCGCCACATAACTTGTTAGCGGTATGGTCAACCCCAGTTTTTCACCGAGTTTTTTCAGTTTGTTATTAACCTGATGGGCAGCATTCTTGTATTGACGGCGTTCGTCCGTATCCACATTCTTTATTATCGGCAGTAAATAGGGACTTCCACCCGTATCGTACTTATCGACAATCTCGCGCATCGGTCTTTCCCATTTGATAAAAAGAAGCTGGCCTGTCTTCTGTCTGCGGTACGATAGGATGCCGTTTTGCAAATCCTTCTTTCTTAGGTAAGCCATATCAATGAATGACATTCCACGTGTGTAGAATGAGAACATGAAGATATCCCGGGCAAAGTCCATGGCGGGAGACAACCTCAGGTCGAGTTCCCTGATTTGACGGATAATTTTCAAAGGTACGGCTCTTTTGGCGGTTTTGTCGATGCCAGTGTAGACATGCTTGAAGGGATTGCACTGCACGACCAGTTCTTTTTCAACGGCTCGGTTGTAAATGGCGCGTAATCCCCGCATATAGTAGGATGAGGTATTTGGACACACATTATTTGCATGCAGAAAGATTTCATACTCAACCATCAGATTGGAATTTACCTCTTCCAAAAGTATATCCTTCTCTCCGCAAAATCGTCCGAAACTGTTTAAGACGGTTGTATAACGCTCGGCGGTACATGTTTTGCCGATTTGTTTCAATTGCCGGACAAGTTCACGGCCAAACGATATGAATCCTCCGCTATCTGTTGATGTAAGGAAGCATTCCGCGACCTCTTCGGCTGTATAGTTTCGGGCTGCTCGTTCAAAACGAGTGATAATACTTTTGAACCGCTTGATATCTTCCGTCAAAGCGTTTTTCAAAGAAATCAAATAATTCCGGCGACCACTTCCTGTACTCGAAGGAAAGACAATTTCCGCGTTTACCGTATCCCATTCATGTGGGTAGAGTTTATAACCGGAATTGACTTGTCGTGCCATACGATTATGAATTACTTGATAAAATACTGTGCCTTCTTTCGTTAGGATGGTAGAAGCACGAAATTTCACTTTTACTGTTGCCATACGATTTGTTTTTGATTTCAGCCAATAAAAATAAGAGCCTTCATTTTTTTAATGAAGGCTCTTATTTTTATTTTTTGTGTATTTCTATAGGTAACAGCATAGACAACGGATTATATCACACTTGGCAAAAGAAACTTTCTTTCCGTATTTTAATCCAAAAATTTCATATACCTTGGTGTTTGCAATTAGTTGTTTGTCAGTGAACTTTATGTATGCTTACAAATATAGATTCGCGATTTTTAGCAATATTAATATTGACAAGCAATTGGTTAAAAAATAAAAGGGGAGTTCCAGTCGGAACATCCCCTTTGCTCTGTATTATAAAAAAACGCTTATTTGGCATCTTTGGCAGTCATATCGCCTTCCACAAAGAGCCGTAACATTTCTGTCTTGGCATTGGTACGTAATGTGACAGACTTTTTGAAGTGTCCGGGATATTTGCCCGTGCCATTATAAGTAATTTTTATGGTTCCTGTTTTTCCGGGCATCACCGGTTCTTGTGTATATTCAGGAACCGTACATCCGCAGGATGCCACTGCCTGGTGGATTACCAACGGAGCATCACCTACATTGGTGAAAGTAAATGTACAGTTTACTACCGGACTGTTTTCGGAGAATGTTCCGAAATTATGCGTGGTCTTATCGAATTTAATGTCCGCCTTACCTTGTGCGTTGGCATAACCGATACTCATAACCAGCATCAACATATAAAAAGCAAGTTTCTTCATGTCTTTATCTTTTTTAGTTATACGAAGTACAAAGGTAAGTCATTTCTGTGAAAATCACTCATGCTCTGTGCGAAATTGTATTAAATCGGAATTGTTTATGCGCAGATAAGGTGGTTTCCGGCAGAGTATTTGCGTATTTCCTTAAAAATACCGAATATTGTACGTTGAAATGAACAGTGAGACCATACATATAGAGAATCTTTCCATCGGCTATCCCGGCAAGGGTGATGTTAAAGTGGTGGCGGACGGTATTTGTGCCTGCATAAACAGCGGCGAGCTGACCTGCCTGCTGGGTGCCAATGGAGTGGGCAAGTCTACGTTACTCCGTACGTTGTCCGCTTTCCAACCCAAGTTGGGGGGAGAGATACGTATTTTGGGAAAAGAGATTGAAACCTATACGGACAAGCAGTTGTCACGTATCATCAGTGTGGTATTGACGGAAAAGTGCGATGTCCGTAACATGTCCGTTGCGGAAGTGGTAGGGTTGGGCCGTACTCCTTATACCGGTTTTTGGGGTGCACTGGCAAAAGAGGACGAGCAGGTGATGGATTGTTCCATGGCTATGGTAGGCATTTCTCATTTGGCATCCCGGATGATACATACGTTGAGTGATGGCGAGCGGCAAAAAGTGATGATAGCTAAAGCACTTGCACAGGAAACGCCGGTGATTTACTTGGATGAACCTACTGCTTTTCTTGACTTTCCCAGTAAAGTAGAAATGATGCAACTACTGCATCGTCTCAGCAGGCAGACAGACAAGACTATTTTCCTCTCTACGCATGACCTTGAACTGGCTCTGCAGATAGCTGACAGAATTTGGCTGATGGACAAGGCAAACGGTATTATTACCGGTACCCCCGAAGACCTTGCGTTGGACGGCAGTCTTGACCGTTTCTTTACCCGCAAAGGTATTGCATTCGATGCTGAAACCGGATTATTCAGGGTGGATAATGAATGTACTTCACAGATACGTCTTGTGGGTAAGGGGCAGAGATATGCGATGGTGCGTAAAGCACTGCGACGTCACGGTATACTTGCCGGTTGCGATGTGGTATCGGAAACATACATTGAAACGGAAGACGGGCAGGAGTGCGGCGATTTCGTACTGCACCGGCCTGGCAGAGCACCGGTCCGGTTTGCCAGCATTGCAGATTTGCTATCGGCGGCTGTACTCCATTTCGGCTTTCGCTAACGTTTCCGGTTTGCCGATATCAAACCAACTGCACTTTCGAAGCGGATAGCCTTGTATGCGGGCTGTACTGCAGATGGAAAGATAGAAAGGAATGATGGAGAACTTTCCCGTCCATTGCCTATTTTCCATGTGATGGAAGATGGAGGGAGATATGACATGGATTCCACCGAAAGCCATCTCCTTGTACTTGCTTTCCTGGAAATCGAAACCTTCGGGTTTGGTTTCTCCTGTAGACTTGTTTATCCACCCTTGTAGCAAATGGTCGTCATCTAACAGCAGGTAGCGGGTAGTCTGTCGTTCACTGACGAGTAGGGTGGCTTCGGCGCCGCTTTTCCGGTGATGTCTGTATAGTTCTGCAAGGTCTATGTCGCAGAGGATGTCGGCATTGTGTACAAGGAACGGTTCGTCACCGTCCAGAAACGGCCGTGCTTTCTTTATCCCGCCGCCGGTGTCGAGTAGCATGTCGCGTTCGTCGCTGACATGGATGGTGACTCCGAAATCGTTATTGGTGCGAAGAAACTCAATAATCTGCTCTCCGAAGTGGTGGATATTGACCGTAATATCATCAAATCCGGCTGCTTTTAGCCGTAATATTACTCGTTCCAGCATCGGTTTTCCCGCTACGGGGATGAGGGCTTTGGGAGTATGGTCGGTCAGCGGCCGCAGGCGTGTGCCCAGTCCTGCGGCAAATATCATCGCTTTCATTGTTTTCTTGTCTTTTATTGTTTTGCGTTAAAGGTCTGCTCTATATTTTGCTCCCGGTGCACTAAGTTTACTTGCACACCAAACTCTTTGTTCAGGTGTTCTGCCAAATGCTGGGCCGAATATACGGAGCGATGCTGACCACCCGTACAGCCGAAGCATACGGACAGGTTGGTGAAACCTCGTTCCATATACCGTTTTACGGATGCGTCTACCAAAGCATATACATGTTCAAGAAAGACGGTTATTTCCCCATCGTCTTCAAGGAACCGGATAACGGGTTCATCAAGTCCGGTAAAAGGTTTGTAGCGCTCATATTTACCGGGGTTGTTTACGGCACGGCAATCGAACACGAAACCGCCGCCGTTGCCGGATGAATCTTCGGGAATACCTTTTTTGTAGGCAAAACTGGTGACTTTTACTACCAGACGGCGTTTTTGCAGGTCGTCGGTGAATTGTTTTAATTCTGTCAGTTCATGCAACACCTTGCAGAGGTACGGATATTCGGGGTAGGGTTCTTGCAACAGTTGCCGTAAATTTTCGATGGCAAAAGGTACACTTTGGATGAAGTGCGGTTTCTTTTCAAAGTAGCCGCGGAAACCATAAGCACCCAATACCTGCATGGTGCGGAACAGTACGAAATGGCGGAGTTGGGCATAGAAGTAGTTTTCGTCTACCGGCTGGTATTTTCGTAAGGCTTCGATGTACTCTTTCAGAAGTTCTTGGCGCAGGCTGTCGGGATAGTTGGCTTTGGCTTGCCACAGGAAAGAAGCTACGTCATAGTAGACAGGGCCTTTGCGTCCGCCTTGGAAGTCTATGAGCCAGGGTTCGTTGTCCTTGATCATGACATTGCGACTCTGGAAGTCGCGATACATGAAAGTGGCGGAACTGCTACGGAGAAGTACGTCTGCCATCTTTTGGAAATCGTCTTCCAGGCGATCTTCCTGAAATTCCATGCCGGTTGCCTTGAGGAAGCAATACTTGAAATAGTTCAAATCCCAAAGTATACTACGGCTATTGAACTCCGCCTGCGGGTAACAGTAGGAGAAGTCCATACCGTCGGCTCCGGCAAATTGTATGGCGGGCAACAGCCGGATGGTCTTGCGCAACAACTGTTTTTCTTCTTCGCCAAATACACTGGTTTTACGTCCTTTTTCAATGGCATTGAATAGTAACGTGTCTCCCAAATCTTCTTGTAGGTAGTACACGCCGTCTTCTGAACGGATGAATACTTTGGGCACAGGCAGACCTTTCTGTCGGAAATGCTCTGCCATATAGAGAAATGCGCGGTTTTCCTCTACGGATTCGCCACTGACACCTATCAGTGTAGGTATGCCTGTGAGACGGAAGTAACGACGGTTGGAGCCGGAAGAGGGAAGCTCGTCAATAGTTTCGGGTTCATGTCCGATATGTGCGATGTAGAGTTTTTTAAGTTCTTCGGTTATCATAGCGTTTTTTATATTTAGTGGGGCGAAGATAAAACTTTTTTTTCAACATTCACTTTTCAATCAAGGTTTTGATTGTTTTGTTACTAATGATGTTTCGATAAAGATGGTAACTTTTTCTTAATTTGTAGCGCAGATTAGTTAACAACTGCGTATTCCTATTAAACCATGTTATAAATCGGGATGTGAAGTGCCGATAATTTGGAATTTCACAGAATATCCGTACATTTGCAATGTGTTTTTCATAGTATTAGATTTAAGGTTAACAAAAGATTGGCTGTCTGGGATAGATAGCCTTTTTTTATGCCTTTTCACTACATTTTGAATGACAGACCGAAATAATACTGGCTTTAGTTTTGACACCTTTCAAAAAATGAAGGTGCATCGTTTATTACGACACACCTTCATCGGTTTGGTTATATGCTGTCCTTTTAGAATTTATATCCGTATCCTAACATAATTACTACATTATCGTCTTTGGCAAACATAAATTTGGCTTCGGCGTTCAAATAGCTGCGTTCGGAAATAGGTAGTGTGATACCGCCACCAAGATTGAAGGCGAATTTAGTGGAGTTGCTCCGGCTGGTTTCTACCTGCTTTCCGTCTACTTCGACAGTCTGTTTTCCGTAGAAATTGTTTTGCATACCGATACCGGCAAGAGGATAGACGGAAAATCCTTGACCGTCTTCCTTGAAGTTGAATACATAATGGAAGTTCACGTTCACGTCCAATCCTGTAACTTTGTCTTTAGGAAAGAAGAAAGTCACATCCGGAGCAATCCGGAGATTATTCGCTATCGCGTAACGTCCTTGCACTCCCAGACCAAATCTTTGGTAGTTGGTCTGGTAACCGATATTGCCCATTACAGAGCTTTCTCCTTTAATAGTTTGGGCATTTATGCCCACGGATGCCAATGCAATCATGGCCAGTAAAAATAATTTTCTCATAATTAAGGCATTTAGTTAATAAAATATTTCTTTGAAAGAGGGATGTTCCTCTTTTCATGTCAACAACAAATGTTTTATTGTATTTGTTTGCTACATATTGTTATCTTTCAATTTTTCATAAAGCGAGAAATAATGTTAATTCCGTTTTTATC
>NZ_CAJTSC010000012.1:72766-73086 GCF_910578895.1 uncultured Bacteroides sp.
CGAACTATTTTTTCAATGTTCTGTTTTTCAGTATGTGACAGGAACTAAAGTTCGTAACATTATTAAAAACTATAATCATGAAAAATCTAAGTTTTGATTTACGAGTCAGATTAATAGCCGGTTCTGTTATCGGATCTGTAGTTTATTTATTGTCACTGCTTGCAAGCAGATAAAGAGAGGATATATCTTACATATATTTACATGTAAATTTTAAAACTGAGTGTGTAACTAAAAAAATTGCCTATGTATTTTCTATGGTATATTATTATTGGAATCGTTTCCGGATTTGTTGCCGGTAAACTTATGCGGGGCGGTGGCTT
>NZ_CAJTSC010000013.1:0-47041 GCF_910578895.1 uncultured Bacteroides sp.
ACAATATGAATTGCGATTTGGTGTTGCACAAATAAAAAAATATATCTACCTTTGCAGCGGTCATAAAGACTACGGGGTGTAGCGCAGTCCGGTTAGCGCACCTGCTTTGGGAGCAGGGGGTCGTGGGTTCGAATCCCGCTACCCCGACTGATAGAAATAAGTCGTTGGTTTTCAACGGCTTATTTTTGTATATGGAAGCGTCCTACAAGAAATAACTGTCTGTAACTGTCTATTAGTTGTATATTGAGTTAGTAAATCATCACCTTAACACTCAAATCAATTAGATATGGCAAGAAAAAGAAAGTTGTTAATCATGCCCCAGTTAAAGGACTGTGGCGGGGATTTAAAGAAAAAATGGTATGTGGAGTATTCTCTACGAGATCCGCAAACCGGGGAAATGAAGAGATTTCGGCATTATGACGGGTTTTCTGAGCTGAAGTCTGAGAAGGAACGTCGTGCGCATGCAGATGGAATAATAGCTACCATTAAATTGAAATTAGAACAGGGTGATGATCCTTTCAGTGGTAAATCTATTACTTACCAGGATGAACTGATATATCAAATGACTGCTTCCCGCTGGGGAAAGGAACGTGAAGCTGTTGTATGTGTACGTACTTATCTTTCTGAATTTTTAGTGATGAAAGAGACAGAATTAGCCCATTCTTCCTATCAAACCTATAAATCAAAATTGCGTATTTTCTGTGAATGGCTGGAGAAAAACAGCTTAGGCGAAAAGAATGTACGCTGTATCACAGAAGAACATATTCATCTGTTTTTCTACTATATTGCCGGTAATAATCATACCAGCCGTAGGACTGTTATGAAATACAAACAACTGTTGCATACCTTTTTTGACTATCTACTAAAGAATAAAAAACTTATAGCTTCCAATCCGGTTGTAAATATTCCGAATCTTGGAGAAAAAAGAGATGAAGCCGCTCGCCCCATCCCTGATGCTATACGTAAAAGATTAATCAGCTATATGCGTGAGTACGACCCTCAACTTCTATTGATGTGTGAACTTGAATATTATTGCGCCATCCGTCCAAAGGAAGGAATTCATCTGCTTGTCGGAGACGTTGATTTAGAAACAGCTACAATAACCGTTCGGCAGGATATCAGCAAGAATGGGTTGACAGAAACGGTGAATATACCGAAACAGCTATATGATGAATTGACAGACCTGTTACAGATTGGCAGATATCCGGAAACTTATTATCTTTTTTCCAGCGATGGAGTGCCAGGCAAAAAACGGCTTGGGAAAAACACATTGAGATACAGGTTTGACCGTATTCGTGATGAGTTAGGTTTGAGCAAGAAATATAAATTGTATAGTTTTAAGCATACCGGAGCTGTGAAATTGGTAAATGCCGGGATAAATACTTGGGAACTGCAAAAGCATTTTCGCCACAAATCAGTGACAACAACTGAAAAATATCTCGCCAAGCGATTTGGAGTTAATTCCGGACTGATAAAAGATGACTTTCCTGATATGTGATTTTTAGAGAGTAGGAGGCTTAAACAAGCCTCCTACTCTCCTACTGTCCTACATTATACTTTCCCGTAATATTTAATCCATGCCCCCCACTTCCGCTCTTCCAGGTAGTTTGGGTTATCCTGATTAAACTTTGCTTCCATTTCAAAAGCGCTTGCCCGGTAAGCGTTGGCGTTTACCTTGCCGCCGCCTATCTTGCTATCGGTAAACAGATGATACACGAAGCTGATAAGCCACTCCGCTAAATAGAGGATGTAATAGAGCAGCGGAATTAGGAGCAGCCACCACGGGCTAACGTGTATTGCCAGCAGGACAGACGGGATGGCGGCTATCTCCATGCACTCCAAGAACTGCCGTCGGTGTGTCCGTTCATGGCGGATGGTCGCTTCGGACAGTTCCTGCAGCTTCGTCAATATCAATCCGAAAAGCATGATTGTTGTGTACCTGCCAAACAATATCAGTTTGGCAATACGGTTGTTGTAATAAATTGTTTTCATAACGTTTTAGTCTAAAATGACAAATCCTGTTTTGAGATTTACATTCATCGTCTCAATTATTTATTATTATAATCATAAAGTTATAATTACCGCCAGATTGCAGCGAAGCAAAATACTCTCCGGCAGCAACATTGCGTGAAAATTCCGCATCAACTTCCTGACGAGGGTCATCCGGATAATCATCCCTATAAGCTTGGAATATATCAACCTGCATGGCATCAACAGCAGTGAAAAAATCGTCATTTCCCGGACTGTATACTAAAGCTGTTTCAGTAGGATTTAATGTAATTGTTGTTTCATGACTGCTTCCTCCTGCAATATCACCGTCAAATATAATACGCTTTACAACATTTGATTTATTGACAATTACAGCCGGATTTCCATAAGTGTTTATGAATTTATTATTTGCTCCTCCCGATATCTGCTTATCCCCGAGAAATATCTTACCGACATTCTGCCCGCCTATCTTGAGGTTACCCATGGCAACCTCCTTTCTTGGGGGTTAGGGTGGTTTTACCCCCCCCCCTTTTTTTTAACATTTGTTTACAGTTTAAATCCATCGTTTTCATATTGTCATTAAAAAATTATCGTTTACAACCGCCACGCAATCCTCTCCCCATGACTCATAGTCCATTTTCGTTGTGCCAAGGTTTCCGGGGAGTTCATAGGTTTTGTCTTCGAAGGCAAACGTCACGCCGTCCGAACTGAACGCCGTATAAACAATCCCATCCTGTACATAATATGCAAAAACCTTGTCGTTTACGTTCCTGTACCTGATAGTGGCGGAGATAGTGGCGGAAGAAGGGATGTTGCTGCCTGCAATGACGCCTTTCTCCCAATTGGCCAGATCGGATGATGCCACATATCTTTCGTCAGCGTAGACGATAAACCTTCCTTTAATATATGCAAGGTGCGTCGCATCGGATAGATAGGAAAATTCTCTTGAATAATATTCCGTCTTGTTGAAATTCTTATCTATCTTGATGACAGTTTCTTCCTCGTCAGCATACAAATAGCAGTCCTCACCGATAAAGACAGGGTCTGTTATTGTTACGTGCCAATTGCCAATAATTTCAGTTTTAGTATCGGTGTTTTTGTCATAAGCAAAAAAGCCCATGCTGTAGTTATTGATAACGGCCTTGCCATTAAAGATGAACCCTTTAGTCTCATCAAGTGATCCTTGGTCATCACCTATCAGGTATTCATTGCTGTCCGGGACACTGTCTATCTTCTTAATATAGCCACGGCCGGTATTGTCATTAAATTCACCGATGATGAGCTTGTCATGCCAGCAGATTATATTTTTAGGCTCTCCATCCGATTCATATATAACCTTATTAAAACTGACGTTTATTATTTGGTTCCCGGCATCGATGGCATAGAGGATATTGCTCAACCTGTCGTAAAACAACAGGACGCCGTCCGAACTGAAAAGGTCTTTACAATTATAGATGGCCACCAGAGTATTGGTATCATCTATTATCCCAAGATGACTGTTTCCTGAGAAATAATAATCTATCGAACAAACGACATACTCTTTCATTGCCGCCGAAGTTCCGCCGCCGGCTATGAGCTTGCCGCCGAGGTATATCTTGCCAACTTTGTTGGCCCCTGACCTGATTTCTCCCATATCATTCCGTTATTATGTATAAAGTCGAACTGTCCTTGGCGGCGAGGGCGTCGTATTGTGCCTGGCTCAGCACACGGAAATGAAGCCCGTCCACCGTGTCGGCATTGTAACTCGTGGAACCCGGAGGACCTTGCGCCCCCGTATCCCCTTTGTCGCCTTTGGGACCGGCAGCGCCCTGGTCGCCCCGTTCACCCTTATCTCCCTTAGGACCTGCATCCCCTTTGTCGCCCTGCTCGCCTTTGTCACCTTTTTCCCCTTTTTCTCCTTTTAAGTTGGCGGATGAGCTCCCGGAAGCGGAAGTAACGGTAAGGACAGTCCCGTTCCATGAATGCGTGCATGACACACCGTCCGTGCCATCCGCCCCTTTTGGACCCGGGATGCCCTGGATGCCGGTATCCCCTTTGGGCAAAACGAAATTCAGTTTGAACTTCGGATTGCCATCGGCGTCGGTACCATCTTCCGATATGGAAGCGACCGGGACGTCACCTCTTGACACATTACCGATGGAGAACTGCGGCGTCTTGCCCGTGAAGCCGATGGCACCGGACATGTCCACGAGGAAATCATAGTCACCGTTATACTTGACGTACAACCTGGCATTGTCCGGGTCTTCCACGTCACCCGTATTCACCAAAACAAAATCGCCTTCCTTGATGTCCGGATTGCTCCTGTCGGCCTTCATATCGGCGACAGAAGCGTACACCTTCCTGATGGTGAAGGCGTCCCCCTTGCAGTAGATATCCGTCTTGTCGTATGCCCCTGTAACCTTATTCCACTTGTACACGTAATGGTCTGTGCCGATACAGGTAGGGTGGTCTGCCGTATCGTTGGCACTGGCGGCGGCAGCGGCGGCCAGCGCAACCTTCTCGTTGGCTGCAGCCGTGGCAGCATTGGCATCGGCTGCAGCCCGGTCCGCGGCTGCGGCAGCGCTGTCTGCGGAACTGACGGATGTCTCCATCAAGCTTATGAGTTCCCGCAGGTCCGGCGTGACCCTTGTCACATTCCAGCCTTTCTTGCTGCCGTTATAGACCATCTGTATGCCTATCCATACATAGCCGTTGCCGCCTTTGTCCACCCAGTTCTCCGGATTTGTATCGGGGGTTCCCGGATTGTCCATTACGGTGGAAGTGGCAAATTCAAGGTACTGGTTGTAGGTGAGGTTTGTAGGGGCGGACCACGCGGCATCCTGGTTGATGCCGTTACTGGTGAACTTCCGCATGCTTACCCACAGGCGCCCCATACCGGCAGGTATGGCACTGGTCCATACCGGCCCGTCCGGCACGGGGTTTTCAAACGAACCGCCTTCGGGTGCCGCCATGTTCTCGGAATTGGTCCGTGTGAATGCAATGCCCATATTCGTATTGTAGGCATTGTCTGCGGCAGCCTGTGCCAGTTGCGCCTTTTCATCGGCGGTGCCGGCGGCTTCGTTGGCAACCCTTGCAGCCTTCAGAGCCGGGGCGGCAAGAAGGGCAAGCGGCGCACGGACAATCCGCGGCATATCCTGCCCTTCGGCCGGCTGGTAGGCGGGCAGCGATGTGATGCCGTCTAAACTCTCCGCATTGGGCACATCGCCCACACCCTGCGATTCGCGTTTCAGGCGGGCAACTATCTCCTGGTAGTCTTGTTCTGTAAAAGCCATGGTGCTATTGGTTTAGTATTTCGGCAGAATCATTGATAATATTTTCAAATATCAGTTTCATATCCTCTGCCGTCAATCCATTATTTTCTCTAAAAGAAAGCCCTAAAACACCATTGGCCGACACATTATAGAAACCAACAATGGCGTCATCTTTCATTATGTTGGCTGTAATGGCACTGACTCCTCCGGACTTGCTTGCCGACATATTGTATTTGATACGTATGTCGTCAGAAACTTTTGTGGTCCCCTTTTTATTTACATTTGTAATTTCCATTATTTGCCTTCAATTAAGTTAATTACTTGCACATAACCGCCGGGATTAAGAGAGGCTGCCGCATCCTTAATCATGGCCGCTTCTTCAATGTTCAGTTCTATTTCGCGCGCAGCCTTATAAATACGTATGCTTAAGTCATACGCCATGATTTTTTCTTCCGGTCTGGCATCCGGTTTCTTTTCAAGCCATTTCCCGCTGAATAATAATGCGGAAACTATATTCTTAATCAGTTGTGGGACACCGTTATCTTCTATGATAACTTCTCCCTTGTAATTTTTGAAAGGTTGATTAAAATTGATTTTCATATTTTATATAGTTAAAATGTTTAATAATATCTGTCTACGGACCCGTCATGCTTGTAGAAGACCAGACCTGATGCTGATAATTTGCAATAAGGTGAAGTGAGCCTTACAAAATCTCTTATTATTATATATCCCCCATAGGTATTGGACACCGATTCGGTTCCGATTTCAACAGCAGGATCAAATCTTGTATTGATACGGAAGCCCCAACTGTCTATTGTTATCACAGCCTCTCCATCAACCAATCCTGTTTCCAAGGCGTTTACCTTTATGAAATTGGAATTCAAGTACCCGCCGACAATGATGGTGCTTCCTAACAGGGATGCTTCAATCGCATCTTCGTATGCAAGCCCGCCAAGAGAGGACGATGAAACTTTTTCATTAATAACGTTCTGCAAGGTGCTGTTTAAGGAATCAAATGTCACAGCTCCGGATATGTCTATTTTTTCAGCGCTGATCTTAATCCCTTCATCGCCTAAATTTATCGCGGCAATAACCCCCTTTTTGGGAGTGTATGCTTCTAAATTGATTTTGTTGGCATTTATGGTTATTCCTTCGTCACTGACGTTTATGGCATTTATGATGTCATCCTTTTTGACGAACAATGAAATCTCATCGTTTATTCCGTCAATCTTGATACCTATATCCTTTATGCTGTCTCCAATTTCCGTAACCGACAATTCAATGCTTTCCGCCCGTTGCTCTATCTGGGAAAACCTCAGACTGCTCCTTTCGGAAAGGCTGCCGAACTCCTCTTTGCCGGCCCAGAGTTTGTTCCCGTCCGCCGTTGTAATCCAGCCCGCACTCCTCTCTTCAAGGTTTGTCGTCCTCTTGGCGACCGCCTCGATCTTCTCGTCGGTTTGGCTTAAGCCGGTCTCAAGCCTTGCCACCAGGTCCTCATAGGCATTGTCCGTCACTGCCAGCGAATGGATGTAGATATCTCCCGTGAACCGCAGCTCGAAATCGCCCGTGCCGTCCCATGTGCCGGAATACTCCTTCATGGCATAATCACCGCCCGGTTCAAGGCGTTCGGTGAAGTGCAGGTCCTGCCCCGTGAAGCCGACGGTAAGCGTGCCGGCGGTAGACACCTTGTAGCGGAAGGAGATAAAGAACTTCCGCGGCGATTCCCCTTCCGCATAATCCGGTTTGTCCGCCAGGTCCGCATTCGCCTGCCTGATGCCCGAACCGATGACGCGCAGCACGTTCCTGTCACCATACCGGATGACGGCCGCCATGGCATCCTTGCGGGAATGGAACGCGTCGTCCAGGAGGAGGAACATCCCGCTTACCGTGAACAGGCGTATGTCGTTCACGGTGTCCCAGCCGTCCGTGTTGGACGCGAATGCCGAATTACGGAGGTAATTGTCTTTCGCCTGCACCTCGTCGCGCACGGAAGAGATTTCGGAACGTATCATGTTCTCCAATATCTCGAACCGGGTCATTATGTTTATGCCTGTCTTCAGGATGAAGTCGCCCGTGAACCTGTTCCCTTGCGGGCTGATGGCAGTAACATCCTTGCCCGCCAGCGAATAGGAGTCAATCCCGGCATACTGGCGGATGCTCGGCGCGTCATCCCCATATACGGAAAGGATTATCGCGTTCTGCCGTGCCTTGTCCGTCCGGTTGCCCAGCTGCACAAGGCTGTCGCCCGCTCGTGGTGCGTTGCTGTCCGCGTCACAGTCCGTCTTGCTGATGTCGATGTAGTCATCGCCCGCACCGACACACAGGCGCCAGTAGTAGCGGTTGGACACATTCTCATACACACCAGGCTTGATGTTGAACTCCTGATATTGCACCTGGTCTCCTTCGCGGAAGGGGTTTCCGATGGCCGTCTCCCCATCATCGACCGTCAGGTAGCACCGCCAGAACGTGTCGTGCTCCTCGACCTCGGCACATTTCATACCGGCGGCGGTAAACAGGTAGTTGCCGCCTGCGTAGGACAGCTTCTTTATCTCCAGCTCGGAGAACAGCGCTTTGACGCGGACGAACAGTTCGTCCACCTCGATGTACGACTTGCCGGTCGCCGGGTCGGTCCTGATCAGGAAGCCTTCGCCCAACGCGCCGGAAGAATAGTCCGTTGATTGGATATGGTCAGCCTTCAACCCGCTTCTGAAAACGGCGGCCAAGCGGACGAGCAGTTTGTTGAACTCGGCGTTTCCTTCCTGGTCGACGGACGCGCCTGTATGTCCTTCCTGGTATTTACCGGCAGTGATTCCACCCATGAATCTGACAAGGAACTGTGTGGCATCCTGTCTGTCTTTCCGCAAGAACATTTCTCCGCCAATGGCGGCAATCAGTTCACGTATCTGTGTCTCGGACAGGATGCCGTTGCCCGTGCCTACCATAGTAGAAAGGAGATAGGTGGCTATGGCGGCTATCGTTGTGGTGGTCCACTCTTCCGAATACGGGTTCTGTACCGGAAATAACGCCCCCTCGGACAGTGGCAGGCGGGGAAACTCAGATAACCGAGGGGGCACTGTAAAAGAACCGATATCAGGGACGGATATGTGCAGCACATCCGCCGGGATATCGGTTCTCGGAAGGTTCAATAACGGTTTGGCATCGGCATATTTATACGTGAAGGTGTAACTGCCGGGAAGTTCCCTTGCGGCATACTCGACATTGCTTTCCGTTACAACTATTTGCCGGAAGCAGTTTCCCACGTAAATATATTTTTGCCCGGAGGGAAAGAAATCAAGCAGCCATTTCCGTTGATTAACGTCAAGAAACCCTGTGTTCTTTTTAAATTTCCGTTCCGTATCAACGCGATATTCGGTCGTCACTTCATCAACTTCCGCCAAGTTATGGGTATGTTCGCCGGTAAAGGTCATATTGCCATGCGCCCGGAAAGTATCAATGCCACCCATAGAGTTCTCAAAGAGTATCCATTCCTCTTGTTCGGAAGCCATATCCGATGCGTAATACCGCTGTACATAAGTCAGGCGATATCCGTAACTGTTTTCCACCCATACGTCATAATAGGAAGGCAGGCTGCCGTTAAGCAATCCGGCAACTACGGCATATTGCAGGGGGATTGTGCAGGCTCTGCCTTCGGGGATAGACACAATGTCTATTTCCCGGCTTGTAGTTTCTTCATCCCCGGATGTGAAATAAGCCTTCAACCTGACCGTGGCATCGGTAACGGCATAATAGGTAAGGAACTCCGGCGAATAGTATGTGACAGGCTTTATTTGCGGCTGCCAGGTTAAAAAATTCTGAGTCAGAAAATTGGTGGCAGAATCAGCAAGCCGGTCAACTCCTCCGCGCACTACTTTGAATTTGATTTCCGTATCGTTGACAATGGCAATGAACTCTGCCGCAAGCCGTGTCTGTTCGTAAGATTCCGACAGGTCTTTAAACAGGGTGGCAAGCCGCCCATGGATGACCTCCTTGAGGTTGATTGTGATATTGCCGTTGGCCGACGGGTCATATAGTTGGGAGAGCACATCCTCTCCGGCTTGACGCAGCACAAAGGAAACCCGGCTGCTGGAAGATATGACAAATTCTTTCAGGTTCAGGCTGAAAGAAAGAGAATCCGGCTGTTGAATGATATTCATCGGTTTCCTTTTTTTTGTACGAAATTAGGTTGTCCGGGGGCATGGCGAAAGGACATCTGTCAGTTCCTTCCTCCAGCCGTTCCGCCCGTGGTTCCTGCTTCTTTCACTGTCAGGTGAACTTCTGCCTTATAATAGCGGAACACGCCCCTATACTCTGAACTGAAGTAAACGGTCCTTTGATAATACTTTCCACCCTTTTCATATTGTTCACGGGTAGGAAACGGAGGATAGATGGCGGGAACGGATACTTTCGCCGACGGGGCATATCCGGCGTCCGTCCACTCTTTTTCGGTCAGCGTGTCACTTTTTATGTGGTGCACCCATAAATAAGGGCTGCCGGCCGTCAGCCTTTCACTTTCACTGACAGATACGGAAACCGGTTCCAGCAGCTTCGTTGTCAACAAGACGGTTTCTATGGGTTCGTTTTTTCCGCCTACGGCATATTTCATGATGTCTATGAGGTAGTCATTGCCATTGACCGATACTTTTTTATGGACTTGGAGAGATTGCTTCATCGCATCGGGCAGCAATAACGGCACTGTCACTTTATGGAGCGCATTTCTCAACAGGTTGTCAAAATCACGATAGAATTTCTCGTAGATGCCGAACGGGCCGTTGTACAATAACGAATATCCGTGGACCGTATCGGTATTTATGCCGGTGCTGTCATCGGAGACAAACGACAATATGGGAGCCTGGTCCTGGCTTGACGAGAGCAGTTCGCCTTCGGGATTCTCATCGTTGCCGGCAACCTCTCCCGAGGTCACCAACGTACTGTTCAGCGTGTTTCCGTTGCCTATATAAGGAGCGGTCATCACCCGTTCGGACGTTCCTTGCCTTGAATCGGTATAGTACACACACGACGAATGGCAATATTGGCAATCGGGCACGGAAACCTCATAATCGTCTACCCCTTCCTCTTCCGCATAATAGGGCAAATTCCCGTCGGAAACAATCTCGAAAACTGTGTAATTGGTATATCCTGTCCTTTTATATTTACCGCTGTCTTTGTCGTAATAGGCCGTAGGATACTTCCTTGCCAGGTCGGTGGTGCTGTCAAAAGTGCTGCCCTCCGTCAGTGAGTTCTTGGACGACAGCTTCAGTTGGCGGGGTGTTTGAAAGGCTATGTCCGGATAGCCCGTCAGAAAAGGGGAAAGGTCTGTCTCGCTTTTTCTTCCAATCAGGTCCTTGAAGAACTCGATACGCACGGTTCCGGCCGTTTCGTCCGGGATAAACTCACAGCAGAATTTCTTGCGGAACACCTCAAGCAGCGTGCTGCAGTAACAATTGGGAACCAGATGTGCCAACCGGATTGTGCCGTTTACCAGTGAGTCGGTCGTGTTATTGATGAATACCATCGATTTGAAAGGTTCCGTTTCGGTGAAGAAATTATCAAGCAGCGTGTAGCCGAAATATTGAAACAACCTTTTCAGCAAGTAATTGGCGCGCATGAACGGGGTGATGTAGTATCCGGGAGCCAGATTGATAATCTGCCCGTTCACGGTTTCCTGCCGGGCGAATGAATGAAAGAAGCCCGGAGTAAAATTCGGCAAGGTCTCTTCACGCGATGAAGCCGGCCTGCCGCTGCTGTCCATTTTCGCCACAATATTGACTCCCCGCTTCTCTCCGTCCAAGTCTGCTATGATCGGGAAGACAGCATAGTTCTCATCCTTTCCGTCACGCAAGGACCAGCACCATCTCAACCCCTCTTCTACGGTATGTATTCCGGAAATGGTCTCGTCACCGAAAATGAGAGGCACCGCCACTTTGCCGATGCGGGCAAGGAAGCTCCCCTCGTTCATATAGAAAGAGGTCTGTATCTTCTCCTTGCGCCTGGCTCCGAGAACCGCCTGGCGGCATGGCATGAAGTATTCGCCGTCTTGTATGATGCAGCCGATGTTTGCCGACGGCTTGTTGCGGTTTGCCAACAGGTCCGGATAGCCGGTAAGCCGGCGGTTCAGGTCGGTATCCGGGAGGTCAATCGGAAACGATTGCTCCCCCCATTCATTGAAGAACAGATTGGGGCGTTCTATCTCTATCCGGGTGTCCGGGGCAAGTTGATAGGCTTGCCTGCTTTCGGTATTTATGATTTTCATATTCGGGTATTTTATTTTTTAGAACCGATGGCGCGCGACCGGTTACGGAGTTCCTGTTTTCTCTCAAGTTCCGAAAGGAGCACGGGAGCCGGCGGAAGCCCCTCTTCGTCCAGACGGACAATGGCGTTGGCAAAGCGCCTCATGAGGTCCGGAGGAAGTGCCGTGCCTGCATTGCCTGCAGAATGGGGAGATACAGGTATCGGATTATGAATGGAACCTCCGGCAGCGTAGCCTGCCATACGTGTGCGGATGGCTTGGTTGAGGTCGAGCGTGCGGATTGTCCCTGCCTGTTGGGATTTGTCGAGGATATCCAGAATGGGGGCTACGGTCGGGTTGCTCACTGCGGCATTGGAAGCCACCCATTCTTTGGACTGCCCCGACGGTCCCTCTCCTACTATTACGGTGGGACGGTCTATGAAGCCGCGGGCATCCGGAGCGTAGTCCGCATCCGGAAACAATTTCCCGTCCTGTGCCCGGCGAACATCTATTTTCCCGCCGGATTGCCGTCCTGTGGCAACGCGTGCGCCGGTGCCTCCGTTGCCCGACCCGCTGCCGGACAAGGTCATGTTCTTTACTTTGTTCCGTTCCGCATTGGCCGCCGCCAACTGGATGGCACCGGTGGCAGCCATCAATCCGGCGGCAATAGGTCCGGCTATCGGTCCGAGCTGGGCGAAAGCCATCATAATGGCCAACGCTGTGTTGGCTATTATCTGCGAGGCTTTTACCGCAAACTGCACGTCGGCATATTTTTTCTCGATGTCCAGTTTCTTTTGCGCCTTTTCCTGCTCCAGGCGCTCCACTTCTTCGGCATTGCCCTGCGCAGCTTCTATTTCCGCGTCATATTTGGCTTCCACGTTGTCTATCTCAATCTGCTTGAAGGTATTGAAAGCATTACTCAATCCGGACAAGACAGAATTTACAATGCCTTGTATGCTTTGCAGCATCCCGCCGAAATCGGCATTGTCGATGGCTTCCTTCAGTTTGTCTATGTTATTGAAAATATCGGTGAACTGCCGGGAAATGTCATTACCCTGCAAGGCCTCCAGCTCTTCGGAACTTTTTTCGGCAAGCTTCTTCCTTTCATCTTGATACTGCTTGTCCAAATTCAGTTTGGCACGGTTATAAAGTTCTGTTATCCCGGCTTCGTCCTGCCCGTTTTTCCGGGCATAATCCAAGGATGCCTGATAGTAGGCTTCCAGCAGCTGCAGCCGGGTGTCATATTCCGCCTTCAGCTTTGCTTCGGGGGTGGCGGGCGTGCTTTGCGCCATTTCACGCAATGCGTCCACATTGTCGCGGAACACCTGTTCCGCCTTCAGGCGGGCATCAAACGCTTGCTGCTCCGCTTGTTCCACGCGCTTTCCGGCATCTTTCACAGCCTGCTCTTTCAGTGCGGCATTCTCAATGCCGAGTGCTTCCACATTGCCGGCATGCTCCTCTTCGATGGAAAGGCGGCGGTCCGCCAGGTTGCTGAGGTAGGCGGCTTCCCATACGGCATACTGCTGCTCCGTAAGCTGCTTGTTCTGCAGCATCAGTTTATGGGCGTTCAGTGCGGCGGTGCTCCGGCGTTCTTCGTCAGCCAGTGCCTGGTCGCGTAGGGCGGCTGTGTCGGCAATTGCTTTTTTGTCGGCTTCAAGCCGCTCATTCTTCTCCGGATTTTTTCCTGTCTTTTTTTTCTCGACGCCCAAGTTTTGCAAGGCTTCCAGTTCCTCTTTCAGTTTGGCAACCTTTTTGTTACGGGCTTCCACTTCGGCAGGAGTGGTTGCTATGATTTTTTCCGCTTCCTCAATCTCTTTCTTTTTGGCTTCTATGAGGTCTGTCGCTGCGTTTCCGGCGTCTTGCTGAACGGTAACCGAAGCGGCGATTTCCATATTGACGTCCCGGATAGCCTTGTCTATATCCGCCAGTTCCTGTTTGGTCTGCCTGACGGTTTCGGCGGCTTTGTTTGCTTCGGTCTGCATGGTTTTAACCCCTTGGTCCAGTCCCGAGACCAATGCGCGTGTTCCCGGGGTCGATACCTTCGAAGCATTCATCGAGGCGACAAACCGGGCGGCTGTCAAGTTGTGTTTCGCTTGTTCTTCCTTCTCCATTTCGGTGCCTAACCGCTTTTTCGTTGCACGCTGCTTCCTGTACAGCTCCTCCAGCTCTTCTCTTGCCGCTTTCATTTTTATCTGTTTCTCCAATGCGGCGAGGTATTCGTTGATGGCATCCGTATTGTCATTGATCAGCTCACCCTCCGTTGTGAGGGAAGCGTTGTATCCTGGCACAAGTCCTATGAGTTCTTCCAAAGCGTTTTTCCGTTCCCGGTAGGATAAGTTGGAATTGTGCACCAGGGCGGATAAGGTGTTGATTTTTTCCGCTTGTTTGTCCATTTCATCCGCCGCTTTCTGCCGGATGCTGTTCAACGATTTCATGGAAAGCGTCTCTTCATCTGTCCGTTTCCGCAATAAGACCAAGGCTGTCCCTGCAGCGGCAACGGCTCCTGCAATCCACCCGATGGTACTTGCCTTGCAAACCATATTGAACAGTCGCATGGCAGCGGCTGCCCGTTTGACATTTCCTGCCAGCTTGGCTTTGGCAGCGGCATAGAGCAGTGTAACCCCTTTTACATTGTTTATGCCGGCAAGTTTCATCTTGTCCAGCAGGATGGAAGCCTTGGTGGCGGTCATCTCTTTGTAAGTGGCTGTCGTGGCCAGCTCCTTTGCTGTTCTGTAAGCGGTGTAAGTGGCAACCAAAGCGGCCAGCACATCGCGGTGTTTCACTGCCCACCCTATCAGTTCCATGGTTCCTACAGAGACACCCGTATACAGGTCGTCCCATTTCTCCTTGAGCGGCAGAAGCGTCTTGCCGAGTTCCAGCTGCGCATTCTTGAACCGGACGGAAGCTGCCTGGGCACGGTCGGCGGAAGAGACGTAATTGTCGCCGGCGGCAGCCAATTGCCGGTCGACAATGGATGCCACGGCAGACATGAAGTCGCCGGTCCGGGACATCTGCTCGTTGATTTCGGCGGCGGAAATCCCGAGGTTGTCCAGAATCATGACCGACTTGCGCCCAAGTCCCGTTACAATCGAATTGGTCATATAGTCAACGGACTGCCCCGTCTGTTGTGCCTTGAGCTGGGCAAATTGCAGGTATTTGCCCAGGTCTTCGAGCGGTATGCGGAAGTCTTTTGCCTGAATCGCCGCTTTCATCAGATCGAGGTCGGTGACGGTTCCTTTGGTGGCGCGCCGCAGGTTGTCGAGGATGCTCCCGTCGTCCATCGCCCTGAAAGCCCGGTCCACGCCATCGGCGGCTTCTGCCATTTCCACGCTTTCCGCCGCCACTTCTTTCATATTTCCCAACGCTTGTACTCCCCAGTCGGCGATGCGCATGTATAAGTTCCCGAAAAAGGCGGTCCATTTCCCGGTCGATTTGGCGGCTTGCTGGAACTGGCTTTCGACGGATTTCCCCGACTCCTTCAATTCGTTCATCCGGATTTGGGTGTCGGTCAGTTGCTTGTTCAGCTGTTCCCATTCGTGCGGATGCAGTGCCTGCGAAGTTTCGTCAAGCTGCTTCCGCAAATCTTGTGCGCGGCGTTTCAGCTGGGTCATCGAAAGGTTGCTGAGCCCCATCTGTTCGTCCAGGCGCTTTATCATATTCCGGTTGTCGCTGATTTGTTTCGTGTTTTTGGAACATTCATCGGAAAGCGACTGGTAGATGGCGGTGTTCTTCTTGCCTTGCATTTCAAGCTGTTGCATGGACTTGCGCAGTTCCTTGTTGCGGGCGGTAAGTTCGGCATTCTTTTTGGTGAGTTCGTTTACCCCCTGTTCGGCTTCGCTTGCGTCGAGCGACAGTATCCATTTGATTTGGTCTTCATTGAGTTTCTTTGCCATAAAACAATAGCTGCTACTTGGGTGTTATTGCACACGAAAGTAGCAGCTGTCTGTTATGCCGTAAAGGACACGCAAGCGTTGTCACCGTATGGGTAGGCCGAATATCTTGCCAAGGAGCCAGATGCAACCGTATCCTACGAATGCGGCTGCCGGACCGATAACCATGGCCGCCGGAGTGGCCCAAAGGGAGATAACCACGGCAATGACCACAAACAGCCTGTCCATCCCCTTCATGAATAGCGGAAGGACAGTGAGGCAGAGAACCACGTGCAGCATCATTAAAAAGGTGTCCATATCCATATTGTCTCGTTGGTTTATACAAAAATAGGCAAATGTTCTTTATTGTCAAAGCTTTGCAGGGTTTATTTCCTGCAATTTGGCTGTAATGGAGTCTTTCATGTCCTTTGTCAGCCCGTATCGCAAGTCGTTGATGGTTTCGTGGTACAGCCTTCCCCACACTACCCGGTTGTACAATGCGATGCGTTTGCGCACTCCCGCCAGTCCGCGGCTGTACTTGATATCCAAAAAGCGGAGGAAAGGATATATGGCGAAAACATAGGTCGGTCTTAGCCCGTTCCCGGAGACGCGGAACGGCCGGGATGCAAGAAAGGCGGCAAGTTCCCGGGCGCGCTCGTTGTCGAAATTTTGGCGTACTACCCTTGCCTGTGTTTCGTAGATATAGGCGGCATCGCGCCTAAGTGTCTGATGGATGAACTGTTTGCGTATTAATTCTTCTGTAACCATATGGCATCGTTGTTTCTGCAAAGGTATGGGTGCCGTGATTGTCCGCGAAGGACAATGCAGCTGCCCATTGCGGACAGCTGCATTGATGGCATGTTAAAAGAAAGTTTAATTCAGCCTTTTGCCTGGAGCATCCAACGGAAATCTATGCCGGAAGATCCCGGGCGAATCCGATATTGATAACCGGCATCAATCATTGCCTGGTGAACCTGCGCCTTGTTTATCTTTGCTCCGGGATCGATGCGCAGGATGGCATCGTACACTTCATCTGTGGTGAACCAATGAGTTGCATGGCGGGGGTCGGGTGCCGGTTTGAATGATGCAGACAGGGCTGCGATGTGGATACTAATATCTGTTATTTTCTGTTCTTGTTCTTTATTTTTCATTTTGTACCTCCTTTTGGTCATTAAGTGCTAACGTTATTTGTTCCTGTAATTCTATAAGTTCTTCTCTGGTACACATCAGACCATCATTGCCATACATACTAATTTCGTATTGTTCCAAGTTTTTTTTGCCACCAGAATAATAACTGTATTTTAAGACTTTAAATATAGGGTTACTCATGTGAACCTCCTTTCTCATTTTCAGCAAGTGCATGCTGCAGGCATTCTATAAGTTCACGCACCTCATCAGCCGTAAGGCTCTCCATTTCGTACTCCCCGTCATGAGAGACATTATATAAGTATGGGCTTTTATCCGCACCGGAGTACTTGCATTCTGCGGATACAAAAATGTTACAATCGGCTACAGAAGATCGTTTGCTCATTTCGAGCCTCCTTTCCGGCACTTCTTTGCCTTGTAAACGCACAATGCAACGGCGATGACCAGCGGCGGAAACACCAGGCTGGCGCACGTCCAGCCGATGGCACGGAAATACCATTTGTCAGCTTCGGTCTGGACTTCGCAGTCTGGAGCCAAAGCACGGTAGTACTTGCGCTGGAGGTTATTGACTTGCTCGGTAAGAGCATTAACAGATTCGCCTACGGCAGGAATGCCGGAAGCAGGCACGTTAAGAGTGCCAGATAATTGAGTTTTCATACTGTATGAGTTTAGCGTTTAGGCAGAAAAACGGCTGCCAATTCCCGTGTCGCTAAACTCATACAGATTCCGCCCGAAAGCAAAAGTGTAATGGGAAAGGCAGCCGCCTATTTCGTATGTATCATTTTACTGACGTCAGTAAAATGGTCTATGTATGGGCATAAAAAAAAGCCCATCGTATTTCGTGAGCATTGACCGAAGCTCGCGGTACGGATTACTCTCCGTATGAGTTTAGCACTGCAAAGATGGGAGTTTATTTTGAAATGGCAAAAAGAAAAGCGGAGTTTTTGCTCCGCTTCTCTACATACACCACTTATTCCTTAAAAGTAGCCAAACCATAAATGAACAAATATAACAAATATCTTTGTACTAACAAAGAAAAGGCTTCCACGAGATGGAAGCCTTTTTAATCAGAGGGAAGAATAATAGTGTTCAATTAATACTCAGCGTTCTTTATCCGAACTTAACCCTCAACTTTTGGTGTTTTTAAAAACGATGCCCCTTTAGCAGGATGGCACTTTTCTTTATACGTTCACTTAGGTCTAACAGACCATCAGCTAATGTATTTATTTCTTCTGGTGTGAATGCTGCAGCTTTGGAATTAACATGATATCCATTCATTCGCTGGCTCAACCAAGAACGTGATTTCTGAAAATATTCTTCCGCAATATATGACCAGGTTACAGCAGGAATAATATCATTCAGTACTCGCTTGAAATGGTACTCCCTTATTAATGCCTCCGACTGCCGGATTGTTTCTTTGGCATTATCAGCAAGAACCTCTCCGAATTCACGTTTTTCTTCTGCTGTTTTATCCGCTAAGGTTTGAGCTATTTTACCCCGAAATTGCTCTCGTTGCTCATCCGTATCCAGCTGAAGAAATTCATTCAACAAATCATCAATTTCTCTTTTTGCACCCATAATCATTTCTTATAATAAGTTTTTAAAGCACCCCCTCAATTCATGAGGGGGTTAATGTTAGTCTTTCAGTTGTTTGAGGAGTTCGATCAACTTATCCAGTTGAATATCAATCAGCCTCTCTAACTCTCTTTGTGGAAAGCCTTGTTTTATCAATTCTTCCTCACTCAGAGCATAAAACAGCAAGCATCGCTTTACATGTTCTATGTGAGCCTTTAGCTCATCCTGATTGTCAAACATCGCTTTAAAAACACTGTGCAAATATAATAAATATTTGTTTATTAGCAAAAGTTATGGCAAATAAATGTGCTTATGAATTGATTATTTAACATTTACATAACCATAAGTAAACTCCCACTTATTAATAGCCTGAGAAAGCGCAACATACCTTGCCTTATCCTCTTTATCCAATAGTTCCATATCTCCCAAGACAGTACCTTTTGCAATGAGTTTTTCCATCTCTTCTTGGAAAGCATGAAACTCCTCTTCTGTTTTAATTTTCATATTGTTGGTATTTACAAGTCTGCCTTATACAAAAGCCGTTGCTGCCTTTTTCAATTTATTAGCCACATCGTTCAGGGCATCAGCCAGTTGATGCAGTTCACCGGGAGTGAACGTGGCCGTTTTGCCATGCACTTCGTTCCCGTTAATGCGCTGATGCAGCCATGAAGCCGACTTTCCAAAATAAGTCTTTGCGAATTCTGATACAGAGATGAACGGCAATGTTTCAGACAAGATTTTGCGCACTTCTATTCTTTGCTTCAAAAGCTTTATATCCTCAATATCCTTATGTATTCTGGCAAAGTCCTCCGTAACAGCAGCTTGAAATTCTGTTTCATCTTCCGGACGTATTGAGTCAAAAAAGGCTTGCATTTCGCGCTCTGCCTTTTCTTTATCGGCTCCCTTACTTTTGATGCAAGCCTCTTTCAGTCTGAAAAATTCTTCTTTTACTCCCATAGCTTCTAAGTTTTAGGTGATACATATAAATGAATGAAGATAAGGAAGCCGCCTGACCGGGCAGCTCCCTCTTTCTACCGGAATGCGGAAAGACGTTGAATCTCCAATTTGAGACATTCTATTTCAGCATCCAGTACCGATTTTCTATATCCCAGCCCGATAAGCCGGTGATAATTTCGGAGGTAGTAGTTGAGATTCTCGATCAACTCTTCTACCCGCGCTTTTAGCGCTTCTTCATCAGTCATTCAAAGAGCTCTTATTGATTGACAGTACAAAGATAAAGAAATTATTATCACCTGCAAAATGTTTAGATAATAATTTTATTATCAACCTGCAAAATAGTATAAATCGCCCATTTGCATAGATGCGAAATGACCTTTCATTCAATATTTAAATATTTGTATAACTTTAAATCTTCCAGAAAATGTTCAGGGGAATCGGCGCGGATTACATTTCCGGTTTGGTCATGGAAACGGTCGGCAAAATGGTACATGTATTCCTGGTCGGTGCACTGGCTGTCAAAACGGCTGCTCTCACGGAGTTTGGTTACAAAATCGGCGGCGCAGGTGGCGGTAATTTTACCGCCGTCCTGCAAAGTGTAGGTTGTTGTCATTATTATGCTAATTTTTTGGTTCTGAGTTTGAAAAATATTTTTTGGTCGGCGGTTAAAAAAGGAATGTTCGCAAGGGAGCATCCGGGATTAACCATGCCTTGTTTTGCAAAGGTAATCATGTTTGCGGCAAAGCGTATCCAATTCTCCATTTTTGTGAAGTTGGTTGTACCGCCATGCTGGCGAAATTCAACCGTGCGGTGGCGGGCGTAGGCTTCAAGGTTCAGCTTGTGGTAGCGGTCGTTTCCAAATGCCCGGCGAAGGTCCTGGATGGTTTGCGCTTCCCGAATGCGGCTTTCTGAAATACCTGAAAGACGTTTACAGTAGGTGTTATTGCGGCGGGTATTCGGCATGAAAGCGTCGATTACAGGTTCGAGGTGGCGGTAGGTTATTGCCAGGTTGCGCCAAGTTTCAATGGTGAAGTCTGCAGCGTCCATGTGGATGTGCAGGCCGCAGCTGTTATTCACCTTTACATCGCAAAAGTCAAGTACCCAGCAGACTTTCTGAAGCTCCTGCAATCCGGCTTCTCCTTCCAAAATCGGGCTAACCAGTTCGAAAGTGTCGTTTCCGCTAAGGCTTCCGTCTGATACAAGTTTCCAGTGGCTGCGGGTATCGTGGTTGTAACCCTCAACTGCTACATCGATTCCGGCCTCGCGAAGTTCGCGGGCAAGGCGGTGTTTGTCGCAGTTATAGGCTTCAATCTCGATGCCGAAGCGGCGGTTGAAGGTGTAGTCTATTTCCGGGATGGCTGTTGCAGCTACAGGTTGTTGTTGATTGAAAACGCCTGCCTCAAGCATCTTCTTGTAAACGTTCTGTACGAAACCGTAGTTCCCGTTGGTTACCAAGTCGGCTACCTGGCGGCGGGTTAAACCTAAAAGAAGCAACTGTTGTATCTTTGCTGTTTTCGTTATGCTCTGATTGAGAATGTTTGTAACTTGTTCGTTCATAATGCTTTACCTTTATTATTGTACAGCTAAGGTAACACTATTAACGCACATGTCGTAGCAATACCGTCTTTATTATCAGCTACTTAGCTTTGTTTAGCTTGAGATAAAAAGTGATTATTTTCTACGGAAATAGCAGATGCCTGCCGCTACAAGGGCAAAAACGAGATAGGGAATGAACGGCCGGTACCAGGGCAGATGTTTTATTTGGTAGGTGGCATCTTCCGTCTTCTTCTCCGCCAGGTGCTCGGAAACGGTGTCGGAACTACAGGCAATCCGGCTCTCCTCGACCGTTGAAGCGGCTTTGGCGGCAACGGAGAAATCCAGGTCGGCAACGGATTTTACAGGTCCGTGCCCGGTTGTATCCGCCGGTTCCGGCGGATAGTATTCGATGACCCGTACGCGGAGCCGGGCATCCTGCTCCGCCAGTTTGCGGGTGAGCCTGTTCCTGATGTCGATGGAATTACTGTTGGTTTCTTTCAGATATTGTATGGATGCATCAGCGTGCGAGGACCCCGACCGCGAGCTCCGGCAGCCGGCGGCCAGGAGAGGCAACATAAGCAACACAAGGAAAAAGTTCGTTACCGCTTTCATGACCGTATCACTACATTGCGTAAGAAATTGCTGAATTCGCTCCGCACATCGAAGCAAGGGCAAGCCTTGATGTATTCCGCCGGCTCCACCTCGCCGCTGCCGTCCAGGTCGGGCGATGTGTCGCGGTGGCCCAGCAGTTCCACGATCGGGTACTCCTTGCAGAGCTTCGCCACCAGGTCGCGCAGGGCATTCTTCTGGGCTTCCGTGCGGGTATCCGCCGGTTTGCCGGCGGCATCCAGCCCGCCGATGTAGCAGATGCCTATCGAGTGCTTGTTGTACGACACGCCGGAGAAACCTTTCGTGCTGCAGTGTGCCCCGTCTGCGGACAACGGGCGTCCGTTCTCCACCGTCCCGTCCAGGTCTATCACGAAGTTGTAGCCTATCCGGCTGAAGCCGCGTGCCCGGTGCATGCGGTCGATGTCCTTGGCCCGCAGGTCATGCCCGGCACGTGTGGCGGAGCAGTGGACAATAATGGCGTCAATGGTTTTCATCTTTCTTCTCCTCCCTTTTAAAAATCCGTAACTGATACCGGTAGTCCACCCCGAACAGCGCGCCGGCAAAAGTGCTGACTTCACCGTAGGCCACCAGTACCGAATTGTCTATTTCTCCTGTCGGCTCCACCCAGAAGCCGCAGAATATGAGCACCATGCCGGCAACCGAAAGGAACACGGCCACTGCGAGCTGGATGGTGAGTTTAGCTTTGGTTATCCTCATAATAAGCCTTCTGTCTTTTTTTTTATGCTAAGATAGCGGGGACGGCGTCATCGGACAAAGGACGCTTTTATGCCAAACAGGTCGGGGGTCTCCGCAGAGAGCATGAGCGTCCACCCTATCGACTTGAACTCCGCAGAGACGAAGGGGACGATGTCTTGCTTGCCGTCAATCCTCCCGCCCCACGGCAGCGCTCCTTGCTCCGAGTCCTCCACAAGCCTTTTCCGGCAGGCGGCAAGCAGGCGCAGCGTCTTGTCCGAGGCGATGCACGCCTCCATGATGTCGGCATTGTCCGGCACTTTCATGGCAACGGTGACCGCCAGTTTCTGCACGTCGGCAACGGAGTTGCGCGCGTCGCGGGTGGAAGCGAACTCTCCGAAGTCGACGAACAGGTAGCTGCCGGCAATGCCGTCCACCCGCTTCTTCACGTCATCGTACGACTGTCCGAAAACGAGGCTCCCGATGCCGGGCAGCAACGGTTCCGGCATGCCGTTCACGTATTCCAGCAGCTCCGCATATTCGGTATACGGGCTTTCTCCATTGGCAAACATGGAGAGCACCCCCTGCCTTTGGGGATACCGGGCAAAATATTTAAATAACTGTAGTATCATACTATCCGGTTGATTATGTGAATGGGCAATCCCGTTTCCTTTTCAATATCCACACTCTCCATCTTGGCGGCATGCAGGCTGCGCACGGTGTCTATGAGCTTTTTCCGGAGGATGGTGAGATACTGGATGACGTTCATCTGCTCCACCTTGTCGATGTCGCCGAGCCCGTCTGCGCTCAGGTTGTAGAGCGACTCCAGGGCGCCGGTGGCAATGGCGGATTTCCTCGTTTCTCCGGCTGCCGTGAGCAGCCTGAACGGCGTCTTTGTGAACAGGTAGTTCACAAACGCCTGGAAATTGAAGGCAACCGCCGCCAAGGTGCTTTCCGGAACGCCGGCAAACCGTTCCGCCAGTGCGTGCGCCCTTTCCGAAGAATATTTCTCCGGACAATACAGTATGGCGGCAAGCAGCGGCAGCTTGTCTTTGGCACAGCCTGACAGCGCTTTGGCCTCGATGAACTGCAGCGCGGTGAGCGAGCAGGTCAGGTGCCCGTATCTCGTGTCGATCCTGTAGCCGCTGTAGAACGTGTCGTCTATCTCGACAAAAGGCACCAGCTGCTTGCAGAAGCACGAATCCACGGTGTAGCGGTAGTCCAGCTTCATAAGATATTTGGATATCGTGATGCCCGGCAGCCGGTGCGGAGGGATGCGCTTGCACAGTTTCCGGGTCTCGTCGTCCAGCTCGCGGAGCGCGTCGTCGTTGTCGGGATATTCGATAAGGAAGGGAAACGTGATTTGTCCGGCAAGCCACGCAAGGTTCTGGTATGCCGTGTCGTGCCTGATTTTCTCCATGTCCCACCCCATTGTGCGGCACACATGGCGCACGCGCACCATGCCGACTGACAGCCGCCCGGCTGCCATCTCCTCTATATCCCGGATGAGCGCGGCATAGAGATAAGGATCCAGCTTTTCCCATGAGTTGGAAATGCCGTATTCCTCGCCCCGCACCATGAATCTGATTGTGTCTTCCATCATGCCATCAGGTATATTTTGTCGTCAGGACGGTTAAACGATGTCTCGGTGTCGACGGAGCTGCCGGAACCGGAAGAAAGTATAAGATCGATGTCCGTCAGGGAACTCTTCACTTCGCCCGCCAGCGATGCCGCCAGGTCCAGCATCCTGTCCTGTTCGTCTTTCCCCGAGCGGCCGGCTGTCGTGTCGTCGAACAAGGACCGGATGGTCGGCGGAAACTCAATGATGTCAAATCTTCGCAAGGCTATCGCAACCGTCTGTTTTGCCAGGCACCGTTGCAGCATGGCGGCAATCTCCCCGTTTTGGGCGGAACGTTCAAAATAAGCGCCCATGCCGCCGTCCAAAGCTTCTTTTTGCAGAGGGATTGTACGGAAGAAAAACAGATACGACATGTCAATGGGATATAAGGAGTCGAACTCATCGGCGGTTTTTATTCTTAAAGCCGACAGCATCTTGCAGTAACGGGTCTCTTTCCACCTTTCAGACACATTTTTTCCTGAGGACAACAACTGTATAAGCGTATCCATCGCATTGAAATAGTTGTCCGTATATGCCCGCCGCATGGCTTCCTGCTCGTGCTTGTATATGTCGATTTCGTTTTTCCGGCGGCTGATGACGTCGAATATCATCTGCTTGGCAAGTGTCAGGTTCGCCATCGCCGAGCATAACGCTTCTTTGGGCTCTCCGGCTTTGCCCGCCACTTCATCGTACACCTCTTTGGACAGGATGATTGAAATCTGCTTTCTGGCAGAAAGGGCGGATGAGTTCAGGTCCTGGAAGCTGACGTTGCTTTCGAGATACGGGGAATACTTGCGGAACTCCGCTACGGTGGAAAACAGTTCTTCTAATATGATCATGATTGTTGGGTGTTAAGTCTGTCTTTGGGTGAAACCTCTTCCTGGCGTGCCGGCACTTCGCGGTAGTAGCCGATGCGGTAGCCCCGGGCATACAGCTCGGGGAAATTCACCGATATCGCCAGGTTGAACGGTTCGGAACATATCTCGTCTTCGGAAGAGAGGGACATGATGTAAATCAGGTAATTGTAGTATGCATCCGCCCCCGATTTGGAGATGACCCCGTCCTTGCTCACGCTCGATATGGACGAGTCCAGCCCCACGCTGGAGAGCAGCACCTCGTCGGCGCGCTTGTCGTAGGATATCAGTGCGTCGATATATTCCTTATACTTCAGGTCCACGGTCTCTATCTTCCAGCGCTCTTCCTCGCCCTGGCTGTTCTTGAAGCTGATGGTGGCGTATGCCTTGCCCTGGTTGCCGGCTCCGGACAGGTAGCCCGATATCTTCCGCAGCTCCGCCTGAAGAAACCTGATCAGCGTCGACTCCCTGAACTCCGTGCCGATGTCGATGCCGTTGTATTGCATCAGTTTCCCGCCGTTCTTCTGCAGCTTCTTGTTTTCGTCGCACAGCTTGCCTATCTGCGTGCGCTTGGACTCTATCCAGGCATTGGGAATCACGATATGGATTTTGGCGGCAAGCGAGTTGCGCAGGAACGAGTTGATGTAGTCTGCCGTTTCGTTGGAACCTTTGATGTAGGCGCGTGTGCCCTGGTGCGTCTCGTTCACCCCGTAGAAGTCGTCGACGGATTTCTCCCTGTGGTGGGAGATTGCCGCATACTTGTATGCGGCAACCGCCGCCGGGTCGAATTTGGGATATATCCTGAAGGTGGATGTGCCGCAGCCCCAACGCCCCACCGCTATGTGCCCGAAATCCTTGTAGCAGACCACGTCGGTTGCCACATCCCGCTTGGTGGTGGCAAGGCGGCAGTGGCGGTTCTCCATGGCTTCGAGCCCGGCTATGGGGACGGCGCCCCTGCCCTTGCCCGCCGTGAAGCGTATCTTCACGAAGAAGTCGTAGAAGTAGTAATAGTTCTTGATGACTGCCTTGGCAAACTCCTTGTAGTCGCACTCTATGCCGCGCTGTTTCCAGCTGTTGAGCCAGCCGGTGATTTCGGGGCAGTCCACCCACTCTTTCACCAGTTTGCCGCCGGTTATCTTAGGCATGTATACGGTGGGGCCATGTCCATACAGCATTTTTATTTGCTTGCTTATCAGCCGCGGCAGCAGGCGGTTCTTCTTTATGTCCGCGGCAATCTCCTCGCACTTGCGGTTGTTCTGCCCGCGGCTGCACACCTGGAAGCCCCGTATGCTTTGCCACCGTGGCTCCGTGGCATAGTCGTCCGCCGGCGTGGCAAATGCCGGGTCCGTGCCAAGCAGCGAGGCACGCGGGGTGTCTCCTATTTGGAAGGATATCACGTTGTCTTCGTCCAGATAGCAACCGTAGTTGCCTATCATTTTCAGGTCGTTCTTGCTCATAGCCAGTCTATTTTATGTAGTTTGAATCCGTCTTGCGGAAAACCCATGTAGCGGATAAGGATGCGGTAGCACATCTTGGGGTCGCCGTTGCCGTCGGAGAACAGGAACAGGTTGTCACCGTCTATGCCGAAGCGCTCTTCCGGCAACTGCGTACGCCATCTGCACCCTTCCTTTACGGTGAGCCGGGGCACCGCCTCTCCCCGCTTCCTCGAGCAGGGGAAGAAGGCGATGGTGAAGCAGCCGTCCGGCAGCTTCGACAGTTCCCTTGCCCATTGCATGGCATGTATGCCGCTCAGTGTCGTTTCCATGCCCCGAAAATAGGCTGTTTCCGCCTGCCGGAAAAGGACGCGCGGCAGGCTCCCCGTCATATTTCCCGGGCGGCGGGGCGGGTGCCTTGCATGCCGTTCCTTCAGCGGTGCGTCAAGGTTCGGCCGGCACGTCGGGACTCCGTTTTTGTTTTCAAAATATCAAATATCTGTTTATTAGCCAATTAAGTGTTATTTCGATGTCAAACGGTGTCATTATTATACTTCCGGCGGAAAGTTTTCCGGTAGAAACAGGCTGTTATATGGATATATTATCCGGTAAATTATCCGGCATTGAGGATAATTCGCTTTGAACTTTATTGCCGTACCTGCCAAAAAGCAGGTAAATAAGCGCGCTGGGCAGCTGCGTGGTGAGTCCCGCCTGCTGCTTCAGCGGCACTTTCCTTTCCGAGGTCTTGTCCAGCTCTATGCGCCCTTCCGTCTTCTTCAATGGCGACAGCATGATGGCGCTGCACAGGTTCTTGCACTCGTTTTCGTCAATCAGCACTTCGGGCAGGGTGTTGCTTCGCCCGCCGAACATGAGAAGAAGCAATTTGAATTGTTGCCAGTAGTAGATTGTAGGCTGTCCCTCGTTCATCAGTTCCACCTCGAAGCCGTAGCTCTCCAGTTCCCGCTTCAGGGCGCGGCTGTCGGTGGTCACCTGTTCCAGCTCTTCGCGGCGTTTGTTGCCGGCGCGGTCCGGGTAGAGGATGATGCGTTTGTTCACGGCATCCGTACCGAAAAACTCGTAGAACTGGCGTGCGAGTTCCGGTTGTTCTTCCGGATAACAGCAATAAAACTCCTTGATGATACGGAGTCTACGGCCATATTCTTTTTCCTGACCTACAACCAGGCTGGAGAAATGACCGGGGTCATACCCAACTAACAATTCATCCCGTTTATCATAGTGTAATAAATAGCGTGCAGTAAGGATAAAGTGCTCCCGCAAGTCCAACCGCAATATAGACTCGTAGATGTAGCTGTCGGCATACTGGTGGCGCTCCTTGTTGTAGTTGGCGAAGAACTTGTTGATGACCTCCTTGTGGCGGATGGCGCATATCGAGGTCAGGAACTCATCCATATCCAAAGTTTCAAGCTGTGTCTTGAAAAACTTCGGACCAAGAATGTCTTTGTTGCAGAAGGAACTGGCACGGATGTAGAGGGTGGCGTTACGCCGCATGTCTGCCAGGCGGGGCTTCCATAGGGCGATGATGCGCTCCTGCCTGATTATCCCAAGGCGGATACGCTCCAAGGTGACGGGGTTCGTGGTTTCTCTCTGTGAATTTAACAGCTTGTATTTTTGATAAATAGCTTCATTTACATGAAGTGCCACTGTAGATATTTCTTCCAGAAGTTTACGATCCATGTGACGTTCGTATTCCTCAAACCAATCATCTTCTCCCAAATCAACACGTGCCGTATCAGATACACCTGTAATACCTTGGTAATATGGAGAACGGCGGATTTCGGCATTAGCTCCACGAAGGGAAGGAAACAAACGGGTCTTCAATTTTTCTCCTTTATTGTGTTTCATCTCCTCAATAATGGCATGGACTGCAGAACGGCCGGCTACAGATTCAGGCTGATCAGAACTGACCAGCTGGATATGATGCCCGTCACGAAAGACAACGGAGTGCTTGGGGTATGAGATTGGATAACGCGGCCTGCGGAAATGTGATGGCAGCTTCGCTTCCCCCACCACGTAGTCAATGCCATACTCAAGCATCGGGCGGACTTTCCCGCCTACTGTTACTTCTTTGGAGAAATAGGCTTGCAGATTTGGCCATACATTGGTCATCAAAGCAACGTAGGTTTTATGCACTAAGAAAGATAGTTCTCCCGGCATGTCATTGGCCACACGAATAATTCGTGGTCCGGTAATACCCTCTGTTTTTCCGCCTGCACGCGCCACTTCGGCAAAGACGTTGTTCGAATCAATCACGTTCACCAGTATCTGCATTTGGTTCATGTAGTAGCGTTCAAAGCTGTTGCTGTGTTCCGTTTCCATATTGTGCGGGTGTTATTCTTCGTTCAGTTCCTCGTATTCGGCTTCCGCGATGTCGGCATCGCGCAGCAACCGTTTCTTTTCCGCCTTCTCGATGGGCAGGCTGTCTATCAGGTTCAGGTAGAAGCCCTTGTTGTGCTTGGCGGCAATCTCCTTGAGCGAGGCTTTGCTGTAGCCCAGGTCTTCGGGGGCGAGTTCGGGCGAAATCAGGAAGACGATGCCAAGGTTACGATCAGCTTCAGCAATTTCGGAAGCCCGACGGCGGCATTCTAAAGCGGCAGCATAACATTTGCCCTGGTTCTTGTAATCTCCGGCAGCTGCACATAATTTGGCAAGGTCTTCATACTTATCGGCGTAGTTAGACTCCCACACTTTGATAGATACATTATTGTCTATATTAAAATAATTGATAGCTGCATAAATACGAGCCTTGCAAGTCCGTTCATCCACATTGATGTGTTGTTGGGCATTGATGCGCTGGCGCAGCTGCTTGGCGGCACGGGTGATGTTACGTTCGTACTCATAGATTTCGGCAGCCCATTGCAGCTGTTTCAAAAAGACTTGTACTTCCGCCGGAATACCATTACATTTCCCGGTAGTGAGAAAAGCTGATATCAGGTCAGGATGTATCTTATCAAGAGCGTCAAACTGTGTCATATTCCAAAAAGTTTATTTCTTAAGTCCTTTACAATCCGTTCTTGCTTCCGGGTTTCCAGTGTTTCAATAGCTGGCACATCTCCAGTTTCGGCTTTCTTGGCAAGTTCTGCATCAATATTATATTCACCAAGGGCACTACCATTACGGTAAGCATCATAATAGACGTCTCCAGGCATTGCAATGCGAATACCGAGAGCTATTTTTTCTTTTCCACGTAACCCAAGCAAATTACAAATGCGTTCGGGAGAATATCCCAGTGCGCCAAATGTGCGCACTTGAGATACATATTCATCTCCTAACAAGGTGATCTTATCAACATCAGAAGTAGGTGTTATACCGTTATTCATATTCTTTTTCAATTTCATTGATAAACTTGTATATCTGAAATATCACCTGCGGAACCATAGCGTTTCCATAGGCTTTTATAGCCTCAGTACGCCATTTTACATAAGGATTTCTCCTATGGGTATAGCTGCTTCCTTTATAAACGGAAGTAAGATCCAATAAGTCGGAAATCCCATCATTTCCTCCACAAATAGGGGGTTGAGTTGGGAAGTTCTCCCAGTACCGTAGTCCGCATGCATCTCCCCTCTTAAACTCGCTCTTTGAAAAGCGGTCTGTTTCCGGGTTGAACCTCCCTTCCAATCTGAGGCTGTCGGTGTATTCATCAAATGGAATATCCTTCCGAGTCCGACACTTCCGTTCGTTCCGTTCTGATTCACTTTCCGAAATGTCCCGTTCTTTGTCTGGATAAACTGATCGTTCTGTCCGATTACTGCACCAATGGAACTGTCTGCCGCTTGAGGAGTAGGAAGAAGAACTCCATAGACCAGTTGGCTGTATAGGCTGTTGTACGTTGTCCCATTCTTGTATCCTTTTTTGCGTGTTCTCTCTTTCAATTTCTCCGGAGGTTCGCAACGTTGAACAGTTTTCGGTGTTTGTAACAAATTCATTTGGATATATTCTGCTATCCCGACTTGCTTGCTGTTCGGTCCTCTTTTTTTGTAATCTGAAGTTGTTATTGTAGGCAATAAACCAGACTCGATCTCGTCTATGGGGCGCACCGACGGCACAAGCCGGAATAACCATCGGTTGGACATCATATCCTTCGGCTTCAAGGTCTTTGCAGATTGTTTCGATGACGAACTCCTGCTCAACCGTACACTCCGAAGAGGGCAAGCCTTCCATGTTAGTCTTTTTGCCGGGCTGTACCATTGAGAGGATGCCAGCAACATTCTCACCAACAACCCAAGGTGGTCGGACTTCCCGTATGACACGTTTAAACTCAGGCCAGAGGTAACGGTTATCTTCCGCTCCTTTTCTCTTTCCTGCCACACTGAACGGTTGGCATGGAAATCCTCCTGTAAGGACATCAATTTTTCCTTGCCATTTTCTAAAATCTGTTTTTGTGATATCGTCATAACTTGCTGAATTACTAAACCAATATTTAAGAACTTGTTTGCAAAATGGGTTAATCTCACAATGAAAAGCATTTTCCCAACCTAACCAATGTGCAGCCAATTCCGGCGCACCTATCCCACTGAAAAGTGAAGCGTGTCTCATTGGGCTATAATTTTAGCTGTTTGTTCCACATTCAATACCTTGCCGCAGCGTTCCAACTTGATTAGCTGTTCTGGGAACATAGTACGATATCTATGAATAGTAGCCGTAACATAACGTGGATCGATCTCCATTGCATAACATACACGGTCAATTTGCTGACAAGCCATAAGCGTTGACCCAGATCCGGAGAAGAAATCTACCACGACCTGACCTGAAGTACTGGAGTTTGATATCGGATAAGCCATAAGAGCAATTGGCTTCATTGTCGGATGGATAGCATTGCGCTGAGGTTTGTCGAAATTCCAAACAGTGGTTTGTTTACGATCAGAGTTCCATTGATGTCCGGCACCTGGTTTCCAACCATAAAGACATGGTTCATGTTGCCATTGGTAATCTTGCCGTCCCATGACCATGGAATTCTTCACCCATATACAACATTGTGCGATTTTAAAGCCGGCTTTACGAAGCGATGCACGAAAATTTTCCCCTTCACTATCTGCATGGAAAATATAATAAGATCCCCCTGGTTTAAGTACTTCATACATAACTGAAAACACTTGCTTAAGGAATGTGGCAAACAAATCGTTCTCCATAGAATCATTTTGAATAGTAAGTTCCGCTTCTGTACCCCCTTCGTAATTTACATTATACGGTGGATCCGTAACACATAGATCTGCACGCTGCCCATTCATCAGGGTAGTGACATCAGATTTAGAACGGCAATCTCCACACATTAAACGGTGATTTCCAAGTAACCAAACATCTCCCAGCTGGGCGAAAATCCCTGTGGTGTCTTCTGATGACGGAATAGCAAAATCGACATCATCTTCCATAATACTGTCTGATTCATGTTCTTGGGCAAACAAAGGTGATACCCCAAAGTCCATAGTCTTCACTTCATAGCCAAGATTAAATCGCTGAAGTGTATCGGAGTCAATATTATATTTCTTGAATAAAAGCGTATCCGGATTTTTAGTGGCAAATTCAGAATTATAAGCTGCAATTTCTTCTACAGCTTCTTTCTTGCTTGCTGCAAAAATGGGTTCATAAGGAATTTCCGGGATTGTAAATCCGGATTTACGCAATGCGAGCAGTGCTTTTCGCCTCTGATGGGCATCAATAATCCAGAGCTTGCCATCCGGATCCTGCCAGGCTTTGAATGCATACTTGAAACCGCGTGTAATAATGAGCATCTGCAGTTTCGATAACTTATCAGGATCAGATTTCTTAAAATCTTCCTGAAGCTCTAAGAACGAATCCAGCGGGGCAGTAGGTAAACCACCCAAATTAAATACTTCTATTAGCTTTTCCATTTTACTTTTGAATTTGAAAATCTTGTAATATTGTTTTAAACAGGGCTTCTCGCTCGCGATGACGACGGAGATTTTCCCTATCTTGAGTACGTCGGCCTATACGGTTGGGCCTTTTCAAATAAGATTCGTATCTGCGAATGTTATCCGTTACATTCTTATGTAAACGCAAGAACTCTTGCGTATCCGTTTTCAATAGCTTTTCCAATTGTGCTCTCTCTGACTGGTGAGCTATGAATGGATGAATATAGAGAAACTTCCCAGTGTCGTTGAACGATTGCAGCTCGTCGAATGCCTGCAGATTCCGGATACGAAGTTCTACCATGTCCATGATATCATGCTTCGTCGGTTTCTTATCCAAACATTCGTCGAGCTGCTTCATTTGCTTCCAGGTGACAACGCGGTCATTGTAAATGAGTGTTGCCATCTGGACTTGCGGGTCGAAGAGGTTGTCCCACTCTATTTGCGGGTACTCCTCGTGCTTTTGGATTTTGCGGGAGCTTGAGACTTCTCTTTTTTTTTCTCTTCCTCCAAAGCTTCTTCAGCTGCCTCGGCGCGTGCTTCAGCTTCTGCCTTCGCTTCCTCGGCTTCCTCAAAGCCGGCTTCTGCTTCCTCCGCCCTTTCAATGGCTTCTTCCAATTGCCGCTGCAGTTCGCCTTCTCCGCTTTGGGGAGTGTCGCCGGCACTGTCGATAACCGTTACCGGTTGTTCCTGCTCCTCTGCCTTGAAAGAGTCGGCCGGAACTTCAGCCGGTTGGGCCGGAGGAGTCTGATTGTCGTCAACTATAGCGTCCGCTTGAGCGGTGGCATCAACGGCGGGAGGCTCTGCAACCGTTGCCCAGGCATTCATCCTTGAACGGCGGAACTCACGAATTTCTTCACGCGTGGAATAATCCAACAAGCTGTAAAGAATATCATTAGCATATCGTTTGGAATTCCGGGAATAGGTAGAGATTATCGGAAGATTAGGTTGCTTCTGCATGAGCAATTCAAGGTCATATTTCGCGGCATCCGGATTAAGGAGCGCATTGAAATGCTTCTTTTTTTCTTTAAAACCGTACATAATGAAAAGATTTATATCTTACAAGCTAACAAGCTAAAAATTAACGTAGTATGCCAGCTTGCAAGAGTGGTTCTTATTAAGCTGTCTGGACACGGCTTCCCTCAACCTCGATAAGGGTGGAGGGATCCAGCACGCGGAAGGTGATGGAAGAACCTGCCTTGGCGGTCCATGTGGCTCCGTCTATCAGGATGAACGCGCTGCTTTCGGCAATAGTAGCAGCTTTATCCGTACCTGTACCCTCAAGAGTGATATAACGTCCTTTATCATTTGCCGTCAACCCGTCAACTGTGGAAATGGCATAAGTTGCTTCACTTCCATCAGGAATTGCATAACGATTATTGGCCGGCTTAATCGTCAGTTTAGTAGCATCCGCTGCGTGCGAAGCTGCCGGCACTCTGATAATATCACCGACATATTTGTAGTACTGGTCAATGCTGGTACGTTTAAAGGTGAAGGTGACGTAGCGCCCGTCCTTGTCGTTTTTGGCTTCGAATGAAGACAATACCATTGGTCTATCGTAATTGCCAAGGATATACCACTGGGGATCACCCACCTCTTTAAATATCACGATGAACTTCCCACCGGCATGTTGTTCTGTAAAGTCAAGTAGCTGGTCGCGCATACCACCCATGATGATTACAAAATTATTTTCTCCACTGGTCGTGATATCGCCTTTCTCTCCTGTTGATGTAAATGTGGGGATGTCATGGGCGATGAAGTACTTCATATATTGCCCTTCCTTCATCGGAATTGTACTAATTTCCCTATTTGCGTTGGGAAGCGGGAACGGGACATCGGGGTTCACCTGGTCGATGTCCACCAGATAGACCTTATAGGCTATGTTAGAGCCATGGGTCTTACGGTCGGATACATCATCAACATCACCTATAGCCATCAATGCAGCCATCGTTGTACCGGAGAAGCCTGTAATTCCCAATGTAGAATCAGGTTCAAGAATCATACCGACAACAAATACCAGTGCGATGAGTGTCATCAGTGAGAGAAAAAAGCGGAGTTGCATTCTACGAGCCGCCTTGTTTCCTTTAAGAAAAGGATCTGAAATTTTTATTGCTTTCATATCAACAATTAAATTAGTTAGTTTTGAATAAATAAAAAGGGCGGGCCATCTTTACCCGCCCCATGTCACCTGAAAACAAACGGATTACCTTATACCGGAATTATCTGACACCGGGAACATTAGGCTGCAATTCAGCATTGACCTTACGTACGCCGCCTACCTGCCGCTCCAGTTCCAGGAAATTCCCCTTACTGTTCAGGATTACCATAATGTAATCACCGACTTTGGTCGGAGTATAAGCAGCTGTGATATCTGCAAATTTTCCCATCTTGGCAATAGTAGTAGCATTATCCGTATCACCACATTCGATAATATATGCCACTCCTGCCTTGGCATTGGTAATATCAGTTATGGCTTTAGCCGCAGTATTGGCTGTAGTCATTTGCCAGAAACCTTTTGATGCGTCCATGGTAGTTGCGTCCGCTGCCATATCTACAGCCGGTTTGTTCATGAAAATCTGCTGCCATTCATAGTTATTGGCTTTCAGTTTATCCAAACTGTCGAAACGGCGGCCGGTAAAGGATGCGGAGCAGCCTTCCTTCCAAGTGGACCAAGCTTTGACAAGCTCCATATCTTCCTTGTACTTGATGGAGAGCATCTCGCCGGGCACGTACTCCAGGAACTGGAGGTTGCCGGGGATGTCCATGAACATGAGCGGGAGCTGTCCAAGATAAGGCAGCCACACGATGCGCATGTTGGTGTCGGGAACGGTGTGCAAATAGCTGTCCGGTCCGGTGAAGTCGATGTCCTTGCCATATCTGGCACGGATGTTCTTGATCCACCACGGCTGGTGCATCTTGTTGAGGTAAAGAACATGGCTGTCCAGGTCCATGTCTTCCGTACAGGAAGCCGTGACGTCGCCCACGAACTCCTGAACGGCATCGAGCATGTCGGAAGCCGTATAAGAACGGTATTCCTCGTTGTCGTGGGGCAGCAGCTTGTACTCGTGCACGTAGCGGACGAGCGTGTAGATGATGCCTGTGCCTGCATTGAGATAGCTGCCCGCCACGCCAGTCTCGGGCTTCACGTAGATGCCGCGCATGCGGCGCTTGTTCTGTTCCACCTGGGCGGTCTCGAGCGAGTGGAGGATGCAGAACTCTATCATGTTCCACTTCACGGGGTCGGAGCCTTCCTTGTTCAGGTAGGCGATGTACATGCGCTCCAGCTCCTTCATGGGACCGAACTTGAGCTTGATCATGGCATCGTCCACATGTCCCATCTCATTCTCGAGTTTCATGTCGCCTTTCCAGATGTCGCCTTGCTGGTATGCCTGCGACAGTTCGGAAAAGAAGGCGTTGAACACCAGGTCGTGGTCCTGGATGCCGTAGCGCACCGGGAAATACTGCGTGAGGTCGCGCTTGGCAAGCACGCGGGCAATCAGGGCATCCTGGCGGAGCACCACATGCTGGTTGCCCACGCCGGCGGTGTCCACTCCCTCGTAGTCGGTGGCGAACTCGCCGGCGGCAAGGCGCTTGCCGTCGAGCATGCCGTTGGCGTGCAGGTAGGCGTAGCGCTTCTGCAGGGAGCGCGAGAAGGCAACCGCCTGCCGGCGGAACGACGCGCCTTCGGTCTCTTCGTCCCAGGCTCCGAACGAGGCGGCTGCCGACGGGTTGAGGGCGATCTTGTTCCAGCGCTCACTCAGGGCGAACATGGGGCTGTCGATGCCGAAAAGGAAGCGGGCGCGGTCGGCGGGACCGGTGAAGGAGACGGCAGGGGCGGTGACCGTATGTGCCGGCACGTCGGCGGCGGCGCGGTTGTTCATGCTGTTCACCAGGCTTTGCACGGCGGTGGCAAGCTGCACCAGGCCTTCGCCGGTGACGGGCTGCGGGGTGGCTGCCCGGGTTGCCGCAGTTCCGGTTCCGTTGTTTTCATTTTCCGGTTCCACGGCAGCAGCCGCTTGCGCCGGGTTGATGATGCCGGCAAGTATAGCCTGCACCTGGTTCATCTGTTCCGGAGAAACCGCATTGCCCTGCTGTTCCGCATGGTATGCGGCCAGGTCATCTTGCAAAGTGGCTTGATACTCCTTTTCGTAGGAGTTCACAATCTGCCCCCACTCCTCGTGGGTGAGCTGGTTGGCTTTTGCCTTATCCCACAATGTCAACTTTTGCAGGACGGTCTGAAGTCTTTCTTTAAAATTCATGATGAATTAAGATTTAGTTATAAATAGTTGAGAGCGCTTTTCTTTATTTTCTCCAATCCGGCATATCCATTACCGAGCTCTACCGCTTTGGCAATGACCTCAATAAAAGTCATGGATGCGTCAACAAGCCCTTTCTCAATGGCTTGCGGCGTGCTGAATGTTTCGCCACGAAATACAGGATCGTCTTCGGGCAGGCCGCTTAATTGCGGACGTCCCGCCAAAACGGCGGAAAGGAACTGCTCATTGAGCGGGTCCAGGTATTCTTTTACATACTGTTCGGTCTTTCCCTTTAGCAACTCCTCGCTTTTCTTGTTTTTCAGGTCGGATTTTGAGGCACGGGCCACGATACGCCTGATGCCCATTCTCTCGAACCAGCCATCGTAGTTGAAGGCTTCGAGCATGGTACCGATACAGCCAATCGTGTCGTTGGATGTAAGTGAAGCGATAAAAGAGGAGTGGCAAGTAATGTAATAGCAAGCAGAGCAATCGTACCGTTCCACTAAAGTAACGACAGGCTTGTTCAACGAACGCATCGTTTCACCAAGCCGGTCAAGATACCAGGCTTCACCGCCCGGAGAGTTGACATGCAGCAAATGGCATGTTATGGCAGGATTCGCTTCCGCTTCCAGCAAATCATATTCAAACTGTTTGCAGGAAAAGTACCAACGGCAATCCGCGGTAATAAATCCCCAAATGCGATGATAAGCGATAGTTCCTTCCGGCAGGTCCTCAGAGGAAAAGTTATCAGTGATTGTTATACCTTGAAGTTCCGGACGGGCTGCCATATTCTTCAAAAGAAGAGAGAGGGCAGCCCGTGATGTCTCTTTATAGGTGGGCGGATCATCATCGAAAAAGAAAGAGGTTGGCTGCCGGTCGTCGGCAGCGACTAAAGGAAAGGCTTCCATCATGGCAGAGGCAAAAGCTGGCGCAGGTGAGTTCTGTTCATTGCATATCTTTTCAGCGAAGATAGGCAGCGTGCGGAAAGAGGTGAAGGACGCTACACGAACGGCGAGTGGAGCATCCGGCACTCTATCTTCAGCGTGGCGGAGTTCAGATGGGGAGAAATGGAGACGATGGCGGGCAGTTTGTTGTCTCCGATGCGCACATTGCGGTGCCTGGTGTCGGTGAACTCCACAATGGCGAACCTGCCGGGCAGGAAGTCGGCGGTCACGTGCTGCGGCGGGAGCCCGATGGTGAGTTCCTTGCCGCAGTTCAGGCAGCGGCCCGCTTCCGACGACTCCTGCACCGGAGAAAAAGTAAACTCATCGGCCGTGAAGCGGTAGACGTCCTGCCGCATTTTATGGACAGGATATACTTTGATTTGAATGGAAAGTTCTCTCATGATGTGTAATGTTATGAAATTCAACAAATTCGCCATGCACAGGACATTCTCACCCCTGTTTGGGGACAAAACGCACGGTTCGGTCGGCGATTTTCTCAACCGTTTTTTAACTTCTTTTTGTAGTCGCGGCGTTTTTTCCGCTTCCGGATGTTCTCGCGCCAGCGGTAGAAGTTCTTCAGCAGCGCGTCTTCCGTAATGCTGTCGATGCAATAAAAGCACAGGAAGTTGTGCACGATGTCGATGTTGTTCAGCTCGTGCCCGTTCAGGTCGTTCTCGTCCATGGCGGTGTGGAGCTCGCGGTTGAACATGCGGCGTACTTCGTTCTCAATGATCTTGGCAGAACGCGGAGACAGGTAGTTGTATACCTGCGGGTCTTTGCCGATGCGCCGTTCCGGCAGAACCAGCGTCAGGTTGCCTTCATCGACGGGCGACTGGTTCTGATGCCTTTTCGCCATCAGCGACCAGACGACGTGGTACAGGTCCGTATTGTCAGGAATACGGAAAGGTTCATCTGCGCCGTTATTGTATTTTCCACGCAAATATTCGGCAAGGTAGGGTGTGATTGTGATGCTTGTCGTAATCATGGCTATTCACTTAAAAAAAAATATTTTAGAACTGTTTTCGTTTATTTGGGCTTCCAACTGTCCAACAGTCCAACAGACACGACAAAGTTACTGATTTATATTATGTTACGCAAATCAGCGGCCTGAAAAATGCCGTTGGATGGCGTCCAACACGTCCAACATGCCCCGGTTTTTTGCCGTTTTTGTTGGACGATGGCTGTTGGACGGTTGAAAAGCCCATATCCAACACGTCCAACAGCATCCTACAGGACAACCCCCATGTAGTATATATATATGATTTAAAAAGAAAACATATACTACTATACAACAGCATGTTACGTTTTGAAACGTTTTTCCTTGTTGGACTGTTGGACTGTTGGACGCCATGTTTGAAATATTTTCCTTTCAAAACTCTCTCTCCTCTGCTTTTCTTTTTATTCCAGGGGGTACGGGGGATTGGATGGCAGGAAACATGAGGATACCGATTGGGACTGGCGGCGAAAATTGTCCGGAAATCGGAATGTAAAAAAGCGATTACTCCCGATGGGGTGGCCACCGGGAGTAATCGCTTAGATTTGAAACAGGGACGGAGCCACCATTAAAAATCAATGTCTTGCGGAGCATAGCTTGCATCAATCGGGTCATTATCAGGATTGGATGTGGAAGCTTCGTTATCGGGACTGCGTTGCAGATCGATGCCATACAGTTCCTGGAATATTTCATAGTTGATTGCGATGCAGCTTGAGTTGGTGGACCGTTTCTCCACCTTGCGGACCATGTCGTTGTTGAGCCTGGCATCAACGCCCGTATCATTGGAGACGTCTTCTTCAAATCCGCCCCGTGGCACTTCCACCACTTCATACCAATTGAACCGCCGGGCATGTACCGAACCCATGTAGCTGGGATGCGAACGCAGGTTCTGCTCGATGGTGGATTGCGTGGACGCTTCCTGGTTGTAGGATGACCTGGCATACTGTGTATAGATTGTGCTGACACGCAAGAACAGGACCCTGGTGCCTGCCGGGATAGGCACGCCCTTTTTTTCATCGCCGGACAATTTGATGGTGATACGTTCCGGGGTGTCGATGGCAAAGTCCCTGCCCTCTTTGATTGCCTTCGTATCGATCATTACGTCCATTGCCTTGAAGAAGGTGGCGAGCTTGTCGGTTTTGGATATCAGTTCCACCTGTGACTTGATTTTGTCTTTTGCAATCCGGAAGAAATCGTCGTATGTGAACGGCAGGTGAAGGCCAGTGTAATCCTGGATAAGCCTGCAGGTGGCAAGGAACAGCGAGGCTGTCTTCATGAGCCGGTCTATCTCGCCGGCATTCACCAAGGCTTCCTTCAGTTCATCGTAAGCCTTTTGTTTGAGCATCCGGAAATGCTGCATCACCAGCGGCCGCAGCTGCAGGACTTCGAAAAGCACATTCGAAAGGCCTATTTTGGAAGGGTCTTCTATATCCTTGAGCTTGTTGAAAAGTTCCACCTCTTCCGGGGTACGGTTTTTAGGCTTGGGCACTTCGCAGACAATGATGCGCGACATCAGGGCATTGTCGTCGCGTTGGGGCGTTTCCTGACCGCAGATAATGACCGGCGCGTACACCTTGTCGTTTTCTATCTCCTTGCCGGATGTGCCTTTACGCTTCTGCCGTCCGTCGCCATCGTAAACAATGCCTTTCAACGCCTGGAACTTTATGTCTGATATGTCTTTATTGTTATATTCGTCGAGGACGACCGGGACATCCCGGAAGGTGCTCATCAATGTGGACATGGCAGCATCGGTGCCGATGTTCAGGTTGAAAATGGGCACTTTGGGCGAGATGAACAGTGAGCGTATGGATATCGCGATCTGCGTCTTTCCGGAAGACATCGGTCCCATGAAGAACGGCGCTGTGAACAAGCGGTCTATGCAGTGTATGTTGCTCCGGAAAGCGCACATGACGGCAAAGAGAACCGCCCACTTGCCGTTGTCGTTGATTTTGTACACGCGGTCCATCAGCGAAGCCCATTCGTCGAAAGTGCAGCGCTTGTCTGCGGGAATCTCTTTGTAAACGAGTTGTGAAATCAGTTCGTACTTGTCCGGCTGCCGGCCGGAACCGGCATAAATGGTGGAGAATGCCGGCAGATAATAGTTCTTCGCGTTGTGGGTGACCACTCCAAGTTCGTTGACCGCATCGAAACGCGGCGTACCGTCGACAACGTGGAAGATACCATTGGCAAAGGCAAAGAACTGCTGGTCTTCCTGCCGGGAAAAGCCGTCGGTCTGCTGGTTGCCATAAGTGACGATTTCGGTGCACTTGACATAGTGGCGGCTCATGTATTCGCGTATTTTTGTCCAATGCTTTTCTTCGCCATTGGTGAAATTTACCGCTTCGAGGTTGAGTAGTTTCTCTTCAATAGAACTCTTCTTGGCGAGGGTTTTGGACTGGACTTCTATATACAGCGGGGTTTTGTAATAGCGGCGGTTTATCTTGAGTACACGCTTGTTTTCCTCTTCGTTGTCGGAATAGATGTGCAACAGGGGAATCATGTAGAAATCGCCTACCATGGTGTGACCGGATTTCTCGTTCTTGAAGAGGTAGCACACGGGTTCTCCCTGCTTGTTCAGCTTCGGATAGTAATTGCATTGCTTGAACATCTGCATGTATTCGGGATTGTCCTGGACATAGCGTGGCAGTTCATCGGGGTCGTAGTTCTCGTCTTCGTAGTCGTCATCGGTGCGTTGCGCGTTGATTGCCATGCGGGACTTCCGTTTGGCAAGGTGCGGCTTCAGGATTTCGGTAAGTGCCTGTTTGGTCAGGCCAAGCCAGCCATGGAAAACGGTGAAGTTGATGATGCGTACGGAGTCATCGGCGTAGCTGATTACTTCCGCGCAACGCTCAACGTAAGGCGAACGCTCGCCATTGAAGGTCTTGAAGAACTCTTTGTGCAGGTAGATATAGTATTTGGCAAAATTCCAGCTTTCGATGCAATTTTCATTTTCTTCGGGATATCCGTCCTCCTCATCCCTGTTTTCTTCGTCACCGGCGGAAGGATATTTTTCGACCGACACTGTTATCGCCGTTATTCCCGCCCGGTACATGGACACAAGGGAGGTCAGGTAGGGAGACTCACTGCCATCCTTAAGGATGTGCAATCCGTCGCATTCTGTGGTGAACAGCGTTCCGGACTGGCGGAGCTGGATGATATCGCTCTGCATGGAGACTCCATGCACGTAGGCAATGGGGGTGTCTCCGTAGAGCGTGATGAATTCCTGGTAGTCCCGGGTCAGGATGACAGGCTCGTTGCCGGAACGTGTCTCCTTCAGCATTTCAAGTCCGTAAATGCCCGGATGCATCTGGCTCTTTGGCTTGACGCCGGCTGTTTTCTTGCTCCGGAGCAGGTTATTGACTGACCGGCACATGACTTCCGTATTCGTATCGAACTGCCTGGCGGCAGCCTCTATGCTTTTCAGGCGGAGGGTTTCGGAAGGTATGGCTGCCAGCAGCCTGCAAATCTGTTGCATCGCCTCTTCCTCTTTGTTGGGGTCTGCTCCCGGACTGCCTCCCCGCAGCAATGGCGCGAAATATCCCACGAAATTGACGGTATGGTTCATGACCCATTGCCCGGTATCGGCTTTAAGCCGCTGCGCCAGGTCGTCGGGGTCCGTGCCCGCCTGCAGGGCGACGGCACTTACCTGGAAGCCGGCGGAGAGAAACGTCTCGCAATGCTTGAGCGCGGCTTTGATGCCTGCGGCATCGGAATCGTACATGAGCGTGACTTTTTTCGTGAAGCGCCCTATGAGCTGCACCTGTTCCGGTGTCAGCGCGGTGCCGCCGCCCGCAATGACGTTGCACACCCCCGCCTTATGCATCGAAGTGACGTCGAACTGCCCTTCTACCAAGTACACATTGTCGTACCGGGCAATGGCGGCCCTTGCCTGGTATAACCCGAAAAGGTGCAGCCCTTTCCGGAAAAGCGGCGTATCGCCTGTATTGACGTATTTACCGACTTTTTCCTGGGGCGTCACGTAACGTCCGGAATAGCCTACGACATTCCCTTTCAAATCGAGATACGGGAACATAATCCTGTCACGGAAGACGTCATAGACGTATCCCTTATCCGTTTCCGCCAATATGCCGGTCTCGATGAGCCTTTGTTTGGAAAAGCCGGCGGCCAGGAGCTCGCCTTTGGCCTTGTTGTCCTGCGGGGCATAACCGATTTGGAAATCGGCAATGACTTTATCGTCCAGGTTGTATCCGCGTGAGTAAAGGTACGATTGGGCGTCCGGCAGATGTTTCCGGAAGAAAGCGGTTGCCGCTCTCATGGCAATGCGTTGCGCCTCGCGCTCCTTTGCCTTGGAAATCTCGTCGGCGGACATGATCCGTTCCGGCAGTGGTATCCCCGCACGGTTTGCCAGCCAGGTGACGGCTTCGTTGAAAGACATGCCCTCGTGATCCTGGACAAACTGGATGACATCGCCGCCTTTGCCGCATACAAAACATTTGTAAGTCTGCCGTGAAGGGCTGACGGTCATAGATGGGTGCCTGTCCGGATGAAACGGGCATGTGCCTATATAATTGATGCCTCTTTTGTGCAGCGATACGAACTGGCCGATGACGTCTGTGATTTCGTTGGCATCCTTGATTCTTTGCTTTAATTGTTCGTCAATCATTGTTTTCCTCCTCAAATATGCATAATTGGCGTGCCTCAAACGCTTCTTCCAGTGTCAGGCCGAAATATCTGGACAACGCAACGTACTCGGTATGTGTTATGTTCTTGCGCCCGTGGAACAAATCCCACCAGCGCATCTGGTTGATGCCTGTTTCGCTGTAAAAAGCGCGGGTAGGCATGAAGTTTTCCGGATGCCGGAACTTTATCCTTAGCATCTCCTGCACGATGTTCCGTTTTACTGTCCGCCCCGTAACGATATGGTTGCGGTGCATGTATAGTTTTACAGCTAAAACAGACTTTCCCAGATGTTCGGCCATCTGTTCCAATGTCATTTTGTTGACATTATCCCTTACGAAACTGTCTTCGTGGGATTGCCATCTTCCATTGTTCATAGCTTTCTTTCCTCCATATTTGTGTATAATCGTCATTGAATTCGTACTCCGGATGGTTGCTGATGTAGCAGCAGCAGAACTTGACGAAGAGTTCCTGCTGTTCCGGGATGATGGAGCCGGCAATATCATAATACCGGCCGGTGTTCAGTCTCTCAAGGGCGTTGTACACTCTTCTTTCAAAATCAAGAAAGGCATCGGCGCCCAATTTTGCCAGATAGTCGTCTATCCAGTCAAGGTTCTCCATACGATATTTTATAAGGTTTTCCATTCGTTCTCGTTTGTTTTCAAACCGGGTTTTAGCGTGCAACCGTTCCGCACAACCGGCTTCGGGGGCGGTTGAGCAATGAAATGGTTACCTGCATGTTTTTTTATGTTACGAGAAGTATGCTGGAAACACGGTGGCGTCCGGATAGCGGTCGATGAACGAAAGCATGTTGCGCTCGCGTTTCCGTTCGCGGCATCTCTTGTGGTAAGCCCGTTTCTCCCGGTATCGCTCCAACAGGCCGGCAAGCAGGTGCTCGTAGTCTTCGGCACCGATAGTATAGTAGATGCCACAGATGTTGAACACACCGGTGATGGCAACACCGTTCTTGCGGCGTTTGCCAAGGATGCGGATGGAGAAACCGTGCAGGTCGATGCCCATGGAATGGAAATAGTCGTAAGGGGTGACTGTAGAGAAGCTGATGCCCGTTTCGTGGGCGGACGTTCCGAAACTGTTTGTGGCAGCGGTGGAAACTTTTGCATTGTTGAGTATAACAATAAGTTTTTAAAATGAAAGTATCCGTGCCTTTCCCGCTGCTCATCACATCCACAAAATGCTGTGGGCGCATTAACGCTCCACACGGGGGTACACGGATACCATATATGGTATACAATATGTCCGGGCATAAAAAATGCCTGCACCGAAAATGCAAGCTCGCTGCCCGCATTTTGTGGAATATGTAAGATGAGCACTGCAAACATAGTGATTATTTTTGAATGCTGGTAATGTTTGGGGATGATTTTTTTAATTAATTCGCAATGACATACCATGCCTGTAAAGTTCTTAAATCTCTTTCGTGTTGCGTAATGAATTTACAAACAGGGTCATTAGTTGTGAATACGTACCGGATACTTCTTTTAAGTTGTCCGGATTCTTTGCGGAAAGTTTTAAATTCATCCGGTTGGTGGAGTGGTCGTGAGCGATGTGCAGGTATACAGCCCGGTTGCGGTCATCTTCCACTGACACGGCTATTTTTTCTACCACACCTCCCAGCTCGGAAGAATCCATCCACAAGTCCGTCTTTTTTTCGGTCTTGAGGTGGCAGTAGCGGTATACCTTGCCGCCTTTACGGATTAACTCTATGTCTGCGATAGTCGCTATCTCGTTGGTGCGCAGGATGCGCACTTTTTGTCCTTTTTTCATTGTTTATTCTCCTTTTTCTATATTATCGTCTTCTTTAAGTTTACGCCCGCAAAACGGACAATATTCGTATGAAATTTCCAACTCGCTTTCTGTCTTACAGAAACTGCCGTCTTTCTTTTTCTTTCGGTAAACGGCAGCTATTGTCGGTCTGAATTGTGCGCCTTCCTTGTCGATTATTATCATGCCGCGAAGTTTCGCCATGGGATCTCCCGTCTGTTCGCATACCAATTTCTCTACTTTTGCTCTACAAAAACATGCCATATCCATTCCTCCTAATCAATAAACGTTTCACAATCATACATATCACTTTTGCCATCGAACTCAATCCTTATGCAAGGAGTGCCGCATATCAATATCACCTCACCCATGACGGTACCTTTGCGCCCATCCAGCGGGCAGGTCACTTCACAACCCGGTTTCAGCTTCTCCAACTCACGTTTCATTTTTTCGGAAGTGAACACCTTGATGTTCCGGCCTCTCGATTCGTATGCGACAAGCCCGCCCCCAAACCATGTCATGAATTGTTTCACCATGTCCTCTATCTCAACCCGGCTCAATACAGCTTTTGTTTCGAACCGCTGGATGTGCACGTCCGGGAACTTCTGTTTGAAATCTGTTATATTCATAGTTACGGAATCTGATTGAATTCATCTATCTTATCTGCCAGAGCATAATACCCCATCACTTTTTGGTAGGAGATAATGCACACGGCATTGTCGGTGTCGCCCGCTATATGGAGTGTCCATTGCCCATGACAACCGATATCGCACACGTAAAGATGAACCGGACGGCTGCGTGGATATTTCTCGTTCTGTTTTTGTATCTCATGCCCGATATCGCATTTCAACGCATCCAGTGAGCATTCATCGGCAATCAGATGGCGGTCGAACTGCTGAACAAATATTTGCAACGCCCTGCCCTTCTTGTTGACATTGGCGTATGTCTTGATGTTGTCAATAAAGTACGGCATAACCATTCGGATTTAATTGTTTTTATCTACCAGGTATTTCTCCATAAGTTCCGGCAGGTCCTCCACCATCCGCATCAGGCACTCGCCCGGTCGGCCCAGACATGAGACGGTAAGGTAACTGAAATCCTGGTCTATCTCTTTCGCTTCGTCCACTTGCAGATAATCCAACCGATCGATGGCATCTACAAAGGGAAGGTAGCTTTTAAGTGGGAATCCGCAGGAACATGTTGCAGTGCCCGCGCTTGTGGGGCGTGGAATCCACATCCTGAATTTTCCGTCAGGTGTGGAAATGGAGGCGTAACCTCTTTGGTTTACTGAATTTCCCATTTTCTTCTGTTGTTTATTAAGTTAGTAAATCATCGTGCGGATGCCAGGAATCGAACCTGGTGGACACCATGCACCGCTTATTTAAGATGGTTGACATGCCAATAGGTTATCATTGCAGGGATGTCTCGTAAATGAAGCCTTGCTTTGATATTCTCACGATGGCGGTCAACAGTAAATTTGGAAATGGATAGTTCTGCAGCAATTTCATCAGAACGCATATTTCGTACAATGAGCCTGAATACTTCCATTTCTCTTTCACTTAAATTATTGTCTAATTCAGGTTTGCAAACAACTCCCTCTAATGGACACTCTCCCCGAAGAGGGCATTTGACCTCTTCGAAAATAAAATTGCCATTAATATCAATATCACGATTGTACTGGTCATATTCGCCGAAATTGCACCGAATGAACCTGTGTACAACACTGTATTCAAAATGCTTTTTATTCATTGTACGAGTAGAATAAAGCTTCATCAATGCTGCATGAGCCTTAGGATATCGGTCACTAATAATAGTGAGCATTTCGGAAATAAACTCGTAATCATTCTCTTTCAGACGTCGTGCCGGTTCATTGACGGCCTTGATCATGACATCTCCTTCCGGGGTATTATAAAATTCGATGTTTTGAAACATAGTATGCATCATTTTATTATCATAGATAAATAGCTTCTTCATTATTACATTCAATTATTTGGAATAAATAACTCTTCTATACTCTTGTTGAGATATAATATAGTCTGTAAGTACCATAATTTATTGGTTCTGGCTATAACATCTGCCTGTCAATTCTTCGAAGGGAATAACAGAGTTGTATTGAGTCATTAGCTCGTTAAAGCACTTTTCCTCCAATGGCTTAAAAGTATTATTACGTAGCTTTACATAAAAAGAAGGATATGATACACCACTCTTTTTCAGAAATGCCTCTCTGAATTCTTTTTTGTCTTGTTCGCTCAACGCATCATACTGGTCTTTAAGTACCATTTTACTAAGATTTTGTTCCTTTTTCATTATTAGTATGTTTTTTAGTCTTATATTTATACTGCAAACATAAAGTAATTTTGAGAAAATCACAAGTTTTGATTGAGATATTATCATTTTTTATTGAAATATCTCAAGTTGAGATTGGGAGGTTTATGATAACTTTATAATTATGAATGCAATAGATAATATTAAGAAGATACGTCTTGAAAAAGGTATTCCGCAGAAGAAAATTGCGGATGCTTTAAATCTTGATAATGCAGTTATAAGCAATATTGAGAATGGTAAACGTGAACTGAAAGTAAGCGAGCTTGAGATTATCGCAAATTGTCTTGAGGTAAGTATCATTGACCTATTTACATATCCTAAAAAATACGTACCTCTCAATAGTATAGAGGATGAAATAGCAGCTACTTTGACAATACAATTGAAAAAAGAAAAAAAAGACCAGGTATTGAAGTTGGTTTTTGGTGATAATAATTTAGAAATACTAAACAAGTAATGAAAACAAT
>NZ_CAJTSC010000013.1:47051-54396 GCF_910578895.1 uncultured Bacteroides sp.
ATTTTCTGTTTATAAAATTGATAGTTTCATAAAGAAATGGCGTAAGGCATTCCCAACTTTATCTATTCAGAAGGTAGATGTGCCAACCTCTAATTGTTATGTACTATTTAAATATGATACTAATAAAACTATGAGATTTCCTTTTGAAGCTATATATGGAGCACATAAAGGGTTCATAGAAGGTTGGATAAAAAAATGTAATCCCCAAAAAATACTTCAACCAGAAGAGCTTGAAAATGAATTGCGGAAAATAGCAAAAGAAAATAATGATGATATACACAAATAGACAATAATAGAATAATATACAGTTAATAGGACAATTAGTACAAAGGTCAGAAGGCAAATATTGTATTCTTGATAGATACGAATGATGATTTTGTAAATGCCATTGAAGAACTCAAAACTGAAGGTATTATAGACGTGAAACCTCTTGATTTTTTGTCCACTGTTTTAGATGGAGATATTTATAACATGCCCATTGCAAAACATGTCAGGACATACACTAAGCCACATTGGATGCCGATAGAACTTATATTAAAAAGCAATAGACAATAATAGACAATTACAGCCTAATAAACAAATAGACAGTAGCTTTAAATACAGATATTCAATGACTTAAATCGGTATATGCGTTTCCCGCTACCCCGACTGGTAAGATGCAATTGGCTAATTTAGGTCGGTTGCATCTTTTTTTGACTAAAGAATTAAAGCAAGTTTTACGAATCAACGTAAAAAAGCTGATTCCGGTTTTACACTGATAGATAACTTACATCTTCAAATAAAAATCTTTGGTCAGGGAAATGTATTCGGGGGTGAATTGTCCATGCGTTTCTCCTTCTATGTAAAGGATGTCCTCAGCACACGGCAGGTTTTGGTGGTCGAAAGTCAATAATATGCGACGACAAGGTTTGCCGGGTTTGGTGAAAACACGTAAACGGTGATGCGGATAAAGTTTGTATTTCCAGGCTGTGTCAATCACCATATTTTCGACTTCCGATGGAATGATAATACTTATAACTCCCTGTTCCGATAATAAATGTGCCGAATGTCCAAAAAGTAGTTCGTAGTTTAAATCACTCGTATGGCGGGCTATGCAACGTTGGCTGTCCGGACATTTCAAAGCATCGACAAAATAAGGCGGATTGGAGACGACAAGGTCAAATCTATCCTTTGGTTGGTACGCGCGAAAATCACAACATATAACCTCCATTCGGTTGCTCCAAGGAGAAGATTGGATGTTTTCTTGCGCTTGGGCGGCTGCGGACGAGTCTATTTCGATAGCGGTGATTGATACTTCAGGATTTCGTTGCGCTAACTGCAAGGATATTAGCCCACTACCCGCTCCTACATCAAGGATACGTTTAGTGTTGCGGACCGGAGCCCACGCTCCTAACAGTACTCCGTCTGTACCTACTTTCATGGCGCATTTGTCGTGCCGGACGGTAAATTGTTTGAACCGGAAAAAAGAATTCGGCATATCTCAGTTTTTGTTAATCGGACCCAAAAATAATCAAAGCTGATAAAATAACGGCAATTTTGGCATCGTTTTTGTCTTTTTAAAGAAAGGACATCTGTTTATATAGAAGAAATGGTTAACTTTGCAAACGCCTTATTGGTCTGCCAATAAGGCATAAATTAAAAAGAACGAAATGAAGAAAAGAAATTACTTTAGTGATATTGAAGATAGAAATGAAAATGCTTTTTCTGTAATTGCTGATTTTGAGGGGAATGAAGAACAATTGATGGATATTGAGGTGGATGAAGTCCTTCCGGTGTTACCTCTTCGGAACATGGTTTTGTTTCCGGGTGTGTTTATGCCGATATCTGTCGGAAGAAAGTCTTCCCTGAAATTAGTGCGGGAGGCGGAAAAGAAAGGTACATACATAGCTGTGGTATGTCAGAAAGTCGCTGATACCGAAGCACCTTTGTTGGAGGATTTGCATACAATAGGTACGGTAGCGAAGATTGTCCGTGTGCTGGAGATGCCGGATCAAACGACCACCGTTATCTTGCAAGGTTCCAAACGCATTGAATTGAAAGAGGTAATAGAAGTTACCCCGTATTTGAAAGGACGTGTGGCTACTCTTAATGAGGAACTTCCGGTTAAGGACGACAAAGAGTTCCAGGCGTTGGTGGAAGCGTGCAAAGACCTGACCGTGCGTTATATTAAGTCTTCGGAAATGTTTCCGCAAGATTCGGCGTTCGGCATTAAGAATATCACTAACCCGATGTTCTTGGTGAACTTTATCTGTACGAATCTTCCCCTGAAGAAGGATGAAAAGATAGAATTGCTTCGCATTGACGCATTACGTGCCCGTACTTATCGTTTGCTCGAGATTTTAAACCGCGAAGTTCAGCTTGCCGAGATTAAGGCATCTATACAGATGCGTGCTCGTGAGGATATCGACCAGCAACAGCGTGAGTACTTCTTGCAGCAGCAGATTAAAACCATTCAAGATGAGTTGGGTGGCGGCAGTCAGGAGCAGGAGTTGGAAGAAATGCGTAATAAGGCTAAAACCATAAAATGGAATGAAGATGTAAAAAGCGCATTCCTGAAAGAGGTGGATAAACTGGAACGTATGCATCCGCAATCGCCTGACTACAGTGTGCAGCTGAACTATCTGCAAACCATGATGAGCTTGCCATGGGGCGTTTATACAACGGACAACCTGAGTCTGGCTAATGCTGAGAAGACGCTGAATAAAGACCACTATGGTTTGGAGAAGGTTAAAGAGCGTATATTGGAACATCTTGCCGTATTGAAGTTGAAAGGAGATATGAAATCGCCGATTATCTGTTTGTATGGCCCTCCGGGTGTGGGTAAAACTTCATTGGGGCGTTCTATTGCCGCTGCTTTAAAACGGAAATACATTCGTATGTCTTTGGGTGGCGTGCATGATGAAGCCGAGATACGCGGACATCGCAAGACCTATATCGGGGCAATGCCGGGACGTATTATCAAGAGCCTGATTAAAGCCGGTTCTTCCAATCCCGTATTTATATTGGATGAGATAGACAAAGTAAGTGCTGACCGTCAGGGAGACCCCTCCTCTGCCCTGCTTGAGGTTCTTGATCCGGAGCAGAACACCACGTTTCACGATAATTTTCTGGATGTGGATTATGACTTGTCAAAAGTAATGTTTATCGCCACCGCTAACAACCTGAACACTATTCCCGGACCGTTGCTCGACCGTATGGAGCTAATTGAAGTCAGCGGTTATATTACAGAAGAGAAGATAGAGATTGCCCGCCGCCATTTGGTTCCAAAAGAATTGGAAGCAAACGGTATGAAGAAGAATGATATCAAGATGCCAAAGAATACGCTGGAAGCAATCATTGAATCCTATACTCGTGAAAGCGGCGTGCGTGAATTGGAAAAGAAAATCGGAAAAATCCTTCGTAAATTAGCTCGCCAGTATGCTACGGACGGCTATTTTGCAAAGACTGAAATCAAACCGGGCGATTTATATGAGTTCTTGGGCGCTCCCGAGTATACACGCGACAAGTATCAGGGAAACGAATATGCCGGTGTGGTTACAGGTTTGGCATGGACTGCTGTCGGTGGTGAGATTCTGTTTGTTGAAACCAGTCTCAGCCGCGGTAAAAGCGGTCGTCTGACGCTGACAGGAAACTTGGGCGATGTAATGAAAGAGTCGGCTATGTTGGCATTGGAGTACATTAAGTCTCATGCTTCGTTGCTGAACCTTGATGAAGAGATTTTTGATAACTGGAACATACACGTTCATGTTCCCGAAGGAGCTATCCCAAAAGACGGACCGTCGGCAGGTATCACAATGGCTACTTCACTGGCATCTGCGCTGACGCAGAGAAAAGTAAAAGCCAATCTTGCCATGACGGGAGAGATTACGCTTCGCGGAAAGGTGCTCCCCGTTGGTGGTATCAAGGAAAAGATATTGGCAGCCAAACGTGCCGGTATCAAAGAGATTGTCTTGAGCGACGAGAACCGTAAGAATATTGAAGAAATACAAGAAATTTATCTGAAAGGGCTGACTTTCCATTATGTGAAAGATGTGAAAGAAGTGTTTGCCATTGCGCTGACCGATGAAAAGGTAGCTGATGCCATCGACCTGTCCGTTAAAAAAGAAAAGATAGAAAAATAAGAAGAATGACATTTGAGTTACAATACACAGACAGCAAGACAAATGCGCGTGCAGGTTTGATTACGACCGATCATGGGCAGATTGAAACGCCCATATTTATGCCGGTAGGCACGTTGGGCACTGTGAAAGGTGTACATCTGACAGAGCTGAAAGAAGATATAAAGGCGCAGATTATATTGGGGAATACCTATCACCTCTATTTGCGTCCCGGATTGGATGTTATTGAAAAAGCCGGCGGATTGCATAAGTTCAACGGCTTTGACCGTCCGATGCTGACCGATAGCGGTGGCTTTCAGGTATTTTCATTGGCAGGAATCCGTAAACTGCGTGAAGAAGGCGCGGAATTCCGTTCACATATCGATGGAAGTAAGCATATCTTTACGCCGGAGAGGGTGATGGATATTGAGCGGACTATCGGAGCGGATATAATGATGGCGTTTGACGAGTGTACTCCGGGCGATGCGGAATATGCTTATGCCAAAAAATCAATGGAAATGACGCACCGTTGGTTAGACCGTTGCATCACACGGTTCAATGAAACAGAGCCCAAATACGGTTATCATCAGGCACTTTTCCCTATTGTGCAGGGATGTGTCTATCCGGATTTGCGCAAACGGTCGGCAGAGTTCATAGCTTCTAAAGAAGCGGAAGGCAATGCTATTGGCGGTTTGGCTGTGGGTGAACCTACGGAGAAGATGTACGAAATGATAGAAGTGGTCAATGAAATCCTTCCAAAGGACAAGCCCCGTTATCTGATGGGTGTAGGTACGCCGGTGAATATTCTTGAAGGTATTGAACGTGGAGTTGATATGTTCGACTGCGTGATGCCTACACGCAATGGACGCAACGGCATGCTGTTTACCAAAGATGGCATCATTAATATGCGTAACAAGAAATGGGAAACGGACTTCTCTCCTATTGAGGCAGACGGGGCGTCTTATGTAGATACATTATATAGTAAGGCATACCTGCGTCATTTGTTCCACGCACAAGAATTGCTGGCGATGCAGATTGCTTCCATTCATAATCTGGCATTTTATCTTTGGCTTGCCGGTGAGGCACGCAAGCATATTATTGCCGGAGATTTCTCTACATGGAAGCCGATGATGGTGCAACGCGTATCAACAAGATTATGAGAAACATTGACTGGAAGATATTGAAAGTTATAAAGTTGCCTGTAGGAAAAAACAAGTTCCTCAAGCGGCTGGATTGGTACATCATCAAGAAGTTCCTGGGAACGTACGTGTTTGCCATAGCCTTGATTATCTCTATCGCCGTAGTATTCGATTTTAATGAGAAAATGGACCGCTTTATGTCTCATGAAGCTCCATGGAAAGCCATTGTCTTCGATTATTACATGAACTTCATTCCCTACTTTGCCAATCTGTTCAGTCCGCTGTTTGTCTTTATCGCGGTAATCTTCTTTACTTCCAAGTTGGCGGAGAACTCGGAAATTATCGCGATGTTTTCTACGGGCATGAGTTTTAAGCGCATGTTGCGTCCTTACATGGTATCGGCTGCTATTATTGCGGTGACCACGTTCTGTCTCGGTTCGTACGTCATTCCTAAAGGCAGTGTTACGCGACTTAATTTTGAGGATAAATACTACAAGCCCCGTAAATCCAGCACAGCTCGCAATATTCAGTTGGAAGTGGATTCGGGAGTCATTGCCTATATAGAACGTTTTGAGGATTATAGTAAAACGGGATATCGTTTTTCGCTTGATAAGTTCAAGGACAAGCAGTTGGTGTCCCACCTCACCGCACGTAGTATTACATACGATACGGCAACCGTACATAAATGGAAGGTGAAGGATTATATGATTCGTGAGATGGACGGCATGCGTGAAAGCATAGTCAAAGGAGAAAGCATGGATACTATTCTCTTTATGGAACCTGCCGATTTTCTTATAATGAAAAACCAGCAGGAAATGTTAACCAGCCCCCAATTGAGCGAATACATAGACAGGCAGCGACAGCGTGGTTTTGCCAATATTAAAGAATTTGAGATAGAATACCATAAACGCATTGCCATGTCTTTTGCTTCGTTTATTCTGACGTTGATTGGCGTATCTCTTTCTTCAAAAAAGACAAAAGGTGGTATGGGACTGCATTTGGGTATAGGTTTGGGATTAAGTTTCTCATATATTCTATTTCAGACAATTGCTTCTACATTTGCCGTGAACGGCAATGTGCCGCCTGTTATTGCGGTGTGGATACCAAACTTGCTTTATGCTTTCATTGCATTCTACTTGTATAAGAAAGCGCCGAAATAAATAGCTGTAAGAAGGCGTTATCGAATCAAATAGGAAGATTGTAAAAAATAAGAAGCCGTCCCGCTCTTGTGTTTCCACAAGTGCGAGACGGCTTTTTTGTTGTATTCATTTCCTCTTTTGTTTTGTCCTTCCTGCTGTCAGACAGATATATAGCCTGATTACCGGAAGAACCCTCACTTTCTTCTTACAGGTTCTTTAATCGCTTTTTTGCCATAAGCATGGAAACGCTCAATTCAAGTAAGCTGAAAGTTCTGCAGCAGAGATGTTTTTGGCAATAATCACACCATTTTCATCCAGTAAATAGTTAGTAAATCCACGGTTTAAACGATATTTTTTAAATAAACCGGAAGACTCGCCTTCAGTTTCCACGAAACAAGTGGGCGTAACTATTTGGTCCTTACGAACGGTTTCCTTAAAAATAGATTGATACTCATCGAATGAGACGGAAACCATTTCCACATTTTCATTGCGGGAAGCGGAACGAAGCACATTGCTCAAACTTGCGTTTTGCATCCGGGAGTGCGCGTCATAACTTGCCCAAAAACTAAGCAACACATATTTGCCTTTCATGTCCGAAAGTTCGGCTAACGGTTGCTCGGTCGACATAGATTGGATTTTAAAGTCCGGGGCTATGTCACCCACATTCAAACCGCCGGTCGGTTTGTCTTTTTCTACAAAAGAAGTCAAGGAACCAATTAGTAATACAACAAAAATCCATTTTACATATTTCATGTAACCCGATTTTGGTTAATACTATTCGGGACTGTCCTTTCTGGCAGTGATTTCTTCCCGAAACGTCATACTCTCAGACCTTGCAATGAGAGGAAATCATTGATAATCAAAGTCTTTAATTCTGAAATCGGATGCAAAGGTAAGTAATTCTTAAAACAACTTCCAAATAAACAAGCAATTTTCTTACTTTTTTAGTTCGATTTTTTATGTTATTTAG
>NZ_CAJTSC010000013.1:54406-71262 GCF_910578895.1 uncultured Bacteroides sp.
GCATAAAAAGACAGGAATTTTCCTTACTTTTGTAACTTGTTATTCTATTAATAGACAACTTATGCAACCACTAAGTACAGAACTTATTCTTATCCGTGTAACAGGTGAGGACCGTCCGGGACTGACGGCTTCGGTTACTGAAATTCTTGCCAAATACGATGCAACCATCCTTGACATCGGGCAGGCTGACATCCATAATACGCTGTCATTGGGTATTCTATGCAAAACGGAAGAACGACATTCCGGTTTTATAATGAAAGAACTGCTGTTTAAGGCTTCGTCTTTAGGTGTCACTATCCGTTTCTATCCTATTACAGCGAAAGAATATGAAAACTGGGTGGGCATGCAGGGTAAGAACCGTTACATCCTTACATTGCTTGGACGTAAGTTATCTGCCCGTCAGATTTCCGCAGTTACCCGTATTTTGGCAGAACAGGGTATGAATATTGATGCCATCAAGCGTCTTACGGGGCGTATTCCGCTGGATGAGTGCAATGTCAAGACGCGTGCTTGCATTGAGTTTTCCGTGCGTGGTACTCCCAAAGACCGTATAGCCATGCAAGAGCAATTGATGAAGTTGGCAAGCGAATTGGAAATGGATTTTTCTTTTCAATTGGACAACATGTATCGTCGTATGCGTCGCCTTATTTGTTTTGATATGGATTCTACACTGATAGAGACTGAAGTTATAGACGAATTGGCTATGCGTGCAGGCGTTGGTGACCAAGTGAAGGCGATTACCGAACGTGCCATGCGGGGCGAAATAGATTTTACGGAAAGTTTCCGCGAACGGGTGGCATTGCTGAAAGGTCTGGACGAGTCTGTCATGCAGGAGATTGCAGAGAATTTGCCTATTACGGAAGGTGTTGACCGCTTGATGTATGTCTTGAAGAAATACGGCTATAAGATTGCCATTCTTTCGGGTGGTTTCACTTATTTCGGACATTACCTCCAACAGAAATACGGTATTGACTATGTATATGCCAACGAATTGGAAATAGAGAACGGCAAACTGACCGGACGCTACCTCGGCGATGTGGTCGATGGTAAGCGCAAGGCGGAGCTGTTGCGTCTGATAGCACAGGTAGAAAAAGTAGATATAGCACAGACCATTGCAGTGGGCGATGGCGCCAACGATTTGCCGATGCTGGGCATAGCCGGATTGGGTATTGCCTTTCATGCCAAACCAAAGGTTGTGGCAAATGCCAAGCAGTCCATTAACACCATCGGTTTGGATGGTGTACTTTACTTCTTAGGATTTAAAGATTCTTATATCGACATTCCGCGGTAAAGAAACAAGTGTGTACGATACGATAGGCTCCTGTGATAATTAATAATTATCATGGAAGCCTATTTTTAAGCAAGCATATTTTGTTCTGCTTTCGGTTTACATTATCTTTGTAGGCAAATAAAAGAAATTCATGAAGTTTTCTGAGCTAAATTTAAATGACAATGTGCTTGAAGCACTGGATGCAATGCGTTTTGACGAGTGCACCCCTATACAAGAGAAATCAATACCTGTTATACTCGAAGGCCGGGACTTGATTGCAGTTGCACAAACAGGAACCGGAAAAACGGCCGCCTACTTGTTGCCTATCCTGAACAAACTTTCGGAAGGGGGACATCCCGAAGATTCCATAAACTGTATAGTAATGGCTCCTACGCGAGAATTGGCGCAACAGATAGACCAACAGATGGAAGGGTTCTCTTATTTTATGCCGGTCAGTAGTGTGGCAGTGTACGGTGGTAACGACGGCGTGCTTTTCGAACAGCAGAAAAGAGGGCTGACATTAGGAGCAGATGTGGTAATTGCCACTCCGGGCCGTCTGATAGCACATCTCAGTTTGGGGTATGTAGACCTTTCACGTGTTTCCTATTTCATTTTGGATGAAGCAGATCGTATGTTGGATATGGGATTTTATGATGACATTATGCAAATTGTAAAATTCCTGCCTAAAGAACGTCAGACCATCATGTTTTCGGCTACAATGCCTGCCAAGATACAACAGTTGGCAAAAAGCATTCTAAATGATCCGGCAGAAGTGAAGCTTGCGGTTTCCAAACCTGCCGAGAAGATAGTGCAGGCAGCTTATGTATGCTATGAAAATCAAAAACTGGGTATTATCCGTAATCTCTTTGCCGAGCAGGTTCCCGAACGTGTCATCATTTTTGCCTCTTCCAAACTGAAAGTGAAGGAAGTGACAAAAGCACTGAAGCAGATGAAACTGAATGTCGGAGAAATGCATTCGGATCTTGAGCAGGCACAGCGTGAGGAAGTAATGTATGAGTTTAAGGCGGGACGGATCAATATATTGGTTGCCACCGATATTGTGGCTCGTGGCATTGATATAGACGACATTCGCTTGGTTATCAATTATGATGTGCCGCATGACAGCGAAGATTACGTACATCGTATCGGACGTACGGCACGTGCCAACAATGACGGTGTGGCGCTTACCTTTGTGAGTGAAAAGGAGCAAACCAACTTCAAGAGCATAGAGAACTTCTTGGAGAAAGAAATCTATAAGATAGCCATGCCGGAAGAGTTAGGCGAAGCCCCTGAATACAAGCCGCGTTCCAATGGCGGAGGTAAACGAAACTACAAAGGCGGCGGACACCGCAACAATGGAACTGGAAAGAACGGCAACCGGAATAACAATAAACGAAGAGAAGGCGGAAAGAAGTCCGGTCAAACCAAGAAACAAGAGTAAGTGAAAGGAATGGGTGTGCCAACATGACGATTTGCGTAATTTGTAGGCTAATCGTTATGTTGGTATACTTTCATCTGATTATCAAATCCGATTGCAATATCTACCAGACTATACACGGAACTTTCCGGAACGCATAAAGTTGCCTGATATCGATAGCCTTTATCATTCACACCCATAAAATTCATATCGGCAAGAATCATCTGTTTCAAAGTGTCTTCGGGAAAGATAGCGGAAAATATTTTTTTGGTAATGTCCCTGCCATACAGCATCCGCCTACCCTCATATACACAGATATGTATAACATTGTCATAATAGATATTATCCACACTGATGCCGCCTTCCGAATAGGATGAACGGATAACTTTCATCTTTGAAGGGTTGATATATACATATCCCCGATAGCGTGTGCCTTTATACATTACTATGCTGTCCTTTTTCACCACTTCCGTAGTCGGTATAATCTCCACTTCTTTATTATCAAAGGCAAGCATATCATCGGGGCTTTCCGATTTATGCAGTTTTACAATTTCATCCGCCAACGAGTGAAACCAAAAACTGTATTCGGTCTGCCTGTCAATCTTATAAGCTACGGTATGGCTTCCATACACATACATCGTATCTCGTACAATCTTAAATGATACGGGGATATTTTGAGGGTCGGCATAGTATATGGTATCTCCTTCAATACGTACCAAAGGCAATTCGGTTTCATCATTTATCCAAACACCTTGAAGCAAAGTTTTGGCAGTAGTGTCTTCTTCGACAACATTTTGCCCCTTATCAATGCCACATGCAACTAATAGTATGACGCAACACAACTCTATGACGAGTTTTTTCATGTCTATCTCCTTCCTTTATTTACCTATACAATGGTAGGTAAATCCAAGTTCTTCTATTTCTTTCTTTTCGTAAATATTACGACCGTCCAACAGCACTGGGGTTCTCATCGCCTTTTTGATTACTGCCCATGACGGTAAGCGGAATTCTTTCCATTCCGTTACTAACATCAAAGCATCTGCATCGAGGGCGGCATCGTACATGTCGGTAGCGTAGCAGACTTTGTCACCTATCCTTCGGTGACATTCTGTCATGGCAGCCGGATCGTACACACGTACATTGCAACCTGCATCCATCAACTTGTTTATCAGAATCAAAGAGGGTGCTTCGCGCATATCATCCGTTTCCGGCTTGAATGCCAGCCCCCATAGAGCGATTGTCTTACCGCGCAAATCATCATTGAAATGCCGTTGCAGTTTTTCAAACAAGGCGCTTTTCTGCTTTTCATTAACCTCCTCTACCGCACGAAGTATTCGCATTTGATAGCCGTTTTGTTCGGCAGTCTTGATTAATGCCTTTACGTCTTTCGGAAAGCACGAACCGCCATATCCGATGCCCGGATAGAGGAACTTACGACCGATACGCGTATCGGAACCGATGCCGCTGCGCACCATATTGACATCTGCTCCTACCAACTCGCACAGATTGGCTATGTCGTTCATGAAACTGATACGGGTGGCAAGCATGGAATTGGCGGCATATTTTGTCATTTCGGCAGAAGGTATATCCATGAAGATGACGCGGAAGTTGTTCAACAAAAAAGGCTTATAGAGCTTGCTCATCAATTCTTTCGCCCGTTCGGACTCCACTCCTACCACTACCCGGTCAGGACTCATGAAGTCTGCCACCGCATTTCCCTCTTTCAGAAACTCAGGATTGGAAGCAACATCGAAATCGACATCTATGCCCCGTTTATCCAGCTCTGCCTGGATAGCCGCACGTACTTTTCCTGCAGTACCTACCGGAACAGTGCTTTTAGTCACTACCAGCACGTATTTCTTCATATTCTGTCCGATGGTTCGCGCTACTTCAAGCACATAACTCAGGTCGGCACTGCCATCTTCATCGGGCGGAGTGCCCACGGCGCTGAATATAACGTCTACCTCATTCAGGCAGCTTTCCAAAGAAGTTGTGAATTGCAGGCGTCCCGCTTTTGCATTCCGGTTTACCATTTCTTCCAGTCCGTTTTCATAGATTGGAATAATTCCCTGCTTCAATGCCTCTATCTTTTCGCTGTTGGTATCAACGCAAATAACGTTCACACCTATTTCTGCAAAACAAGTACCGGTTACCAAACCAACATATCCCGTACCGACAATGGCTATTTTCATGTCTTATTCAAAATATTCCGCATCTTTGAACGACACGGCATGTCCGTCTTTCTCTGATACTATGAATTGGGATTTATCAACCGGCCATTCAATGCCTACGGTCTCATCATCGAAACGGATAGATGCCTCTGCCTGCGGAGCATATCCGTTGTCTACCTTATAAGTAAAGATTGCCTCTTCGCTCAACACCAGAAAGCCGTGGGCAAAGCCGCGGGGAATAAAGAACTGGCGTTTGTTCTCTTCGCTCAACTCCACGCTGGCATATTTGCCGAATGTAGGAGAAGATTGACGCAGGTCAACTGCAACGTCCAGCACTTTTCCTTTTATGACGCGCACCAATTTAGCTTGGCTGTATTCGCCTTTCTGATAATGTAATCCGCGCAGTACGCCGAAAGAAGATTTCGACTCGTTGTCTTGTACAAAATGTACATCGCCGATATTGGCACGGAACTCATCTTCTTTAAACGCTTCCATAAAGTAGCCGCGTGCGTCATTGAACACTTTAGGCTCGATGATCCATACGCCTTCAATTTCCGTTTGTATATAGTTCATTACTTTAGAATGTTTTATGTATTTTCATTTCAAATCCAAAATTGTCTCCGTATATTTCTCCCATATCCAAAGCAAAGGAAGCATTGAAATGCCAACCTTTCCACTTTTCGGGAGAGTAAGAGAATGAAGCATACGCCGAGAAATTTTCCAGGATATCCAGTGTAGGAGTACCGGGTGTACCCCATGTCCTGTTGTGGCTCATTTTAGCGATATAGCTCCATTCCGGGCTTATCAGTCCGCTCCAGCCGATGTGCAACGCTTTTACACGATTGTACTTGAAAGCCATGTCGCCGTCTTTGTTATAAATAGGCGAAGCAATCAACGGGTTGGCTATCATCATGCCCCAATGCGACCAGCCCGGATACAGACCGTTGTTGTAATAATTGTCGGAACCGCCTGTCTTATGTACGGGACCTTCCTCCGGTTCGTGCAAGCCGTGCAACGGACCACTCATGTTAGTAGTTTGCAAATATTCGAAAACAACCGCATTAACAGGTTTGAAATCGTTGAAACTCATTTCGAGTCCCCACAACCCGTCCCAGCCATTTTGTTTGCCCATGGCGGAGAAGTCGTCAAAGTGGTTACACAAATATGCACTGACAGAGAATTTGTCGGCACGATGGGTCAGTCTGATTTGTTCGCTACCCAAGAAGTTCCCCTGATAAAATTGACTGTCGTTCAGAGGTTTGTCCTCGTCTCCTGCACCGGGGATAAATACTCTGAAATAGTCCTTCAGCGTATTTCCCAAGTCCATTGTGCTGCCGTTCGCACTAATCATGTTTCCGCCGAACTGTGTGTCAAGCGTCATGCCGATATCAAACTGCCATTTTCCGTTGGGCACTCCAACGCGGATAAATCCTTCTTTGTGGTGATATTTGATATCCTTTGTATAAGAATATCCTACTCCTACCTTACGTTTCTGATATTTATTGTCAGTGAACCATCCGTATGAAATTTCCCCTTTTATGGCAAGGCGCGGAAGTATATAAAGGTATTCGGGGATACCTGCCATTATTTGCGGAATCGGCCTTGCATTGCCCGACCATGTCATGTCGCCGCTGCTTAAAGCATTGTTCAGCAACGGAGCGCCTTTCTCGCGGCTTCCTGCAAACAGTCCCAACCACTTATAACGTACATCTATATATGCCTGTTGGACGAAGATATCCTTATCGCCTTTAAAATTTATTCCGGTGGCAGCTGCCATGTCCAGTTTCTCTTCAAACTTCCACTTGCCAAGTTGATGCTTGTAGCCCACTCCGCCACGTATATATGTATTGTTATAGATAGAACCGAGTCCTTGCCGGTTACTCACTTGCCATAAAGGGGTGTTGTCTCCCGCATGCACTACAGCTCCGTATTCCACAAACGGAGAAACTTGTGCGGTTGCCGTGTTGCCTCCCATAAGGATAAGGGCTAATAAACAAATAGGAGTACGCATAGTGTTGAATAGTCTGTATTTGGTGAAGTACCGACAGTTATCTGTGTTCATTTAAATAAATATAAGTAAATACCAATATGATATAAGCCGTTTTTCAACATTTACTTAGCTTGAAATTAGTCCATGTCATATACTATCTGTTATTAATAAATCTATAGTTTACAGTCCTAACTACTCAAAAGAAACGTTGAAAACGTTGCAAAAGTAGGAAAAAAATCTAATATATCAGTCACGGGCGATAAAGGAGTTTCCAAAGTTTGCCGCGTTTATAAATTGTTAATAAGAAAAACGGCTCAAAAGTGGCGTATGTCCGATAAAACCGCTACTTTTGTGACATGATTGAATTAGCACAGCATATAGAAGTTTTGTTATTGGAGAATGATTGTGTCATTGTTCCGGGGTTGGGTGGGTTTATCGCTCATTATACTCCGGCAGTGAGAGTGGCGGAAGAGAACAGGTTCTTGCCCCCTACCCGCATTGTCGGTTTCAATCCGCGATTGAAAATCAATGACGGGTTGTTGGTGCAATCTTATATGACTGTGTACGGCACGAACTTTTCCGATGCCACTCGGATTGTAGACAAATCGGTAAAAGAGTTGATTGCCTGTCTTCATGAGAACGGAAAGGCGGATATGCCCAATATCGGTGAGTTACGTTACTCCATTCACGATACTTACGGCTTTGTGCCTTATGACAACAAGGTTACGACTCCTTATTTATATGGGCTTGGCAGTTTTGAGATGCAGGAACTCTCTGCTTTGCATAGATCCCAGGAGAGCGAGAGTAAAGTTATTCCTTTTACACCGGATGTTCGGAAAGAAAAAAAACATAAATACGAGATTCGTATCAACTCTTCTTATTTGGTCAATGCCGTTGCCATGATTGCTATTGTGGCATTGTTCTTCTTTCTTTCTGCGCCCATAGAGAATACGGAAGTGGTAGAAGCTAACTATGCCCGGTTGTTGCCCGGCGACCTATTCGAGCAGATAGAAAAGCAATCATTGGCTATCACTCCGATTGTTGTTCGCCAACATAACGATACCAAGAAGACAAAAACCGCTCAAGCCAGCTTGCCGCAGACTGCGGGCAAGAAAGCGGTTGCTCCTGTTGCCGTGAAAGAAGTGAAAGTACGCCAGCAGCCCGTTGCAGTTTCCGTTCAGCCGAAAGTAGAAGTGACGGCAGACGCTGTTTCTATCTCGAAACCTGCAAAAACGATTTATCATATTATTGTGGCAAGCGTAGGTAACGAGAAAGATGCCGATGTCATGGCGCAACAGTTGATTGCCAAAGGACATACCGGCGCTAAAGCAATCATCGGTGGCGGTAAAACGCGTGTCAGCATTCAGTCATACGCTACAGAGAAAGAAGCATATCGCGCTTTGAACCAGCTTCGCCAGGATGAAACATACCGGAATGCCTGGGTGTTGAAGAAATAGTTTTTTTCGTGACGAATTGTTAATTACCAACTATCCATCAACTCAATGAAACGTATCCGTTGTCCTAAATGTGAGAATTACCTGACTTTCGATGAAACAAAATATACGGAAGGTCAATCCTTAGTATTTGTTTGCGAGAACTGCAAGAAACAGTTCAGCATACGTTTGGGCAAGACGAAGATGAAAGCTCCGCAGAAAGAAGAGAATCCGGATGAAACCGAATACAAGGAAGCTTTCGGAAACATTACAGTCATTGAGAACGTTTTCGGCTTCAAGCAAGTATTGCCGCTACAAGAGGGGGACAATAAGATTGGACGCCGTTGTGTAGGAACGGTAATCAATGTTCCGATAGAGACCGCGGATATGAGTATGGATCGCAATCATTGCGTTATCAATGTGAAACGTAACAAGCAGGGTAAACTTATCTATACTTTGCGTGATGCTCCAAGCCTGACAGGCACTTTCCTGAACAATGAAATCTTAGGCGATAAAGACCGTATCCGCATCGATGATGGGGCTATTGTGACTATCGGCGCTACAACATTTATTCTTCGGGCGGCAGAGTAATATTGAAGATAATGTATATCAGGCTGTTTTTCATTATTATTCGGAATTTGATGAATATCGCTTTGTCCGGTAAAGATATGCAAGATATTCGGTCGGTCCTATATAACCGTTACTAATATCAGACGGAGCAAACATAAAAAAAACAGAGCAAGGTCAAAGTCTTGCTCTGTTTTTTTTTCGTTACATCGGTTCTCTATCAGAGAATCTCTTTTACAGTTTGCAACATGCCCTTTTCTTGGATAGAATTCAGGAAGCCGACAACCATGTTTGTCAATCCCGGAATTGCATTCAAATCTCCGTGTTCGCCCCAAATCAGGTCTTTGGCCGCCAATACTCCTTCTGCAACTTTGCGGGTATCACCCGTTGCCCAAAGGTCTTTCAACAGTTGCATGATTTCGGGAGCATCATTCGGGATGATTTCGGCACCATCGGCACGCACACCGCCTTTGTAATAGGTGATGATGGCGGCAAGACCGAGCACCAATCCCTTCGGAAGCTCGCCTTTGCGTTCCAAATAAGTCTTCAGTCCCGGCAGGTCGCGAGTCTGGTATTTCGGGAAAGAATTTAACATGATGCTGGTCACCTGATGCTCTACGTAAGGATTGTCGAAACGTTCCAATACATCGGCAGCAAATTTCTTCAGTTCGTCCATAGGCAGGTTCAATGTCTGCATCAGTTCGTCAAACTGTACTTTGCGGACATATTTGCCGATAATCGGATGGTTGCAGGCATCGCGCACGATGTTGACACCGCTCAAGTAAGCCACCGGAGAAAGTACGGTGTGAGGACCATTCAGCAAGGTGACTTTTCTTTCGTGATAAGGGGCTTCGGACTTCACGAAAAGCACATTCAACCCTGCCTTGTTTGCCGGGAATTCCTCTGCCAACTGGCGGAGAGAGAGGTTTTCGGCAGCTTCGATTACCCAAAGGTGGAAGATTTCGGCCTGTACTACCAAGTTGTCGGCATAACAGATTTTCTTCTGAATCTGTGCAATTTCCTTGCGCGGAAAGCCCGGAACGATGCGGTCTACCAATGTAGCACATACGTAGCAATATTTTGTAAACCAAGTCTTGAACTTCTCATAATCTGTGCCGAAGTCTTCTTTCCAAAGTTCGATGTACTGATAGATACATTCTTTCAAATGGTGTCCGTTCAGGAAAATAAGCTCACAAGGCATGATGATAAGGCCTTTTGTCTTGTCACCTTTAAAAGTCTTGAAACGACGGTACAACAACTGGGTTAGTTTGCCCGGATAAGAGGCGGCAGGAGCATCGCTGAACTTGCAGTTCGGATCGAATGCAATGCCAGCTTCCGTTGTGTTGGAGATAACGAAACGTATTTCGGGCTGGTCGGCAAGCGCCATGAATGCAGAGTTCTGGGAATATGGGTTCAATGCACGGCTGATGCAATCAATACGTGTCAGGGTGTTGACGGCTTCACCGTTCAAGCGACCTTGCAGGTTGACGTGGTAGAGGCAGTCTTGCCCGTTCAGCCACTCTGCCATACCCCTTTCTATGGGTTGAACCACTACAACGCTACTGTTGAAGTCGGTTTTCTGATTCATGTTGTAGACAATCCAGTCTACGAATGCGCGAAGGAAATTACCTTCACCAAACTGGATAATTCGTTCGGGGGCAACGGATTTGGGAGCCGTCTGTTTGTTTAATGCTTTCATCTTGAAAATGATTTTAATTATGGTTTATGATTGATAGTATTCTCAATAGCGTGCAAAAGGTTATTCAAACTCGAAATAGAACTCTATGTTTTCTTTCATCAGTACATCAATGGGCATATACTTTACGGGGATTACCGGCTTTTTGAATACGACATGGTTACATAGCGCTTTGATGCCGCAATATCCCTGCAATCCCGGTCGTTGCCCGATGAGATAGTTCACCTCGCCGCTTTTCAGGTATTCCACATTCTTTTGCAGCAAGTCGTAACCGACCAACGCATCCAGTTTTTGTCCTTTCTTTTGCAGATAGCTTGCCACCTGATATACGCGGGAGTTGAATACAACACCTAAAGAGGCATTGGGGTGTTCGGAAAAGAAGGTGTCCAGTTGCTTCTCGTTGATATCCGTGTCCTCCTTGTGGAGAACCACATCGTGTATGGTCAGATTGTTGTGTTCAGCAGCAAGATATTGCATAAATCCTTTCAGGCGGCGTTGCATCTGGACTTCGGCAGGACTATTCTTCTGATTATTCAGGAATAATACCAGTTCCTGCCCTTCCCGATAGCGACGCATCAGTATCTTGGCGGCAATGTATCCGCTCACTTGAGAGTCCTGCCCTATGTAGCATAACGCATGGGTCTGCTCCATATTGAAGTCTATAAAGGCATAAGGTATTTTTTTTTCTTCCAGATAGGATGTCAGCTTCAAGGTGGTATCCTGGAAATTCGGAGCAATCAATACCGCATCGACGGGTTCAGACCGAAGTTGCGTACATGCCGTTTCATATGAAGCCTTGGTCGCATGACTGTAAAACAGATAGCTTACTCCCACATTAAACGGACGCAGTTCTTGTGCGGCACGGTCTATTCCCTGCGCTACGGAGTGCCAATAGTCATGTTCTATATAATAAGGTATAATACATACTATGTGATAACGCTTTTTTGCCGCCAGACCTATAGCGAACATATTGGGATGATAATCGATTTCATCAAGGACTTTCTGTACTTTTTCCCTGCTTGCACGCGACACATCGCCCCGGTCGTGGAGCACACGGTCCACGGTTCCGGCGGATACACCTGCCATACGTGCAATATCTTTTATCGTATAATTCTTGTTTTCCATATTCTTTTGCACCCGAAAGGCTCTATAAAGGTCTCACGTTGAAAACTTAAATATTATAAATATTCGCTGCAAATATACGAATTATTTTGTTTCTCCAAGTAAAATTTCTACTTTTGTGTTCGATAACGGTTAATAAAAGTAAAAAGCCTTATCCGCCTTATTAGCTTTATAATCAATACTATATAGGTGTAATGACAAGAAAGTAATTTTTTTAGATACTTAAAACACAAGAAGATGAAAAACTTTATGGACGAAAACTTCCTGTTGCAGACAGAAACCGCACAGAAGTTGTACCACGAGCATGCGGCTAAGATGCCGATTATCGATTATCACTGTCATTTAATCCCGCAGATGGTAGCAGACGATTATCAGTTCAAGTCACTGACCGAAATCTGGCTGGGGGGCGATCACTACAAGTGGCGTGCTATGCGTACCAACGGTGTAGACGAACGTTTCTGTACCGGTAAGGACACTACCGATTGGGAAAAGTTCGAGAAGTGGGCGGAAACCGTGCCTTATACTTTCCGCAACCCTTTATATCATTGGACTCACTTGGAATTGAAGACGGCATTCGGCATTGATAAGATTCTGAACCCCAAGACCGCACGTGAGATTTATGACGAATGTAACGAGAAGTTGAAACAACCTGAATATTCTGCCCGTGGCATGATGCGCCGTTATCATGTGGAAGCTGTTTGTACGACAGACGATCCTATTGATTCATTGGAATACCACATCAAGACCCGTGAAAGCGGCTTTGAAATCAAGATGCTCCCTACCTGGCGTCCCGATAAGGCGATGGCGGTAGAAGTTCCTGCCGATTTCCGTGCATACGTAGAGAAGTTGGCAGAGGTAAGCGGTGTGGCTATTTCCACTTTCGATGACATGATTGCGGCTTTGCGCAAGCGTCACGATTTCTTTGCTGCCCAAGGATGTAAATTGTCCGATCACGGCATTGAGGAGTTCTATGCAGAGGATTATACGGATGCCGAGATTAAAGCGATATTCAATAAGGTATATGGCGGTACGGAGTTGACGAAGGAAGAAATCCTGAAATTCAAGTCGGCAATGCTGGTTGTCTTCGGCGAAATGGATTGGGAAAAGGGTTGGACACAGCAATTCCACTATGGTGCCATCCGCAACAATAACAGCAAGATGTTCAAGTTGCTCGGACCCGACACCGGTTTCGACTCTATCGGAGAATTTACTACTGCCAAAGCAATGGCTAAATTCCTTGACCGCTTGAATTCGGCAGGCAAGCTGACGAAGACCATTCTTTACAATCTGAATCCGTGCGCCAATGAGGTAATCGCTACTATGTTGGGTAACTTTCAGGACGGTACTGTTGCCGGTAAGATTCAGTTCGGTTCGGGCTGGTGGTTCCTCGATCAGAAAGACGGTATGGAAAAACAGATGAACGCACTTTCCGTACTGGGTTTGCTGAGCCGTTTTGTAGGTATGCTTACGGATTCACGTTCGTTCCTCTCCTATCCGCGTCATGAATATTTCCGTCGTACATTGTGCAACCTCGTAGGTCGTGATGTGGAAAACGGTGAAATTCCTGCTTCTGAAATGGAACGCGTAAACCAAATGATTGAAGACATCAGCTATTACAACGCAAAGAACTTCTTCCAGTTCTAAACTTTGCATTAAAAATGTACGATTACCGATAACGAAATGTTGTTGGTACTGTATAAAAAATCCCCTTGTTCTATCTTCGTTTCAGAATGAAGATGAACAAGGGGATTTCGTATGACTAAGACGGGCTGTATACGACAATTAATCCTAAGTTACTGTTTATAATCAGAGATACTTTATTATCTCCTTGATGATTTTTAATTGGATAAAGTTGGGATGCGTCACATTTCCGTCATGGCTTTCATACTGCCAAGTGATGTGATAAGGTATATGGGCGGCATACCCTCCTAATTTCAACACCGGTAACACATCCGATTTTATGGAGTTTCCAAGCATCAGGAAATTCTGTGGGGTGCATCCCACGGCATCGAGCAATTTCTTGTAATCGGCTTCTTTCTTATCGCTCATTATTTCAATGTGACAAAAGTAACGCATCAGTCCTGAATCCATAACTTTTCTTCTTTGGTCGAACAAGTCTCCTTTGGTTGCCAATACCAGCCTGTATTTTCCTTGCAGTTGGAGCAACACCTCTTCTACCCCATCCAAAAGCGTTACAGGATTTTGGAGAAGCGCCTGTCCCTGTCTGACGATTTCTTCTACACAGTGCAGGCTCTCTTTACCGTCAGTAATCCGGCATGCTGTTTCAATCATGCTGAGCATCATGCTTTTCAAACCATACCCATACATGTGTAGATTCTTCATTTCTGTCTTGAAGAGTTCTTGCGAAACAACTTCCGGTGATTGGTACGTTTTTAATAAATCGCAGAATATGTGCTCAAACTCCTGAAAATAAAGCTCGTTTTCCCAAAGGGTATCGTCTGCGTCGAATGCTACGATTTCTATTTTGTCTTTCATGCGTTGCCTGTTTTATTGTTATTAAGTATCTTTGCTGCAAAGATAATGCAAATCGAACGCAATCAAGCTTGCTTGTACTGCTAAAGTGAAGTTTGTCTTTCGAAAAAATAAATAAATTAAAAACATAACAATTAATCAGTAAAGGATGACTCAATCACCCCAAATCAATGCCAAAGGCTTCAGCAAAGCCTTTTGGGTAAGCAACACAGTAGAACTTTTTGAACGCATGGCATATTATGCCGTATTTATTGTTCTTACCATTTATTTGTCCAACATTTTAGGTTTCAACGATTTTGAAGCAAGTATGATTTCCGGTCTGTTCTCCGGCGGACTCTACCTGCTTCCCATTTTCACCGGAGCATACGCCGATAAGATAGGTTTTCGTAAATCGATGATTATTGCATTCTCCTTGTTGTCTGCAGGTTATTTGGGCTTGGGAGTACTGCCTACATTGCTTGAAGCTGCCGGTTTGGTGAAATATGGCGAGGTGACATGTTTCATGGGATTGCCTGGCAGTAACGAACGGTGGATGATTGTTCCCGTATTGTTTGTCATTATGCTTGGCGGTTCGTTCATCAAATCTATCATATCCGCATCGGTAGCGAAAGAGACGACCGAAGCAACCCGTGCCCGCGGTTATTCAATTTTTTATATGATGGTAAATTTCGGCGCTTTTACCGGAAAGACAATTATCGACCCTTTGCGCAATGCCATCGGTGAGCAGGCTTATATCTATATCAATTTCTTTTCTGCAGCAATGACTATCCTGGCGTTGCTGTCCGTTATCCTGCTATACAAATCGGCACATACGGCAGGCGAAGGAAAAAGCATGCGCGAAATAGGACAAGGTTTCCTGCGCATCATCACCAACTGGCGCTTATTGATTCTTATCCTTATCGTAACCGGATTCTGGATGGTGTAACAACAACTTTATGCAACAATGCCCAAGTATGTTATCCGTATGGCAGGCGAAACCGCCAAACCGGGTTGGATAGCCAATGTAAATCCTTTTGTAGTGGTTTGTTGCGTAAGTTTCATTACCCGATGGATGGCAAAACGTACGGCAATTACATCCATGAATATCGGCATGTTTCTGATTCCCGTATCCGCATTGCTGATGGCATGCGGAAACCTGTTGGGCGATGATGTCATGTCGGGAATGAGCAATATCACCCTGATGATGATACTCGGCATTGTGGTTCAGGCGTTGGCAGAATGCTTTATCTCTCCGCGCTATCTGGAATATTTCTCTTTACAGGCTCCCAAGGGAGAAGAAGGCATGTATCTCGGTTTCAGCCATCTCCACTCTTTCTTATCTTCCATTTTCGGTTTTGGCATAGCAGGCGTATTGCTGACTAAGTATTGCCCTGACCCGGCTTTGTTTGCAAGTCGGGAGGCTTGGGAAGCCGCCAGTGTCAATGCGCATTACATTTGGTATTACTTTGCAGGAATAGGATTAGTGGCTGCCGTGGCTTTATTGGTTTTTGCCAAAACCACTGAATTCATCGACAAAAAGAAGAAAGCATAATCTTTTATATTGCATATTTTACGTATATTTGCCCCGTAAAAAAGGCAGCGGAAAGCTCCTTTGGCATAAATTGGACAAGTTTGGTTTTGTCTTGTTCATGCCGTCTCTGGGGGAGATGTGTTGAAGACCTGATTGATAGCATTAGCTTCGTTCAAAATGATGGAGTAATGTTGAAGTTTGTCGTGGCACACTCTCTTTTTGATTTAAGAAGATTAGAATGAAAGTAAGATTTATAAGCCTTGCAAGTGGTAGCAGTGGCAATTGTTATTATATAGGTACAGAAAGATACGGAATACTTATAGATGCCGGTATTGCTGTCCGTACTATAAAAAAAGGATTGAAAGAGGCAGGTATCAATATGGAAATGATACGTGCAGTGTTTGTCACCCACGACCATGCCGACCACATTAAAGCGGTAGGCGGACTGGGAGAAAAATTGAATATTCCCATCTATACGACAGCACGTATTCATGAAGGCATAAACAGGAGTTATTGTATGACGGAGAAGTTATATTCTTCCGTCCGCTATCTGGAGAAGCAGCATCCCATGCAGTTGGAAGATTTCCGTATCGAATCTTTTGAAGTTCCTCATGACGGTACAGACAATGTAGGCTATTGTATCGAGATAGACGGAAAGGTATTCTCTTTTCTCACCGACCTTGGAGAAATAACTCCTATTGCGGCGCAATATATCTGTAAAGCCAACTACCTGATATTGGAAGCCAACTATGATGAGGAAATGTTGCGTATGGGTACATATCCTCAATACTTGAAAGAGCGTATAACCAGCCGTACCGGGCACATGAGCAATATTGCCACCGCAGAATTTCTCGCTGAAAACATTACCGGACATTTGCGGTACATCTGGCTTTGCCATTTAAGTAAAGACAATAATCATCCGGAACTCGCCTATAAAACCGTTGAATGGAAATTGAGAGAGAAAGGTGTTCTTGTTGGTAAAGACGTGCAACTATGCGCCTTAAAGAGGACTACTCCTTCCGAATTGTACGAATTTGAGTAAAAAGATGCTGGTTTCATCGAAAAAAGTCCGAGATTTGTTTGTGGAATAAAATAAAAGGACTACCTTTGCACCCGCAAACAAGAAATCAGTAATGCACTCTTAGCTCAGTTGGTAGAGCAACTGACTCTTAATCAGTGGGTCCAGG
>NZ_CAJTSC010000014.1 GCF_910578895.1 uncultured Bacteroides sp.
CGTCCGTTGTCCTGTACTGTAATTGAATTGTCTTCGTTGATGGTCACTTCGATGTGGCTGCAATAACCCGCCAATGCTTCGTCGATAGAGTTGTCAACGATTTCGTATACCAAGTGGTGGAGTCCCTTTATACTGATGTCGCCGATGTACATCGCAGGGCGTTTTCTTACTGCTTCAAGACCTTCCAATACCTGGATACTATCCGCAGAATAAGACCCGTTATTGGGAGTGATTTGTTCTTCGCTCATAATTGTCTTTCTAACTTTAATAACAGAGCAAATATAGTGATATTTGTCGATTCGGCGAAGAATAAAGGGTGAAAAAATGAAGGATGGGGAGCGGATTCTCTGTTTTCGCGGCCGGGTGTGCTGCATGGTCCGTCAAAGAAAACAAGAAAGGCTGAACTTTTTAAGTTCAGCCTGCTCTATATTGGTTTTCTTGAATCTTTCTAATTAAGCGAGCTTGTTGATGTAGAGAGCTAATTTAGATTTCAGATTGTTAGCTTTGTTCTTGTGGATTACATTTGTCTTAGCCAACTTGTCCAACATCTTTGTAACGCCCGGATACATTGCAACTGCTTCTGTTTTATCAGTTGTTGCGCGAAGTTTTCTAACAGCGTTTCTCATGGTCTTGCCATAATATCTGTTGTGAAGTCTTCTTGTTTCTTCTTGTCTGATTCTTTTCAGTGATGATTTGTGATTTGCCATCTCGACTAATCTTTTTTAATTCGTTTATCTTTTTAATTGTAGCCCGTGGGGGAATCGAACCCCCCTTTCAAGAATGAAAATCTTGCGTCCTAACCGATAGACGAACGGGCCATCCTTATTGGTGAGCGTCTCCGCTCTTGCAACCGTTTTTCCTTTCGTTTGCGGTTGCAAAGGTAGAAACTATTTTTTAATTGGCAAACATTTCTAATAAAAAAATTACGTGGTTTTTTCTGTGGTTAACTCTGTTTTTAGTGTTATTAATTGATAATCAATATGGTAATGATGTTTTAATTTTTTGTCCTTTACCGCATTTTTTTTATTCCTTTGCTATGTTTTCCGTAGTTTCATGCTTTTTTTGTAGCTTTGTTAGCCGATTTGAAACTTGATAAGTGAACGGAAATGCTACAGAAAACGCAAGGAATCGTACTACATTCGTTGAAGTATAAGGATACTTCCATCATTGTGGACATCTATACCGAGGTGTCCGGGCGAGCATCTTTCTTGGTGCCGGTGTCCCGTTCGCGCAAGGCTACGGTGAAGTCAGTGCTGTTTCAGCCGCTCTCTTTAGTGGAGTTGGAAGCGGATTTCCGACCGAATGCCACTATATATAAGGTGAAAGAGGCGAAATCTTTTTGTCCTTTTACGTCTATTCCTTACGACCCCTATAAGTCTGCCATTGCTTTGTTTCTGTCCGAATTCCTGTATCGTGCCTTGCGCGAGGAAGCGGAGAACCGTCCTTTATTTGCCTATTTGCAGCATTCTATTGTTTGGTTAGACGAATGCCGCAGTGGTTTTTCCAATTTTCATTTGGTTTTTTTGATGCGCTTGTCGCGCTTTCTCGGTCTGTATCCGAACTTGGAAGATTATCACAGCGGTGATTATTTTGATTTGCGGAGTGCCGGTTTTACTCCGTTGCGTCCGCAGGCGCATCCTGACTATATAGGACCGGAAGAGGCATCGCGCTTGACGGGACTGATGCGTATGAATTATGAAACCATGCATCTTTTTGCTATGAATCGTTCGGAACGTGCCCGCTGCCTGACGGTAATGAACGAGTATTATCGTTTGCATTTGCCTGATTTTCCCGTATTGAAGTCTTTGGAAGTCCTGAAAGAATTATTCGATTGAGTTTTGTTCTGAGCTATAAAGTGTTCCATACTTTGTAACACTTTGGCTGATGGTACGAGAGAAGTTGCGAACTACCGTCTGCAGGCGATAGCGCGGAACAGAAAGCCGTACTTCCAGCCGGTTCCTTTTGGTGGAGAACGGCTCGAAGTACGGCTTCATATATATCCGTGTCGGGAAAGCCCTTTATCCCAGCAACTCTTTTACTTTGGCGGAGATGGCACGTCCTTCGGCAAGTCCGGCAAGTTTTTTACTGGCTACGCCCATCACTTTGCCCATGTCTTTGCCGCCGGTGGCACCTGTTTCGGCGATAATTGCCTTCAGGGCAACTTCCAGTTCTTCGACCGACATTTGCTTGGGGAGGTAGGCTTCCATGACCTTCACTTGTGCCAGCTCTGTATCGGCAAGGTCTTGGCGTCCTTGCTGTACATAAATTTCGGCAGCATCCTTGCCTTGCTTTGTCAGTTTCTGAATGATTTTCAGGGCATCGGCATCGGTCAGGGTATCGTTGGCTCCCGGAGCGGTTTTTGCTTCGAGGAATACTTTTTTGATGTTTCTCAAAGTTTCCAAAGCCACTTTGTCTTTGGCTCTCATTGCGTTTTTAATGTCTTCGCTGACTCTTTCGAATAAATCCATGTTGTAATTGTGAATAATGAATTATGAATTTCTTGGGTTGTTACAGCATCGGTGCGGTTTAGAAGGTAATTACGTTACTGCCGCTGCTTTCGGCTTCGCGGGCTTCTTCGGTAGCAAGTATACTGGTCTCTTCCGCTTTGGCTTTGATTGCGGCGAGGGAACTCTTGTCGCGCATGTAAGTAGGCGAGTTCTCCACCATACTGATGATGTCGGCGCTGTCCAAGTCTTCAGGATTGAAGAGATAGACGTGGCGGCGGCGCATGCGTGGTGTGCTGCTGTTGATTTCCTTTCCGTAATAGCGTTCGCGGCGGCTCCGTTTGCGTTCTTCTTCTTCGGCGATTCGTTCCAGTTCCTCTTCGGTCTGGGTGGCAATCCGTTCGTCCATTTCCTTGAGATGGATATCTTGCATGCCGAAACCAGTGGCTAACAGGGTGATTTTTACCTTGTCACCCAGGCTCTCGTCCTTTTCCACTCCGTGTTTGGTCTCAATGTCGCGGCTAAAGCGGCTCATGAACTCGCGTACTTCTTCCATTTCGCTCATCATCAGTTTGTGTTCCGAACTGTAGGAGATGCAGAATGCCACCTTCTTGGCATTGAAGATGTCGTTGTTGTTGAGCAACGGTGAAGTCTGGGCATCCAGTATCGCCTTACTCACACGCCCCTCACCGCTGCCGTAGCCGGTTCCCATGATTGCTACGCCACCGTTTTTGAGGATGGTGCGCACATCGTTGAAGTCGAGGTTGATTTTGCCGTGCATGGTGATGATGTCGGCAATGCTCTTGGCTGCCACGAGCACGATATCGTCTGCCCGGTCATAGGCTTCTTCAAAGTCCATTTCGCCGTAGATCTCGCTTAATTTGTCGTTCTTGATGACAATCAATGCATCCACATGTTTGTTAATTTCCTCCACACCGTCCAGCGCCTGGTCTATTTTTTTGTCGGCTTCCCACTGGTAGGGAATGGTGACAATACCTACGGTCAGTATATCCATCTCTTTTGCCACTTTCGCTACGATGGGGGCAGCTCCCGTTCCGGTTCCTCCACCCATACCGGCGGTGATGAACACCATCTGTGTGCCGTCGCTCAGGCGTTCTTTGATTTCATCCGTGCTGTTCTCCGCCTCCGCACGTCCTTTCTTGGGATCGTTTCCGGCTCCCAACCCTTTACCCAACTGTAACTTGTTGGGGACGGGAGAGTCGTTCAGTGACTTCGAGTCAGTGTTGCAAACCATGAAAGAGACACCGTTTATACCTTCATTGTACATGTGGCTGACGGCGTTGCAACCACCGCCACCCACACCGATGACTTTGATGATTTTCGGTGAATCGGTCGGAAAATCGAATTGTGCTATATCGTCCATAATTCTGAATTTTGAATTATGAATTATGAATTGCTATGCAGTGTGGTGCGCATCCAATTCAAGATTCAAAATTTATAAGTAAATCAATTATTTCATGTCGTCGTCCGAGAAGATTTCTTTGGAAAGCTTGTCTCCAATTCTTTCAAACCAGCTGGGACCTTTTTTCTTCTTTCTCTCTTTTTCTTTCTGTTCCCGCTCTTTGCGTTCTTTTTCCTTGCGTTCCCTCTCTTCTTTCTCACGTTGTGCTTTGGCAGCACGGGCAGCGGCTTCTTGTTCCTTCAGAGTTTCGTCGTTGTCGAACATATCCACGGGTTTGGGCGTAGGATTGCCCGCAGGCTGTGCTGTTTTCTCCTCTTGCAGGCAGCAGTTTTCGTGACCTGCGGCGAGAAGTCCGAGCAGGGTGTTCTGCATGCCGTCCTTTACGAGCACATCGTTGAAACCGTGAATGGTGTTATGAACGAAACGTATCGTTTTTACTTTCTCTGTTTTGCTCAGTTTGCGGAAAACTTCTTCAATACTCTTCAGGTTTGCCCCGCCACCGGTGAATATTACTCCGGAGAAGAGTTTGTCTTCATAACCGGAGAACTGCAACAGGTTCCATACGTTGGCAAGGATCTCCTCGGTGCGCGCTCCGATAATATTGTTCAACGTGGCAAGTTCAATGGCACGTCCGTCTTCCAATGTGCATGCGGCGAGAGTTTCACCCTCTTCCTCCTCTTCGTAAAGGGCGTTACCGTATTGCAATTTCAACCGTTCGGCATCTTGTTCCTCCATTTGTAGCGATGTGATGTCACGGGTAATGGTATTTCCGCCCAGCGGCAATACGCTTAGGTAGCGGAGAATGTTATTCTTGTAGACCGAAACAGTAGTCGTATCGGCACCGAAGTCCACTAATGCACATCCCGAACGCATTTCGTTTTCCGTCAGAACGGCATTTGCCAAGGCTATCGGGGCGATGAGCAGGTCGGCTATCTCTACCTTTGCCTGCTCAAAACTGTGTTCCAGATTCTTCTTGAGCGAGGCACGTGCCACGATATTGAGGAATTGGCCTGTGATATGCTGTCCGGTTACTCCTACCGGGTCGGCATGGAGATTGTTGTCTATTTTATATTCTTGAGGGGCGACATCCAGCACGCTCATGTCTGCCAACGGCACTTCAAGGTTTTCGTCGCAGATAGAGTCTACCAACTCTTGCGAGATGATGCCCTCTTCATCCAGCGTACGGCTCACCGCATTTTTTACTGTGCGCAATGACTGTCCGCCGATGCCTACGTATATTTTGGCAATGGAGTTGTTGAGCTGGCCTTCCAGTTTGTTAATGATGGAAGTCAATGCCTGTGCCGTCTTGTCAATATTGTAGATGATGCCCTTGTGGATGAACGAGGCGGCATCTTCACGCGCATAAGCCAACACCTGGATGCTTCCGTCACTGTTCTTCTTTCCTGCAATGCCGGAAATCTTGGAAGAACTCAACTCAATGGCGGCGATGAAATCTGTTGTTGCCATAATTATTTTATTTACTATTTTACTTTTACGGTTTATTGTTTGCTGCACGGCAATGAAAGAAAGTTATCCGGCTATTTGGATAATCAAGCAATAGCTTCCTTCCTTTATTGTCTTTTCGTGCAGATAATCTGGTTACCAAATTCAACACTGATACGGGAGTATTTGTTCCAGCCTACTTTATTTAAGCCTTTTTCATAGAATATCTTTACCCGCTTCAACTTCTGTTCGAAGTCGTCCAGTTTCCCAAGGTAGATGATGTGGTCGCCTACACGAGGCACCAGTTCAATGTTTCTGCCGGGCAATACATGAATCTGTTCGATTTGTGCGTCCCAGAACGAATTCTTCTGCAAAAATACACCAAACTTATATAAATCCCTCATGGCAAACGACTTTTCTACATTTCCGGTCACAATGGCGCGGTGCGCGATACACTTTGTGTCGAGTGGCATCACTGTGCCTTTGTTGTCCAGGTAGTAGTTTTCGCCTTTGGCACTCATTATCCTCAGGATAGGAACGCGTTGGGTCACTTCGACGCATAGTTTGCCGCTCGGGGTTTTATAGCATTCAACTTCGTCAATGAGCGGATGCTTGGAGAGTATCTGTTCCAATGTCTTGGTGCGGATACGGTCCAGGTTTTTGCCTATGGGGTTACTGTCTTTCTTTTTCAGCATGGCAATCACTTCCTTTTTTGTGATGAACCCGGCATATTCCATGTCTTTAATTACCAGTTCCACGTCATGGCACATCCGGCTTGCCGGTTTTCGGTTGAAAGCGGTAACGGCCACGACCAGATAGGCAAGGACGAGCAACAGGACAATGGAAAGCAGAATCCGTTTAATCATAGGCTTGTTTGTTATTTGCTATTTTATAATTCACTCTATATAATTATTAGCTGCGCTGTTCGAGCAATTGGGTGATGGAAGGCACATAGTTGTCTAAATCGCCGGCTCCCAGCACGATTAATACTTCGACAGGTTTCTTCGAAAGCAGTTCCGGTATGTCTTCCTTTTTGCAGATACGCTTTTCGATGCCCGGGCACAGATTGTCATAGATGAGACGGCTGCTGACACCGGGAATGGGTTGTTCGCGGGCAGGGTAGATTTCCGTCAGAATTACTTCGTCCGCCATTGAAAGGCTATCTGCAAAGTCCTTGTAGAAGTCGCGGGTACGTGTATAGAGATGAGGTTGGAAGATGGCGGTTATCTTCTTGTCCTGATAGAGTTCGCGAATAGACTTCACGCTTTGTGCGATTTCGGCAGGATGGTGGGCATAGTCGCTGAGGAATACGAGTTTGTCCGTCTTTATCTTGAAGTCGAAACGGCGGTCTACTCCACGGAAGCTTGCCATTCCTTGTTTGATTTCATCATCAGTAACTCCGTTCAGGTGTGCAAGCGCCATAGCTGCCACACCGTTTTCTATGTTGATGCCGATGGGGACGCCAAGCCGGATGTCATTGATGCGGGTGTCCGGAGCAACGAAGTCGATGAAAATCTCACCGTTTCCGATGCGGATGTTTTCTGCATGGAAATCTCCTTCATCGCGTGAGTAGGTATATATTTTTACCCCCGGTTGCACGTCCGGCTGCAAGGCAATGCCTTTACGGATAATCAGTGCGCCTTCCGGCTGGATAAGGGTGGTGTAGTGGCGGAAGCTTTCAAGGTAGGCTTCGCGCGTACCGTATATATCCAGATGGTCGGGGTCGGCGGAGGTAATGACGCTCATATAGGGAGAAAGCCAATGGAATGAGCGGTCGAACTCATCTGCCTCGATTACGGTATACGGGCTGTCCTGCGATAAGAGCAGGTTCGTTCCGTAGTTCTTGGCAATGCCACCGAGGAAAGCCGTACAACCTACGTGCGACTGATGAAATAAATGTGCCGCCATTGTGCTTGTGGTGGTCTTTCCATGAGTACCGGCAACGCAAAGTCCCTTGCTGCTACGGGTAATCGTGCCTAATACTTGCGCGCGTTTATGTATTTCAAAACCATGTTCCCGGAAGTAGGTCAGTTCGGCGTGTTCTTGGGGAATGGCAGGGGTATACACAACCAGTGTGCTTTGGGAGTTCTTGCAATTCTCCGGGATGAGGTCAACGTCTTCCTCATAATGTATTTGTGCACCTTCTGCAATCAGATGTCCGGTAAGTTCGCTTGGCGTACGGTCATATCCTGCCACAAATTTACCTTTGGAGAGGAAATAACGTATCAGCGCGCTCATGCCGATGCCGCCGGCACCGACGAAGTAAACGGATTGTATGTTTTCTATATTCATGTACTTGTTATTTAATAAGTTTTAGCACCTCTTTGGCAATGACTGTTGCCGAATCCGGCAATGCCAATCGGGCGATGTTGTTACTCAATTCTCTCAGTTTGCCACTTTCTTTCACCGTCTTCAGCGCCACATCCAGAAGTCTCTCCTCGGCTTCCGCGTCCTTTACATAGATGGCAGCGTCTTTGTCGACGAGTGCCAGCGTATTCTTGGTCTGATGGTCTTCTGCTACATTGGGCGATGGGACAAGAATCACGGGTTTGTGTAGTAAACAGAATTCCGAAATAGAGCCGGCACCGGCACGGGAGATAACCAAATCGGCAGCGGCATAGGCACTTGCCATATCCTTGATGAAATCTGTCACGTACAGGTTGGGGATGGCGTTGATATGCGGATGTCGCACGGCTTCACCGGTTGCTGCGGTGATGGCATCTCTTACCCGGTCGATGTATATTTTACCCGTTTGCCAGATGAATTGCATATCGGGATTTTTTCGGATGGTGTCAAGACCGGCGGTTAGCGTCTGGTTGATGGTCCGTGCCCCGAGACTGCCACCCAGTATCAGGATAGTTTTTCTGGAAGGATCTAAACTGAAATAGCGTACGGCATCTTCGTGGGATATCGAATGTCCGAGCAGGTTTTGACGAACGGGGTTGCCGGTCATGATAATCTTCTCAGCGGGGAAAAACTTTTCCATGCCTTCGTAGGCAACGCATATCTTACAGGCTTTTTGGGCAAGCAGCTTGTTGGTGACGCCTGCGTATGAATTTTGCTCCTGTATCAAAGTGGGCACTCCCATCATCCCTGCTGTTTTCAGGGTGGGACCGCTGGCATAACCGCCTACACCTACCGCCACCTGCGGACGGAACTGCTTGATGATGTTGCGAGCTTTCCATTGGCTGCGTACCAGCTTCACCAATACGGCAAAGTTCTTCCACAGGTGTTTACGGTCGAAACCCGCTACGGGCAAGCCGATAATCCTGTAGCCGGCATCGGGTACGCGTTGCATCTCCATGCGTCCCTCTGCGCCTACGAACAGGATTTCCGCGTCCGGGCGCAACTCCTTGATTGCATTGGCAATAGATACGGCAGGAAAAATATGTCCACCTGTACCGCCGCCACTGATGATGATGCGTGGTTTATTATTTTTTGTTTCCATATCTGGGTTTATTTACTTGCTATTAATCATTCATCTTATTCAAATTCGGCATCACTGTTCAGCATCTTGGCTGTGGGCTCTGCGGCGCTTTGTGCTTCACTGTAAGCGTTCCCGTCTTCACTGCCGGTTTCTGCCTGCATGGTGATTTGGGCATCGTGTTCCCGCTGCTCTTCCAGTTTCGCCGTATAGCGGCTGACGCTCAATATCATGCCGATATAAGCGCAGTTTATCAACGTCGAAGTACCTCCCTTGCTGATGAGTGGCAACGGTTGGCCGGTGACGGGAGCCAACCCTACGGCTACCATCATATTGAAAACCGCCTGCGATACCAGCAACAAGGCTATTCCGATGACGAGAAAGGCAGGAAAGGTACGGTCGCATTTTTTGGCAATACGCCCTACACGTATCAACAGGCAGATATAGAGGAACACAACCACGACTCCTCCCACTAGTCCGAGTTCTTCGATGATGATGGCAAAGATGAAGTCGGAGAATGCCTGGCTCAAGAAATCCCGTTGTACGGAGTTGCCCGGACCTTTGCCGACAACATTGCTGGTGGCAACGGCGATGCGTGCGTGTGCTATCTGTGCGTCTTTGTCTATGTCGAATTTGGCGGCGGGAACTTTCTCGTCGCTCGTAAACTTCTCAATACGGGCGCGCCATGTGTCGAAGCGGTGCAGGAAAGGTATATCGCTGTTCTTTGTCATTAAAAGGAAAGTGACGGCAATGATACCTACCGATGCTAAACTGCCAATCAGTATCAATAGCTTTTTTGCACAGACACGTCCTATGAACATCATTAGAAAGACCACCCCGAACAGCAATGCCGCTGTGGATAAATTCTCCGGAACAATGAGCAGGCAAATGGCTCCGGTTATTATCATAATCCGTTTGAAAGCCTTCGGATTGGCGCCCTCTTCGTCTTGCCCTTTGGAGAGGATGAATGCCGTGACGATAATGACCGCCATTTTAGCAATCTCCGAGGGCTGGAACTGTATGCCCATGAATGTCATCCAGCGCGCGGCGCCATTGATGCGTTCCATCATCATTACCAATATCAGCAATATTGCGGAAGTTGGCAACAGGAAGACGGGGAATACCTGAAACCATTTATAGGGGATGTTGTGCATAAGGACCACAACCACAGCACCCACCATCAGAATAATGCTGTGCTGGGTGATAGGTCCCCAATGGTCGCCACTTTTGTAGGTGAGCGTACTGGCGGCACTGAACACTTCTGTGATGGAGATAAGGCAGAGGAAGAGGAAAATAATCCAGATTACCTTGTCTCCTTTGAATATGCTTTTTAGTAAATCCATAAATCAATATAGTAACGTGCTAATGTACCGGTGTGATATCACCTCGCCATTAGTCATTTGTCCCTTATAACTCTCTTACGTATTTCTTGAACTGGTCGCCCCGGTCTTCATAGCTCTTGAAGAGGTCGAACGAAGCACAACAAGGACTTAATAATACGGTTTCCCCTTTTTGGGCTAATTTGAAGGCTGCGTCTACCGCATCTTTCATGCCGGTCTGCACATCGGCAACGGGCAGCCCCAGCCGGTCGAAAAATTCGTGCAGTTTCTCGTTATGCAGTCCCAGGTAGACTAAGGCAGAACACTTGGTGCGTACCAACTCCTCTATCTCGGTGTAGTCATTCCCTTTGTCTTTGCCGCCAAGTATGAGTACGGTTTTTGTTGTCATGCTTTGCAGGGCGTACCAACAGGAGTTGACGTTGGTGGCTTTGGAATCATTGATGAACCGGACACCACGTACGGTCGCCACCTTCTCCAGACGGTGCTCCACGCCTTTGAAATCGGATAATGCTTTACGGATATCCTCTTTTTTGATACCTGCAAGGTTGGCGGAAATGCCGGCTGCCAACGAGTTATAAAGGTTGTGGGTTCCGCGCAGGGCAAGCTCCTCTTGTTCCATATTGAAAGCGATAGGCTCGTTGATTTCCACTTCGCCGTCTACTACGTATGCAATGGCTCCATCCTCTTTTACGGCGGCAAAAGGATAGGGATGTGCTTTCAACCCGTGTTTCTCCAACTCTTTGCGGATGATAGGGTCGTCGTTCCAATAGATGAAAGCATCTTCCTGCGTTTGGTTTTGCGTAATGCGGAACTTGGCATCTACGTATTTCTGCATGCAGTGGTCGTATCGGTCCAGATGGTCGGGAGTGATGTTCATCAGTACGGCGATATTGGCACGGAATTTATACATGTTGTCCAGTTGGAAAGAGCTGAGTTCGATAACGTAATAGTCATGCTTTTCCATTGCCACCTGTAGGGCAAGACTATTGCCGATGTTACCTGCCAGTCCCACATTCAGTCCCGCACTCTTAAAGATGTGGTAAATAAGTGAAGTGGTGGTGGTTTTACCGTTGGAACCGGTAATGCAAATCATCTTGGCGTTTGTATAGCGTCCGGCAAATTCTATTTCGGAGATAATAGGGATGCCTTTTTCTTTCAATTTCAGAATCAGCGGAGCATCATTGGGGATACCGGGGCTTTTTACCACTTCATCGGCATTGAGTATCAATTCTTCAGAGTGCTTTCCTTCTTCCCAAGCAATGTCGTGCTTGTTCAGCAGTTCCTTGTATTTGTCTTTAATGGCGGACATGTCGGATACGAACGTGTCGAAACCTTTCACTTTGGCAAGTACGGCAGCTCCCGCGCCGCTTTCGCCTGCTCCTAAAACTACAATTCTACTCATACTGTTTGAATTATGATTTCAAATTTTAGATTTCAGGTCTCTGATTTATCGTTTGTATTCCGCATAAATCATAAATCTAAAATCAGAAATCCAACATTTCTTATTATCTTATCTTTAACGTTATAATTGTTATGGCTGCCAATACAATGGTTACAATCCAGAACCGGATGGTGATTTTTGATTCATGGAACAATTGTGCAGGTTTGGTGAACACTACCTTGCAGCCGGGTTCTATCAAGTCCATGCTGGTACGGAAGTGGTCGTGTATCGGTGTCCGTTTGAAAAGACGCTGCTTCACTCCTTTTCGTTTGCCGGCTTTGTAGTATACCCGTTGCAGGATTACCGACAGGTTCTCAACGAGGAATATACCGCACAGAATAGGTATTAACAGTTCCTTGTGAATGATGATGGCATATACGGCAATGATGCCCCCGATGGTCAGGCTACCCGTATCGCCCATGAACACTTGTGCCGGATAGGCGTTGTACCACAAGAAACCGATCATTGCACCGATGAAGGCACAAATGAAGATAACCAGTTCTTCCGAACCCGGAATATACATGATGTTCAGATAGCCGGCATATTCGATGTGGCTGGATACGTATGCCAATATACCCAGAGTCAGACCGATAATGGCAGAATTGCCCGCTGCCATACCATCCATACCGTCATTCAGGTTGGCACCGTTGGATACGGCTGTTACAACAAAAATTGTAACGAACACGAACAATATCCAGCCGACTGTCTGTGCGTGCTCTCCCATGAAGGATACGAGGTCTGCATAGTCCAGGTTGTTGCTTTTGAAAAAAGGAATGGTAGTCTGTGTCGCCTTGATTTCTTTGGCGGCATGCACTACTTCAATGCCTTCTGGCTTCTCCACTTCGATGTTTTCACGGATAACCACCTGCGGGCTGAGATATAGCGTAAGCCCTACGATAAGTCCAAGCCCTATTTGACCGATAATCTTGAACTTGCCGTGTAATCCTTCCTTGTCTTTCTTGAATATCTTGATGTAATCGTCGGCAAACCCTAATGAACCTAACCAGACGGTAGTGATAAGCATCAGAATCATATAGATGTTGCTCAACTTGCCCAGCAACAGGCAGGGAATCAGAATGGCAAAGATAATGATTACTCCACCCATGCTCGGCACCCCCACTTTGTTTACACCAAACGGGTCGATGCTGGCATCCCGTTGCGTTTCGGTGATTTGCTTACGTTTTAACAGATTAATGAATTTATCCCCCCAGATACTCGAAATGAGCAATGCAAGGATAATAGCCATCAACGCTCTGAAAGAGGTATAACCGAACATGCCCGCACCGGGGAAGTCGTATTTGTCTAACCATTGGAATAAGTAGTATAACATCTCTTTATTTGTTGTATGTTGTAAGTTATTTATTTGAAAATTAATCGGCTATGCTTTTTATTATCAATCGGTACTCATTAATATCCCATAACTTTGTTCAGCTCTTCTTTATCGTCAAAGTGGTGCTTCACTCCTTTTATCTCCTGATAATTTTCGTGCCCTTTGCCGGCTACGAGAATGACATCTCCCGGTTGTGCCAGCATGTAAGCGGTCTTTATGGCTTCTTTTCTGTCGGTGATACTGACGGTTTTTTGTAAGTCGTCCTTATCCAAGCCTGCCAGCATGTCATTGATGATATCTTGCGGCTCTTCAAAACGGGGATTGTCGGAAGTGATGATAACGCGGTCGCTCAAACGGGCGGACTCCTTAGCCATGATGGGGCGTTTACCTTTGTCACGGTTACCGCCGGCACCGACTACCGTAATTACTTTCCCTCTACCTTCCAGTACGCCGTGGATGGCATTCAATACATTTACCAGGGCATCCGGAGTGTGGGCATAGTCTACAATGGCTGTAATGCCTTTCGGAGAGCGGATAGAGTCGAATCTACCTGCAACCGGATGTAACGTGCTCAAAGCGACGAGTACGTCTTCTTCTTTCTTGCCTAATAACACGGCAGCACCGAACACGGCAAGAAGATTGGAGGCATTGAACTTGCCGATAAAGCGTACGGCAAGTTCGTGGTTGTTGAAATCGAGCAACATGCCTTCGAAATGAGACTCCAGCACTCTGCCTTTGAAGTCGCTGAGGCTTCTCAATGAATAAGTATATACGTGCGAACGTGTGTTTTGGGTCATCACCAGTCCGTTCTTATCATCCAAATTGGTTAGGCTGAAAGCCCCCTTCGGCATATCGTCGAAGAATTTCTTTTTTGCCTTGAGATAGTTTTCGACAGTCTTGTGATAATCCAGATGGTCGCGCGTAAGGTTGGTGAAGATGCCGCCGGCAAACTTCAGGCCGCTGATGCGTTGCTGGGCGATGGAGTGGGAACTGACTTCCATAAATGCGTATTTGCATCCGGAGTCTGCCATTTCGCCCAACAGGCGGTTCAGGGTAATCGGATCCGGAGTGGTGTGCTCGGTCGGAACGGGTTGGTCGTCAATGTAGTTACATACGGTGGAAATCAACCCGACCTTGTATCCGAAGTAGCGGAACGTATTATATAATAAGGTGGCGATAGTTGTTTTGCCATTAGTGCCGGTCACCCCTACCAGTTCCATCTTGGAGGTCGGGTCGCCATAGAAAGTAGTGGCAACCTTGCCTACCGCATTTTCGCTCTCTTTTACTTGGATATATGTGATATGAGGATTGAGCTCCTTCGGCATTTCTTCGCACAGCACAGCTATAGCACCTTTCTCAATGGCTGTCGGGATGTATGTGTGTCCGTCGGCCTGTGTGCCGCGCATTGCCATGAATAAATGTCCGGCTGCAACCAAACGGGAGTCGATGTTTACTCCTGTCACATCTTTTTCTGTGTTGCCGATAATCTGTATCGGTTGTATCGCTTTTAATAGTTCGCTTAATTTCATACCTTATTATATATAATGTATATTCTTTAAGTATTAATGATTCATTATCTTATACTATCTGTCATTCTTCGCTGTGTTCTGAATGGCAGGTAATCAATGACATATCTTATTTTCAGCATCTGTTTATTAATGCAACGTCAAGGTTATGGTCTGACCTTTTACCAACCGGCTTCCACCTGCAATGGACTGGCTTCTCACTTTGCCCATGCCGTTTAGCCGTACTCTGAGTCCTTTGCTTTCCAGCAGATAGACGGCATCTTTGGCACCCATGCCCACTACGCTGGGCACTGTGCCGGAAGAGGGCTTCTTGTTTTGTAGGATGACTGCAGACGGTGCCGCCTGGCTGTGCCCCCATGTTTCTTTCCCTTTTTGTACCTCAAACTGTTTCTGTACCGGAACGTCCAACTCGTTGAGCACACGTAACGCCTCGTTCATTTCTCCCGCCTTTACCGTAGGGATTACGTTTGTGGTGCTGTCTATCGCACTGCGTATGTCAAACCGCAGGTTCTTGGCATACACCCTCTCGGCTATCTTGCTGAATACGCTACCTGCCATCTGACCGCCCGATGCGGGAAGTCCCGGTTTTTGTATGGAAACGATGCAGCTGTATTTGGGCGCTTCTGCCGGGAAGTATCCGCAGAAACTTACAAGATAGTTTACCCGTCCTGCTTTGTATCCGGCGGCACCTTGCGAAATCTGCGCCGTGCCCGTCTTGCCGGCTACGGCAAACTGCTTGCTCCCGGCGGGTTTTGCCAAACCTTCGGAGACTACCTTGTGCAGAATTTCCCGTATCTGTGCCAGCGTATTGTCCGAGCAGATTTTAGGGTTGATGACCTCCGTAGGAAATTCACGTACCACTTCACCGTCTTTCACTGCCGCTTTCACAAACTTCGGGCGTACCATTATGCCGTTGTTGGCAATGGCATTGTAGAAAGTCAGGATATTCAGCGGCGGCACTTGCGTCTCGTAACCTATACTCATCCAGGGCAGGGTGGTCTTGGCGAAATAACGTTCCTTCGGACCACGGATGTTAGGCTTTCCCTCTCCGGCAATCTGTAACTGGAGCGGACGGTCTATGCCGAGACGTTTCAATCCGTCTACAAACTTTTGCGGGTTACTTCCGTAATGTTTGTCAATAAGGTAAGAGACACCGATATTGGACGATACCTCCAGAATACGTGTCACATCAATCTTGCCATATCCGCCCCGATGCCAGTTATGGTCTTTCATCGGACGACCGTGCATCATCATGATGCCGTTTCCGGTATCCACTTCGGTGTCCGGGGTGATTTTTCCGTCTTCAAGGGCTACCATGATGGAAGCGGTTTTGAATGTAGAGCCCGGTTCCAACATATCGCTGATGGCATTGTTGCGCATTTCGTAATACTTGCCGTCTCCCGCTTTCATCATATTGACGATGGCTTTAACCTCTCCGGTCTGTACTTCCATCAGTGCGGCAACGCCTACGCTGGCATTCAACTGTTTCAGCTTGTCTATCAATGCCTTCTCGCAAATGTCCTGCATGTCTACGTCGATGGTGGAGACAATGTCGCAACCGTCTATGGGGGCGATATCTACTATGTCTAGGTATTTGTTCATTACCTTCTTGCGGTGGATAATGCCATCGCGCCCTTTCAGCAGGGTGTCAAAAGCCAGTTCGATACCATTCTTCGCCCCTTGTGCCGTATCGGCATAGAGGTCTCCCAATGTACGCGCCGCCAAAGAGCCGAAGGGCTTTTTGCGTTGGTTGTAAGTCTGCACGTGCAGCCCGCCCTTGTATTTGTTCAGGTTGAATACAGGCAATCTTTTAACTTCTTTGTACTGGATGTAAGAGATACGTCTGGGATAAATCAGGTAATTGCGGCTCCCTTTCTTGCGTCCTTTCAGCAGATGCCTTTTAAATTCCGCGGCGCTTTTATCCGGAAATATCCGGTGCAACCCTTCACAAATCTCGCCCAAATGGTTCATAAGCATGGTGTCTTTCTTCTGGCCGCCCGCTTTGAAGTCCATGTAGATGCGGTATTCCGGCAAGAAACTTGCCATCAGTTTGCCGTCTGACGAGAGGATGTTGCCACGGTTGGGTTTCACCGTGACATTCTCCTTTACGAAACGATAGGCGACATCTTGCCAGTATTGCCGCTCGGCAAACATGATGACAGCGCCTTTTACGATAATAGCTACTCCTATCAGTCCCATGATAAGGACTACGAAGAAGTAACGGGTCATTATATTTTTCTTGTTTACTGCCAAGGTTGTTTTTGATTTACGGTTTTACTATATATTGTTTACTGGTTACGATTGATAAGCTACTGCTTCCGTTCTCTGCCCGCCCGTTCTATTTGATTAAATAAGGCGGATTGGTCGATGTCTGCAAATCGCTTTCTTTCGTTGCGATATATTCTTCAATACGCGATTGGCGGCTTCGCTCCATCAATTCGGAACTGCGTGTCAACGCATCGTATTTTATATCAATCAACTCCTTTTTGAGTTTGTCTATCTCTATCATTTGTTGCTGGCAGGCATAGCGGTTGTGGATATAAAACAGAATAAGAACCATGATAAGGACGAGCAGTTTCGTCTGGCGGCGGAAGAAGTCCGTAGCCAGAATATCGCCGCCTATGATATTTTTTAGCGAAGTATGTCTTTTTGCCTTTTCGTCTTTCAACTCTTCTTGCTTGTGGTTTGTCTCGTTCATCATCCTGTTGTCTTATCGGTTTGTCACTATTCTGCTATTTTCTCCGCAATTCTCAGTTTGGCGCTTCTCGAACGTGGATTGCGGTTGATTTCGTCTTCGTCCGGAATAATCACTTTGTTGTTTACCAACCGGAAAGGCGTTCGTACGTTTCCGAAGAAATCTTTTTCCGCCTTGCCCTCGATGTTGCCGGTTTTCATGATGTTCTTCACCATGCGGTCCTCCAGTGAGTGGTAGGTGATAACTACCAGTCGTCCGCCGGGCTTCAATGCTTTCGTGGCGGCATATAGCATCTCTTTCAGTGCTTCCATTTCCCGGTTGACCTCGATACGCAATGCCTGAAACACTTTGGCAAGCTCTTTCTTCTCCCTTTCGCGTCCGAACAGCGGTTTGATGATGTCCAAAAACTCTCCGATGGTGCTGATTTTTCCGGAGATACGCGCCTTGGCTATGACAGATGCCAGCTTGCGGCTGTTCTTCAGTTCTCCGTACAAATAGAAGATGTCGGCAAGCCGCTCTTCATCGTATGTGTTCACGATGTCGGCGGCGGTGAGACCGGCACGTTTGTTCATGCGCATGTCCAGTGCGCCTTCGAAACGGAAGGAGAATCCACGTTCACTGTCGTCGAAATGATGCGATGATACGCCGAGGTCGGCAAGTATGGCGTCCACCTGCTCAATGCCATGATAGCGCAGGAAATTGTGCAGGTAACGGAAGTTACTGCGCACGAAAGTAAAGTGCGGGTCGTTTACGATGTTTTGCTCCGCATCTTCATCCTGGTCGAATCCCAGCAACCTTCCGCCTTCGCCCAAACGGGACACTATCTCGCGCGAATGGCCTCCACCGCCGAAAGTCACGTCTACATACGTGCCGTCCGGGCGAATATTCATTCCGTCGACGCTCGGCATCAACAGTACCGGAATGTGATATGTCGTTTCTTCCTTCATTTTTCTTTCATTACAATCGTTTACTACCTTATTGTCTCGTCGCCTGTTTCCGCTTCTTCCCAACTCCCGTCTCCCAGGATGTCCTGCAGCGCTTCACCGAATTCCTCCGGACTCACGAAAGGTTGCTCCGCCTTCTCTTTTGCCCAAATCTCGATGGTGTTGTCCACGCCGATAAAGCGCACATCGGTTTGTATGCCTGCCATCTGCAAGTAGCGTTTTGGCAATAAGATGCGTCCGTTCCCGTCGGGGACCATGATTTCCGCGTCGCTTACAAACTGCCGGAAGATTTGCTGGTGCCTGGCATTCCACTTGTTCAACCGTTGCCGTAGCTGGGCTTGTGTTTTGAACCAGACGCTCTCGGGATAGAGTATCAGGCACTCCTGAAACACGTCTTTGCGCAATATGAGTCTTTCTTCGGAAGCAGCCTGTAACTGTTTCCGAAAGCCGGCAGGGATGAATACACGTCCCTTTGCGTCCGTTTTAGCTTCGATATTGCCTAAAAAACGTATCATTTTTACCTTATTATAATAAGAGACGGTAAAAATACACATTTCCCCACAATTCCCCACAATGTTTTAACTAAAATCTTACTTAGAAGTTTTCAACAGTGTGTTAATTGCTTATTCTGTTGAAAATGAACAGTGTGCCGTACTGCCTGTTTGTGGGGGTATGGTTGCGGCACTCTCTTTGAATGGGGGAGAATACGGGCGGGATTGTTGCGGAGTGTTTGCGTCCTTAGTCCGTGCCTGTTCTGCGATGAAACAAGGCGTGTGTGGATGTGGTCCGGTGTGATAATGCAACAGGCGCATGGAGGTGTCGTGGCACCCCATGCGCCTGTTGTTGGAGCAAGAGAAAATTTATGTGATGGCAGGATTTACCGGTTCTTCGGCTGATTAAACAAAGTCTTTCAGCTCTTGTTGCAGTTTTTGGCGGGTGAAGAAAATACGGCTTTTTACCGTTCCTAACGGCAGTCCCAGCTTTTCGGCTATCTCACGGTACTTGAAGCCGGAAACGTGCATGGAGAACGGGATCTTATATTCGCGTGGCAGCGAATTGACGATGCGGTGCATCTCTTTCAGGTCGTATGCGCTTTCCGTACTCTCGAAAGCTGTGTCGCGCGGCAGGTTCAGGTGATACAGGTTGTCCGTATGGTCTACAAATGTCTGGTCGCGCACGACTTTGCGGTAATTGTTGATGAAGATGTTGCGCATGATTGTGTACATCCATCCTTTGAAGTTGGTATCGGGCATATATTTGTCTTCATTGTCCAAAGCCTTGAGAGAAGTTTCCTGAAGAAGGTCGTTTGCTTCTTCGCGGTCGGAAGTGAGCTTGTATGCGAAACGCAATAAATCGTTTTGAACTGCGAGTAAGTCTTGCTTAAATGTAATACTATTCATAATGTGCTTTTTTAAAATTGTTACTTGTTCGTTTAGCCTTTCAGCACTGCAAGTTTACGGAGGTTCTTGCTTTTTGGCGGACGGCTTTTAAGCAATCTTTGGGGTGAAAACTGACAATTGATAGATTTTAGGTGCTATTTGATAGTTTTTGGGTGTAGTTTTCTGTCAAATATTTGCATTTAATTAAAAAGATGCGTTAATTTTGCGCATCATTTCATCATAAAAAGAATGGCAGACGACTCTTTATTCTTGATTGACATTGATAAGATTCTTCGGGAGAAAGCTCCGAAGCATGTGAAATATATCCCTAAGTTTGTCGTGTCTTATCTGAAACGCATCGTTCATCAGGATGAATTGAATGTCTTTCTGAAGGAGTCGAAAGATAAGGTTGGGGTGGAATTTCTGCAAGCCTGCCTGGACTTTCTGGATGCCAAGCTGATTGTGAAAGGCAAGGAAAATCTCCCCAAAGAGGGGCTTTATACGTTTGTCTCCAATCATCCTTTGGGTGGACAGGACGGCGTTGCGTTGGGTTATGTACTCGGGACCTTTTATGATGGAAAGGTGAAGTATATGGTCAATGACCTGCTTATGAACCTGCGCGGGTTGGCTCCCCTCTGCATTCCTATCAATAAGACCGGCAGGCAGGCGAAGGACTTTCCGAAGATGGTAGAGGCGGGCTTTGCGTCGGACGACCAGCTTATCATGTTTCCCGCCGGGCTTTGTTCGCGCCGCCAAAACGGGGTTATCCGCGATTTGGACTGGAAAAAGACGTTCATCGTGAAGAGTGTCGAGGCGCATCGCGACGTAGTGCCTATCCGTTTCGACGGCCGTAATTCCAATTTCTTTTATAATCTCGCCAACTTGTGCAAGGCGTTGGGCATCAAGTTCAATATTGCCATGCTTTACTTGGCGGACGAGATGTTGAAAAACCGTCACAAGACATTTACTATTACAATAGGTAAGCCTATCCCTTGGCAAACATTCGATAAGACGAAAACGCCTGCTCAATGGGCGCAGTATGTGAAAGATATCGTGTATAAATTATAAGTTGAAAATTAAAATAGAAAATCGGGGGTTGATACGGAAAGGTTATTCTCAACTCTCCATTCTCAATTAAAGTAATATGGAAGATGTAATTGCACCGATTAGCAAAGAATTGCTAAAAGCGGAGTTGACCGAAGACAAACGTCTGCGTATGACGAATAAGAGTAATAATCAGATATACATTATTACTGCCCAGGATTCACCGAACACGATGAAGGAAATCGGGCGTCTGCGTGAAATTGCATTTCGGGCTGCCGGTGGTGGAACGGGTATGTCGATGGATATCGACGAATACGATATCATGGACAATCCCTATAAGCAGTTGATTGTCTGGAACCCCGAAGCGGAAGAGATATTGGGCGGCTACCGCTATATTCTCGGTACGGACGTACGTTTCGACGAGCACGGCATGCCGATTCTGGCGACTGCGCACATGTTTGATTTTTCCGAGAAATTCCTGAAAGAGTATCTTCCCACTACTATCGAGCTTGGACGTTCGTTCGTGACGCTCGAATATCAGTCTACCCGTCGTGACAGCAAGGGTTTGTTTGCATTGGATAATTTATGGGACGGTTTGGGTGCCTTGATCGTGGTTATGCCCAATGTGAAATATTTCTTTGGCAAGGTTACCATGTATCCCAGCTATATACGCAAAGGACGTGACATGATTCTTTATTTCCTGAAGAAGCATTTTGCGGATAAAGGGAGCTTGATTACTCCGATGAAACCGCTGCAATTGGAAGCTGACGAGAAAGAATTGGAGGCCCTGTTCTGTAAGGATACATTTAAAGAAGACTATAAGATACTGAACGGCGAGATACGCAAACTGGGATACAACATCCCGCCATTGGTAAACGCGTATATGAGCCTTAGCCCGACAATGCGTATGTTCGGCACGGCTATTAATTACGGTTTCGGCGATGTGGAGGAAACCGGTATCCTGATTGCTGTCGATGAAATTCTGGCGGAAAAGCGTATCCGCCATATCCAGTCGTTCATCGAAAGCGAGCCGGATGCGTGCAACTGGGCTGCCGGAACGAAATAGGGTGTTCTTCTCTTCCGGCGGACGGCAGGTGCCCGGGCGGGCACTATACTGCCGGCAGGCTGTTTCCGTTGATTTTCCGGTATAGGTCGAGGGCGAAGACGTCCGTCATACCCGAGATATAGTCCAATACGGCTTGTATCCTTTCATACAGCGCGGTTGCTTTCATGTTGTATTGACCGGACACCCGGTTGATAAGCAGTTGCGAATAGGCTTTTTCCGGTGAACATACCGCATCGATCATCAGTTCGAGCAGCGTGCTGATGATGCGGAAACCGGCAAGTTCTATGTCCAATACATCGCGTGAACGGTATATCTTCTGGAAAGATACCTCTGCGCAATGCCTGTAGGCATCGGCAGGGCGTTCAGCGATGTGTTTGATGAGGCTTCCCTCGAACTCTCCTTCCAGTATTTTAGTCTCGTTGTCGAGAAATGCCCGGGTGCATTCGCTGATAAGCAGCCCGATAACCGAAGAACGCAGATAGGCAATCTGCTCATTCGTATCGTTTACAATCTTGAACGTGTTGGTTATATGTGCCTTGCGCTCATCCGGGAAGTAGGACAGCAGCAACTCCTGCGTTTCTTGCGTGGTAAGAATCTTCAGTTTGTGCGCATCCTCGATGTCCATCATCTGGTAGCAGATGTCGTCTGCCGCTTCTACCAGATAGACAAGCGGATGGCGTGCGTATCTCAACGGCGAGCCGTTGAGTTTCTTCATGCCCAGTTCCTCGGCTATCCGCCGGAAACTCTCTTCTTCGGTGGTGAAGAAGCCGAACTTGGACTTCTGTCCTGCCAGGCTCGATGAATACGGGTATTTTACGATACTGGCAAGCGTGGAGTAGGTCAGGACAAATCCGCCTTTCCTGCGTCCTTCGAATTGGTGGGTGAGCAGCCGGAAGGCGTTGGCGTTTCCTTCGAAGTGTGTCAGGTCTTCCCATTGTGCAGGAGTGAGCTGTTCTCCATCGGGTTGCTTTTCTTTCAGTGCCAAACCTTTTCCTTCCGAGAAGAAAGTGGAGATGGCACGTTCGCCGGAATGCCCGAACGGCGGATTACCCAAGTCGTGTGCCAGGCATGCCGCCGAAACGATGGAGCCGATTTCCGGCAGGTAAGAGTGTTGCAGTTCGGGGCGGCGGGCAAGGATTGCCTTGGCTACGTCATTGCCCAGCGAGCGGCCTACGCAGGAGACTTCCAGGCTATGCGTCAGGCGGTTGTGCACGAATACGCTGCCGGGCAGGGGAAACACCTGTGTCTTGTTCTGCAATCTCCGGAAGGGAGCGGAGAAGATAAGCCGGTCGTAATCCCGTTGAAATTCGGAGCGGTTCTCGTGACGCTCTTTATGAAACTCTTCCAAACCGAATCGTTTGGCGGATATGAGGGTATTCCAATCCATCATGTTCTTGCTTTCTTATTATTTAACTGCAAATGTATGACTATTTGCTTCAAAATCCGTAATTTTGTCCATTAAATAAGTGAATTAAAGTAATCTCCATTCTAACTTCATTAAAATGATAAATAATAGTATGAACGTCCGAATTATAAATAAGTCGAAACATCCGCTTCCGGCGTATGCCACCGAGTTGTCTGCCGGAATGGATATTCGTGCCAACCTTTCCGAACCGATTGCCTTGCAGCCGTTGCAGCGTTGCCTTGTTCCTACCGGTTTGTACATTGCCTTGCCGGCAGGTTTTGAAGCGCAGATACGTCCCCGTAGCGGTTTGGCTATCAAGAAGGGGATTACGGTGCTCAACTCTCCGGGAACCATTGATGCCGACTATCGCGGTGAAATTTGTATTATTCTCGTGAACCTTTCGTCGGAGATATTTGTGATTGAAGATGGAGAGCGGATTGCCCAGATGGTAATCGCCCGTCACGAGCAGGCCGTGTGGCAGGAGACGGATGTGCTGGATGAGACGGAACGCGGTGCCGGTGGATTCGGGCATACGGGTGTGTGATAGGAGTTGTTAATGATCGGTGGTTGGCAGGGTACTTATACCCGTGTGATTTTGCATAGATAATGAAATTGTTCAATTATAAAAAGACAGGGTTATTGTTGCTGGTGGCAGGTGTCTTGCTTGTTTCCTGCGGAACATCCCGCAAGCAGGCGAGGGTAGTGCCGGCAAGGCCTGTGATGGAACTCACGCCGGAGCAACAACGCAAGTACGATTATTTCTTCCTGGAAGCCGCCCGCCTGAAGATGCAGAAAAAGTATGATGCGGCTTTTGACATGTTGCAGCACAGCCTGGCAATCAACCCGAATGCTTCGTCGGCTTTGTATGAACTGGCGCAGTATTATCTGTTTCTGAAGCAAGTGCCTCAGGGGCAGGCTGCGTTGGAGAAGGCAGTGGAGAACGATCCCGATAATTATTGGTACAGTCAGGGATTGGCAAACCTCTATCAGCAGCAGGGTGAAAAGGAGAAGGTGGCGACGCTGCTGGAAGGGATGTCCGTACGCTTCACGGACAAGCTGGATCCGCTTTATGCTTTGTTGGACATTTACAACCGGCAGGAGCAGTACGATAAAGTGATTGCCACGTTGGACCGCATCGAAGGAAAGATGGGCAAGAGCGAACAGCTGAGCATGGAGAAATTCCGTATTTACCTGCAAATGAAAGATAATAAGAATGCTTTCCGCGAGATAGAGAGCCTGGTGGCGGAATATCCGATGGATGCCCGCTATCAGGTTGTGCTGGGGGATGTGTATATGCAGAACGGGAAAAAGGAAGAGGCCTACGGCATATACCGCAAGGTGCTGGATGCGGAGCCCGACAATGCCATGGCGATGTATTCGCTGGCATCTTATTATGAGGAGACCGGTCAGAAGGAACGCTACCGGCAACAGCTGGACACTTTATTGCTCAACAAAAAAGTCCCTACGGAAACGAAACTCAACGTAATGCGTCGGTTTGTGGTGCAGAGTGAGCAGGAGGGCAAGGATAGCACGCAGGTCATCAACCTCTTCGACCGGATACTGGAACAGGAACTTGACGATGCCGCAATGCCGATGCTGTATGCCCAATATCTCTTGTCTAAGGAAATGAACGAAAAAGCGTTTCCCGTATTGCGGCAGGTGTTGGCAATAGACCCTGCCAATACGGCCGCGCGCATGATGTTGCTGGGCGAGGCGGTACGTAAAGAAGATTACGATGATATCCTTAGTCTGTGCGAGGCGGGTGTCGAGACCAATCCGGAGATGCTCGAGTTCTACTTCTACCTGGCCATCGCCTACAACCGGGCGGAGCGGACGGACGATGTGATTGACATTTGCCGGAAAGCATTGACACATATCACTGCCGACAGCAAGAAAGACGTTGTTTCGGATTTCTATTCCATCTTGGGAGACGCCTATCATACGAAAAAATTGAATGAAGAAGCCTATGCCGCTTACGACTCGGCACTGGTGCATAATCCTTCCAACATCGGTGCCCTGAACAACTATGCCTATTACCTCTCTGTGGAGCGTCGCAACCTGGATAAAGCCGAGGAAATGAGTTATAAGACGGTGAAGGCGGAGCCCGACAATGCCACCTATCTGGATACGTACGCCTGGATTTTGTTTGAGAAAGGCAATTATGCCGAAGCCCGCCTGTATATAGACGATGCCATGAAGAATGATGGCGGCAAGAGCGATGTTATCATAGAGCATTGCGGTGATATCTATTACATGACGGGTGATGCGGATAAGGCATTGGAATACTGGAAACAGGCGTTGGAAGCAGGTAGCGACTCCAAAACACTGAGACAGAAAATCCAGAAGAAGAAGTATGTCGGTGAAAAGGAATAAGACGGTAACGTGTAAACGATAAAGCAAGAAAGTGATGGAACAAACAAAATTCAATGGCAAGGCGCTGGTCTTTATATGCTTCGTGCTCTGTTGTCTGACAGGATGTAAAACCACTCGTAAGGCGGAGACGTCCGGACAACTTGAGAGTACCCGATGCCTTTCCTCCAAGGTGCGGCTCACAGTTCCTTCCAAAGAAGCCGTTTTCACCGTAAACGGTACGATGAAGCTGGTAAGCGGCGAGCGGATGCAACTCTCTTTCCAGATGCCCATCATACGCACCGAGGTGGCACGTATGGATGTCACTCCCGAAGAGATATTGCTGGTAGACCGTATGGGCAAGCGCTATGTGCGCACCACCCGTAAGGAACTGAAGGATGTATTGCCCAAGAAAGCCGACTTTGCCCGTTTGGAGAAGATTTTGTTCGATGCTTCCAAACCCGGCGGCAAAAGGGAACTGTCCGGCAAGGAGCTGGGCATACCTTCATTGGAGAAGGGCAGGATTGAGTTGTCCGGATTTTCCAATGAACCGTTTTCACTGACACCTACCGAACTCTCTTCGAAGTATACGCGGGTAGAGTTGAATGAAATATTAGAAATGCTGATGAGCTTATGAGACGTTTGCTTTGTATTTTTGTAAGTTGCTTCTGGCTGGCATTTCCGCTCTTTGCACAGTCTAACAAGCTGATAAGAGAACTGGAAGACAAGCGGGGTGCTCTGCAAAAGCAGATTTCCGAGTCGGAAACGCTTCTGAAAACTACAAAGAAAACCGTAAGCAGCCAGTTGAACGGTCTTGCGGTCCTGACCGGCCAGATAGAGGAGCGCAAACGCTATATCCTTGCCATAAATAACGATGTGGAGTCGATAGACCGTGAATTGGCATCGTTGGAACGTCAGTTGGAAACATTGCAGCATGAGTTAAAGAACAATAAGCAGAAGTACGAGTCGTCCGTCCGGTACTTGTATAAAAACCGTTCTATCGAGGAGAAACTGATGTTTATCTTCTCTGCCCAAAGTTTGGCGCAGACCTACCGCCGTTTGCGTTATGTGCGCGAGTATGCCACTTTCCAACGCCTGCAGGGCGAGGAAGTGCTGAAAAAACAGGAACAAGTCGGTAAGAAGAAAACGGAACTCGGGCAGGTGCGTGCCGCTAAAGCCGATTTGCTGAAAGAACGTGAAGCCGAAAAGGTAAAGCTCGAGACGCAGGAGAAAGAAAAACGTACACTCGTAGCCGATTTGCAGAAAAAGCAGCGCGGATTGCAGAACGAGATTGCCAAGCAGCGCCGTGAAGCCAACCAGCTCAATGCGCGTATCGACCGTCTCATTGCCGAAGAGATAGAGAAAGCCCGCAAGCGTGCCGCCGAGGAAGCGCGCCGTGAAGCGGCCGCACGTAAAAAAGCGGGGGCAAAAACAGACAAACCTTCAACATCCTCTGCCAAAGCCGCTCCTTTGGAAACATATACCATGAGCAAGGCAGACCGCGAACTTTCCGGTGATTTTGCCAACAACCGGGGCAAGTTGCCCATGCCCATCAGCGGGGCTTACATCATCACCAGCCACTACGGACAATATGCTGTGGAAGGGCTGCGCAATGTAAAACTGGATAATAAAGGCATCGACATTCAAGGAAGACCGGGAGCACAGGCGCGCGCCATCTTCAACGGCAAGGTTGCCGCCGTTTTCAAGTTGAACGGATTGTTTAATATCCTCATCCGCCACGGAGCCTATATCTCCGTGTATTGTAACTTGTCTTCCGCTTCGGTGAAACAAGGCGATACGGTCACTACCAAGCAGGCTATCGGGCAGGTATTCTCCGACGGAGCCGATGGCGGACGTACAGTACTCCACTTCCAGTTGCGCCGTGAAAAGGAGAAGCTGAATCCCGAGCCTTGGCTGAACAGGTAAAACAGGAAAAACGGTTGTAAATGCAGAATCCGTAATTCAAAATGACAATTTGTATTTCCCGACTCCGCAGAATCGCCTGTTTCCGTCCCGATGTGCTGCCGGTCGGGAAAAACGGAACGGGAAAAGCTTATCCCATACATTCTCAGTATAATAGCGAAATCCTTACAAATCAACCAGCGTGGAAATACGCCTGAAATGCCGTGCACGGGCATCCCGTTTCACGGATGCAGGCGTTTGAGACGAGGGGCATTAGTGCCTGTCGTGAGGAACATTAGTGTCCGTCACGAGAAACATTAGTGTCTGTCATGATGAACATTAATGTCTATCGCGACAGACACTAATATCTATCGGTGGAAACACCCGCATCCGACACCGGAAACACCTGAAATTTGCATAAACAACGCATTTCTATCGGGAAAAAGCAGCATATCTATCCGCACTTTATACAAGCCGCCGCTATTCCGGTAGGAATACGGAAGCATGGGAGTAAGCAAAAAGGCGGTTCTTCCGTCTTTTTGTCATGAAGAACGGTAAAGACAGAACAGGAAGAGATTGCAGCAGCGTGAGCACCTTATACACGGCTTCTAATTCCCGACAATGAGAAAGCCGTTCGACATCTATGAAATTCGTTGAATATATTTGTTTTATTAGTTTTTTTTAATAACTTTGACTGAATTCCTTTAAGATTTGTCTTGTTATTTAAATTTATTTGCTATGAAAACTAAATTATTGCTATCTCTTATTGTATTTGTATGTAGTTCGATGTTTGTATTTATAAGTATGAACAATATGAATTATAGTGGTGTGCTGTCATTGGTTGATATTGAATCTTTAGCGAATGACGAAATTGATAATGGAACATTTTGTGTGGGAGAACTGGTTTCTGTAAATGTAGTGAAGCAGGACTGTAGTGTTTATAATAGAACCTATAAAGCGGTTTATAGAAAAGATTTTCTTTATGAGTGTAAAGGTGCTAAAGGTTCGGGAAGCTGTGATAAAGGGTACGTTTATCACTATTATGATTGTGATGGTTATTATATTAGTAGTAATGACCAAACGCATGTTGCACAGTGTAAAGGTGAAGAGGAATAACTTTTATAATACGGCATACTATGAAAAAGATTATTTTATTTGTTACAATTGTATGTGTAGTAACTATAGTTACTTGCATAAAGAAAAGCAATACGTTACAGCACGCTATTGCGTTTTCATTAGTTGATATTGAAGCTTTGGCAAATGATGAGTCTACTAATGGGGAGAATGATAAAAAATGTACTACGGAACGTTCAGAGGAATATATGTGGCAAGAATGTACGATTTATAATAATACTTATAAGACATTTGCTCGAAAGGCGGTAAAACATGAGTGTAAAGGACTTGGTATAGAACATTGTAAAAAAGGATATCTTTATATTTATTACGATTGTGATGGTTATGAAATAGGTGAGGATGATTTAACTTATGATTCATATTGTTTTTTGTAACTTGTAAATAAAATATTTGCTATGAATAAACGTTTGACAACCAATCTGTTTTTGATAGTTCTATTTATGTCCTTGTTTGGGGGATGTAAACAGACTGCGGATTATATGGCGGTAAATAGTAATGCTTTTGTCGTAAATTTGGATACTGTGGAATTAAAACACGACTTTAAACTGTCCAATATCTTTGATTCTATCAAGGTCATACCGTTGGATAATAGCGAGGTTGTGATTGGTAAACTTAATAGGGTCGATATTTATAAGGACCTGATAATTGTTTTGGATGCGGAATTTGCAAAAGGTGTTTTCGCTTTTGATAGGGCAGGTAAGTTGCTTTATCAAATAGGTAATGTGGGGCTTGGCCCTGAGGAATATGCCTCTTGTGGGGACTTTGCGATAGACCGTGAGCAAGGTTCTATTTATATATATGATAAATTGGGGCATCGGATTTATGTCTATGACGTAAATACAGGAAAATATCAGCGTACCTTAAGTATAGAACGTTCTAATAAGTTCAACAGGATTTGGTGTAACGGAGGAAATCTGTATGCGGTGAGCACCTATTTTTTGCCCAAAAAGGATAATTCCCCCTTTTATATATTGAAGCAATTGGATGAGAAAACAGGAGAGTTGCTTGGGGAGTGGCTGGATGTGGAAACTTTTAATAAGGGATGGAAAAATGAATTCATGACGACAAATCTGTTTTATCGGTTTGGCAAAGATGAAGATCTTTTTACCTATGGGATTGCAGATACGATTCTTTGCCTGAAAGAGGGAAAAATTGCTCCTTACATGGTGTTTACGGGGGATAAAGTCATAAAACCCGGTGATTTGTCGGAAGAGGAAAAAGATATATCGTTGGATGCAAGAAAAATGGTAGAGATACATGGGAAGGCACACAGGCGGCTGGGGTATATACAACAGAAGATTACCAGTGTATTTGATTTGTATGGAAACAATGGTAATTTGTATTTTGACTATATGACTTGGTTTTGCTTTTTTGTTCAATACGATTTGAAAAAGGACGAAATATCTGTTTATACCAATGTAAAAGATGACTTGTTGTTTGTGTCAAAGCCCTATAAATATACCATGACTTCGTTCTTGATGTCCGATGACGATGGCGTTTATTATCAAGTCAATACAGAAGTGTTGCCCCATTTGAAGTCCTGCTTCGACGGCGGCTTTTTATCCGACCGGATTAAAAATAAAGATGTATTACAGCAGATAACGGAAGACTCTAATCCTATTATTTTGTATTATGAATTTAAGAAAGAGTGACAAGGTCTTATTATATTGTTCCGTCATACTGCTTATGTTGGCTGTTATTGCTCTGCAAGGTTGGCAGCTAAGGAGATATAAGAAAAATATAGTAATGTTGAATGAAGGGATTCCTAAGATATTGGAAAAGTCCATTCGTTATGCCGAGTATCATGTAAATACATCTTTAAATGGCATTTATGAACAAGTGTTTCCTGTAAGCAATACATTGGTATATTGTTTTACGGACGATATGTGCGATGAATGTATCAGACAAGATTTGCATGAGTTGTACCGATATCAATCAATAGCGGGAAAAGAGAAGGTGTTGGTTCTTCCTGTTTGCGAGAGCGATGTGTTGAAGTCTGCAACTTGGGAAGGACCGTTACGGAGTTTTAATTATAAAAACGTTTCGGATACATTCAGCATTCCTCATGATAAAAATAGTGGAGTTCTGAAAAGGTATATTGCATATATAGGCAGTGATGGGAAAGTAGAAACGCTTTTTTTCCCTGAAAAGAATGAGCAGGTTTTAACGCAGATGTATTTGCAGTCATTGATACATAAATTCGATAACGAGTGAGCTTGGCATTACGAAGTTCCTAATCTTTTAGACACAGATACCGTTGATTTTAATCTTTATCAGTGAAATGATAATCCGTGTCATCCGCGTCTAAAAGATGCTTGCAAAGCCTGAAAGATAGCAGCAAAAATCGGATGAAAGCGAGCCGCGACCGTATGTGTGGCGTGTGTCACAGCTTCGCTCCGTCCAGCAATTTGAGATAGAGTGTGATGGCTTCCTCAATCTCCTTGACGAAGACGAACTCGTCCGCCGTATGCGAGCGGCTGCTTTTGCCCGGTCCCATCTTCATGGAGGGGAACGGCATCAGCGCCTGGTCGGAAAGGGTAGGAGAGCCAAATGGGGTTCTGCCCAATGCAACCGCCTTCTTCACCAGCGGATGTTCGGGCGAGACATGTGAAGAACTCAAGCGGAAAGACCTTGCTTTGGCTTCGCAGCCGATATGCTTCCGTATCTCGTCGAAAAGTTCCTGATTGGTGTAGTACTCGTTGCTGCGGATATCCACCACGAATGTGCAGCGGTCCGGTATGACGTTGTGCTGTGTGCCTGCATTCATCACGGTGACACTCATCTTTACCGGTCCCAACAGGGGCGATTCTTTGGGGAAACGATAATCGCGGAACCATGCAATGTCGTCCAAAACCTTGTATATGGCATTGTCGCCCTCGTTCCGGGCGGCATGCCCCGACCTGCCGTAAGCGGTGACATCCAGCACCATCAGCCCTTTCTCGGCAATGGCGGGTTGCATTTCTGTAGGTTCGCCCACAATGGCAAACTGTATGGGCGGCAGCCCCGGCAGCACGGACTCTATTCCGTCCTTGCCCGACACTTCTTCCTCGCAGGAGGCGAGGTAAATCAGGTTGTAGGCTTGTGTGGTCCGGCAAAGTTGCAGGAATACTTGCAGCAGGCTGACCACGCTCGCTCCGGCATCGTTGCTTCCCAAACCGTAAATCTTGCCGTTCTCTTCCGTGGGGTTGAACGGGGTTTTCCGCCAGCCGTTTACCGGTTTCACCGTATCGATGTGCGAATTTAGCAACAGCGTCGGCTTGCTCAGGTCGAACATCGGGCTGAGGCACCATATATTGTTGCCTTTCCGTCCGGTCGCCATTCCCTGCATCTCGATGTAATGTTGTAAAAAGTCTGCCGCCTGTTCTTCTTCACGGCTCAAAGAAGGTATGGTTATCAACGATTTAAGCAGTCCGATTGCCTCGGATACGAGCGTCTCTATGTCTGTTGTCATCATCAGGTTCCGTTATATATTCGTTATTATGCCGCAAACTTACGGATAAATCCTGAAAAAGGAAGATAGTTTCAAATAAAACCAATACCTTTGTACCCGTATTTACCAATTCATTAAAAATATGACTTATCATCATTTGTCTGTCTTGGTGCATCGCCAGGCAGAGAAGTATGGAGACAAAGTAGCCCTTAAATACAGGGACTATGACACTGCACAATGGATACCTATCACTTGGAATAATTTTTCTCGGACCGTACGTCAGGCTGCCAATGCGTTGGTGGCTTTGGGCGTAGAGGAGCAACGTAACATCGGTATCTTCTCACAAAATAAACCGGAATGCCTGTTTACCGATTTCGCCGCATTTGCCAATCGCGTGGTGACCATACCGCTGTATGCCACCAGCTCTTCTGCCCAGGCGCAATATATTATCAATGATGCGCAGATACGTTTCCTCTTCGTAGGTGAGCAGTTTCAGTATGATGCCGCTTTCAGTGCGTTCGGCTTCTGCGACTCTTTGCAGAAACTGATTGTTTTCGACCGCGGCGTCGTGCTCGATCCCCGTGATAAGACATCTATCTATTACGACGAGTTTCTTGCATTGGGCGAGGGGCTTCCTCACAATGATGTTGTGGAAGAGCGTACCGCCCGTGCGTCGGACGATGACTTGGCGAATATCCTATATACATCCGGCACCACCGGTGAGCCGAAAGGAGTCATGCTGCACCACTTCAACTATCGGGAGGCTATCCGCATCCACGACATCCGCCTGACCGGCATGTCGGACAAGGATGTTTCCATGAACTTCTTGCCGTTGACGCATGTGTTTGAGAAGGCATGGACCTATTTTTGCATCCACCGGGGCGTACAGGTCTGTATCAATCTCCGTCCGGTAGATATTCAGACCACCATCAAGGAGATACGCCCTACATTGATGTGCAGCGTTCCCCGTTTTTGGGAGAAGGTCTATGCGGGCGTGCAGGAAAAGATTGCGCAGGAAACCGGTTTGCGGAAAGCAATGATGCTGGATGCCATCAAGGTGGGCAAGATACACAACATAGACTACCTGCGTGTGGGCAAGACACCGCCTCTGATGCTTCATCTGAAATATAAGTTCTACGAAAAGACCGTCTATGCCCTGCTGAAAAAGACCATCGGCATTGAGAACGGTAACTTTTTCCCCACTGCCGGTGCGGCGGTGTCCGATGAAATCTGCGAATTTGTGCAGTCGGTAGGCATCAATATGATAGTGGGGTACGGGCTGACGGAGTCAACCGCTACCGTCTCCTGTTTCCTTGACAAGGGATATGAAATCGGTTCGGTGGGAACGCTGATGCCCGACCTTGAAGTGAAGATCGGCGAGGATAATGAGATCCTGCTCCGGGGCAAGACGATTACTACCGGCTATTATAAGAAACCGGAAGCTACGGCTGCCGCCATTGACAAAGACGGCTGGTTCCATACGGGTGATGCCGGTTACCTGAAAGACGGTCATCTGTACCTGACGGAACGCATCAAGGATTTATTCAAGACATCCAACGGCAAGTATATTTCTCCGCAGGCTTTGGAAACCAAACTGTCGATAGACCGTTACATAGACCAGATAGCTGTCATTGCCGACCAGCGTAAGTTTGTATCCGCTTTGATTGTTCCCGTCTACGGGCTGGTGAAGGCATACGCCGAAGAGAAAGGGCTGGAGTATAAGGATATGGCGGACTTGTTGCAACATCCTAAAGTGCAGGCATTGTTCCGTGCCCGTATCGACACGTTGCAGCAACAGTTTGCCCACTACGAGCAGGTGAAACGCTTCACGTTGCTGCCCGAACCGTTCAGCATGGAGCGTGGTGAGCTGACCAATACGCTGAAGCTGAAGCGTTCTGTGGTATCGAAGAACTACAAAGAACTGATTGATAAGATGTACGAAGCGTAAAGAATAGTTAATAGTAAATTGTAAAATAGTAAATCCCCATTATGATTACCATTGAACAACTGAAAGATATCAAGGAACGTACCGAAGCGCTGAACCGCTATCTGGACATTGAAGGAAAGAAAATACAGGTAGAGGAGGAGCAGTTGCGTACGCAGGCTCCGGGTTTTTGGGACGACCAAAAAGCCGCCGAAGCGCAGATGAAGAAAGTGAAGGGCTTGCAGCAATGGATTTCCGGTTACAATGAAGTGAAGGTGATGGCAGACGAGTTGCAACTTGCGTTCGATTTCTACAAGGACGAACTGGTGACCGAAGAGGAAGTGGACGATGCCTATGCCAAAGCAGCTGTTGCCGTAGAAGCCCTTGAACTCAAGAACATGCTTCGTGAAGAAGCCGACCAGATGGACTGTGTGCTGAAAATCAATTCGGGCGCCGGTGGCACCGAAAGCCAGGACTGGGCAAGCATGCTGATGCGTATGTATCTGCGGTATGCCGAAACCAACGGATATAAGGCGACCATTTCCAACTTGCAGGAGGGCGATGAGGCAGGTATCAAGACCTGTACCATTGAGATTTCGGGCGATTACGCCTACGGTTACCTGAAAGGCGAGAACGGCGTGCATCGTCTGGTGCGCGTATCACCTTATAACGCCCAGGGCAAGCGCATGACATCTTTCGCATCCGTATTTGTCACTCCGTTGGTGGACGATACGATTGAGGTGAATATCGAACAGGCGCGTATTTCGTGGGATACTTTCCGCTCCAGCGGTGCCGGCGGACAGAACGTGAACAAGGTAGAGTCGGGCGTGCGTCTGCGTTATCAGTTCAAAGACCCCTATACCGGCGAGGAAGAGGAAATCCTGATTGAGAATACCGAAACGCGCGACCAGCCTAAGAACCGTGAGAATGCGATGCGTCAGTTGCGCTCTATCTTGTACGACAAGGAGCTACAGCACCGCATGGCGGAACAGGCGAAGGTGGAAGCCGGCAAGAAGAAGATTGAATGGGGATCGCAGATCCGCAGTTATGTGTTCGACGACCGCCGCGTGAAAGACCACCGCACCAACTACCAGACTTCGGACGTGAACGGAGTGATGGACGGCAAGATAGACGGTTTCGTCAAGGCTTACCTCATGGAGTTTGCCGGCGGGGACAATATTTAGAGCCTTTTCCAAGTTAACATCATAGTCCGGAACAAGTTAACTGAGTTGCGGGTAAGAAGTTAATATCGTATATGCAGGAAGTTAACATCATTGGGCGGATGATGTTAACTTCCTGTTTTTTTCTTTTATAAATGCTTGCAAACTTCCCGAATTTCCTTTTACTTTGTTTATCGTTGAACTTTAAACTATAGAGACACCATGGGAAAGAAGAGTAAAAAGAACGTAATGCACAGCCAAAAGGAAGAAGAACAGGCCAAGAAAGTGTTGCTGATTATCGGAGTTGTCGCTCTAGTATTGGTGGTTGCCATGTTGGTTTGGTATTCCTAAGGATTAGATTAAAAGATAAACATGCCGCAAGAGATAGAACGGAAATTCCTTGTATGTGGAGAGTATAAGCCGCAAGCGTATGCGCGGAACCGCATCATTCAGGGATATATCAGCAGTGCCCGCGGACGGACGGTACGGGTGCGCATACGTGACGGGCGAGGGTATCTCACCATCAAGGGGGCATCCGATGCGTCCGGCACCAGCCGTTACGAATGGGAGAAAGAGATTTCTTTGGCAGAAGCCCGTGACTTGATGAAGCTGTGCGAACCGGGCGTTATTGACAAGACCCGCTATCTGGTACGTAGCGGTAAACATGTTTTCGAGGTGGACGAGTTCTACGGGGAGAACGAAGGGTTGGTGATTGCCGAGGTGGAACTTGCTTCGGCGGATGAACCTTTCGACAAACCCGCTTTTATCGGGCAGGAGGTGACGGGAGACATCCGTTACTACAATTCGCAACTGATGAAGCACCCGTTCAAGGAGTGGAAGTAAACTAATTGCATCCCTTAATTGTTGGTTCGTATATGGAAAAACTGTACCAATACCTGCCGGAAGAGCTTGTCACCTTTCTCTTGGTGACAGTGTTCTCGTTGCTTATCGGCCTCTCCTTGCGGCGTATCAGCCTGAAGCGCGAGGGAGAGACTACGCTCTTCGGCACGGACCGCACCTTTACCTTTATCGGCATTCTGGGATATCTTCTCTATATCCTCGACCCGGCAGAATACCGCCTTTTCATGGGCGGCGGGGCTGTCTTGGGGGTATTGCTTGCCCTGAACTACTACGTCAAGCAGGCACAGTTCCATGTCTTCGGGGTTACTACCATCGTCATTGCGCTCATCACCTATTGCATAGCGCCTATCGTTGCAACGCAACCCTCCTGGTTCTATGTAATGGTGATTGTCACCGTGTTGCTCTTTACAGAGCTGAAACACACGTTTACCGAATTGGCACAGCGGATGAAGAATGACGAAATGATTACGCTTGCCAAGTTCCTTGCCATCAGCGGCATCATACTTCCCATGTTGCCCGATGACAATCTGATACCGGATGTCAACCTTACACCTTATAGTATATGGCTTGCCACGGTCGTGGTTTCGGGCATCTCCTATCTCTCCTATCTGCTGAAAAGGTATGTGTTCCGTGAGTCCGGCATTCTGGTATCCGGCATCGTGGGCGGGTTATACAGCAGCACCGCCACCATTTCCGTGCTGGCACGCAAAAGCCGGAAGGCAGCCGCTCCGGAAGCCCCCGAATATGTGGCGGCGATGCTGTTGGCGGTCAGCATGATGTTCCTGCGGTTCCTTATTCTGATCGGGATATTCAGTGTAGAGGCTTTGGTTGCCATCTATCCCTATCTGCTGACGATGTCCGTTGTCGCCGCCGCAACGGCGTGGTTCCTGCATTCGCGGTGGAAACGCCCTGCCGTGTCGGAGACGGCGGACGACGGCGAGGACGGCAGCAACCCTTTGGAGTTCAAGGTGGCGCTTATCTTTGCCGTGCTGTTTGTGGTGTTCACCATAGCCACCCACTATACGTTGGTGTATGCCGGCAAGGGCGGACTGTCGCTGCTCTCCTTTATATCCGGGTTCAGCGACATCACTCCGTTCATACTGAACCTGCTGCAAGGCACGGGCAATGTCCCCGTTGTGTTGATAACAGCATGCAGCCTGCAGGCGATAGTAAGCAATATTGTCGTGAATATGTGCTACGCGCTGTTCTTCTCTGGCAAGAAAAGCCCGCTGCGCTTGTGGATATTGAGAGGTTTCGGCTGTGTCATTGCCGTCAACGTTTTCCTGTTGCTTTTCTTTTACCTGCTGTAAATCAAGGTGCTTTTTGCTTTTTTAACTTCCGCATTCCGATAAATGCCGGAGAATAGCCTACTTTTGCCCCAATCCACTGTGATGTGTAGCTGGCATCTATTATACAAAGCAATAAACAAAGTATCTATTTTAAACAGAAAAACACGATGAGAAACAAATGGCTTGTGTTGCTGGCGGTATTGCTGATACCTGCCTGGGCAACTGCACAAAAGGCGACGAACCCTTCTTTCCAGATTAAGGGAAGCGTACTCGATTCCCTGACCAAAGAGGGAGAACCCTATGCCACAATCAAGATTGTAAGGAAAGAAGCGCCGGAGCGTGCGTTGAAGATGCTGGTGACGGACATGAAGGGAAAGTTCCAGGAGAAAGTGCCCGGTGGAAACGGCAACTTTGTCATGACAATTTCCTCGGTGGGACGGAACACCATTGTGAAGAACTTCCTCGTGAAACCGGGAGAGAAACTGGTGGACTTCGGCACGATGTACATCACGGATGCTTCCAACGAATTGGGGCAGGTGGAGATTGTGGCTCAGAAACCGTTGGTGAAGGCGGATATCGACAAGATAGAATACAATGTGCAGGACGATCCCGATTCCAAATCGAATTCCGTTCTGGAGATGTTGCGCAAGGTGCCTCTCGTGACGGTGGACGGAGAAGACAACATCAAGGTGAACGGCAGCAGCAGCTTCAAGGTGTATGTCAACGGCAAGCCCAACAACATGATGAGCGATAACCCGACGGAAGTCTTGAAAAGCATGCCTGCCAACTCCATCAAGCATATCGAAGTCATTACCAACCCCGGTGCCAAGTACGATGCGGAAGGCGTCGGCGGAGTTCTGAACATTGTCACCGTGGGCGGAGGACTGGAAGGATATACTGCCACGTTCAGCGGCAATGTAAGCAACAGGGGTGCCGGTGGCGGCGTGTTCGGCACGGTGAAGAGCGGAAAATTGACCCTCAGCGCCCGTTACAACTACAACCACAACAGTGTGCCTCGCGGTTATTCCGGTGGCAGCCGGCGCACGGTGGGCGAGACGAACGACAGCTCCTCCGACCTGGACTATAGCGGCACAAACAAGCGGAAGGGGGCTTTCCAGTCCGGCAGCATGGAAGCCAGTTACGAGATAGATACCTTGCGCCTGGTGAGCATGTCTTTCGGGCTTTGGGGCGGCAACAACCGGAATGACGGGACTACCGGCATGTCGGCTACCTTTCCCGGCACTGGCGACGCGTTGTACAGCTATGTCTCCAACAGTCACGGCAAAAGTTCCTGGTACTCCGTCAATGGCGGCATCGACTATCAGCGCCTGTTTCATGTAAAGAATCGCATGCTGACGTTCTCCTATAAGATAAATACCCGTCCGCAGACTTCCGACTCTTATTCCGCCTATGAGTACGATATGGACGATGTGGCTCCGGACTGGCAAGACTTTATGCGCCGCATGCTCGACCAGCATAACGACGGCTCGCAGAGCACTACGGAGCATACCTTCCAGGCAGATTATACTACGCCTATCGGCAAGATGCACACCGTTGAGGCGGGAGCCAAATATATCCTTCGCAACAATACTTCCGAGGACGACCGTTTCCTGCGCAGCGCGGGGCAGCATGCCGATTACGAGTTTGACGAAGACCACAGCTCGCACTACAAGCACCTGAATGATATCCTGGCCGCCTATGCCGGCTATGCCTTGAAGGTGAAGAAAATATCCGGAAGGCTCGGCGTGCGCTACGAACACACCATACAGAACGTGAAGTATCTGTTGGGCAAAGGCGATAGTTTCAAAAAGGATTTCGACGACGTGGTCCCTTCTGCCAGTATCGGTTGGAAGCTGACGGACATGTCCAACCTGCGCTTCGGCTACAACATGCGCATTTTCCGTCCCGGCATCCGGCATCTGAACCCTTACCTCAACGACAGTGACCCCACCAGCATCACGCAGGGCAATCCCAACCTGGACAGCGAGAAGAGCCATGCCCTCAACCTGAGTTACAGCAATTTCACGCAGAAGTTCAACATCAACCTTTCGTTGCGCTATTCGTTCACCAACAACAGCATCGAGCGGGTCTCTTTCATGCTGCCCGACACGGAGATTGAGGGGCTGAAGGAAGCCACCGGCAAAGAGGTGCTCTACTCCACTTATCAGAACATCGGAAAGAACAAGACGGCAAGCCTTAGCGGCTATGTCAACTGGAACGCCACATCCCGCACGCGTATCTATGCCAATCTGTACGGCAACTACGCGTATATGGAGGGTGCCAACGGGCTTAAGAATGACGGATGGAGCCTCAATGTGTATGGCGGGGCGCAACAGACCCTGCCCCGCGACTGGCGCATCAGCCTGAACCTGTACGGGCAGACTCCTTGGATTATGTTGCAGGGCAAGGGCAGCAACTACTTCGACTATGGTCTGAGTGTGCACAAGTCGTTTTTCAACAAGCGTCTGAGCCTTTCTGCCTTTGCTGGCAATTTCCTCAAGAAGTACAAGAGGGACGACAATACGCTCGAGGGCATCGGCTTCATGCAGGAGAGTTGGGGCAAGTATAGCGTCCGGCGTTTCGGCGTCAGCGTCAGCTACCGCATCGGCGAACTGAAGGCAAGCGTCAAGAAAGCCTCCCGCTCCATCAGTAATGACGATGTGAAAGGTGGTAGTGAAGGAGGGGTTTAGTACTGTTTTTTCATTTAGAAGGCTTTGGTAATTTTTCAGATGTGGATGGTATAGATGTCCGGTGAATGCGACCTGTATATTGCGGGTTTTGAGAAACTGCAGATTCGATTCTGTCCTGTAACCGGTGAAGTGCACTTTGTGTCGACCGTAGTAAAGGTATGGTGTATGGAATATCTTTGTTGAATATCGTGCATCCGTCCTTGCTCTAGTCCGCAAAAGGAGTTGAGGGGTACATCGGTTGGTCTGGCGAAGGAGAAATATAGTGCAATCATGTTAAAATTTGTCACGATGTAGCTTTGACTTTAATAGCTGTCCGGATATTATTTTAAGACGATGAAAAATCTGCAAAATTATATCTTTCAGACGCGGAAGTCTTGGAATCCGTGTCTGAAAGATAGTGCATAAGCTGTTTGGGTTTTGCTTCCATTTATAAGTGAGATACGGCATGGACTTACATGGCCACCTGTTTCAACACCTCTCGTGCATATCGTTTCCCTATCAGCAACTGCCCTTGTGTGCCGAAGTGCGGGTCAAATTCATTCTTGTACATATCCGCTCCTTTGGAAGACACACAGGCGGAATGGGGGATTGACCGTGCCATCTCCTTAAGCATCTTGTTGAACTCTTTTGTTCCCTGTTCTCTTTTGGTCCATTCTCCCCATTGCGAGATTTCACCGAAGATGAACGGCAAGTCGGGCATGCCTAGGTCTTCCCTGAACGATTGGACGAGACTGATTAGTCTTGTTCGATAACTTTCCGGAAATTTGGAGTCGGCTTCCCCTTGATGCCAAAGGATGGCTCTTAGCCGCCCACCCTGTTGCATGGCGGTACGTATGCGTTTTAGTGCTTCCTCGTAATATCCTTCCGGACTGCCTTTTAACCAAGCTTTGATGGAACTTTCTCCACGGGCGTTGACTACCAATCCTATCCGGTGGCTTGTTTTTCGTGCCATCTCTTTCGCAAAAGAGTAGGAGGGTCCCAAACGTTGCATGGACAATGTCTTGCGGATAGTTGAATAGCGGTTTAACGGATTTACGGCAGGCTCGAAGTAACCGCTGTCATTCAATAAATAGACATTCTGGAGGGTGTCCATCAGTTCGGGGGACAAAGATGCGCGTCCTGCCATGTTCGACTGTCCGATACATAAAAACAAGTCCATGGAGGACGATGGTTCCTTTTCTGTCTTTTGGGCATTCATGTCCCAGGTATGGAGAAGGAGGAAAAATGTAATAAAGAAAAATCTGTTCATAATCTAAAGGTATTTGTTTTTATAGTTCTTATTTAAAAAAAACAAGTTCACTGCTTATACATTTATTCATATTGATCCTGTTCGGATAAAAGTAAAACTTTAACATCAAAAAATCAACTTTATTGTTTTTGTTTTATTTTGACATAGTTGGAAGGTAAACAGCCATAATGTTTTTTGAAACAGGCAGAGAAAAAAGAGAGAGTGCTGAATCCGGTCATATTACTGATTTCTGTTATAGAGTTTTCTTTTTTCAACAAAAGATTGCATGCCCTGTTAAGGCGAATCTTACGAATAAAATATATACAGGTCTCCCCTTCCAAAGACTTTATTTTGCGATACAGATTAGAACGGCTCATACACATTTCACGGGCAAATGCTTCTATTGAGAATTCCGTGTCATCCAAATGATTTTCCACTATCTTTTTAGCTCTTTTCAACAATGCTTCATCCGTAGGGTTAAGTGGGCTTTTTTCTTGCTTTGTGTATAATGATTTGCAACTGTGCTGGATAATTTGATTATGGGTAAGAAGGATATTCCGTATCTTTGTCTTAACCAAGACTGTTGTAAAGGGATTGGAGATATAATCATCCGCTCCTGCCTGCAAGCCTTTCAGTTGCTCTTTGAGGTCTGCGTTCGTAGAAAAGATTATAACGGGAATGTGACAGGTGCGTACATTTTGCTTGATCTGTTTGCATAGTTGCAGACCAGTCATCGCAGGTATCATGACATCCGTTAATATTAAATTGATTTCTCGCTCTTTTACAATTTCCAAAGCTTTCCTGTCATCTTTTGCCTGCCATATATTATATGTCGTTTCCAATTCATTGCCAAGACGATACAATGCTTCACAATTATTTTCCACAATCAGGATGCTCTCTTTCTCGGATTTTGTGTCTCTTTCAATATAGTTCTTCATACAAAAGTTTTTCATCTGTTTATCTCTTACAATACGGTAAGGACAGCCTTTTTTAAATCAACCGAATTGGCCCCTACCATTATGACGAACTGTCCCGGCTCTACTCTCCATGCGCCATTGTTCCAATATTCGAGTTGTTGACGACCGACGGGAATCGTGATTTGCCGGCTCTCTCCGGGATTCAGTCCCACTTTGACGAAATTGCGTAACTCGAGTTTGGGCCTGACACGACCTGCCACTAAGTCGTTTATATAAAGCTGAACCGTTTCTTCGCCATAACAAGAGCCTGTATTGGTTACTGTGACTTTTACCGATGTCTCTTCATTGGTACTGATTCTGTCACGGGTCAATACTGGAGCGCTTATATCGAATGTTGTATAACTCAGCCCATATCCGAAAGGATACAGAGGAGACGGATTGGATTTGTAGATGTTGCGAGGACGCCCCGTCTCCAGTTTATTATAAAAAAGAGGAACCTGCCCCACATTCCGGGGGAACGTAATTGGAAGTTTGCCACTTGGATTTATTTTTCCAAATAAGATGTCGGCCAAGGCATGTCCGGTTTCCTGCCCAAGATACCAGCCTTCCAGAATAGCATCAGCATTCTTTGCAGTGTACTCGATGGAAGCCGGACGACCGCCTAACAGTATTACGACATACGGCTTACCAGTGGCCTTAATGGTCCTTTCCAGCTCCTGCTGGTTGGCGGGAAGGTCCAGATTGTCCACATCCTGGTTCTCACGGCAAGTCTCTTCCGAACCTCCGATGGCAAGAATCACCAAGTCTGATGTTTGGGCAAGGGCAACAGCTGCTGCTATTTTATCGGTATTACCGTTGAAATCGCAACCTTCGGAAAAAGAGACTTGTGCCGACTGTCCGACATATTGCCTGATTCCTTCATAAATGCTGATGAAGCGCTTTTGCTTGCGCGGAGAGTATCCGCCAATTCTCACTGCATTTGCATTGGGACCGATGACGGCTATTTTCTTATGCTCACCTAACCTCAGCGGAAGTATATTGTGGCTGTTCTTCAACAAGACTACAGACTGGTGGGCGACTTTCAAGGCAAACTTGTCATGTTCAGGATTTAGGACCACATCGCGCCAGTTTTTCTTATGGTTTCCTATATAGTTGGCTTTTTCAAACATTTCCGCGTCACTTTGCGATACTTCTTTAGACGCTGTGTTTTTGGGATTTTTGATTACATCAAAACGTTCGTCCTCTTTGACGTGTCCTTTACTGCCGCCGTTGAACAGTCCTAATTCAAATTTGGCACGGAGAACGTGCTTTACCGCATCGTCCACCAATTCGACAGGAACAATTCCGGCTTTTACCGCTTCAACGAGATTATCTCCGTACATCCTGTTGGAGTTCCATTTTTGGAACATGGCCAATTCTTGATGGACGCCCGCTTCAAGACCCATTTTCGCCACTTCGGCAGGCGTGTCCGCATAATTGAATGTTGTACGTATGGCACGCAGGTCTCCGTTGTCAGAGACTACCAGACCGTCCCAACCGTATTGTTTGCGCAATACATCAATCAGGATTTCTTTGTTGGCATGGCAGGGAATGCCGTTGAGCAGATGATGCGCCGGCATTATGGAACCCACGCGGGCTTCTTCGATGGCAAGCCGGAATGGATAGAGATGGATGTTGTGTAGGGTATAGTCCGACACATCATGTGCCGCCCCGTTGTCACCTGCCATCGGTTCGCCGTCAGCAACGAAATGCTTGGCGGTGGCGATGATATGTTCCGGGTCGAAACGTTGTTTCCCTATTCCTTGCAGTCCCCGGATATAGGCCGCTCCTATTTTGCCGACTAAATACGGATCTTCGCCATAACTTTCTTCGGTACGTCCCCAGCGGATGTCCCGCACCACTCCCAACATGGGAGTATAGCACTGATGGATGCCAAAGGCACGTGACTCTTTCGCTACGATATGCCCCATGCGTTCTATAAGTTCCGGATTCCATGTGCTTGCCATGGCGATGGCTTGAGGGAAGATGGTCGCACTGTCTTTCAGGACACCATGCAGGCACTCACCGGCAGTCATGTGCCTGATGCCCATCCGTGTGTTCGCATTCGGGAATTGGGTGGCGAGCTGGTGGGCTTTCTCTTCAAGGGTCATTTTAGCGATAATCTGATTGATTATCTTGTCGTTTTCCTTGCTAAAAATATCAGATTGAAACTTCTGGGGAAATGCATGAATTGCGGTAATGCTGGTTAAGCCGACTATGGCAAGTAGCCAAAATAGAAATTGTCTCATTGTGTTTAATGTTTTAATGTTTTAAAGAATGCGAGAAAAGGTACCGGTCAATTTGAAGAGAACTTCAAATGAAAAATCTCACAGATTTCTTTATCGGAATCCGATTTGCAGACGAGGTATATGGCTCTTTTCCCTTTTATCTTGTTCAATCCGTACAGACTTGCGCTATATGCTTTTATAAGTGGTGGTGTTTTTGATGAGAGATGAATGATTCCTATCTTTATGCCTCCTTCTGCTTTCGAAGGAGCATCGACCATTATGTCGATTGTTCCGTCTGCTCCCTTAGGGATAAGGTCTACTTGGATACGGTGCATTTCTCCTGCAAGGGCATCGAAGTTGTAATATTTATATCCTATGATGCTATTATTCTTTACATTCACGATGGGATTGCAATTGATGGAAGTGTCGTAAGTCGCTTTGGCGAACGCTTCTCCTTTGAAATAACAGGCTATTGCAGCCGGATACTTTTTATAGGGATTCAACCCTTTCCGGTTAAATCCGAGTGAGGTACAAGGAACTTCGTCTATTTTTACAGTATTCCCTTTAATTTGGATGTTGACCGGTTCTACGCACGCCTGGCGCGCGAAACGGGTGCCGTTGGTATGCCTGTGATAGAATATGTACCATTCGCCATTCAGCTGGACAAGGCCGCCATGAATATTTCCTACGGGACAGGAGTTGTCCAGGCTTCCATTCGAGATAATCGGTCCGCCGTAAGTCCAGGGACCCAAGGGGGTGGTGCTGTATGCATAGGCAAGGGATTCTCCTCCGCCTCTGTTCTCGGTTTTGTGAGGAGAACGCGAATAGACGAATACATACATATGGCCTATTTTACGGATCGAAGAGGCCTCGTAAAATCTGAATCTTTTACTTTGGACTTCTGCTGTCGCATCATAGGAATCGTCATCTACCAAATTCGAGACCATATTCTCCACCACTTTGGTTCCCGGTTTCAACGTACACATTGTCAATGGGTCCAGCTCTGCTGCAAATGATTTTTTAAATCCCCAATAGGCATATACCCTGCCATCGTCGTCCACCAACACGGCAGGGTCAAAGCCTATAAGATTCGATTTGCCCATATTTATGAAGGGTCCTTTAGGGCTTTCTGCAATGGCGACGCTTGCTTTTGGCTCGCGTTGCTCGTTAGGATATAAATAGTATCGTTTAATGCCGTCTTTTATGGTTTCTACCACATCGGGCGCATACATCAGGCGTAAATCTTTCGGATAGTTGGTGTTCGCATAAATCACTCCGTCGTATCTCCAATTGCTTAAATCTTCCAAAGGTGCGGACCAGACAACTAAATCGGTTCCGCAATATTCATTCTTTAAGGTATCATGCGAGCCGTAAATATACACACGGTATTTTCCCGGTTTGTCTGGATCTTCAAAGATATGAGGTTCGCCATCGGGTATATGTTCCCAAAGCGGAAGAATGGGGTTGCAGTCACTTAGATGCTCCGTGCCGACAGTGCCTTTTGTTTTTCCATCCTGAAAAGGAACGATATCCCTTCCACACAGAGCGTATGTCTGGAATGATGCGATTATTGCACAAAGCAGAAGTTTATATTTCTTAATCATAGTCTTATTGATATGTAAATTTTGATTTCGACCGTTATTCGACATCGTTCCATTTGTCCGAACGGAAGCTGGAGATCGGCAGACCGTTGGAGCCGAACAGCGTGCCTTTGATGTATCCCTTGAAGGCATAGCGTACGGCTATCGGATGCGGAACCTGGTCGGATGTCACTTCGACTGTACGATAATATCGGTTGATGCTTGCCTTGGCCGGATAGAACTTGCGGTCTTCTCCGGCAAGTTCAAAGCCGGTCAGCACTTCTCCGAATGTGGAAAGCCCGGTTCCTATCTTGTCGAAGGAGACCACTGCCATTCCGTTCTCTTTGAATGTGACGTTCCTGAAAACCGGAGCCTCGTGCGGCAGGTTCTTATAACCGTAATCACGTGCCAGGGCGATATAAGCCAAACGCTCGCCTGCCACACGCTTGTTGGCGGGATGCACGCCTTCCAAGTCGCCGGCATCCATCAGTATGGCTATGCCCGTCCGTGGTTGTGTTTGTGCGATGAGCATCTGGGCTTCGCGCATGAATGCCTTGCCTGCTTTCAGGGGCTCTTTGTGAGGGGCTATCTGACAAAAGTATATCGGAAAATCACCACATCCCCAAGCTTTGTTCCATTCGTGATGCATAGCTTTAAACAATTCCGGATAACTTCTGTAGCGACTGGCATTCGTTTCCCCTTGATACCATATAGCGCCTTTCAAGGTGAAGCCGATAAAAGGGTAAAGCATACCATTATACAATCCGGTAGGAGTTGTGTGTGGCGGTTCTAACTCTGACTGGCTATTTGGTACTTTAATATGGGGAAATGCTGCAAAACATTCACGAGGCATCCATGCTTCAATGGAAGCTCCGCCCCAACTGGAGTGGATAATTCCCACAGGGATTTGTAGAAGTTCTTGCAATAATCGGGCAAAATAATAGCCTGTAGCAGTGAAATCCGGTGTAGTGTTGGGCGAAGCCGATTCCCAACTACCTACGCAATCTGTTTGCGGAGTTATACTGCTATTTCTCTTTACCGTGAAACAGCGAATAGAAGAATTGGTGGAATGTACAATGTCATCCAAACCACCTAAAATGGGCTGTGAAGGGAATCCTTTCATAGGCATCTCCATATTGGACTGGCCACTGCAGAGCCATACTTCGCCTATTGCTACCTCCTTCAATACGGTTCGTTCTTTGCCCGAAGAAATCGTTAATTCAAAGTTGTTGTTTGATGCTGCTGGAGTGTGTATGCATACTTTCCACGTGCTATCCGATGCGACCGTGGCAGTATATTGTTTGTTGTCCCAACCGCTTTTTACCGTTACACGTGCTCCCGGACTTGCTTTTCCCCAAATTGGAACATCCGCCTGTTGTTGCAACACCATATTATCACTAAAAATTGCGGGTAACTTCACCTGCGCAGCAGTGGCTAATGAAAAGCCGGTAAAAATGAAAGCTAAAACTCGCTTCTTCATATGCTTAAAATTATTAATTTTAATTTTTATAAATGCGGATTGCGTTTAATATCGTTTCTCCTTCTTTGGGACGGAAGTCGACACTCAATCCTTTGCCATCCTTTACTATTACTATAAACTTCTTGATTACGGCACGGGCATATCCGTAATCACGGGCGATATTAAAATCATCCAGAACGGTTTCCCCGTTAATAGAAACTCCGAAACTGCGGTTACCGGCAAAGGTCTGTTCGGCATCAGCTCCTAAATTATAAATCAAAGCCTCTTTCTTCTCATTCGAATCTAACTCCGCCCAATACATGTATACAGAATATTCTCCATCCGGTACATCGGCTTTAAAGGATTTGATTCCTACACGTTGGGTCTGGAAGATAGGATTCATTGTTGTTCCATGAATATCAATATCGGAACCAAGCATTGAGCCAAACTCGGTTTTACGTCTATAGGGCGTTCCACCGACAAACCCCCAACTTCCGGGTGTATACGCTTGTTCCGGAATCCATGCTACATTGGCCTCCCGATCGTCCAAATATCTGGGTGACCCTAACATACAGTTGATTCCACGGAATAAGGATGTGTTATTTTTCAGGTTAGAGTCTACCATCTGGAAGTTGACTTTAATCAGGTCTCTTATCGTCTGACCGCTTACTTGTGCCACTGCTTCCAATTGATTCTCACCTTCAATGAAAGGTACATTGAAGAGTGCACAACTGTTTTCAATATTCTTTTTGCCTATACTTTTGCCATTTACCAATAACTCCACTTCTTTGGCATTGGAAAATATGGGCACGGACTGCATGCACTCTCTATTACCGGTATTTGCAACTCCTCCCCGTGTTTTCCATTCTCTGTTGCCGATGATAAGTATCGGCTCCCGGCTTAGAAAAGCCTTATAGAACCAATAGGTGTCTTTCAATTCCCTGTCGAGCCCGACAATTCCTTTGTTATTCACATGAGGAACTACATCGACACGTGATTCCGAATAGAAATCATTCAGGTTCCATAAACTAGCTCCTGCAATAAAAGGACGCTTCATTATTTCCTTCATATAATGCTTGTGGTAAACCAAGCCATATTCCTGAGAGAAGTCGAAACGCTCGGTTTGATAAGAATGAATGCGTGGGTCTACTCCCGGTCCATATTCGGTAACAATCAAGACTTTGCCTTTGTACTTTTCGTGAGCGCGGTCAAGCAGACGCTGGAATTCCTCAATATCCGGCTCATACCAGCCCTGGTAGAGATTCCAACCCTGAATCATCGGAATATCAGTCAAGTGGGCATCTTCGTAATATTGAGGTGCGTTATGATAGGCCATCATTGTATAGCGGGAAGGGTCTTCATTCCTTATTGTGGTTTCCAGCGCACGAGCTATCTTTTCTGTGAATTGATAATAATCCGTCAGATGCTTGCCCTCTGTATAAGGGCGGCGCAAGAAAATTTCATTCATATATCCCCATATCATTACCGAAGGATGATTAAAATCCTGACGTATCATTTCCTTTGCCATTTCTACAGAATTGTTCAGAAACTCTTCGGTTTCGGTAATGGCATTGACTACGGGTATTTCAACAGAAGTTATGATACCCAGTTTGTCACACATTTCCATGACAACGGGGTCTTGCGGATAGTGCGAAACCCGCAGAAAGTTTCCACCCATTTGTTTCAACAGCAAGACATCACGCACGTGCATTTCATCTTGGAGCGCATTCCCTTTCTGGAAATAATCCTGATGACGTCCTGTGCCGACAAGCTTACGCCATTTCCCGTTCAAAGAGAATCCTTTTTCCGAGTCGAACTCGAACCATCGCAATCCTAAAGGATTAACGACTTCATCCAGCAAACTTCCACTCTTCTTATCAAGAATACGAGTGAATACCATATAACGATACGGGTCGTCGATATCCCACAAGCGGGGAGAGGCTATTTTTATACTCTTTGATATATTTTTGGAGGTAGCTCCTGCTGTGAGTTTGACGGGGATAGTGGTTTTCTCTATCTCCTTTCCATCGGCATTGCATATCACATTCTCTACGAGTACATCCACAGCCGCTTTCGAATCGTTGGTTAGTAGAGCGGTAATCTCCACTTCGGCTTCGGCCTTGCTTACTTTGGGGGTACGGATATATACTCCCGAAGAAGCATAATCGCTTGTTGCGATATGTACCGGATTCATAAACTGCAAATAAACGTCGCGATAAATGCCGCCATAAAAGGTGAAATCGGCAGATAACGGCGGAATATTGGGGTTGTAGGTGTTGCTGACACAGATTGCAAACAGATTTTCCTCGCCATAACGCAACTTTGAGGTCACATCAAAGCAGAAACGGGTGTACCCGCCCTTATGCTCTCCTACGAACTGTCCATTCAGGTAGGACTGTACTTCCTGATTGGCTCCTTCAAAGTAAACAATGGCTTGTCGTCCTTCCTGGCTTTTGTCTACAAACAACTGCTTCCGATACCAAGCCGGTCCGCGGTAAAACCCAGGAGTTGCGTCATCCGCATCTTTATCGTTCCATGTGTGCGGTATGTTGACTGTTTCCCATGAGGTATCGTCACATTTTGCAGATTGTGCTTCGAACGGAGAGCCTTTCTTGAATTTCCAGGCATCGTTGATGGTGTATACAACCCGGTGTTGTGCCTGTAATGCTCCGGCTATCAATAGAAAAAAAAGGATATAGATGTATCTTTTCATTTTTATTTATAAGTTGACAGTACAATATTATTTGACAGTATAAATGCTATATCCGACAGACAGGTTACGGATAGCGACGTTTCCTTTTATAAAGAAACTCGGCTTGTTAAATCCATAGACTATATTTTCTTTGTATAATTCGATTTTCGCCTTTTTCCATTCGCCAGTATTGTCGGTACGCATCCGTGCCACAGTGCTGAACTTTCCTTTGGGTTCACGTTGGGTAGATGAACGTACAAAAAGCGTTTCGTTTCCTTTGTCTAAGTATTCAAAATAGAGATAGCCCGTATAGTTGTTCGCTTGTAGTTTGGAAACTAATGGCTTGGGTAATGAAACGGACAGCGATTCTCCGGCATTGTATCCTTTCGATTCTTTTTTTCCTTGAATATTCATTTCCGACTCGCGCAGACGAACCATTTCCACTTTCAAAGCAGCGCGGGCTGTTTCCGCATCTTTTTTCAACTGTAACAGCAAGCCGGTAGCAATTGCATAACGTCCCTCGCTGATGAGCATAGCTACTTTATCTAAAGAACGATTAAAATCGGTCACATCCATCTTACAACCTCTCAAGAAGTGTGATTCTTTTCTTAGTTGGAACAGCAACAAGGGTAAAGGTAGTCCGCGCTCATCCGCTTGTTCTTTTTTAAACTCGGAAGCATACTTTAGCGTAGTGCGTAGTTCCCGATCACCGTTCTCAATGGTAGGCTCTATTTCATGGCCTTCGGTGTAGTCGCTCCAGGAAGCTATGAACATCATGTCTAAGCTATCTTTTTCCGCCATACAGAACTTCCACATTTCTTCATACGTCTTGCCGTCATTGCGCGGCATGTAACAGAACGTGGAATGCCCCCATCCGGCACATCCCCGGTTGTCCATACCGGGCATGGCAAAACCCGACTTGATGGCATAATGCCTGCTGCTGTTCCAGATAGAGTCGCGAAACGGTTTCATATACTCAATTACATCTTCTTGCGAGGCATAAACGTCGAAACCGGGATAATCCCTGCGGATACGGGTAGGCAGCCATGGGGTAGGCACTTCGCCTAACTCTTTCCACCGTTCCATCTCTTCACTGTAGGTAAAAGGCACATATTTGCCTGCGGCATCCAGTTTGGCTCTATTGGGCCAGCGGCGCAAGGCCACCGGTTGCTTCATGCTTGCAGGTATTTGGACTGTTTCCAACACTTTTTTATATTCGTCCGGGGTTGCGCCCTGAAAATGATAGAATACCGGCATCCCCTTTACTATCGGTGCCGTTGGACCGGTAAATACACTGTCTACTAAGTATTGATACATTTTCGCCATATATTCGGTCTTCTTTTCGCGGTTGTTGATTTCCGGGTAGAGTTTGGTTATCCAATCGTAGTACAACCAGCCATCGCACCAAGTTACCCCAATTTCGAAATCGTATTTTGCGGCAACTTTTTGCATATTGCGCAACAACTCGTCATTTTCGTGCGGTTTGAATCCCCATTCGATAAAGAAGCCGTCTATCTTGGCGGTTTTGGCGGAAAGGATTTGATATTCGAGAAACTCCGGATCGCGATTGGATTGTATACCTGTCTGCGGATAGGCTACCGCCGCTATTTGGTGTCGACCTTCATCATCTATTAGGTCGGCGTTGTAGCACAACGACTTGATGCCGCTTTTCGATTTTTCCGTATTGGAATAATACTCCCAACGTCCTAACTCCCCATCGTACTGACGGGTATAGCGCACTCCATGATAATCTGCATAAATCTTCTTGCCGTTCTGTGCTACAAGCAATATCGGTAGGAAAATAAATAAAAAGAGAAGAAGCTTTTTCATTATTAGTACTGTTTGATTTTTACATTTTATATTTCTTTCGTTCAAAGATGGTATACTTATTATTGTTTGTTATCATAATAATCAATCAATGAATAAACGGCAAGATTTAATTGACGCATATATGATAAGTATGAATCATACGGCTCGTATTCCAAAGACACGATTCCTTTATTAGTAGACTTTCCGTCGTTGTATCCGTCATTATATTCGAAGTGTACCCAACCGATACAGTTTTTTGTTTCGAGTAGGCGAAGGCAGAAATTTTGATAAAACTCACCTCTGTTTTTCTGTGTACGTACCAGCCATCCACCTCCTTCGGTGTTATCATATTTATTCCCTTTATAATTGGCGTCTTCCGCTTTCGTGTAGAACTCTGAGACCAAAAAGGGTTTTGTGCCACACCATATTTTTAAATTAGTCAGGAAATCGTTTTCCGGTTGCCAGCGTCCGTAATAGTTAATGGAAACAACATCGCAATGGCGGGCACAGGCTTCCACCACTTTTTGATTATATTTGCTCCAGTCGTGCAAACGAGAACCTAATATCAGATGTTCCGTATCATAACGTCTGATGGCTTCGGTACTTAGCCGATAATAATAGTCAGCTACAAGTCCCCGGAATTCTTCCTGAACTTCTTCGGTGATTTGAGAAAGGGTTATACCTTTATCATTCATAAACTTGTCGGCATACTCCCGGGCTGTTTTATAGCGATCCGGTAAAGACAAAAACTGTTTTAAATCAATACCTCGTAGAGGATCTCCATTGTGGAAACTGGCGAATGGCAATTCATTGTCGAGATAGTATCCGATGAAATGCTTGTCACCGGCAAATAATGCGGTTTTCTCTCGGCATAGCTCATCTATGTAAGGAGCAAATGTAGGTTCAAAGATAATAACCAAGCGGTTGTACTTGTCATCATCGAAAGAATAGCCTAAATTTTTATACATATCCCATTGAAAAGAACGAAGCGGACATAGGCACTCTGCATAAGCTATTTTCTGGGTTTTGGGAGTAAGCAGATTATTACGCATTACAGATGGAAACGTCTCAATGCGGTTAGAACCATATGAAATGTAATTGATGTGATTGTCTGCTATCAGTTTGCCCGTCTCTTTGCTCCATCGCGCTTCGCTACCGCCAAACTTGTTATTGAAAGATTCTTTATGAGCAACCGATGTTTCGGGACGTACATGTTGTATTCCGTGTATAATAACCGCTCCGTCATCCGGATCAAGTAAATAGGAGCGTCCTTGATAATTTGCCACTCGGAAGAAACCGGATTTTCCTACAATTGAGGAAGGCTGTAAACCAATTCTTCTCCCCCAAGCTGTCCGGCTGAAATCCGAAGTAGAAGTATACCAATTCATATTGTCGATAATACGGGTTTCTTGTGAATCTGTAGTTTCCCATCCTTGAAAAGTTCCAATCTGCCACTTTCGATACTCTACATTCAATAAGGTATATTCGTCTTCGGCAGGAGTAGGTGGAATGGGTTGCTCCGGTTCGGAAGGTTCCACTGTATCGGAACAGCCTGCTACCGGTGAAAGTAGTCCTAAGAAACAAAAAAGCAGGAAGTATTGATATACATGTATTTTCATATAGATTTTTGTTAATGCGTGTATTTACGAAAAGTATTCACATGCCCATATTGCTTTACCCTCATGGGCATGTGAATATCTGTACTAATTATTTCTTCTTTGGAAATTTAATCTCAAGAGTCATTACGCGCTTTACCGGAACATTAGATAATTCTCCGGGTTGTGTTATATCAATAACTTTCATGATTCCAACTCGCCCTTTTGTACGAAAAGCAATAACATCACCCACGGAGATAGGATTTAATATTCCTTTATTTACAGTACTCGGATCTATCTGGGCAATAGAGGCTGGTGTTGCATGCTCATAATCAAAATCAGAGGGCAATATCAGAAAATGGGTCTGGTTTCTTTTAGACATATCCATTAATGAACCGGATGTTCCCTTATATTGGTCTTCCTTATTATGTAATCCCAATGCGTGCATGGAATACAGGCGAGGGACAGCTTCTGATCCATGACAATAGAATCTGAAGTCTACATTCCTCGGATTGGCAAGGGCATAATCCACTGGGTAAGTCTTCAAATCAGTTAAAGACACAATGGCGTATGCATCCGGATACTTTTCGGGACAATTGTTGGCATAGCTTTGGCTACCTACATGCAGTGTAACTACATCCATGCCCTCGCTATCTTGACCGCAAGTATTCAAGTTTGAAGCGTAAACCACTTGTGAAAATACTAATGACAATAAACTAATCATAACAAAATATTTACCATTTTTTTTCATAATGTTTTTATTAAGTATCAATAAATTATTTACTAAACTCTTATACATCTGCTTATTGATTCACGTTTGTATCAAGCAATTTTATCTCTAAAGTTATGAGCAGGTCAACTGGATACTGTCCTATTTGTTCTGATTTTATTACTCTCATCGCTCCTTTTCGTAAACCAGCCGACGATTGTGCATCTGTTTGGAATATGATAACTTCTTTCTCTTGTAGTTTTAATATGTTGTCTGCTTGTATTCCCGATTGCCAACTTGAAGATATTGAAGAGGTGGTTGCATTCTCAAAATCAAAGTTTTGTGTTCTTGAGAACATAGTTTTATTTCGCTCTGACATATTCGCTAATGTTTTCCCATTTGACCCCTTGTACTCATTATATTTATTACCAGATTTAACTTCCATGGAATAAAAACGAAGCTCACTACTGCCCCCAAAAGCATAAAATGTAAAATCTGCGATTCTATTTTTTTCAAGGACCTCATCAACGCTATGTGTTTTCAAATCGTTACAAGAAATAATTGAATATACATCTGGATAATTAGCATGGGGGGCGTTTGCATAACGTGAAGCAGCTACAAGTAATTTAGTATATGTCATATCCACATACGTCTTAATTGTTTTTTCAGCATTCTTATTTTCTCTTCCATCAGAAACTACAACTCTAAGCTGGCTTGTTGCTTCAGAAAGTGTTACTTCAAGGGGACCCTCCCAAGATGTTTCACCTTGCATTTCTATATTTTTAAGCAGTTGTTCTTCATTAGTACCTTCTTTGGTATAAATAGATATATTTCTAATACCGCGCACTGAATTTACGTTGATTGGAATATAAGTAGTCTGCCCGCTTTTAGCTCCGTTGATAATTTCTTGTAACTCCAGTATCTCCGGTCCTGGGATAGCACGATAGGTTACCGGGAGAGTAGCAATCGTAATATAGCCGTAAGAATCTTCAGCTTTTACTTTCAATCCTTTATCTCCATCTTTATAGTTAATCTGCTGATTAAATGTGTATTCTTTCTCTCCATTCAATTCCTCGACAAACATTTCTTGCTGAGTATCACCGGAAGCCAAAGTAATTGTTATACTTTTCAACCCGCCTTCGGAAGTAACCTTGAATGAGGTTGGAGGGATTACGCTCAAATTATCGTCCATTTCGTCATAGATAATCTCTTCCGGATCGAAAGTAATTGTCGGACGTTCTACTACGTCGGTTACGTTAAAAATAATGTTGCCTGTAGTAACATGATTTAGCTTATCTGTTGCTTCTATAATAAATGCTTGATAATTGGCACCATATTCTAATTCTTCTGACAGGCTGTAGGAATTGGGATTGAAAAAATCAGTCACTGTTTTATAATCCACTGTTCCTTCTGCCGTCTGTATTTTCATAGATATATTCTTCAGTCCGGCTTCCGACCTGATAACCGCTACTACAGGTAAATGGTCTACATTATTCAAATCTATATTTATTTCTTCCATCGGAAGGTTAATGGCAGGTACAGCGGCATTGGGATCAATGTTCTCGCTATCTTCTCCGCAGGCCGTAAATCCCAAGCAAAGCCCGAGCATTAACAAGGTATATAATTTACGAATCATAACATATACGTTTTTAAGTTGGTACTATTTATCTCTGGTAATAACAATATTGTTCGAAAACATGAATCACACCGTTCGTCGGCATAATATTACTTGCCTTGGATTTGCGGCGAGGAGAGTTACCGTTACTACCCGTTTCGTTTATCAGTATTTTGCCCATACTGGATTGATACGGATTTTTCCAGACACATATCGTCATCAATCCTTGTTCTCCTTTCAGCATTGTTAATACGAACATCGGTTCTACCGGTAGCTGGCCGTAGGAACTATATTCACCATCCACAATGTGGTAAAGGAGAATGTCTTTTAGTTTCTCCTTATCACATTCTGTGATGGCTGTTGCTCCTGAAAATTTCTCTTTTAACAATGATTGCATGGCTACATTATTCAAAGCCAAATAAGTATATAAACTTTGTGTCTGTGTGTAATATTCTTGCATACCGACATATTCGATGGCGGCAATCAGTTCCGAGAATTGGCCTTTGTTTTCCTGTAGATATTCCCATGCAGTCATGTTTATATGTGGGTCATCTACTGAAGGTTTGTAGTCATAGTCTTTTTGCAACTCCAGGTCACATCCGGACAATGCGATGATTGTCCAGCAGAAGAGTAGTGTGTTATATATTATCTTTTTCATCTTTCCAATCTTTTATTTATTGCCATAATATGAATTCTGAACTAACTTAGGATTTTCTATCAGGTGGGAATAGTGAATCGGAAAAAGCTCATTTCCATCTTCACTTAATCCATTGATAGGTTGCATAACCTCTTTCCATTTGCCTGTACGAACCAAATCGAACCACCGACGTCCCTCGCCTACCAGTTCTACCTGACGCTCACGGAGGATATAATCAATCAACTCATTTTCTGAGGCAAACTCATAAGCGAGGCGAGTACTTAAACCTGCCCGGTCGCGTACTCGTTTTACCAAAGCCAATGCATCTTCCCATTTTCCCTGGCGAACGCGTGCCTCTGCCTGAAGCAAGAGCATATCCGTATAGCGGTAGACAGGGTAAGCTACTTCACAAGTATTATTTAAAGAGCTGCTGATGTCGCCGGACATATACTTGCGTAGCTCATTTCCTTCCTGATAGTATTTCACTGTGTAGTCTTTACGTCTGTCTCCCTGCATATCTTCTTCATCAAACAGGGTCATAAATCTGTCGGACAGTACTGCTGCACGGATACCGCTACCACAAAAATATCTATACATAAAGCTGTAGCCCTGTGTGCCTACTTCGTCCATATCAAAATGAATTAGAAAAATAAGCTCTTTGGAGTTGTATTCGTCATTTTCCGGCGTATCATCCGAAGGTTTGTTGTTTAACTCTTCGGTAAACATCGTGTGCCATTTTTCAATATCAGGCTCAAGATCAAGAAAACGTTTGCCACCTAATTTTATAGTAGCCATTTTATCAATCACCTGATCTGCCAGGCTATAATTTCCTGCCCACATGTAGGCATCTGCCAAGATAGCCCAAACACCACAGATAGAGATACGTTTGCGCTCATAATTCTTATTGCGGTTAATCAGTCCTTCCGCTTTCTTCAAGTCTGGAATAATCACATTTTCCAGAATGTAGTTTTTATCCGTACGCTCTTTGTAGATAGCTTCGGAATAATTCTCGGTCGGTTCCGTGAACAAAGGAACATCTCCCCAAACGCGGATGGCATAAAAATAGGCCAAGGCTCGTAATGCATAAGCTTGTCCGAGGTAGTCGTTACGATCGGAGACATCCGGCATACTTATTCCGGGTATATACTTGATAGCAAGATTAGTCTGATTAATGACTTGATACAAGGACGTCCATTTGGTACATTTGTCATCGGTAGACATCAGGTTGTTGATTACACGTGCCTGGTCTGCCATTGCCGGTGCTCCTTGGGCTACATTATCCGAACGAAATTCTCCCCAATAGAAATAGTTCTCACGCAAAGCTGTACGTAGCAATCCATAGATTTCGTTTACTCCGGCTTTGGCATCGCGAGCGGTTTTCCACATTTCGCCTGCCGGAATCTCGCTGACCGGTTCTTCATTTAAAAAATCGGAACAGCTATTCAATGATAGAGCCAAACAAATAGCTCCTGCAAAATATTTTATCTTATTCATACAATGTATTTTATTAAAAGTTAGCAGAAAAACCGATACCATACTCTCTCTTCCTTGGATAACGGTAAGTGTCTTTACCAATTTGTAAGGGATTACGTGTGGAGAACTCCGGATCAAATCCTGAGTAGTTGGTCCATGTCAAAGCATTGTTTACAAAAGCGTACACGTTTATATTTTTCAACATCAGTTTCTTTATCCAGCTCTCAGGGAGGTCGTAGGCTATTCGCACATTCTGCAAACGGATGAAGGAAGCATCTTCCAGATAGAATGAATTACCCATACGGGCGTTGTTGTAATCGTCATTGTATGGACGCGGATAGATAGCCTGGTCACCGGGATGCAGCCATATATTATGAATAACCTCAGGAGATGGTGTCGTTCCGGTATACTTGAACATGTTACGATTATGTTCTGCTGAGTTATAAATCTGTCCACCCAGCGAATAATAGAAGCCTAAATATAAACTTAAGTTTTTCCAACTTACGGTTGTATTCAAACCACCGGTCACGTCGGGCATGGCATTACCGATTACCATACGGTCATTGTCATCAATCACACCGTCACGAGTTCCTTCCGGTTCTTCCCAGTTATAATCTCCCCCACGGAATGCTTTACCATTCGGCAGTTTCTTCTGACTGACTTCACCTGTATATTCCTTACCATTCAACAAGTATTTATATTGGAATACTCCATCTTCAAACACAGGAGTCAATTGTTCCCATTTATTAGTAAAAGCATTCGATTCGTCATAAGCAAATACACCGGCACTTTTAAATCCATAAAAATCACCGACACGTCCACCTTCCTGCATCCACCAGATATCCCCTTCCATGTATGCTTTCCCTTCAGACAACTTCTCTATGCGATTGATATTCTTGGAAATATTGAAAGAAGCGTTCCATTTCCAGTCTTTAGTACGGATAATATCACCTGTGACTGCAATTTCATAACCGCGATTACTCATCTCGCCCACGTTGGTCTTCATAGATGCGAAGCCGGATTCTTTCGGCAACTGGTAATTTGCCAATAGACCATCGGTATATTTGTCATAGTAATCGGCAGTAATAATCAGGCGGCTATTCCATAAGTTCAAGTCCAAACCGAGATTGAACTGCTTGGTTTCTTCCCACTTCAAATTGCCTTTACCGATACGGGTAGGGGTAACGCCACCCACTCCATCATAAATAGAATGGGGAGAATAAGAATAAATATAGTCGTAATTTCCAATGGCTTCGTTACCTGTTATACCGTAACTTGCACGAATCTTACCATCATTCAGGATGTTCTTGGCGAACTTCATAAACTTCTCGTCCGAGAAACGCCATCCTGCTGATACGGAGGGGAAATTTCCCCATTTGTTTTCTTTAGCAAAACGGGAAGAGCCGTCGCGACGTATGTTGGCTGTAAATAGATACTTACCTTTATAATCGTAAGTAGCACGTGCAAAGATGGAAGCGATGGCATGATTGGTTAATGTGGAACCAGTAGCAGATAAATCCAAATTTGCGGCAAATGCGTTCATGGTATATATAAAGTCTGTAGACGAATTTATTCCTACGAAAGTTTCATTTTCAGAACGCCATTGCTGTGCACTGAAACCTGCCATGATATTGATATTATGACCTTTTATTTTCCGGGAATAGGTGATGAAATCCTCGTTCATCCAGTTCCAGTTCAGGTAATTATAAGCATATCCTTTGTTTTTTCTCTGCCATTCGTCAGTGATAATACTCGGCTCCATCTTTTTGCGTTTGTCCAGATAGAAATTGGCATTGATGTTGGCTCTGAACTTCAGATACTTATTTAATTTTACTTCAAAATATTGAAAGAAATTTGCTCTATACGAATCTGTAAAGTCTGTTGTATAGTTAATCTGTGCAATAGGGTTCTTTTGTCCGTTGAATACTCCTACTAAAGAACCGTCGGGATAGTAGGTGTTGAAATACGGACGGCGGGTCAATACAGAATTTAGTAACTGTCCTTCGTCCAAACCTTTCTTTTGAGAATAAGTCAACGATATCCGGCTACCCATGGTTAACCATTTGGTCGCCGTATAGTCTGCGTTGATACGGGTGCTCAATCTTTGAAAACCGGTGTTGTTGATGATACCTTTTTCATTGTAGTAGCCTGTATTGATAAAGTATTTCAGGGTTTTAGTACCACCCCCTACGCTGATGTCCACCTGATCCTTCTGCGCAGTGTTTGCAATCATATCCAGATAATCGTTGTCGGTATTAAAGAAGCAGTTCAGTGGGTCGTCTAGGATTTCGATGCTTTCATTCGGATTAGCTCCTGCTATATCATATGTTTCAAAATACTCTTTACGATATTGATCGTACAACAAGCGTTCGGAACGGTTTGCTTGCGCAATTTTGTGGGATAAAGTACCCCAGGAATGGTTGTATTTCAGATCAATGCGAGGTTTGCCTTCCTGACCACTTTTGGTCGTAATGATGATAACCCCATTAGCAGAACGAGAACCATAAATAGCAGCCGATGCGGCATCTTTAAGAACCTCCATGGATACGATGTCGTTCGTGTTGATGGCATCGATGTTTTCCAAGGGTACTCCGTCTACAATGTAAAGGGGAGTGACACCTTCGGCAGAGAAGGTGGAAGTTCCGCGAATCTTGATGGAGGAGGACTCGCCGGGCTGTCCCGAACCGGATATGACCTGTACACCGGCAGTGGTTCCTTGCAAAACTTCAAAGACATTGGTTGCCATTTTCTTTTCGATGGCTTCACTCGAAATGGAAGTGATGGCACCCGTTACATCACGTTTTTTCATCGTTCCGTAACCCACTACTACTACTTCGTCCAGTAGCTTTGAGTTCTCCGAGAGAGTGACTTTCAGTGGACTGCTTTTTGCCGCCACCTCTTTGGTGGTGAATCCGATGAATGAGATTGTCAGGGTAGCTCCTTTTTTGGATACTGTCAGAGAGAAGTTGCCGTCCAAGTCGGTGACAACGCCGTTAGAACCGCCTTTTTCCATTACAGTGGCTCCGGGTAGGGGAAAGTTGGTTTCGTCCACTACAGTTCCCTTTACTGTAAATCCGTTTTGGGCATTCAGTTGAGTAGTGAATCCGACACTACATAAAAGAAACAAAAGAAGCGGATAGAGCCATCGCTCTTTTGTCTTGTCTGATAAGTTTTTCATAACATATAAGAATTTGAATAGTTAATCGATGTCGCAAATTTATAGGATTAAATACTCAAATAACCTATCTATATGTACGTTTTATTATGTCTAAAAGTACAGATGATGATATGGGTGCTGAATGGTATATGCTTGAATATCAGTGTTATGTTTGTTTGTGAATGTGCCGGACGTTTGCTCTCTTGGAATTAGGACTGTTGTTCTGCCGAATTTTTTCTGTATTGTGACGGGGATGTACCGAATAACTCTTTAAAACATTTATTGAAATATTGCGGGTTACCGAAGTTCAGATTATAGGCAATGTCTGTAATATTCATTTCGGGAGCGTCCAATAACAGGCGGGCGGCTTTTTTCAAACGCTGGTTCATGATAAAATTGTTGGGCGTATTTCCGGTGATGCCCTTTATCTTTTGGAACAGGACCGTGCGTCCGCATCCCATTTCACGTGCAAACATTTCCACGCTGAAATCCGGATTGTCCAAGTTGGTCTCGGTTATTTGAACCGCACGCTCGATAAACTGTTTGTCGAGGGCGCTAGTCGCTATCTTTTCGGCTTTCACTTCCGGTTGTCGGGCATATTTCTGTTGCAATATCTGGCGGGTATTGATGAGGTTATTACATTGCATCACTAAGCGCCGTACGTTGAAGGGTTTTACGATGTAGCTGTCAGCACCAATCCGCAGCCCGTCCATCTCATGTTCGGGAGTGCCTAATGCCGTCAGCAATATGACCGGGATGTGGCAGGTCTCGATATTGTTCTTGATTTTCATGCACAGTTCGGTACCCGGCATTTTGGGCATCATGATGTCGGATACCACCAAATCCGGTTGCAAAGTCCGAACTTTCTCGTACGCTTCTTCTCCATCTTCCGCTGTGTATACCGTATATAGAGGAGAAAACACTTCCTGCAAGATATTTCTGATTTCCTCATTGTCGTCCACTATCAGCAACTTGCCGTCTGCCGCTTTGTTACTACTGCCGGAAGATTGCAACTCGCTGACGATTGCATCTTTCTCTTCCGGGTGATAGATGTATTCCTTGGGCTGTTCCGGTTCGGTACAAAGGGTGGAGACGGGGAAATGTGAATTGCTTTTCTTTAAGGTGACTTTAAAGACTGCTCCTTGGTTGAGCTGGCTCTTTACGGTGATTTCTCCTTGATGAGCTTTTATGATTCCCTGGCTGAGAGCCAGGCCTATCCCGGTGCCCTCCTTGCCGATGTTCTCGATCTGATAGAAACGTTCGAAGATTTTTTCGCAGTTTTCTTCGGATATGCCACTTCCGTTGTCGGATACGGAGAATGAGCAACTGTCGGTTTCATCTGTTAAATTGAGGGTGATTTTTCCGCCATCTTCCGTATGTTTGAATGCGTTCGATAGTAGGTTGTTGATTACTTTTTGCAATTGAAAGCGGTCGCCCCATATCAGACACCGGGTACAATCGGAATCCAACGAAAAGGTGATATTCCGATTCACGGATAGTTCTTTGAATAGGATGTGCTGCTCTTTCAACAGGGCATACAGGTCGAACTCAAAGACTTTCAGCTGGAGTTTTCCCTGTTCCTGTTTCCTGAAATCAAGCAATTCCGTAAGCAGTAGTTTCAGGTTGGCGGCGTTCTTATGTATGTTGAGTAGCTTTGAATAGGTATATGATGATAATTTCCCTGAACTGAGAAGCAATTCCACTTGCCCGATTATCAGAGTGATAGGCGTCCTGATTTCATGGGATATGTTGGTAAAGAAGCGCAACTTCGACTGGTTCATCTCCTCGAGATGCTGCTTCTCGCGCAGTTCGAAACTTAATGAAGTCTTCAAGTACAGGCGTATCTTGTACTCGCGTATCACGATGAACAGGATAGCCAAGACAATACATATATATAAGGTATAGGCCCACCAGGTGGCATAGAACGGCGGGACAATGATCACCTGCAATGCGCGTGTCACTTCCGGATATTCTTTCATGCAGATTTCAAACGTATAGTTGCCGGGGGGGATATTGGTGTACGTGGCGGTATTGCCGATATGGCTTGCATGCCATTCTTCATCGTATCCTTTCAGGCGGTAGAGTATCTCTCCACCGCCTGTATGAAGATAGTTGTCAGTAGAGAAAACGATTGAAAAGACATTCTGCGAATGATTCAACTTGATTTTATCCGTATATGTGAAGGAATTTTTCAAGATATCGGTCGGGGTACCATTGGTGACTTCTTTGTTGTCCACGTATAAATCCGTCAACAGCACATTGTATATTCTTCGGGGATATTGCAGATAATCTTCTTGCATGATTGCCATACCCGTATTTCCACCCATATAGATATTTCCATCGGAAGCGATAAGAATTGCTTTATGGTTGATAAGTGGTAGTGGAAAACCTGCCTTGGAACTGAAGTTCATAATATTTCCGTCTGTTTTCGATAAAACAGATAATCCGTGTCCGGTTCCTATCAGCAAATTTCCGGAAGGGGTACTGCTTATCGCCCGGATGTTTCCGCCTGAAAACATTTCCGGATTGGTATGCAGCAAAAAAGCGGATGCTTTTTCATTCAACAAAAATAAACCGTTCCCATGGGTGCCCAACCAAATATTTCCATCTCTATCTTCGAACAGGACATTTACCAGTTCCTTTGCGGAATGGACGGAATATTTAAAATGTATCTTGTAGACTTTGATTTTTTTCGACACTATTGAATAGCTTGCACAACCGTTATCGGTGGCGAACCACAATCTGCCTTTCGAATCGAACAATAACATATTATAGTTATGGGTAAACAGGTTTTTCTCTTTGAACAGGATATCGCTCTTTAAGGTAGCTTTGTCTAAACAAACGACCGCATCGGTGGTACCGATATACAATTTTTCTGAGGTATCGGCTAATGAGAATGTCGCAACTCCGGCCTCTATTGGCAAAGGTATGACAGACAAATCCTGGCTGGCAGGATAAAAACGGTTAATCTTGTTCGAGAAATCCGCTGCAATCCATAAACAATCGCGATATTTGTCATAGACAATATCTTTCAGATAGTCCGAACTGAAACGGGTTCCGGTCTGGAAGTTGAAATGTTTTATTTTTTTCCTATCAGGATGATACAGATTTAAGCCGCCGCCCTCTGTACATATCCATATATTCCCTTGGGAATCTTCAGTCATGTTGCCTACTACGGAAAAGGAAAGTTCGTTGCGGGCAGCACGATAAAAGTCGAAATGTTGATGCTCCGGCAGGAAATAGCTTACTCCTCCCCAATATGTCCCGACCCATACAATTCCTTGGCTGTCTGTATATAGGGATGTGACAGATGATTTGATCATGGTACCGATGTGGTCGGCCTCTTCCTGGAAAAGCAGCATGTTTCCGGTGCTTACTTCTATTTTTGCCAAACCGCTTCTGTAGCCTACCCAAATATTTCCCTCAAAATCCTGGCATAAGGCTCTTGCCATATCATTTCTCGGATGATATTGGTGGATAACCTGCCCTTGTGGGGAAAGACAGAATATGCCGTCTTCTTGGGTGCCAATCCAGATATTCTGGTCATAGCCTAAAAGGAATTTCATCACCATCACATCCTGTAGTACTTGGAGGACGGTGCCTTGGTTGTCTATACAAATCACTCCTCCGCCTTCTCGGGCAAGATATAAGTTCCCGTTGGAATCTTCAAGCATATCGAAATTAGTCAAAGGTAACTCCAGGTTGGAATGGACTCTTTTTAATTGATTCGTCTTTTGTTGATATTGATAAATATGGTCCCCTTCCGCAATCCATATCCCATGTTTTCCCTTTGCCAATGCAGTGGGGGAGGTGATCGGTAGCAGGTGATATTGCTCTGTGCTAAGATTGAAGGCAAAGACTCCTGTAGAAGTCAGCAGATAGAGAAAACTTTCACTTTCAACCATCTGGGTTACATAAAGATTGCCAAAACTGATTGAATCATTGTGGAAATGATTGAAGACCTTAATTCGGTTGCCGTCATAACAGTTCAGTCCGTCCAAGGTCGCAATCCACATACGCGATTTTTCGTCTTGGCAGATAGTGCTTATGGTTACTTGGGATAATCCGTCATTCACCCCTAAAGACTTGTATTCATACTTTTTTGCGGATACGGACTGAATTGAGAAGAAGAGGATTCCTATGATAATATGATGTATTGGATTACGCATATTGTGTAAAATGACCGTGTTAAACAGGATGACGGTACAAATATACTATTTCTTATGCTGTCGCAGTGGATAATAGTATCTATTTCCCATAGCTCCATAAAAAAATCACCTTTGCTACAAACTTGTAACAAGGGTGATTCTTCAGTTGTTTGCCTTTTATAAAGTAATCTGTGCGGGTGATAGGACTCGAACCTACACGCCTCGCGGCACCAGATCCTAAGTCTGGCGCGGCTGCCAATTACGCCACACCCGCATGGTGATTTCCCGTTAAGCGATGCAAAGATAGGAAGTTTTCCCGGTTCTGCAAGCAAAAGCGTGAAGAAAGTTGCTCATTTCACTCCGGCGCCCACTCGCCTTTCAGGAAAGCCCGGGCTTTTTCGATGATGGTGTCCACATGTTTCGCTTCATCCGCCTTGTCCATATCGACTTTGATGTCGGGGTCTATTCCCCATTCTATCTGCTCCATGCCGGCGCTGAGGTGCGGGCTGGCAGAGAAACGCACCGTCCACCCGTTGGGCAGTTCGGACGTGAAAGGCATGCCGGAGCCGCCGCCGGTTTTGTCGCCCATGATGGTGACGTTGGGCAGGCAACTCATCTGGTTGACGAAGTCGTTGGTGGCGCTGTACGAACGGCGGTTCGTCAGGACCACCACCTTCTTTTGCCAGCGTATGCTGTTGCTGGGTTCCAGTTCGATGGGGTAGGGTTGGGAGAAGTCGTTATGCCCCTTGCCGGTCTTGTGGCAGATGTATCCCGTCAGCACCTTTTCGTTGGTGAAGCGTGCGGCGATGCGTTCGGAGTTGGTCACGTTGCCGCCGCCGTTGCTGCGCACGTCGATGATAAGTCCGTTGCAAGGGGCAAGGTAGGAGAGTATCTCGTCCAGATTTCCGTCGCCTATGCCCGAAGCGAAACTCTCGTAGCGCATGTATCCGATGTTGTCTTCGAATATCTTGTATTTGATGCCTGCGGCGGTGCGGTAGTCGGTGCTGGCTTTGCCCAGGTAGAAATCTTCCACGATGTCTTCGCGGAAGTTGCGCGGATAGTCCTGATACCACGCGTCGTAGTAGGACACGTTGTGGGCGGAAGCCAGGTTCACGTGCCCGTCCTGCAGTTCGTTCAGCATGTCTCCCAACACCTCGAACAGCCCTTCGCTGCTCATAGAGCCGGTGATTAGCTTGCCGTACTTGGTGCGGACGGCATCCCAGTCTATCTGTTTGTACTCCAGGAAGCAGTACTGCTCGTCGATAATCCTCCACAGCGCTTCGAAGTTTCCCTGCGGGGAATTGACGGTGTCTTCTTCGCGGATGCAGCCTGCCAGCAGAGGAAGCACGGCAATCAGCACCGTTGTCTTCCAAAGAAAGCTTGTTGTATGTTGTAGAAATCTTGCCATCTTACCGTTTGCCATTTGTCATCTTACCATTCACCATTTGTCACCTTACCGTTCGCTGTTTGTCACCTTGTCATTCGTTGTTTGTCACCTTATCATTTTCCCGTCGCTTTTTCTCTTTATCAGATACAATTCCTTGACGAAGCCCACCATGAACACGTGCGAGTAGGTGTGTGTCTTTATATCGTTGACGCTCGATTGTTGCGCGTCCCATACGTAGGCAAGGCGCATCCGGGCGCGGCGACACAGCATGAAGTCTGCCGTGAGCATCTGCCGCAGCGAGGGCTGGTTGTGCAACGAGGTAAACTTCACCACGCCGCTGCTGTTTCCCAAGGAGAAGATTTCGTAGTACGACTGCCCGTAGTGGGGCGAGAACATCACGCCCATCAGCGGCAGGTTGACCTGGTAGCGCAAGGTGAGCGGGCGGCGCCCGATGCGCAGATTCCAAATCGCCATGCCCGATGCGTCCAGGTTGATGTAGGCGCGTGCCGATGCCGGGTTGTTGGTGTTGCGCAGGTTGTAGGCAAAGCCGCCGTTCAGGTCGGCAAGTCCGCCGGCAAGCAGCTTGAAGTTGCCCGTGACGGGGAAGTGGTAGTGCAGCCCGTAGTTCCAGTTTGCCAGTGCGGAGAAGGTATGGTTGTTGTCCGCCCTGTTGCGGGTATAGCCCAAATCCGCCTGGAAGAAACTCTGCAGGGACAGCCTGCCGTCCATCCATTTGGTCATGCGCATGCTCTCGCGCGAGACGCGGAAGTCTATTCCGGTATATTCCTGCGGCGACAGGTAAGTGTCGAATACATTCGTAACGCCTACGCCGTACATGGTGGCTCGGGTCACGAGGCGGCTCCGTTCCAACCCCTCCGCTTCGGCAGGAAGCTGTGCCTTCAGCGTGCCGCCGCACAACAGCAGCAGCACCGCCATGCAGCATGCCACCGCCACGGACAGCGGCGCGTCATACCCTCTTTTCTCCATTGCTGCCATTGTCGTCGTCATTGTTTCCGTTGCTGCCGTCATTTCCGGCGAACAGTTTCATCTGCCCTGTCAGTTCGTCCAATATGTCGCTTTCGCTCTTCCCGTGGTCGGGGTCCAGTATCTCTGCCTCTTCCGCCACATTGCTCTCGGCGGCTTGCGCGGCTTCCCGCCGGCGGGTAGGCTCCAGTTCGTTGATGGTGTCCAGCGCATAGGTGGTCAGCCGCTTGCCTTTGGCTTTGAAGCCTTTCACGCCGATGAACTCGTCCGCATCCACCACCAGCGGTTCGCGGAATTTGTCGTGCCCGCCGAATATGACTTCCAGACGGGGATAATATTCGTCCGTCAACAGTATGAGGCGGTTGTCCTTGTTCTCGCCCAGGTAGTTCTGCTTGCGGCTACTCGTTTCGAAGCAGAAACGCTTGATATACGGGTAGCCTTGCTGGTCGGCATCATACAGGACGGCGGTCCATACCTTGTTCGGGTCGTACTTCTCCATCACCCGTATGTTGGCTTCGTAGTGGTTGTTCACATCGAAATTGCTGGTGTAGAACTCGCCGTTGTTCAATACCACCAATATCTGCTCGTCGCTCTGGAACTCGCCCAGATACTCTCCGCGACCGTCATAGTTGAGCCGCAGCACATCCTGGTCGAACCACACCTTCCGCCCGCCCAGCGTTGAGCCGCCGCGCTGTTTCAGGGCTATCTTGTGAACCGGGTTGCGGGTCAGTATGTTGCCCATCGCCTGGCGTCCTTTGATGTTTATTTGGCTGAAATCCTCTTCGAAGATGATGCGCCGTATGCGCGGGTTGGGTTTGAGCGTCACTTTGATGATTTCCGCCTCGCCGTTGGGATTGGCCGTGAAATATACGATGCGTGAGTCGGGCGTGCCCTGTGTGACGTCGTATTCACGGTCGCGCACCACGGAAGTCACGGCAAAACGCTTGATGTAATGCGTGCCTTCCTTTCCGTCGCGGTAGACGATGTTGTAGATGGTACGCTTGTCGTTCTTCTTGAACACGTTGGCATAGAGTATGTTCTTGCCTACGAACTTCTTGTCCGTCACCGGGGTGATGATGTAGCGTCCGTCGCGGAAGAAGATGATGACATCGTCAAGGTCCGAGCAGCTGGCTATGAACTCGTCCTTCTTCAGGCTCGTGCCGATGAAGCCCTCTTCGCGGTTGATGTATAGCTTCTCGTTGGCTTCCACCACTTTGGTGGAGTCGATGGTGTCGAAGTTGCGCAGTTCCGTGCGGCGCGGGAAGCCCTTGCCGTATTTCTCTTTCAGCATGCGGAACCACTCCACCGTATACTCCACGATGTTTGCCAGGTGTCGGTCTATCTCCTCGATATCCGCTTTCATGCGGGCAATCAGCTCTTCCGCCTTGTCGGAGTTGAACTTGAGGATACGCGCCATCTTTATTTCCATCAGCCTGAGGATGTCCTCTTTGGTCACCTCGCGGATAAATGTGGGATAATAGGGCGTCAGGCGTTCGTCAATGTGCTCGCAGGCGGCGTCCATGTTCTTTGCCTGTTCAAACTCCTTGTCCTTGTAGATGCGCTCTTCGATGAATATTTTCTCCAGCGAGGAGAAGTGCAGGCTTTCCAGTATCTCGTTCTTGCGTATCTCCAGCTCCCGGCGCAACAATGCCAGCGTGTTGTCCACCGACTTTTTCAGGACATCGCTTACGGCAAGGAAGTGCGGTTTCTGCTCGTCGATGACACAACAGTTGGGCGATATGCTCACCTCGCAGTCCGTAAAGGCATACAGCGCGTCAATCGTCTTGTCCGATGATACGCCGGGAGCGAGGTGCACCAGTATCTCTACGTTTCCGGAAGTAAGGTCCTCTACCTTCTTTATCTTGATTTTCCCCTTTTCGCTGGCTTTGACGATGGAGTCGCATACGCTTGCCACCGTCTTTCCGTAGGGTATCTCCCTGACGACAAGTGTCTTGTTGTCCACCTTCTCGATTTTGGCGCGTACCCGTACGGCGCCGCCGCGCTCACCGTCGTTGTATTTCGACACGTCGATGTTGCCGCCCGTCTGGAAGTCGGGATAGAGCTTGAACTCTTCGTTGTGCAGGTATTTTACGGATGCGTCGCAAAGTTCGTTGAAGTTGTGCGGCAGTATTTTGGAAGAGAGACCCACGGCGATGCCTTCCACTCCTTGCGCCAGCAGCAGGGGGAATTTGACGGGAAGCGTCACCGGCTCCTTGTTTCGTCCATCGTACGACAGTTTCCACTCTGTCGTTTTAGGATTGAACACCACATCGAGCGCAAATTTGGAGAGACGTGCTTCGATATAACGGGGGGCGGCTGCGCTGTCTCCCGTAAGAATGTTGCCCCAGTTTCCCTGGCAGTCGATAAGCATATCCTTCTGCCCGAGCTGCACCAGTGCGTCGCCGATGCTGGCATCGCCGTGAGGGTGGAACTGCATGGTATGCCCCACGATGTTTGCCACTTTGTTGTAGCGTCCGTCTTCCATGCGGCGCATGGAGTGCAGTATACGCCGTTGCACGGGCTTCAATCCGTCCATGATGTGGGGCACGGCACGTTCCAGGATTACATACGAGGCATAATCCAGGAACCAGTTCTGATACATGCCGCTCAGCTGGTGCTTGATGCTTACATCGTTGGTGTCCGCAGGTTTATAGTCCGAATGCCCTTCGCTCCCTGCCGGGAGTTCTTTGTCCAAATCGTCTTTCGGTCCTTCAAAGTCTTCGCTCATATTTAGTTTGCTCGGGAATTGTCTGTTCATGAATAGCTGCCGGTCGGGCAGTTGCAGGCAAAAATACGAATTTTCTTCCATTAAAGAAAAACTATGCGGGAGTTTTTCGCGGCTCTTTCATTTAGGGGGGGAGTCGGAGGAATGGGAATTGGAAGGAGTTGCCGCCCTTCGGGCATTCCTTTTGAAGAAAGATTAAGAGCCTGTTTGAATTTTCTTCAAAAAGTTTTTCTTCAACTTCTTCCCAAGCCTCTTTCCGGTCTGTTCCCCTCTTTCTATTCGTCACATAGCCTGCTATGCTCCTCATAAAAACTGAAAAACATCCTCGAAAAGAACGCTCAAAATAATGCTGAACAAAATTTAAACAGACTCTAAACAGGCTCTTCAT
>NZ_CAJTSC010000015.1:0-26393 GCF_910578895.1 uncultured Bacteroides sp.
TATTTAATATAGTCTGCACCGGAAAGGTGTTTATTAAACGAACGTTTAAAAAACATATCCGTTTTTAAACCATTCGTTTACAGCTTATTGATCACATAACTGTTTCAACGTTCTCTTTCTGTGATAGTGGGGAGCTTTGGGATAATATGGATGCAGACTAAACTATTGACTATAATTGCATTGCATGAATTGACCGGAAGGTGTTTCCTTACCCCGGTGTCCCCAAAGAATGTCCTTTTTGCAAGGTTTTTTTCTTTCGAATTCTTACAATCATTACTTTGTAATGCCCAGTTCATCAGACAATACCAAAACTGAACTACGGTATGTTTCCGGTTGTCAATCGGATAAAGACAACCAATTGCATTGGTATGCCGTGCGTGTGACGTATAGCCGCGAATTGACCCTGAAAGCGTATCTCGACCGGGAAAATATAGAGAACTTCATCCCCATGCACTACGAATATGCCGTGAGGAATGAACGCCGTGTCCGCAAACTCGTGCCTGCCATACACAACCTGGTATTTGTCCGTTCCACCCGTGCGCGCATCGATGAAATCAAAAACAATCCGGTACTGAACATCCCCATCCGCTACATCATGAATCGTGAAACCCGCCAGCCGGTGATTATTCCGGATGTACAGATGCGTAGTTTCATATTGGTGGCAGGTACCTACGATGAGGCTGTCATCTACGTGGAACCGGAAGAGTTGAGATTGGTGAAAGGCACTAAGGTACGCATCACCGGCGGAGTATTCGAAGGAGCTATCGGCGAATTTGTCCGCCTGCGCCATGACCGCCGTGTGGTGGTGAACATAGAGGGCGTCATGGCGGTTGCCACCACATTTGTCCACTCCTCGCTGGTGGAACCGATAGACAAGAACTGAATTATCTGTAACTCATATAATTTCTATATTTCACTATCATTTTAGACAAAAATGAACGATCACGTTTCATCCTTGTATGCTCTTGCACGCAAGCTTCTGAACTTGGGTATGGACGGCAGTCCCATTTACTGTGATTGCTTTGCCCGGCTGAACCGCGAGGTTTACGAACAGGCTCTTAACCTGTACAATAACCCGGAAGGCAATACGCCGGAAGAAGAAGCCGGACTTTGCCTCTCTGTCCTTGTGGCTCTGAATGCCACTTTCTATGACAATGGCCGTAAGCAGCAATATATCCAACATATTCTCGACCGTTGCTGGAACGTTCTTGGCAGGCTTCCGGATTCGCTTCTGAAGGTCCGCCTGCTTATTTGCTGCTACGGCGAGGTCTACGAAGATGCGCTGTTGCATGCCGCCCGTGCGATAATAGCGCGCTGGGACCATGACAATCTTTCGCCGGAGCAGGCTGAAGCCATCGAAGAACTCCGGAACATCGAGGAGAACCCTTACCCCTACGAAGTGGTGGAATAACTTCATCCGCCCCTCCCACGGACTATCCGCTGATCTAAACTAAGACTATTATAATTTTATGGAACCAATTGCAAAAGACGACCATTTCATTTCCGATGGAATGAACGCTTTCGAGCGTAATGTAAAGCGCATAACCGACTGCCTGCTGGCATTTTGTGCGCTTATTGTTTTTTCCCCTTTGTTTTTGATATGCTACATTGCCGTGCGGCGCGAAGACGGTGGTCCCGCCATATTCAAGCAGGAGCGCATCGGCAGGTTCGGCCGCCCTTTCAACATCTATAAGTTCCGCAGCATGAAGCTGGATGCCGAGAAGCACGGTCCCGCCCTCTATGCCGGCAGCAAAGACTCCCGCATGACGAAAGTCGGCAGGTTTCTCCGCGCCCACCACCTGGACGAGCTTCCGCAGTTGTGGAACGTCTTCTGCGGCGACATGGCGTTTATCGGTCCCCGCCCCGAACGCAAGTTCTTCATCGACCGGATTATGGAAGCCGACCCCCGCTACCGCTACCTGTACCAGATCCGTCCGGGCGTCACCTCCTACGCCACCCTCTACAACGGCTATACCGATACGCTCGACAAGATGCTCCGCCGCTTGCGCTACGACCTGTTCTACCTGGAGCACCGCTCGTGGGGTTTCGATTGCAAGATACTTTTCATGACGTTCATGAATATAGTGTTCGGGAAGAAATTCTGAAAAAGAATGTTTTGTCCGGATGTGCGCTTCGGTCCGGGCGTGTATCCTTCATTCGGAGGTTACCACTTCACTTTGTTCGGAATGAAAAAGTGGGGCAAGGTGATAACTTCTTTAACGACTCCTAAAGGAACGATGACCCTTGCATCTTAAATGAATGAATCGTATCGGTCGGACAAAATCGGATAAAAAATGAAGATAAGGATTATTTGACAGGTTATGCTCTCATGTGCAAATGTTGTCAATCATATTTCCGATAAATTCATCATATAGATTTTTTAATGGCATCCATAATTGGCTTATTATTAAAATAAAAGGCAAAAAAGTTGTTTTTCTCGTCAGAAATCCTTTTATTTGTTACATGACGGTTAACGCCGGAAGCAAACGTTCGGTCAATAACAAAACAATATACTATGATTCTGCTTGTAGGCACTTGGGGCGGTGTTTATTTCAGTAGCACCAGTTTGTTTTTTCGTACCAATATAGACGACCTTTCACGATATCTGATACGCACGGTCGAACATGGTACTTTTGATTTCGGCAGAGGTGAGGAACGGGCATTCCGTTGTTGCAGCTGCCGGCGTTTCACCCCTTTGATTACCGGTTCTGTGGACCACGTCATTCCAAGAAGTAATTTACTGGTAAACTATGTGCACAGGCATGGCGAACTGTATGATTCCATCGTATACAAATTCGGTATGGCATACGTCTGTATCCACGGCAAGCTTCAGCTTGTCTTTAAGCAAGACGGGAGTACGGGCATTTACGATTATTTCATAAACGAGAATGAACAGCTGTGTGTAAACGGCCATGCCATTCCCCTGAAAACCGCTTTGGAGAACGATATGCAGAATTTGCAGTTGATGTGTTGTTATTGTAACAGTTTTAAAGGAAATAGGACATAATGGCATTTTGGAATAAAAAAGCAAGCTACCAGACCTTTGCAGACATAGTGCGCGGCATGCAGTATGCCGTCAATACGGCTCACGAAATGTTGGAGCGGTATCACATCACCATGCTGAACAAATATTTCGATGATATGGGCAGACCCGAAGTCAAAGAGCTGCGGGTGGGGCGCGACAAAAAGATGGAAATCCCTTTGGTTACGCTCATCAACCAAAGTTCCCTGAGCATTTCCGAAATGGAAGTCTGCTTCAAGGCGAAAATCGAGGGAGTCTCCATAAAAAGCACCACGGCCTCCGAAACCGGCAAGAACATCGAAGTGGACCGTACGGCTTTTGAGATGAACTTCACTCCCAGCACGCGCGACGGCAATACGGTGGACGTCCGTATAAAATTCAAGTCGACCGAGCCTCCCGAGGGAGTATCGCGCATAATAGACGAGTACAATAAGACATTGGAGCCGGTAGACGTGCCGCCTACCACACTCCGTTAACCTTTTAAAAGAAACAGAATATGGCAGCAGATGATTTTAAAGGACTTCCCATGCGGGAGTTGATCGGGGTTCCGTTGCAGGCAGCTTGCGAGTCTCAGCAGAAATTGGCGGAAAGCGCGTTGGACTACATGTTGCGGATCGGCTTCGAGGAAGGTGATTTGAAGCGTGCCCGCCTTGTCAAGTTCAACCTGGAGCGTCCGGTCGAGACGCCCGACGGCATCACCACTTCCACCATCGAGGTGCAGGCTCCTTTCCTGGGGTTGGTTCCCATCCCCTCGTTGCTGATAGAGAGTGTGGACGTTGATTTCCAGATGGAAGTCATCTCCACCGCCGCTTCCAAGGAGAACACCAATGCCGAGGTGGCAACAAAAGCGGGTTATAAGGGGCTTTTTTCCCGTGTCAGCGTTGATGTGCAGGGCAAGGTAAGCTCCTCGCGCGAGAACACCCGCTCCACTAACCAGACTGCCAAATACCAGGTGCATGTCAGCGCGCGCCAGCAGCGTCCTACCGAAGGGCTCAGCAGGCTGATGGACATTCTGGCAAGTTGCACCGCCCCTCTGTCGGTAACACCGGGAGGTGAAAACACCTCGAAAGGCGAAGACGGCGCAAACAACATGAGCGGCACAGACGATACAAAAGACAACAAGAAAAAATAACGGCTGAAGCCGCCCGCAGGCGCTTCCGCTTGCTTCTCCTCAGGCACGGATTTCGCGGAATGGCACGTTTCCCATTGTGCTTTCCGTGAAATCTATGTACTCCCCGTGCCTGAAACCGTACATTATGTAACCGGCAACAAACATATCCCATCCACATGGCCGAAACTTCCCGGACTGCCAAGAGCATCAAGAATGCTCAAGTAGCCCTTGTCTTCTATTTCATTAATTTGGTTCTTCAGTTCTTCTCCCGCAAAATCTTTCTGGATTATCTGGGGGCGGAAGTGCTGGGGCTGAACACTACCGCGCAAAACCTGTTGGGTTTCCTCAACCTGGCGGAACTGGGCATTGGCGGTGCCGTCTCGTATGCGCTTTATAAGCCGCTTTTCAATAAAGACACCCGTGTCATCAACGAGATTGTTTCCGTGCAAGGCTGGCTCTACCGCAGGGTGGCGGTTGTGGTCGTTGTGGCGGCATGCGTGCTGATGTGCTTTTTCCCGCTGATTTTCGAGAAGGCGGAAGTTCCTTTGTGGTACACCTACGCATCCTTTGTGGCTCTTCTGTTCAGTGCCCTGTTGGGATATGTCTTCAATTATAGGCAGATAGTGCTGTCGGCAGACCAGAAAGAGTACAAAATCACGTTGAGCATACAGGGAGTTAAAGTGCTGAAAGTAATCCTTCAGATAGCAGCCATTGCCTGTCTGGCAAACGGTTATGTCTATTGGCTGCTGCTTGAAATCCTGATGGGCATAGCCACTGCGCTGGCAATAGAGTATGTATTGCGCAAAGAATATCCTTGGCTGCATCCGCAACCCCGCTTGGGCGGACAGCTCCGCAAGAAGCATGCGGAGATTATCAGGAAGACAAAGCAGATATTCTTTCACAAGATAGGCGGATTTGCCTTTACCCAGTCCGGCTCCATTATCATCTACGCATACGCATCCCTTTCGCTGGTGGCTGTTTACGGCAATTACATGCTGGTTGCCACCGGGCTGCAAATGCTGTTGGGCGCTGTTTTCAACAGCATCAATGCCGGTATCGGCAATCTGGTGGCGGAAGACAATAAGGAGCGCGCCGTTTTCGTCTTCAACGAGCTGTTTTCGCTCCGTTTCTATTTGGTGGCAGTGGTGTGCTACGGCTACTACATGTTGGTAGGACCTTTCATATCTTTGTGGATTGGCGGGGAATATCTGCTGGACCACACCACTTTGTTGCTGATTACCACCATTCTTTTTATAGATTTAATAAGGGCTGTTATAGGTTCGTTTTGTGATGCCTATGGCTTATTTCAGGATGTTTGGGCTACATTAGTGGAAGCGTGCGTTAACATCGTTTGTTCCGTTTGGTTCGGTTCTATATGGGGGTTGCCCGGTATTTTAAGCGGAGTGCTGTTAAGTTTGTTTCTGATGATATTTTTGTGGAAACCTTATTTCCTGTTCAGATATGGATTTAAGATATCCGTATCTTTTTATTGGAAATTGTATTTCAGGTATTTTATATCCGGAATGTTTGCAGCCCTTATTTGCAGTTGCTTGTCGCGTAGGTTATTTGTGTCGTCTTGCGACAATTTTCTTTCTTTAGTCCTGTATCGCACCATTCCCGTATTTGTCTTTGGTATAATCCTTTTTGCTATTTTGTACACCATCAGTCGTGCAATGCGGCAAAGTGTATCCAGGCTGTTTTTATATATCGGTTCTAAACGAAAATGCTCATAAGCTAATAGAATTTCATAATGATAACAATCTTTACTCCAGCTTATAATCGTGTCCACACATTGGAGCGGTTATATAACAGCCTTTGTGTCCAGACTTCTTTTGATTTTGAATGGTTGGTGATTGACGATGGCAGTACCGATGGCACAAAATCCTTTTTCGAGTCGATGGCTCCTTCTCCTTTTGATGTCCGTTATTATAACCAGGACAATGGTGGCAAGCATAGGGCTATAAACAAAGGGGTAATGCTTGCAAGGGGAGAGTGGTTTTTCATTGTCGATAGTGATGACTATTTACCCGTTTCCTCTGTTGAGATAATAAAACGGTATGTGGGCGAGATAGAGGACGACAATCGCTTTTGCGGTATAACGGGGCTGAGGGTATCCCCCGATTTAAAGCCCATAGGAAGTGTTGTGTTTGACAAACCGATGGATATTGACAACTTGACATTCCGAAATAAGTATAAAGGCACGGGAGATTATGCGGAAGTTTTGCGGACAAGCGTACTCAGGGAATATCCTTTTCCGGAATATGCCGGAGAAAAATTCTGTACGGAGGCTTTGGTCTTGAATCGGATTGCTCATAAATATCTCACTCGCTTTGTGAACGCTAAAATATATATATGCGAATATCAGGCCGGAGGACTGACTGATACATACGCGAGGATTATGCAAAACAGCCCGCAAGCAGCCATGCTCTATTATAAGGAACTGCTTTGTTCGAATGGCTTGTCCTTGCGCTCAAGAATATCCTTTCATCTCTCCTATTGGAAGTATCATAGTTGTTTCAAAGGAGAGCTGGAGTGCGGTTTGGCACCGACATGGAAAATGAGGCTGTTGTTCATATTCTTGAAACCCGCATATAAAATTTGGCATATTCTGAAATGTTTGGCATAAAAAATACAATCAAGAAATACCTTTTGATGTTTCGTAACGACCATTTGCGAATTGCCAATGGTGTTTTGGTGTGGGGAAACATTTCTTTTGGCAAGAATTGCGAACTGAATGACAGGGTCGTCTTTGCCGATTCTTCTTTGGGTGATTACTCATACGTGAATTTCAATTCCATTGTCACTTTCACTACAATTGGCAAATTCTGTTCTATCGGTCCTAATTGTGTTATAGGATTGGGTAACCATCCTACAAGAACTTTGGTTAGCACTTCTTCTTGCTTTTACACAAAGGGAGAATTTATGGATAGATTATGTTATGAGGGAAATACCCCTGTAGTTATAGGTAATGATGTTTGGATTGGTGCCAATGTGACAATTGTAAACGGAGTTACGATTGGCGATGGCGCCATTGTAGCGGCCAATTCGGTTGTCAATAAGAGTATTCCCCCATATACCGTATACGGAGGGGTGCCGGCGCATTTTATACGAAAACGATTTGCCGATAGCGAAATTGATGTCCTGCAGAAAATCCAATGGTGGAATAAAAGCCGGGAATGGATAAAACAACATGCCGGCCTCTTTCTGGATGTTCGGAAATTTGTAGAAGTAAATAGCAATACCCGACAATGATACCTAAACTTATTCATTACTGCTGGTTGAGCGGTGATGCAATCCCCGAGAAACTGCAACGTTGCATGGATAGCTGGAAGAAGCATCTTCCTGACTATGAATTTGTGTTGTGGGATTTGAACCGTTTCGACATCCGTCGTTCCCTGTGGGTCCAACAGGCATTCGAGGCAAGGAAGTATGCTTTTGCCGCCGACTATATCCGTTTGTATGCCGTTTATCATTATGGTGGAATCTATATGGACATGGATGTGGAAGTGCTCCGTAGCTTTGATACGTTGCTGGATGCGGACTATATGTTCGGGTTGGAAACCGAAGAAGGGGTGGAAGCGGGCATTTTCGGAGCAAAACCATACAATCCTTACATTAAGAAATGTCTGGATTATTATGAGGGACGTACGTTCAGGAAGGCAGACGGAAGTTATGATATGCGGCCTTTGCCTGCTGTCATGTATGGGATATTGTCTGGCAATTATACCATATTGCCAAGGGCAACCGTATCGTTGGGTTCCGGTCTTGATGCGATGTCGCTTTTCCCGGTTGATTATTTTACGGCGAAGTCTTATGAGACAGGGAAAGTGAAAGTGACCAAGAATACATATACCATCCATCATTTTGCCGGTTCATGGGTGTCTCCGGTTGATAAGATCAAAGAGAGAATATACAAGTGGATTTCCAAAAACGTTTTTTTAGCTTGGATATATGATAATACGTATAAAAGAATAAAGAGATTGTGTCTGGACTGATTGGCAGGCTGTTGTTTGCTTGTCGGATGAATTTTCAGTCTTTGTGTCTCTACAATTCTCTGTACTCCGCCACCACATCAAAGCAAGGACATTCCTTCATCGGGTCCAGGTCGTGATGCCCCACTATGAGCGCTTGCGGAAACATCTGTTTCTGTTCGCGCAGCAGGGCGGCGAGCGCGGCTTTCTGTTCCGGTGTGCGGGTGTCGGCAGGGCGATGGTTGCTGTCCAATTGCAGATGTTCGTTTTCTGTTTTCCGCCTTCGAAACGCACGCATACGGCAAAGCAGGGGCAAGATACCTTTTCGCGGGCTGCTGCGGCGGTTTGTTGCTGTTGCAGATAGTATCGGTGCTTTCGGGTATGTTCGGCCACTGCTTGGTTGCTACGTAGAAGGTCGATGACTGTCTGCAATGTGGATTCTGCGGGGCAGATGTCCGCATAGCCTTTGAAAAGGCTGGTTGCCCAAGGGTGGTGACAGGGTGTCACGAACTATTGTCGGTGTTGATTTGAATTGTAAAAAAACAGTAACTGTACGATGAAAACATTTGTCATAAATTTAAAACGTTCTACGGAGCGTAGGGAGTATATGGAAAAACAGCTGAAGGGCATGCCCTATCTGCAACCGGAGTTTGTAGAAGCCATAGACGGCCGCTTCATAAGCGAAGAAGAGCGCAGGCTGTTTTTTGACGATGAGGCGTTTTGGAAAAGAAATGCGGCAGCGGCGCGTCCCGGTGAGGTGGGGTGTACGCTCAGTCACCAGAAATGCTATCGGAAGATTGTTGAAGATGGCGAACCGTATGTCCTGATTTTGGAGGACGATATCCGCATGCCCGATTGTAAGGATATGGAAAGTGTGGTGATGAAAATAGAGAGTCTGATGAGGACAGACGAGCCTTTGATAATCCTTCTGTCCGGCTGGTATTGGTATTGGGGCTCTGTGCCGTTGTCCGGCGATTACAGGCTGGCAACCGTGTATGATGCTTTCCTTACACATTCTTATGCCATCAACCGGGCTGCCGCAAGAGTGCTGATAGAAGACAGACCTTCCATTACAGCCGATGACTGGGCATATATCCGCCGGAAGAATGTCTGCTTGCGTGCGGTGCTTCCTCACCTGATAGAACAGAATTGGGATGGAAATCTTGCCACTACGGTGAACGTGGAACCGAAGAAACGTAAAAGTGCCGGTTGGTATGTGAGGAATGGCATCCGTCTTTCTGTGTTGAAGTTCTTGTCGTTGCGGGGATGCTTTGAAAAGGCATGAATGCCTTGCCATGCATTTGAAGATATGTTGTTTGCTTAATTGGTTTTCACCATGCCTAAAGTATCAGTCTTAATACCGGTATACAATGTGGAAAAGTATATCGAACGGTGTGCGCGTTCTTTGTTCGAACAGACATTGGACGACATTGAGTATGTTTTTGTGAACGATTGCACTCCGGATGAAAGTATGGAAATATTAAAAAATGTCATCGGGCGTTATCCCACACGGAGAAGTGCCGTCAAACTCATCAGCCACGAGCGCAACCGGGGTTTGGCAACGGCTCGCAACACGGGGCTTGCCGGGGCAACGGGCGAGTATGTGATCTGTTGCGACAGCGATGACTGGGTGGAGCCGGGGATGTATGAGTCCATGTATCGTGCTGCAAAAACGGCGGATGCCGATTTGGTGGTCTGCGGCTTCTACGATGAATATGCAAGGCATGCCATACCCCGGCAACAGGCGTTTCCGGACGATAACATAGAACGTGTCCGGCAGATGCTGTCCGGAAAGCTGCATTGCGGCACGTGGAATAAACTGGTGCGTAGAGACCTTTACGCGCGGAATGGCATCCGCTTTCCCGATGGGATAAATATGTGGGAGGATGTGTTGGCTATGATTCCGGTCTGTTATCATGCCGTCGACATAGCCTGTCTGCCGCAACCTTTCTATCATTACGTGCGGGACAACGGCGCGTCTTACACGAACGGCATGAAGGAGGCTTCGTTGCAGAACCTGATGGAAGCTGTGGAGGGGATAGGTGGCTTCTTGCGGGATAACGCTTTGTGCTGTCTGGAAGATGCCTTTTGTTGCCTGAAACTTACGGCAAAACTGAATTTGCTGTTGAACAGCAGCGGCGAACGGCAACGGGAGCGGAACAGGCTGTATCCCGAGACCGGACCTTTCATCTTGTCCTATTCGGCAGTGTCGCTGTATTGGCGCATTGCATTGAAACTGGCTTCCTGGAATTTTTTATACGGCTTCAATGCAATGAGCCGTGCAGGAAAGAAGTTGTGCTCGATAAAGAAATAGGCGGAATGGTGAAGACTGTCAACTTGTTTCTCCTTTTGTTCTGCTACGTGTTTGCTTTTTACATCGGTCCCGTAAGCGTCTCTTTGCTGATTGCGGTTCCCCTGTATGCCAAGGCGTTTTTGAAGAAGGAATTTGCGGAAGAGGTAACTTTTGTGTTGTCTACGGGGCTTTTGAAGGGCGCATTGGCATGGTGGTTCGTATTGCTTTTTTTCTCTTTTCTGTATCCTGTGTTGTTTCTGACTTTTGACTACTCGTTTCTTCGGGTGACAGGTATGCAGGGAGTGCATTTTGCAGCCGCTGTTCCGGTATTGGCATATATCCGTTACAAAGGGTTCACGCAAGAGGAAACGGAGAAGTGCTTCATCGCTATATTTGTGGTCCAGACCTTTATACAGCTCATTGTATTGAACAGCGAGTTTCTGGGCAATGCGATACAGGCGTTCAACCGTTTCAACCCCGAAGACCTTACGGGAGCAGGAAGCAATATCCGGGGCAAGGCATTGTCTGCCGCCACCACTTATCACCTGACGTTGGCGTATGGTGTGTGTGTCATTGTATACATCAAGTGCCTGCTGAGCAAACGGGCATCCTTGGGAAATATATGTATCGGTGTCTTGATTTTTGTCGGCATTTTCTTTGCGGGGCGTTCCGGTTTTGTGGCTTGCCTGATAGGGGCGGTCGGCTATCTGTTTTATAATAAAGACACCACGGTATGGCGTAAATTGGGGGTATGTGTAAAGATATTGTTGTTTCTGGCAATGGTTGTTTGCATGCTCCTGGCTGCATTGTCTGTTTGGGCGCCCGAGTTTTACGCACTGCTGACAGATACCATTCTTCCATACGCATTTGAGGTTTTCTATTCATTGGACAAATCGGGCACAGCGGAGACGGCTTCCACCAATCAGTTGGCGGAGATGTGGAAGTTGGATTTCAATCCGTTGGAGTTTGTCTTCGGTTCGGGGCGGTATTCCAATCCGGACGGGACGTATTACATGCATGTAGACCCCGGGTTGTTGAGGCATCTGTTGTTCATGGGAGTTCCGGGATATGCCGCCTTGGCTATCTATCAGTTGCGCCTTTTGCCGTTTTGGAAGATGGAGGGCAGAACTGGATATTACTGTAAATTGATACTGGTTTTTATATTTCTGTTGGATTTGAAAGGCTGTACTGTCGGGACTAATAAGTTTGTAATGGCGATAACCTTGTTACTCTCTTTTCTGTATCTGTATTTATCGGAGTCACATCCTGTTAAAGAAAAAAAACAAAATGAATTCTAATCCTTTTTTCTCTATTATTATCCCTTGTTATAATTGTATGGGGGTAATGCAGCGCGGGCTGGCTTCTTTGGAAAGGCAGCCTTTCACTGATTTCGAGGTCATATTCGTGGACGATTGTTCAACGGATGCCACTTATGCTTTTTTACAGGATTTTTGCCGGCGGACAAATCTGGATGCGCGTCTTGCCTGTACGGAAAAAAACAGTGGCCCGGGAAAGGCGAGGGAAGTGGGCATTTCTATTTCAACAGGTAAATATATCGCCTTTATGGATAGTGACGATTGGTATGACGACCGTTTCTTGCAGGAAATCTATCGGAGTTTGCAAACGGACAACTACGATGTGCTTTTTTTTGATTTTTATCGGAATTATAAGAGCGGCAAAAAGAGACATATAAAGTGTACCGCTCATCTGGGCGGGATTTCTTCTATGAACGAATATGTGGCTATGGCGTTTGATTCATTATGCGCTCTTATCGTAAAGTCGGATGTGGTAAAGAAAATAAAAATGCCTTTTTTGTATAATTCCGAAGATGCGGCGGTGGTTCCGCTGTTGGTTGCCTTATCTCGCAAAGTGACGTATGTTCCCACACCGTTTTATAATTATTTGTACAGGGAACAGTCGCTTTCAACTTCTCAAGACAAACGTGTTTATCGGGGCTTTATAGACGCTTTCGAGTTCATTCATGAAAATATTCCTGTAGAGTTTCAGCAGGAAAAGGAATACAGGGGAATCCATCTGGTGCTGTATGGCGCTGTATTTAAGGCGATAGATGCGGGAGTTGCAAAGAGAGAGATAAAAGATATTGTATGTGCTTTTGAGAAGACTGTGCCTTTGTGGCATACTAATAAATATATGAAGTTTTTACCGCTGAGGAAACGTTTGTTCCTGCAGATGGTAAAAAGACGTTGTTTCTTTTTCTTGTCTCTGTATGTCGCAATGCAGAGGTTTCTGCTACGTTTGAAATAAAACATTCTTTTTTAATTTTAATTCAGAACAAATCATGCTGACAGCATCCGTTGTAACGTTTCATACTTCGCGTAGCGATTTGAAACGATTGATAGACTGTGTCTTGCAGTCGCCTATTGATGTGTTTTTCATCATCGACAACTCATCGAACGACAGTTTGCGTGAGTTCGCTTCATTGTCGGACAGGATTGTCTACATTTACAGTGATAACCTCGGCTTCGGCAGCGGGCACAACATTGCCGTCCGCCGGACGATAGAGCTGGGGGCGCAATATCACGCGGTGATAAATCCCGACATCTATTGGACGGGAGATGCGGTGACGCCGCTTGTGGATTTTATGGATAAGCACGGGGATTGCGGCCTGGTGATGCCGAAGGTGCTCTATCCGAATGGTGACATCCAGTATCTGTGCAAGTTGTTGCCTACACCCATGGATTTGTTCGGAAGGAGATTTGTTCCTCTGAAGGCCTATCGGAAGAGGCACGACAGGCACTTCGAACTGCATCGCAGCGGATATGACAAGGTGATGGAAATACCTTCTTTGTCGGGGTGTTTCATGTTTATGCGGGTAGAGACGCTGAGGCGGACGGGAGGTTTCGATGAGCGTTTCTTTATGTATGCCGAGGACTTGGACTTGTGCCGCCGGATAGGGGAGGTGTCCAAAACCATGTTCTATCCTGGAGTTTCAATCTATCATGAATATGAGAAAGGCTCCTATAAGAATTGGAAACTGCTGCGGTATCACATTTGTTCTGTTGTGAAGTATTTCAACAAGTGGGGGTGGATGTTTGATGCGAAAAGGACCAGGATGAATAGGAAATGTATGGAACAGCTTGGAGCCTGTTAAAATATTGTGCCAGCCTTCTTTTCGAGGATGTTGTTCTTTTTCATGAGGAGCATAGCGGGCTATGCGATGAATAAAAAGAGGAAAACAGACCGGAAAGAAGCTGAAAAAAACTTTTTGAAGAAAAGCTAAACAGGCTCTTAATATAAAATAATTTGTATGGATGTCATGGATATGGATTACAAAGTTATCGACACTCAAAAGATAATCGATTATATCGCCTCCTCTTCCGGCACGGTTTCCGTGGAAGACATCATCCGCCATGCGGGTGCCGACAAGTTGCGTGTATATCCTGCCTTGTTCGAACTGGAGCAGGGCGGATTTCTCGAAGTGGTGGAGCGTGAGGAACTCGGAGCGCCGTCGGCGGTCCGTAAGAGAGAGGATGGAACAGACGACAGGTAACGGCGGTTACTTTGTTTTAGGTGCAGCCGGGGCGCCCGTGATGAACGGGCGCTTCCGGCTGCTTTTGTTTTAATTCAAGCTCTCTTGCTTTTTCAAATCACCGCACATCCGCCCCCCACATCATCTTGTTGCGCAGGGTGTCGAAGAAGATGTGGTTGAAGCGTTTCACCACTTTGATGGAGTAGTCGGCGCGGGCGATGGTGAGCCGCGTGGTCTCCTTGCACGATTCGCTCCGCCCGTCTATCGCCACGAGGAAGTTGTGGCTGCGGCTTTCCACATCAAGCGTTATCTCCCAGTCGTCGCAGATGACGATGGGGCGCACGTTCAGGCTGTGGGGGGCAACGGGGGTGATGGCGATGGTCTTGCTGTGGGGCACGATGACCGGGCCGCCTACGCTCAGCGAGTATGCCGTAGAGCCTGTGGGCGTGGCAACTACCAGTCCGTCGGCCTGGTAGGTGGTGAGGTGCGCACCGTTGATGGCGGTGTGGATGCTGATCATGGACGAGCTGTCGCGTTTCAGTACGGCTATCTCGTTGAGGGCGTAGGGATATTCCATCGGCTGCCCGTCGTCGCGCTTCAGTTGCAGCACGCTGCGCTCCTCCACCTTGTAGCGGTGGTTGTAGATTTCATCGATTGTCTCTTCCATCTCCTCGGGCGAAATGTCGGCAAGGAAGCCGAGCCGCCCCGTGTTGATGCCCAGGATGGGGATGTTCTTCTTGCCCACGCGGCTGGCGGCTTTCAGGAACGTGCCGTCGCCGCCCATGCTGATGACCATGTCGGCATGGAAGTCGTTGCCGTCGAACAGCTCGGCGGAGGGTATGTCGAGGTTCAGGTCGGAAGTCAGGAAGGAGTAGAACTCGCGGCAGATGCAGAGCTGCGCCTTGCGCTGTGCCAGCAGGCGGAAAAGGTTTTCGGCATGCGACGATTTCTTCGCCTGGTAGGTGTTTCCGAATATGGCAAATTTCATAATTGTATGCTGCTTTTGTGAGGTGCAAAAATAGTTTTTTTCTCAGAATGCTGCCAACATATCGCTATTATTTGTACTTTTGCCCCAAACTATAGGTTGAATTATGACAAGATTAAGTGTAAATATCAATAAGGTAGCGACATTGCGCAATGCCCGTGGAGGCAATGTGCCCAATGTGGTGAAGGTGGCGCTGGATTGCGAGAATTTCGGAGCCGACGGCATAACGGTGCATCCGCGTCCCGACGAGCGGCATATCCGCCGGAGCGATGTGTACGACCTGCGCCCGTTGCTGCGTACTGAGTTCAACATAGAAGGCTATCCGTCGCCCGAATTCATAGACTTGGTGCTGAAGGTGAAGCCGCACCAGGTGACGCTGGTGCCGGACAGCCCTACGCAGCTGACTTCCAATGCCGGGTGGGATACGAAATCCAACCTGGAGTTTCTGACCGAAGTGCTGGACTCGTTCAATGCTGCCGGCATCCGTACGTCCGTCTTCGTGTCTACCGACACGGAAATGATAGAGTATGCCGCCAAGGCGGGCGCCGACCGTGTGGAACTCTATACCGAACCCTATGCCACGGCATATCCCAAAAGTCCCGAAGCGGCGGTGGCTCCTTTCGTGGAAGCTGCCAAGACGGCGCGCAGCCTGGGCTTGGGGCTGAATGCAGGGCATGACCTGAGTTTGGAGAATCTGAATTATTTCTATAAAAACATACCTTGGCTGGACGAGGTTTCCATCGGTCATGCGCTGATTGCCGATGCCCTGTATCTGGGATTGGAACGCACCGTTCAGGAATATAAAAACTGTCTCCGCTGATATGAATCTGATGTTATTGTTAGCCCAAGTGGCCCCGGCGCTTGCCGACTCTGTTGCCGGCGCCAATCCGGTACTTACCCCCGTTACCGCTTCCGAAGGGATGAACCTGTGGAGCATGGCGCTCAAGGGCGGTTGGATTATGTTGGTTCTCGGACTGCTCTCGGTGGTCTGCTTCTATATCCTGTTCGAACGCAACTACGTGATCCGCAAGGCGGGCAAGGAAGACCCCATGTTCATGGACAAGATAAAGGATTATATCCTGGGCGGCGAGCTAAAGGCGGCGATAGCCTATTGCCGCAGTGTCAATACACCCTCGGCGCGTATGATAGAGAAGGGCATCAGCCGGTTGGGACGCCCGGTGAACGATGTGCAGGCCGCCATCGAGAATGTGGGCAACATCGAGGTGGCAAAACTGGAAAAGGGGCTTACCGTCATGGCAACCATTTCCGGCGGTGCTCCGATGATAGGCTTCCTAGGCACGGTGACCGGTATGGTGCGTGCTTTCTTTGAAATGGCGAATGCCGGCAACAATATCGACATCACGCTGCTTTCCGGCGGTATATACGAGGCTATGATTACCACGGTGGGCGGTCTGATTGTAGGTATCATCGCCATGTTCGCCTACAACTATCTGGTGACGCTGGTGGACGGCGTGGTCCATAAGATGGAGGCAAAGACGCTTGCTTTCATGGATTTGCTGAATGAGCCGGCGAAGGGGGGATTTTGAATTATGAATTATGAATTTTGAATTTTGAATTGCCATGCGGTGTGATAGCGTGGCTACATTTAAAATTCACAATTAAGGAAGTAATTTCCCTGCGATATACTCGCGCAGCCCCCATTTAAAATTCATAATTCATAATTCAAAAAGAACTTTCCCCCGCGCAGCCCCATTCAAAATTCAAAATTCAAAATTCATAATTCAAAATTAAAAATCCCCATCGTGTTACAACGCAGAGCCAAAATATCGCCCAACTTCAGTATGGCATCCATGACGGACGTCATCTTCCTGTTGCTGATTTTCTTTATGATAACGTCTACGGTAGTGTCGCCCAACGCCATCAAGGTATTGCTTCCGCAGGGAAAGCAGCAGACATCGGCAAAGCCGCTGACAAGGGTCATCATTGATAAGGACTTGAACTATTACGCCGCTTTCGGCAACGACAAGGAGCAGGCTTTGGCGCTGGACGAGCTGACGCCTTTCCTGCAATCGTGTGCGGAGAAAGAGCCTGAGATGTATGTGGCGTTGTATGCCGATGAGTCTGTGCCCTACCGCGAAATCGTGAAGGTGCTGAACATCGCTAACGAGAATCACTTCAAGATGGTGCTTGCCACACGTCCGCCCGAGGACAAGTAGGAACGGCAGGCTGCCGGGCAGGGTGGAGTTGCAGACATTCAGAGTTTTAAACATGTTAAAATCGTAAATCGGAACGGTGAATCAGAAGAAGAGAGGAAAATACATAGGATTGGCAGGGGCGCTGTTGGTGCACGTTGTCGTCGTCGCCCTTTTGATACTGGTGGGATTTACGTTGCCCGAACAGTCGGAAGAGGGCGGTGTGCCTGTGATGATGGGTGAGGTGCCTGATGCCTGGGGTGCTGCCGACCCTTCTTTGGTGGAAGTGGAGACGATGCCCGAAGCGGCGGCTCCCGAAGTGCCGGAAGAGGCGGAACAGGAGATACTGACACAGGAAGCGGAAGAGACCGTGGCGATAAAGCCCAAAGCGGAAGAGAAGAAAACGGAGGTGAAGAAACCCGAAAAGAGTGCTGCCGAGAGAGCCGAGGAAGCCCGCAGGCTTGCTGCCGAAAAGGCGGAACGCGAACGGAAGGCGGCGGAAGAAGCCGCCCGCAAGCGTGTGGCGGGAGCTTTCGGCAAGGGAGCACAGATGGGCGACAAAGGCACTACGGAAGGTGCCGGCGTGCAGGGAAGCCCTACGGGAAATTCTTCTGCCGGAGCTGCCGACGGAACCGGCGGATATGGAACTTTCAATCTTGGCGGACGCTCCATAGGAGAGGGCGGGCTGCCGCGCCCTGCATACAATGTGCAGGATGAGGGGAAAGTGGTGGTCACCATCACGGTGAACCCCGCCGGACAGGTCATCGCCACCAGCATCAACCGCCAGACGAACACCGTGAACCCTGCCTTGCGGAAAGCTGCCGAGGATGCGGCGAAGAAGGCGCGGTTCAATGCCGTGAGCGGCTTGAACAACCAGACGGGAACGATAACGTATTATTTCAATTTAAAATAAGAGGAGAAATTATGATGGGTACAGTTTATGTGTTTTTTGCAGACGGATTTGAGGAAGTGGAAGCTTTTACTTCGGTCGATGTACTGAAACGTGCGGGATTGAACGTGGAGATGATTACAGTGACTCCCGGCGAAATCGTGACAGGCGCGCATGGTATACCGGTGCTTTGCGATAAGAATATCGTGAACTGTGATTTCTTCGATGCCGACCTGGTAGTGCTTCCGGGTGGCATGCCCGGTGCGGCAACGTTGGGAGAGTGTGACGACTTGCGCAGGCTGGTTGTGCGCTTTGCCGAACAGGGCAAACCGATTGCCGCCATCTGTGCCGCTCCTATGGTGCTTGGCAAATTGGGATTGCTGAAAGGCAGGAAAGCCACCTGCTACCCGGGCTTTGAACAATACCTGGAAGGTGCCGTCTGTACCGGAGCAATGGTGGAGAGGGACGGCAATATCATTACCGGAAAAGGTCCCGGAGCCGCTATGGAGTTTGCGCTTGCCATCGTGGAACTGCTGCAAGGAAAAGAGAAGGTTGCGGAACTGAAAGAAGCAATGACTATTTAGAATTTAGAATTATGAATTTTGAATTATGAATGGGGCTGCGCGGGGAAAACTTTTTTAATTATGAATTATGAATTATGAGTTTTCCTGCGTCATATCCCGCGCAGCCCATTCAAAATTCAAAATTCCCCATTCAAAATTCAAAAAAACTTTTCTTCGCGCAGCCCCATTCATAATTCAAAATTCTCAATTCAAAATTCTCCAAAAATGTCTCACTACGTTCTCATTGTTGCCGGCGGCAAAGGCTTGCGTATGGGAAGCGAACTTCCCAAACAGTTTCTTCCGATAGGCGGGAAGCCTGTACTGATGCGTACGATAGAGGCTTTTTATGCCTGTAATCCGGAGATACGAATCATATTGGTGCTTCCATGCAGCCAGCAGGCATATTGGGACGGGTTGTGCCGGGAACATCATTTCTCGATTCCCCATCAGGTTGCCGATGGGGGAGAGACACGCTTCCATTCGGTAAAGAACGGTTTGGAACTTGTCACGACACCGGGGCTGGTGGGGGTACACGATGGCGTACGTCCTTTTGTCTCCCGCGAGGTGATAGCCCGTTGCTATGCGTTGGCGGCGGAAAAGCGGGCGGTTGTTCCTGTGACGGACGTGGTGGAGACGGTACGCCATCTGACCGGGACGGGAAGCGAGACGGTGGGCCGCGATGAATACAAACTGGTGCAGACTCCGCAAGTGTTTGATGCGGAACTGTTGAAGCAGGCATACCGGCAACCTTACACCCCGCACTTCACGGACGATGCTTCGGTGGTCGAAGCATTGGGCGTGCCTGTCTGCCTCACGGCGGGCAACCGGGAAAACATCAAGATAACCACTCCTTTCGATTTGAAAATAGCTGCCGCCTTTCTGGATTCATGTTCGATTTGACTACGCGTGACATAAAGTACCTGCCGGGTGTCGGGCCGCAGCGCGCCTCGGTGCTGAATAAGGAGTTGAACATCTTCTCGTTCCGCGACTTGCTGTATTACTTTCCTTATAAGTATGTGGACCGCAGTCGCATCTATTCCATCCGGGAGATAGACGGCACAATGCCCTATATCCAGCTGAAAGGTGAGATACTGAGCTTCGAGACGGCGGGTGAAGGGCGGCAGCGAAGGTTGATAGCCCACTTCTCGGACGGTACGGGAGTGGTGGACCTCATCTGGTTTCAAGGCATCAAATACCTGATAGGGAAGTATAAGGTCCGTCAGGAATATATCGTGTTCGGCAAACCTACCGTCTTCAACGGCAGGGTGAACATCGCACATCCGGACATCGACCCGGCTTCTGAACTGAAACTGTCGGCAATGGGATTGCAACCCTACTATAACACTACGGAGAAGATGAAGCGCAGTTCGCTCAACTCGCACGCCGTGGAGAAAATGATGAAAACCCTTGTCGGGCAGCTGAACGAACCGCTGCCCGAAACGCTTTCGCCCGCCCTGCTGGCGGAGCATCACCTGATGCCGTTGACGGATGCTTTGATGAATATCCATTTCCCGTCCGGTCCGGAAGTGTTGCGGAAAGCGGAATATCGGCTGAAGTTCGAGGAACTGTTTTATGTGCAGTTGAACATATTGCGCTATGCCAAAGACCGGCAGCGCAAATACCGGGGATATGTATTTGAGCGGGTAGGCGATACGTTCAACGGCTTTTACTCCCGCAACCTTCCTTTCCAACTGACCGGAGCCCAGAAGCGCGTGCTGAAAGAGATACGCCGCGACTTGGGTTCGGGCAGGCAGATGAACCGCCTTTTGCAAGGGGATGTGGGCAGCGGGAAGACGCTGGTGGCGCTGATGAGCATGCTGATTGCACTCGACAACGGCTATCAGGCGTGCATGATGGCACCTACCGAGATTTTAGCGAACCAGCACTATGACACCATCCGTGAGTTGCTCTGCGGTATGGATGTACGGGTGGAACTGCTCACCGGGTCTGTCAAGGGCAAGCGGAGGGAAGCCATCCTTTCCGGCCTGCTGACCGGCGATGTGCAGATACTCATCGGCACGCACGCCGTCATAGAAGATACCGTGAATTTCGCTTCGCTGGGATTGGTCGTCATTGACGAGCAGCACCGTTTCGGCGTGGCGCAGCGTGCCCGCCTGTGGACCAAAAGCATACAGCCGCCTCACATACTGGTGATGACTGCCACACCCATACCGCGGACGTTGGCGATGACGCTTTACGGTGATTTGGATGTGTCCGTCATCGATGAGTTGCCGCCGGGCAGAAAGCCCATTGCCACCCTGCACCAGTTCGACAGCCATCGCGCCACCCTGTATCGTTCCGTGCGCAAGCAGATTGACGAAGGGCGGCAGGTCTACATCGTCTATCCCCTGATTAAAGAAAGTGAGAAAATAGACCTCAAGAACCTGGAAGAGGGCTATCTGCATATCTGCGAGGAGTTTCCCGACTGCCGGGTCTGCAAGGTGCACGGCAAGATGAAACCTGCCGAGAAGGACGCGCAGATGCAACTGTTTGTTTCCGGCGAAGCGCAGATAATGGTTGCCACCACCGTGATTGAGGTGGGGGTGAACGTGCCCAATGCTTCGGTGATGATTATAGAGAATGCCGAGCGTTTCGGGCTTTCACAGCTTCACCAGCTTCGCGGGCGCGTGGGGCGTGGAGCGGACCAGTCTTATTGCATTCTGGTGACCGGCTACAAGCTGGCGGAAGACACCCGGAAGCGCATAGAGATTATGGTACGCACGAACGACGGTTTCGAGATAGCCGAGGCCGACTTGAAGCTGCGCGGTCCCGGCGACCTGGAGGGAACCCAGCAGAGCGGCATCGCCTTCGACTTGAAAATAGCGGATATAGCCCGCGACGGGCAACTCCTGCAATACGTCCGTGAGGTGGCACAAGCCGTTGTGGATAAAGACCCGGACGCTTCCTTGCCGGAGCACGAGATACTGTGGAGGCAACTGAAGGCTCTGCGCAAGACAAACGTTAATTGGGCGGCGATAAGTTGAAAAACGGTTAAACATGCACTTTGTTTGCAGAATTATGTTGTTAAACATGTTTGTGCTCTAAATGTCTTGTTTATAGTTGTTTATCCGCTGTTGTCGTTTGCTTCCTTTCTCCTGTTCTCAAAAAAATAGTTAATGAAGCACGTGCCTTTTCGGACAGAAGTGTTACCTTTGGGAGAATTTTTGAAAAACAATCTGGATATTCGCATTGGAATAAGTGTGGTTGAAAGTATCGGATGATGCACTCTACGGATATCAAAATGAATGACGAAACGGAATGAATTTTAATTGGATTAGAACGACTTTATTAGCAGTAACGGCAATGGTCAGCCTGAATTCTTTTTCCCAGGATCTGATTGCACGTCAAGCTCCCGTTGATAGAAAACTCAAAAGTGTAGATTCGCTGGCTTTGCAGAAGCAAATCCGTGCGGAGCAATCCTTGTATCCGGGTTTGGATTTGTATCCGAGCTGGAATAATGAATTTGTACAGGCGTATGGCGATGCCATTGTGCCCGAAAGCTATACTTTCGACCTGAAAGATTTCTGTATGCCTACCGATCAGACCCGTATCACCGATGTGTTCGGCTATCGTCCCCGCCGCCGCAGGGCGCACTACGGACTGGATATCAAGGTCTATGTGGGCGATACCATTCGTGCCGCTTTTGACGGTAAGGTCCGTGTCGTTAAGAATCAGGGTCGCCGCGGATATGGCAAATACGTTGTTATCCGTCACGACAACGGTTTGGAAACGGTCTACGGTCACTTGTCCAAACAGATGGTCGATATCAACCAACTGGTTAAGGCGGGCGAACCTATCGGATTGGGCGGCAATACCGGACGTTCCACCGGTTCGCACCTGCATTTCGAGACGCGTTTCCTGGGAATACCTATCAACCCCGCTTTGATGTTCGATTTCGAGAAGCAGGATATCGTGGCCGATTCCTACACTTTCCATAAGACGAAAGGCACTTCGGGTACGGCTCGCAACGTGGCGTCGGGCGAAGGTCTGTTCTATAAGGTGAAGAAAGGCGATACCTTGTCCAAAATCGCAGCCCGTCAGGGCACAAGCATCGACAAACTGTGCAAGTTGAACCGCATTACGCGGAAAACGGTTCTCCGTCCGGGGCAAGTGTTGCGATGCTCATAATAGCGTAAATACTCTTAAAACGTAAAAACTTTTTAAACGTAAATACTCTCAAAACGTAAACAATCTCTATAGGAGAGGGCACTTTAATATAATTTAGAGTGCCCTCTTTTCTTTTTTCTTTAATTATTCCTAAATTTGCAGCCTATTTGTAAGGATATGAAAGATACCAAGCAACAATTTGAACATGTCATCGCCATTTGCCGTGATTTGTTCTTCAAGAAACTCCATGATTACGGTCCTGCATGGCGCATCCTTCGTCCGGCTTCCGTAACAGACCAGATATTCATCAAGGCGAATCGCATCCGGAGCATCGAGACCAAAGGCGTGACTTTGGTGGATGAAGGCATCCGTTCGGAATTTATAGCCATTGTCAATTACGGCATTATCGGACTGATACAGTTGGAGTTGGGATATGCCGAGTCTGCGGACATCACGAAAGAAGAGACGATGGCGCTCTATGATAAATATGCGAAAACCTCTTTGGAACTGATGCTTGCCAAGAACCACGATTATGACGAAGCTTGGCGCAGCATGCGTGTCAGTTCGTACACGGACCTGATACTGATGAAGATTTACCGTACGAAGCAAATCGAAAGCCTGTCCGGCAAGACACTGGTTTCGGAAGGCGTCGATGCCAACTATATGGACATGATCAATTATTCCGTGTTCGGCTTGATAAAGATAGAGTTTGGAGACTGACAGAAGACATATCATACAACTTGTCTGGGTGAATGCCTGCCGCTTCCTGCTGGCTGTGCTGTTTATCTTTTCCGGATTTGTGAAAGCTGTCGATCCGCTTGGCTCTTTCTATAAGATACAGGACTACCTCACGGCATTCGGCATGGTTTCATGGTTTCCTGCTTACCTGCCGTTGCTCTTTGCCGTAATCCTGTCGTCGGCGGAGTTCTGCGTGGGCGTTTTCCTCTTCTTCGGCGTACGCCGGAAAATTGCCACGGCATTGGCGTTGCTGCTGATGAGTGTGATGACGCCGCTGACGCTTTATCTGGCTTTGGCAAATCCCGTGTCCGACTGCGGATGCTTTGGCGATGCCTGGGTGCTGACCAACTGGCAGACATTCGGCAAGAACATCGTGTTGCTCATAGCTGCCATAGCCGTGTTCCGGCACCGGCGGCTCATGTTCCGTTTCGTCACGCTGAAGATAGAGTGGATGGTATCGCTCTATACGGTTTTGTTTGTCTTTGCGCTCTCTTTCTACTGTTTGAGATACCTGCCCGTGTTGGACTTCCGTCCTTACAGGATAGGGGCGGATATCAGGGCAGGGATGAAGATGCCCGAAGGTGCGAAACCCGATGTCTTCGAGAGTCGTTTCGTATTGGAGAAAGACGGCAAGCGGCAGGAGTTCACATTGGACAACTATCCGGACAGCACATGGACCTTCGTCGAAACGCGCACCCTATTGAAAGAAAAAGGATACGAACCGCCCATTCACGACTTCTCCATGCTGAGCTTGAGCACGGGCGAGGACATAACCGACAGCGTGCTGGCGGACAAAGGCTACTCCTTCCTGCTGGTGGCGCACCGGATAGAAGAGGCGGACGACAGCAACATAGACCTCATCAACGAGATTTATGACTACAGCGTGGAACGCGGCTACGGATTCTATGCGCTTACCTCCTCGCCGGACGAGGAGATAGAAATGTGGCGCGAAAGGACCGGTGCGGAATACCCCTTCTGCCAGATGGACGACATCACCTTGAAGACCATTATCCGTTCCAATCCCGGTCTTCTGCTGATAAAGGACGGCGTCATCCTGAATAAATGGAGCGACAGCCGGCTACCCGATGAATATGCGCTGAACGACAGTCTGGACAAGTTGGAACTGGGACAGCTGAAACAGGAAAACGACCTGCATACCATTGGCTACGTACTGTTGTGGTTCATCGTACCCTTGATGCTCGTTATCGGCATAGATGTGCTGGTAATCAAACGGAGGGGGAGGAATTTTGAATTGTGAATTATGAATTATAAATCTGAAATCATAAATCTGAATTTAAAAATCTGAAATCTAAAATCATAAATCTGAAATCTTGAAATTTTAAAATCATAAATCCATTAACCCTTTTAATAATTAAAACAAAATGAGAAAAAACATTGTAGCAGGAAACTGGAAAATGAACAAGACCCTTCAAGAGGGTATTGCTCTTGCAAAAGAACTGAATGAAGCGTTGGCTGCCGAAAAGCCCAATTGCGACGTAATCATCTGTACGCCCTTTATCCACCTCGCATCGGTCACTCCGTTGGTAGATGCCGCTAAGATTGGCGTAGGTGCCGAAAACTGTGCAGACAAGGAGTCGGGTGCATATACAGGCGAGGTTTCAGCCGCTATGGTTGCTTCTACAGGTGCCAAGTATGTAATCCTCGGTCACTCTGAACGTCGTGCCTATTATGGCGAAACGGTAGAAATCCTGGAAGAAAAGGTGAAACTGGCTTTGGCAAACGGCCTGACTCCGATTTTCTGTATCGGCGAGGTGTTGGAAGAACGCGAAGCCGACAAGCAGAACGAGGTTGTTGCCGCTCAGCTGGCATCCGTATTCTCCCTGTCTGCCGAAGATTTCTCCAAGATTGTCCTGGCTTACGAACCGGTTTGGGCAATCGGTACAGGCAAGACTGCTACTCCGGCACAGGCACAGGAAATTCACGCATTCATCCGTTCTGCCGTTGCGGAAAAATATGGCAAGGAGATTGCCGAGAACTGCTCTATCCTTTACGGTGGCAGCTGCAAGCCTTCCAATGCCAAGGAATTGTTTGCAAATCCTGACGTAGACGGTGGTCTGATTGGCGGCGCTGCTTTGAAGGTTGCCGACTTCAAGGGCATCATCGACGCTTTCAACTGATAACAGCATGGATTGGAGAAGGCGCGCCGGGTATGACTTCCAATAGTTTTAGGCGCATCTTCTCCGGTCTTTGATGCCGTGAAAGGTCAGGTTTGGCGGCGTAAAGGTCAACATTAGGAACGTAAACGTCAGGTTTGGCGGCGTAAAGGTCAACGTTACAAATGTAAAGGTCAACGTTAGGAACGTAAACGTCAACTTTGGCAATCCCGTGTCCTGCATGAGCGTCCTGATGTCCGGCATCGGCAATCGGGAGCACGTGTCGAAAAGAAAGTATTGACACGTCTCTTTAACAGTAATCGTATAAAAACAACACCCTTTTATGAAAAAACTCGGTTTGCTTTTAATGGCATGTTTTGCATTCTCTGCCCTCTCTGTGGCGCAGAATAACATCATAAAGAGTCTGGAACGCAGTGTGCCGGGACAGGGCAAGGTGTCCATCCATCAGGATGCCCGCATCGGGGCGCTGATAGGTTCGGAGCATATCCCTACGGGTTCGGGCGAGCGGAAGGTGATTCGCAGTTCGGGCTATCGCCTGCAGGTATACGCCGGTAACAACACGCGCCAAGCCAAGAACGAGGCATATTCGGTGGCTTCCGGCATAAAAGAGCGTTTTCCGGACCTTCCGGTCTATACATCCTTCAACCCGCCCCGCTGGCTGTGCCGTGCAGGCGACTTCCGCAGTATAGAGGAAGCGGATGCCATGATGCGCAAATTGCGGGCAACCGGTGTGTTCAAGGAAGTATCAATCGTGAAGGACCATATAAATATAGAATTTTGAATTATGAATTTTGAATTCTAAATTTTAAATTGTGAATTTGGCATTATGTGTTTTGTATTTTGCATGGTTTGCCGTTGTGGTATTGCGGTTTAAAATTTACAATTAATAACCGCTCACTCGTAATTCATAATTCATAATTCATAATTCATAATTCA
>NZ_CAJTSC010000015.1:26543-68447 GCF_910578895.1 uncultured Bacteroides sp.
ATTAAAATACCCCCCCATGTTAGGTAAAGAAGAAATCGTATCTCCTTCGTTGGACGAACTGAAAGAACATTATCACCGTATATTGACTCTGCTGGGCGAGGATCCCGGACGTGAAGGATTGTTGAAAACCCCGGAACGGGTGGCGAAAGCTATGTTGACACTGACCAAAGGTTATTCCATGGACCCGCATGAGGTGCTCCGCTCCGCCAAGTTCAAGGAAGACTATAACCAGATGGTGATTGTGAAAGACATTGATTTCTTCTCCCTCTGCGAACATCATATGCTGCCGTTCTACGGAAAAGCGCATGTGGCTTATATCCCCAACGGCTACATCACCGGACTGAGCAAGATTGCCCGCGTGGTAGACATCTTCTCCCATCGCCTGCAAGTGCAGGAACGCATGACGCTGCAGATAAAAGAGTGCATTCAGGAGACGCTGAATCCACTGGGCGTGATGGTGGTGGTGGAAGCGAAACACATGTGCATGCAGATGCGCGGTGTGGAGAAGCAGAATTCGGTGACTACCACTTCCGACTTTACGGGAGCCTTCAACCAGGCAAAGACGCGCGAGGAGTTCATGAACCTTATCCGCCACAATTCCTGATGACGGTCAGGGGAGCACCACGCGGTCTCCCAACCGTTTTGCCATCAGGCTCTGCACTTCGCGCATTTCGCTGTAGCGCTTCATGAGGGCGTTGCATTTCTCCTCGTCGTTGGCAACGGCGGGGTCTTGCAGCGCAGACATCATGTGCTTCAGCTCCTCGCAGACGATGGCATATTTGAAGTTGACCATCAGTGCCGGAACCAACTCGTACAGGCGTTCTTCATCGGTCACTATCTTCTGGCTTTTCGAATGATACTTGCTCAGCTGGTAGCGGTTGCTGATAAGCTCCACGCTCAGCTTGCTGATGGCGGAATCCGGGTGCGCCAGGAAGTAGCGCTCGGCTGTAAATCCCGCATTGTTTATGTGTGCGGCAGCCTCGGCAAGTATCTGCCGGTGCAGCGGGTTGTGGAAGGACAACTCGTCTTGTTTCAGGTCGTTGGTGACGTATTCAATCACGCTTACAGGGGTTTCCTTGCCCTCTTCATCGGTCACGTTGCACATCACCCGCTCGCCGTAGCGCACAATCATCTGCAGAATCAGCCGTTCGTATTTGTAGAACTCCTGTCCCTCTTTTCCTTCCTGCGGAATGAAAGAGACGTAGCTGTCTTCCGGCGGGAAAGGTGCGTCCGTAGGATAACCGGCAGCTTCTCCGGCGCCCGTTACGCCCTCGCCCGGCATTGTATACGGGGGGGATAGCGGACTTCCGGTATCCGTCGCGTTGGTCGCCCGCTCTGCCGGCCTTGCGGCATTCCTGCGTTCCCGTTCGGCTTGTTCGCTACGTTTCTCCGCCTGCATTTCACGCCGTTTCGCCACTTCCGAGACAAGCAGCTTGTCCTCTACCCGCAGCAGTTGGGCGCACTCTTTGATGTAGACATCGCGCACGATGGCTTCGGGGATGACGGAGATGCTTTGCACCAGGTTGCCGATAAGTTCGGCGCGCTTGATAGGGTCTTTTCCGGCATCCTCCAGCAGTAGGTTGGTCTTGAAGCGGATGAAGTCCGTCTCATGCTCCTGTATGAATTGCTGGAATTCGGCGGAGTTGTGCTTGCGGGCAAAGGAGTCCGGGTCGTCTCCGTCGGGCAGGAGGCACACCTTGATGTTCATGCCCTCTTCCAGCAGCATGTCGATGCCCCGGATGGACGCTTTGATGCCGGCGGCATCGCCATCGTAGAGTATGGTCATGTTATTGGTGAAACGGTGAATCAGCCGGATTTGCCCCGGTGTCAGTGCCGTTCCCGAAGAAGCCACCACGTTTTCTATGCCGGATTGGTGCATGGAGATTACGTCCGTATAGCCTTCCACCAGAAAGCAGCGGTCTTGCTTCACGATTGCCTGCTTGGCGAAATAGATGCCGTACAGTTCGTTGCTCTTATGGTAGATGGCAGACTCGGGCGAGTTGACGTACTTCACCTTGACACCTTTGGTGGCGCTGGCAAGCACGCGGCCGCCGAAAGCCACTACCTTGCCCGACAGGGTGTGTACGGGGAAGATGACACGTCCCCAAAAGCGGTCGCGCAGCTGGTTGTCGTCTGTTTCGTAGCACAGTCCGGTCTTGACGAGAAACTCTTTCCTGTATCCTTTCTTAAGCGCTTCCTGCGCCATGGCGTTGTGGCTTTCGGTGCAATAGCCCAGTTGGAACTTCTCGATGATGTCGTCCCGGAATCCTCGGTTGCGGAAGTACGCCATGCCGATGCTGCGCCCGTCCACGTGGTTGCGCAGGATGTCCTGGAAGTAGTCGCGGGCAAACTGGTTGACGATGAAAAGGCTTTCCCGTTCGTTCTGCACCAGTTTTTCTTCGTTGGACAGTTCACGTTCCTTAATCTCGATGCCGTATTTCTTTGCAAGGTGCTTCAGCGCCTCGGGATAGGACATCTGCTCGTGCTCCATGATGAAGTGCACCGCATTGCCCCCTTTGCCGCAGGCAAAGCATTTGCACAATCCCTTGGCGGGCGATACGTAGAACGAGGGGGTCTTGTCGTCGTGAAACGGGCAAAGCCCCACGTAGTTCACTCCGCGCTTGCGCAGGGTGACGAAGTCGGATACGACATCGACGATTTGCGCCGCATCCAGAATCCGGTCTATGGTGGGTTGGTCTATCATGATTCGCGTACAAATTTACATATAAAATCTGCCCCTGCAAAAAAAAGTTTTGCAGGGGCAGGCATACGGTTTCATTTAAAATAATGCCGAACAAAATTTAAACAGGCTCTAAGTTTTAAACGGCAGAGCCGTGGGGCAGGCACGGCTTACTTGATTTTCTCCCTGATTTTAGCCAGGTATTTCTTCATCCCTTCGGCATCTTTATTGGTGATGATTTCCAACAGCTGCTTCAGCTCCAGGCGGATGTTCTCCACCTGGCCGGGCGTACGGGGGTTGAACAAAATCTCCTGAAGCAGGTAGTCGTCTTCGTTCAGCAGCCCTTTGGCGATCGCCATGTGCTTCTTGAAGGTGGTTCCCGGCGCTTCCTGATGCTTCATCACCGCTGCGAACACGAAGGTGGAGACAAACGGGATGGACAATGAGTATGCCACCGTTTCGTCATGCTCGTCGAAGGTGTATTCGAAGATGTTGAGCTTCAGGGTCTGGTACAGGTCCTTGAAGAACACCTTTCCCAAGTGGTCGCCTTCGCTGATGATGATGGCGTTCTCCGTATTTAGGTTGTTCAGGCTGGCAAAGGTGGGTCCGAACATAGGGTGCGTGGACACATAGCGGAAGCCGCTTTCGTCGTAGAACTTCTTCAACCCCGTCTTCACCGAGGCGATGTCGCTGATGATGCAGTCCTTGGGCAACACGGGCAGCACCTGCCGGAAGGCTTCCAGCGTGTATTTCACTGTGACGGCGTTGATGACCAACTCCGGTTCGAAGTTCCTGATTTCTTCCAGCGTGGTGAAACGGTAAGTGTTGTAGACGAAGCGCAACTGATGCGGGTTGACGTCGAACACCGCCGTTTCGTGTTGGAAACTTAGGATATCCGTAAAGAAAGAGCCCATCTTGCCGGCTCCGAGTATTAATATTCGCATGGTTCTTTTTTTAATGCGTTGATGTGCCGATGGTTTGGCGAGGGACGGCGGTATCCCTCATGGCATCGGCACGTTGTGAAGTACGTTACTTGTTGATAATCTCCATTTGCTGGCGCACGCTCTCCTCGTGTATCGCCTCGAACACTTTCTTGATAAATTCCGAATCCATGCCGCAGAGCGCGCCTTGCGAGCCGCGTTTCTCGAGGATTTCGTTGTAGCGTCCTGTTTGCAGGATTGTCATGGCGTGCTCTTTCTTGTACGTACCGATTTCGCGGGCTATGCGCATCCGTTTGGCAAGTTCCTGGATGAGGTTGTTGTCGCACTCGTCAATCTGTTTGCGCAGTTCGCTGAGGTTTTCGGTGCTTTGCGTCTCTTGGCGGATGACGAGCAGGTTGAGGATGTAGTCCAGCACGTCGGGTGTGACCTGCTGTGAGGCATCGCTCCATGCGCAGTCGGGGTTGCAGTGGCTTTCCACAATCAGTCCGTTGAAGCCCAGGTCCATTGCCTGCTGGCACAGCGGGGCAACCAGTTCGCGCTTTCCGCCGATGTGGCTCGGGTCGCAGAGGATGGGCAGGTTCGGGATGCGGCGGCGCAGCTCGATGGGGATGTGCCACTGCGGCAGGTTGCGGTAGAGCTTCTTGTCGTAGCTGCTGAAACCGCGGTGAATGGCTCCCAGGCGTTTCAGACCGGCGTTGTTGATGCGTTCCAGCGCGCCGATCCATAACTCCAGGTCGGGGTTTACGGGGTTCTTCACCAATACCGGGATGTCCACGCCTTTCAGTGCGTCGGCTATCTCCTGCACGGCAAACGGGTTTGCCGTGGTGCGGGCGCCTACCCAAAGTATGTCGATGCCGGCTTTCAGGCATTCGTACACGTGCTTGGCGGTTGCCACTTCGGTGGCAACGTACATGCCCGTCTCTTTTCTCACCTCTTTGAGCCATGCCAGCCCCTCTACGCCTACGCCTTCGAAGCCGCCCGGTTTGGTGCGGGGTTTCCAGATGCCTGCGCGGAATATCTTCGTTCCTTTGGCTGCCAGTTGTCCGGCTGTGTCCATCACTTGTTCTTCTGTTTCGGCGCTGCAAGGGCCGGCTATTACCAAGGGGCGTTTCTCTTCGATGCCCGGCAGTAAGATTGATTCTAATTCAAGTCCCATATTCTTTAATTGTTTTTGATTATATTCGTCTGAAAAGCGAGAAGCAAACACACAAAAGTTATTCCATTGCCTTGATGCGCTCCAGCGCTTCCGCCAGTTTTTCGTCCTTGCAGCAAAGCGAGATACGGATATACCGTTTTCCGTTGCTGCCAAAGATGAATCCCGGAGTGATGAATACGCGTGCCCTGTGCAGCACCCGTTCGGTCAGCTCTTCCACGTCGGCGCAACTGTCGGGTATCTTTCCCCAAAGGAACATGCCCACCTGGTTCTCGTCGTAGGTGCATCCCAGCCGGCGCATGATTTCGCCTGCCAGCCGGCGCCGTCCGCGGTAGTTCCTGTTGTTGGCTTCGTACCACTCTTCGCCGGATTCCAAGGCATTGGCGGCGGCAAGTTGCATGGCGCGGAACATGCCGCTGTCGATGTTGCTCTTCACCTTCAGTATCCATTGCACGAAACCGGCATTGGAAGCGAGCATGCCGATGCGCCAGCCCGGCATGTTGTGGCTCTTGCTCATGGAGTTGAACTCGATGCAGCACTCCTTCGCTCCGGGGACGCTGAGAATGCTGGCGGGGCGGTCGTTCAGGATGAAGCTGTACGGATTGTCGTTGACGATGATGATGTCCTTGCGGCGCGCCAGATCCACCAGCTTTTGGTAAAGCTCCGGGGTGGCGTTCGCTCCCGTAGGCATGTTGGGATAGTTGGTCCACATCAGCTTGACGCGGCTCATGTCCATCTGCTCCAGCTCCTCGAAGTCGGGCATCCAACCGTTCTCTTCCTTCAGGTTGTAGTTCACCACTTCGGCGCCCAGTATCTTGCTGAGCGAAGTGTAGGTGGGATAGCCGGGATTGGGAACCAGCACCTGGTCGCCGGGGTTGACGAAAGCCAGCGTGACGTGCAGGATGCCTTCCTTGGAGCCGATGAGCGGCTGTATCTCCGTGTTGGGGTCCAGATCCACGCCATACCACCGCTTGTACCAGCCGGCAAAGCTGCGGCGCAGTTCGGGAATGCCTGTGTAGGGCATATAGCCGTGCCCGTCGGGGTTTTTCGCCTCCGTGCAGAGCGTCTGTATGGCGCTGTCCGAGGGAGGCATGTCCGGGCTGCCGATGCCCAGGCTGATTACATCCTTGCCTTCGGCATTCATCTGTGCCACCTCTTTCAGTTTCTTAGAGAAGTAGTATTCGCTCACGCTTGCCAGCCGGTCGGCGGGCTTTATCTTAGATTGTTGATTTTCCATCTTCGTATTCTCCTAATATTTTAAGTTCTTTGGTCAGCGGGGTGATGGCCACGATAGATTGTTTGTACTTCAGCACGTTGTCGAAAACCACGTCCACGTAGAATTGGTATTCCCACTCGCGCCCGATGATGGGCAGCGACTGTATCTTGGTGAGGTTGATGCGGTAGAAGGAGAGTATGGAGAGCACCTGCGAGAGGCTTCCCTCGGTGTGCGGCAGGGTGAATACCATGCTTGCCTTGTTCACCTCGTTGCGGCGGTGGCGGTTCAGTTCGTCCGCCTGCCAGGCGTCTGCCACTACGAGGAAGCGGGTGAAGTTGTGTTTGTTTGTCTCGATGCCTTCCTGCAGCACCTTCATGCCGTAGCGCCGGGCGGCGGCTTTGGAGCAGATGGCGGCGTGCCCCCTCAGGTTGTCCCGCTTGATGGTTTCCGCGCTGCGGGCGGTGTCTTCTCCTTCCACCACCTTGATGCGGGGATGCTGCCCGAGGAACTCGCGGCACTGCATCAGGGCGATGGGGTGGGAGTTTACTTCGGTGATGTCGTCCCAGTCTTCGTCGGGCAGGCACACGAAGCTGTGCGAGATGCGCAGTTTGTATTCGCCTACAATCTGTGTGCCGCTCTGGCGCAGCAGTTCGTTGTTATGCAGCAGGCTTCCTGCAATCGTATTCTCTATTGCCAGCATGCCTATGGTCCGGTTGTCTTCCTTGACGGCGGCAAACACGTCTTCGAAGCTGGCGCAGCAGATGAGCTCTATCTCTTCTCCCTCGAAGTACTTGTGTGCGGCGATGTCGTGATACGAACCTAAGGTTCCTTGAATGGCTACTTTTTTCATTCTACGGTTGTTTATATTCTTTGTTTATGACGAAAAAATCCCGCTTCCATACGATGGAGCGGGACTTTATATATTGTTTGGTTCTCTCTTCAGTTCTTAAGCGTCACTGTCACTTGACACATACAAACTCCCGCTCTACTTTCCGGCTAAAGTAAAAGTAAAAAAAGAAGTAATATGCGTAAGTAAATGATTTCATACTTGCTTTTCGTTGTTTATTATGCCGCAAATGTAACACTTTTCTTTTATATGCAAATAAAAAATAGCATTTTTTTTGGCAGCCGCGCTATTGCAGGTCGGGAAATCTTGGTCGCCGCATCGCCCGGATGGCGGATGCACCGGTTTTCATCGCCTGTCTACAAACCCAATATGTTCGTTGCGGAAGCGCCCGGGTGGTTGCCGTATTGTCCGTTGAAGCCTTCTATCTCCTTCGGGTCCAGTTCCAATCCGTGCTTCATGTCTTCCGTTGCCCCTTCCTTGTCGCCGTTCAGCAACTTGGCACGGCCGCGTTCGTGGTATGCCCGGGCGAAATCGGGATTCAGTTCGATGGCTTCGTCGAACAGGGCGATGGCTTCGGGCAACTTCTTTTGGGCGATGTACAGCTGTCCCAGGTAGAGGAACGCCTGTTCGTTGAAGGGGTTCAGTTCCGTGATGCGGAGATAGTCGGCTTCCGCTTCGGCTTCCTCGCCGGTAGCCTCTTTTATCTTTCCACGGAGCAGGACGGCGCTTTCATCGTCCGGGTCTTGGGCAAGGATGGCGTCGATGTCTTCCATCGCCTCTTTATATTGCCGCATCTTCGTCAGAGTTTCGGCACGCAGCAGGCGTGCTTCGGTGAAGTCGTCTTTCAGCACGATGGCTTTGGTGAGGTGGGCGATGCACATGATGCCGTTGTCCTGCCCGTTGTCTGCCTTGCCCAGCAGGTAGTGCGCCATGGCGTTGCTCTCGTCAATGGCGGCGGCGCTTCGTGCGGCTTCCGCCATGGCGGCGTAGTCCTCTTGCATGTAGCACACGTTGGCAAGGATGAGGTAGGTAGCGGCATGTTCCGGTTCGGTCCGCACCATCTTCTCCAGCAGTTGGCGTGCCTCGTCCAGGTTGTTGCGCTGGATGTACACTTGCGCCAGATAGCCCATCGTCTCGAAGTCCTCTTGCAGCGCAAGGGCTTCGGTGAAACATTTGACGGCGTAGTCGGCGCGTCCCATGCGCTGGGCACGCATGCCGTCATATTTGAATATCTCGAAGTTCTTCCGGTTGTTTTTTTGTTTCTCCTCTTCCGGGTCTGCCGGTTTGCCGGAGAAGAAAGATGTAAAGAATCCCATGGCTATGTTGTTGTTTTTAGTTATGTATCTTGGTGTGTCGTGGCAAAAGTAGTGATTTATTTTTTCATTTGCAGCATCCCGTCTGCGGCAATAATCTTTCCTTCGTCCAACATCCGGCGCAGGGTGTCGGCCAGCAGCTCCTTGTCCGTGGGGAGCAGTTCGAGCATCCCTTCGGGCGTGCGTGGAGCAGCGGACAGTATCCTGCAGATTTTCGTGCAAAGTTCCTGCCGTTCTGCCGCTTCGGCGGCTGCCGGGTTGTTGCGCAGGTCGATGCAGGTGTCGCATTGCCCGCAATTGTGCCCGTTCTTTTCTCCGAAGTAGTCCAGCAGCATGCGGCTGCGGCACACGGAGTTGCCGGTCACATATTCCAGCATGGCGTTGATGCGCGCTTCGTAACGTGCTTTCCGGATTTCGTAGACTTCGGGAGGGATATGGATGCGCTGCGCTTCCACGCGCTCGCGCGTGTATATTATATAAGGTGTCTTTTTGTGAGGGATGTAACTGACGATGCGCAGCTTGGCAAGGTGGACCAGCAACTCGTAGATTTGCCGGCGGGTAAGCCCTGTGCGTGTGGCAAGCGAGTCTTCGTTGATGTAGGCGTAGTCGGTAAACACCCCCGTGTAGGAACGGAGTATGGTCCGGATGAGTTTGTCCGTCTCTTCGCCCATTTCGCGTAACCGGTACAGCTCGTCCCTGCGCAGGGTGAAGAGAAGGCGCGAGGCGTTGTCCTGCTCGGCGGTGTACTCCAGATAACCTGCCCGGGTCAGTATTTTCAGGGCGCTGTCCACCGGAACGGGGAAGTACTTGAACTTGCGGCAGAAGTCTTCGATGTCGAACTCGCGCACGCACTCCAGCCCGTCGCCCATCGCCATTTGGTAGTAGTATTGGAGGTGTTCGTAAACGTTTCTGATGTATTCCTTTTCGGGAAAAGTGTCCGGTATGCGCCTTTGCAGTGCCGCCTTGTCCGTCTTGGCATGCAGGATGACGGCATACGCCTTCTGCCCGTCGCGCCCGGCTCTTCCGGCTTCCTGGAAGTATGCTTCGATGGAGTCGGGCAGGTCCATGTGGATGACGATGCGCACGTCCGGCTTGTCTATTCCCATGCCGAAGGCGTTGGTAGCCACTATGACGCGGCTCTCGCCGGATTGCCAGCGGCGCTGGCGGGTGTCTTTGGTGGCATCGTCCAGTCCGGCGTGGTAGAAGTCGGCGGTGATGTCTTCGTTGTTCAGCAGTTCGGCAATCTCTTTGGTGCGGCGGCGGTTGCGCACATACACGATGGCGCTGCCGGACATGCTGCGCAGTATATGCAGCAGTTCGGCATTCTTGTTCTCCGTCCGGCGGACGATGTAGGCGAGGTTGCTCCGCTCGAAACTCATGCGGAATACGTTTTCCCGGCGGAAGTGCAGGCGTTCCTGTATGTCTTTCACCACTTCGGGGGTTGCGGTGGCGGTCAGGGCAAGGACGGGAGCATGCGGCAACAGTTCGCGTATCTCTGCGATTTTCAGGTAGGCGGGGCGGAAGTCGTATCCCCACTGCGAGATGCAGTGGCTTTCGTCTACGGTAATCATGCTGATTTTCATTTTCCGCAGCTTGGTACGAAAAATCTCCGTGTCCAGCCGTTCGGGGGAGATGTAGAGGAACTTGTAGTTGCCGAAGATGCAGTTCTCAAGGGTGACGACAATCTCCTGCCGGCTCATGCCGGAGTAGATGGCAAGCGCCTTGATGCCCCGCTTCCTCAGGTTCTGCACCTGGTCTTTCATCAGGGCTATCAGCGGGGTGATGACCAGGCACATCCCTTCCCGGGCGAGTGCCGGGACTTGGAACGTGATGGACTTGCCGCCGCCCGTAGGCATCAGTCCCAGGGTGTCCTTGCCGGCGCTGATGCTGTCGATAATCTCTTGTTGGATGCCGCGGAAAGAGGAGTAGCCCCAGTATTGCTTTAGAATGTCTTGATGGCACATGGGATGAGGGAATTGTGAATTGAGAATTTTGAATTATGAATTTTGAATTACCTTGCGACGTGATAGCGCAGCCTCATTCAAAATTCATAATTCAAAATTCTCAATTCAATTCGGCTTTATGTCTTCAATCTGCAACTGCACCTCTCCGCGTTTGTGGGTGTTCTCTTCGATGGAGTAGCAGATGTCGAACGAACGCTTGGTCTTGATGTAGCGCACGTGCGAGCTTTGCCCGAAGGCGATGCCGTTCATCACGTTGTTCGATTTGTTGTCCACCAGTTCCAGTTTGATATGCTCCTGGTCCCTGCCTACCACTTTGCTGGTTCCGTAGTCATACACGTTGTGGGTGCAGAACACGGGTTTGGTGTTGTCGGGACCGAACGGGTTGAACTTCTTCAGGTCGTTACAGAATTTGGGGGTGATATCCCGGAAGTCTATTTCGGCATTGATGTCGATTACGGCGCTGGTCTGTTCCGGCAGGATGTGCCCGGAAACGAACTCCTCGAAACGTTCGGTAAAGGCGGAGACGTTTTCCACCTTCATGGACAGCCCGGCGGCATAGGTGTGCCCGCCGAAATTCTCCAGCAAATCCCGGCAATACTCGATGGCTTTGTACACGTCGAAACCTGAAACGGAGCGTGCCGAGCCGGTTGCCATGTCGTCCGTGCGTGTCAGCACCACGGCAGGGCGGTAATACACTTCCGTCAGGCGCGAGGCAACGATGCCGATGACGCCCTTGTGCCAGTCTTCGTTGTACAACACGATGGAGCGCCGGTCGGCAAGCCCTTCCAGTCCGGCGACAATCCGGTTTGCTTCTTCGGTCATGGTCTTGTCCAGATCTTTGCGCGTCTCGTTGTATTGGTTGATTTGCCCTGCCTTTTCCAGGGCGAGCGAGAAGTCTTTCTCCGTCAGCAGGTCCACCGCTTCCTTTCCGTTCTGGATACGTCCCGAAGCGTTGATGCGCGGACCTATCTTGAACACGATGTCGCTGACGGTAATCTCCTTGTCCGCCAGCCCGCATACGTCGATGATGGCTTTCATCCCCACGCTCGGATTGCTGTTGAGCTGCTTCAGCCCGTGATAGGCGAGGATACGGTTCTCTCCCATAATCGGCACGATGTCCGAAGCCACGCTGACCGCAACCAGGTCCAGCAGGGGAATCAGGTGGTGGAACTCGATGCCGTTGCTAATGGCGAACGCCTGCATGAACTTGAATCCCACTCCGCAACCCGACAGGTGCTCGTAGGGATAGGTGTTGTCCTCGCGCTTGGCGTTCAGGATGGCTGTGGCGGGCGGCAACACTTCGTCGGGCACGTGGTGGTCGCAGATAATGAAGTCGATGCCTTTCTCCTTGGCGTATGCTATCTCGTCCACTGCCTTGATGCCGCAATCCAGTACGATAATCAGTCCCACGCCCGTTTCGGCGGCGTAGTCCACGCCCCGGGTCGAGACCCCGTAGCCCTCGTTGTAGCGGTCGGGGATGTAATAATCTATGTTCGAATAGAACTGTTGGATAAACTTATAGACCAGAGCCACGGCGGTGGTCCCGTCTACGTCATAATCTCCGTAAATCAGAATGCGCTCTTTCTTTCCCATTGCCTTGTTCAGGCGTTCTACGGCAACGTCCATGTCCTTCATGAGGAACGGGTCGTGCAAATCCGGCAGTTGCGGACGGAAAAACTTCCTGGCGGCGGTTGCCGTCGTTATTCCCCGCTCCACCAGCAATCTCCCAAGTACGGGGCTAATCCCTAATTCCTGGGCGAGTCGTTGGCTTGCTTCTGCCTGATTGGATGTAATGGGTGAATAATTCCATTTGTGAGTCATTTTATATATTATTTTTTCTTTTTCTGTGGCAAGGCGCCGGAGATACAGCTGAGAGGGGGAGAGGCTTTGATGCAGCCCGCTTGCCGTGCGCTGTTTCTCCAACAAGCTGTAAAGGTAGGAAAAACTCTTGAAACCGATACGAAATTCGATGGAAAATATTCTTAACGGTCGATACTCTTGCGTATGTATTCGCAGGGGCGTCGGCATCAGACTCCTTTCACGCGTCCGCACCCCTCTCCGTGTATGCCCGAAAAGGAGCGGACCGGCTCCGGTTTGTGGCAAAAAGACGGCGAAAACGCCTTTCTGCTTACACCTGCTCCTGCGCCTTTCTTCCGAAACAGGGGCGTCTTGCATAAAACGCGGATGGATATGCTTCTTTTTCCGATAAAGATGCACTGTTTATGCGGAAAAAGGCTCTTGCTTCCGTCGGACACCTGCCTTTCGTCCGATGGATGGCAGTGTCTGACGTGACGGACACTGATGTTTGTCGCCACAGACACTGGTGTCTATCACGACAGACACTAATGCCTGTCACGCCAGGCATTGATGTTCATCGTCACAGCTGCCGCTATCCGGCAGACGGGATGCCCGTACGGGGCATTTCCGGCACTTTTCCGCGCCGGTTGGTTTGTAAGGATTTCGCTATCGTGCTGGGTATGTGGCGGATGAGCGTTTTCCGTTTCGTTTTTTCCCGCCGGCAGCACATCGGGACGGAAACAGGCGATTCTGCGGCGCCGGAAAATACAGATTGTCAGAAAGCACGGGCGGCATGGACAAAAAGGCAGGGCAATGTTTAGGCGGGTTGTTGCTTCTTGCGCAAGTCCCGTCCTTCGTATCGGCAGATGGCATCGATCCACTCCTCGGTCAGCGGTTTGGATTCGTGCTTGGCAAGGTCGTAAGCCACCATAACGGAAGTGCAGGTGCATTTCACTTCCTGCGTTTCGGTATCTATCACCCGTTGGGCAAGGTGGAAGCTCTTCGTCCCGATTTTGGTTACGGCGGTTTGTACGGCGATGTGGTCGGGACCGTAAATCTGCGCAAGGAAATCGGCTTCGATGTGGACAACGACGATGCCGTCCTTCTGCCAGTCGACGTGCGGGCATACGGAAGCGAAATATTCGGTCTTGCCTAAATCGTAAAAGGAAAAATAAACGGTGTTGTTGACGTGTCCGAATTTGTCAACATCATTGAAACGTAATTGTATCGGCAGTGTGTGGTTAAATTTGATATCTTCCATTGTTTTCTCTTAAACTTTGTTTGTAATCGGGGCGAATTTACTACTTTTGCGTATTAATCACAGTATTTATTCAGCAAGAAATGATAGAAGACATAAAAAAAGCCTGCCAGGTGATGAAGGAAGGCGGGGTAATCCTGTATCCCACCGATACCGTTTGGGGCATCGGATGCGACGCCACCAACGAAGATGCCGTGCGGCGGGTGTATGAGATAAAGCAGCGCCAGGACAGCAAGGCGATGCTGGTGCTGGTAGACTCTTCCGTGAAGGTGGATTTTTACGTCCGTGATGTTCCGGACGTGGCGTGGGACCTGATAGACCTGGCAGACAAGCCGCTGACCGTCATCTATTCCGGCGCGCGCAATCTGGCGGCGAACCTGCTGGCGGAAGATGGCAGTGTGGGCATCCGGGTGACGGGCGAGGAGTTTTCGAAGCGCCTGTGCCAGCAGTTCCGCAAGGCGGTGGTGTCCACTTCCGCCAACATTAGCGGGCAGCCTTCGCCGAAGAATTTCGGCGAGATAAGCGAGGAGATAAAGTCGGCTGTAGACTATATTGTAGGCTACCGTCAGGAAGAGACAAGCAATCCGAAACCGTCGAGCATCATCAAGCTGGGCAAAGGCGGTGTCATTAAAATAATCCGTGAATAAGGAAGATGGCTGGCAAAGGAAAAGATTGGTTGCAACGCTTTATCATCTGGCGTGAGAAGAATATCAAGGAGAAACGCTTCATCCTGCTTTTGAGTTTTCTGGTGGGCATCTTCACGGCATTTGCCGCGTTGATATTGAAGATGCTGATACATTGGATACAGAATTTCCTTACGGAGAATTTCGATACGACGGAAGCCAACTACCAGTATCTGATATATCCGGTAGTGGGCATTTTCCTGGCAGGGCTGTTCGTGCGCTATGTCGTAAAGGACGATATCAGCCACGGAGTGACGAAAATCCTGTATGCCATATCCCGCAGGCAGGGGCGTATCAAGCGGCATAACGCGTGGTCGTCCATCATCGCCAGTTCCATAACCATCGGGTTCGGCGGTTCGGTCGGGGCGGAGGCGCCGATTGTGCTTACGGGTTCGGCAATCGGCTCCAACCTGGGCAGCCTGTTCAAGATGGAGCACCGCACGCTGATGCTGCTGGTGGGCTGTGGCGCCGCCGGTGCCGTGGCGGGCATCTTCAAGGCACCCATTGCGGGACTTGTATTTACGCTGGAGGTGCTGATGATAGACCTTACGATGTCTTCGCTGCTTCCGTTGCTGATTTCGGCGGTGACGGCGGCAACCGTATCCTACATCGTGACGGGCACGGAAGCTATGTTCAAGTTCCACCTCGACCAGGCTTTCGAGCTGGAGCGCATCCCGTATGTGATAATGCTGGGCGTTTTCTGCGGGCTGGTTTCCCTCTACTTCACCCGTGCCATGAACTCGGTGGAAGGAATGTTCGGCAAGCTGAAGGTGCCTTACAAGAAACTGCTCGTGGGCGGCTCCATGCTGAGCATTCTGATATTCCTTTTCCCGCCGCTCTACGGCGAGGGGTATGACACGATAGAGCTGCTGCTCAACGGGACGAGCAATGTGGAGTGGGACACGGTGATGAACAACTCTTTCTTCTACGGACACGGGCGGCTGCTCCTGTTGTATCTGATATTGATAATCCTGTTCAAGGTTTTCGCTTCGAGCGCCACAAACGGCGGCGGCGGTTGCGGCGGTATCTTCGCGCCTTCGCTCTATCTGGGGTGTATCGCAGGGTTTGTGTTCTCCCACTTCAGCAATGAGTTCGAGGCGACCGTCTTCCTGCCCGAAAAGAACTTCGCCCTGATGGGCATGGCGGGAGTGATGAGCGGGGTGATGCACGCGCCGCTGACGGGTGTGTTCCTGATAGCCGAGCTGACGGGCGGATACGATTTGTTCCTGCCCCTGATGATAGTCTCCGTCAGTTCCTATCTGACGATTATCGTTTTCGAGCCGCACAGCATCTACTCCATGCGTCTGGCAAAGAAGGGCGAACTGCTGACACACCATAAGGACAAGGCGGTGCTGACATTGATGAAGATGGAGAATGTGGTGGAGAAAGACTTTATTACGGTACACCCCGAAATGGACCTTGGCGGGCTGGTGAAAGCCATTTCGGCTTCACGCCGCAACATATTCCCGGTGACGGACAACGAAGGAAAGCTGATTGGCGTCGTCCTGCTGGACGATATACGCAATATCATGTTCCGGCAGGAATTGTATCACCGCTTCATGGTGGGCAGGCTGATGAGTTCCGTCCCGGCACGCCTTTACGACACGGACAGCATGGAGCAGGTGATGCGTACTTTCGATGACACGCAGGCGTGGAATCTGCCGGTGGTGGACGAAGAAGGCAAGTATCTCGGTTTTGTTTCCAAGTCAAAGATATTCAACTCGTACCGTCAGGTATTGGTACATTTCTCGGAAGATTAAAAAAAGAGAGGATTATGAAGAAAGAAGATTTGCGGATTGTATACATGGGTACTCCCGAGTTTGCGGTGGAGCCTTTGCGCTGCCTTGTAGAAGGCGGGTACAACATAGTAGGAGTAATCACGATGCCCGACAAGCCGGCAGGACGGGGACATAAGGTGCAATTCTCGCCGGTGAAACAATATGCGTTGGATCACCACCTGCCGCTTCTCCAGCCGGAGAGGCTGAAGGATGAGGCGTTTGTCGGGGAGTTGCGTGCCTGGAATGCCGATTTGCAGATTGTGGTGGCTTTCAGGATGCTGCCGGAAGTGGTATGGAACATGCCGCGGCTGGGCACTTTCAACTTGCATGCCTCGCTGCTGCCGCAGTATCGCGGCGCCGCTCCTATCAACTGGGCGGTGATTAACGGCGACACGGAGACGGGCATCACCACTTTCTTCCTGAAACATGAGATAGATACGGGAGAGGTGATTCAGCAGGTACGCATACCGATTGCCGATACGGACAATGTAGGCGTGGTGCATGACAGGCTGATGATGCTGGGCGGTCGTCTGGTGACGGAGACCGTAGACGCCATCCTTGCCGATGCGGTGCGTCCCGTCCCGCAAGAGGAAATGGCGGTGGCAGGCGAACTGCGCCCGGCTCCCAAAATCTTCAAGGAGACTTGCCGTATCGACTGGACCCTGCCCGTGAAGCGGATTTACGACTTTATCCGCGGCTTGTCTCCCTATCCGGCGGCATGGACGGAACTGGTGCAGCCCGATGGCACGGTGGTGGTGCTGAAGATTTTCGAGACGGAGAAGCTGGAGCATCCGCAGCCGTCCGCTCCCGGAACGTTGCAGACCGACGGCAAGACCTACATCCGCATAGCCGGTGCAGACGGCTGGATAGGCGTGCGCGCCTTGCAGCTTCCCGGCAAGAAGCGTTTGCAGACGGCTGAGTTGCTGCGCGGATTTAGGCTGACCGAAGAATTCAGTGTGCGGTAAATGCCGGATTCTTGCATGCGAGGTCTCTGTCATTATACTTAATACTTATAATTCGTGTAACCTGATTAATAAAATGTAACTGTTATGAAACCTATTATATCTCCTTCCATACTCTCTGCCAACTTTGCATACTTGGCAAATGATATTGAAATGATTAACGGCAGCGAAGCCGATTGGGTGCATGTCGATATCATGGACGGTGTGTTTGTTCCCAATATCTCTTTCGGTTTTCCCGTGCTGAAGTACGTGGCGCAGATTGCCCGGAAGCCTTTGGATGTGCACCTGATGATTGTGCAGCCCGAGAAGTTCATTCTGGAAGTAAAGGCGTTGGGCGCGCGCATCATGAACGTGCACTATGAGGCATGTCCGCATCTGCACCGGGTGGTGCAACAAATCCGCGAGGCGGGAATGCTGCCTGCGGTTACCATCAACCCCGCTACTCCGGTGTCTGTGCTGAAGGACATTATCAACGATGTCTACATGGTGCTGGTGATGGGAGTAAACCCGGGCTTTGGCGGGCAGAAGTTCATAGAACATACGGTCGATAAGGTGCGCGAGCTGCGCGAGCTGATAACGGCGGCAGGTTCGGAAGCCCTGATAGAGGTCGATGGCGGCGTGAACCTGGATACGGGTGCCCGCCTGGTGGCTGCCGGTGCCGACGCTTTGGTGGCGGGCAATGCCGTCTTCTCCGCTCCCGACCCGGTGGAGGCAATCCGCGCCTTGCGAAATCTGTAAGAACGGGAGCGGACGAAGTGCGGACCCCTTTAACACCTGGGAGACAATAACTCCTGTCATGACCGTATGCCGGAACCGTTAATCACAGGCTGCTTGCAACGGCATCCTTTCCTGCGGCTGCTGCTGCCGCTGGTTGGTGGGATAGTATGTGGGGAGCGTTGTCCCTATGTGTTGCCTGCCGGTCTGTGGATAGCTCTCCTTTTACTGCCGGCAGGGGCATACATCCTTAGCCGCAAGTATCATGCGCTTTGCAGGCTATACGGGATTGCTGTTTACCTGTTCCTTTTCGCAGGGGGCGGGGCATTGGTAGGCTGGCAAATGGAGCGGACGGAATTTGTGTTTCCGGATGCGGAGACCTCTTCCGTCTATCGGGTGTCTCTTGCGGCAAAACCCGAAATCAAGAGAAGCAGCATCCTGTTTCGCGTATCCCTGAAAGGAGAGGTGCGGAAAGATACCTGCCTGCACGTCTCTCCTCCGAAGTCCTTCTTGTTCTATTTCCCTAAGGATTCTGCGGCGTCTTCCCTGAAGAGAGGGGATGAACTGCTGGTCTGCACCCGTCTGTCTCCGCCTGCCGGTAACGGAAATCCGGATGAGTTCGATTATGCCCGTTATCTTCGCCGGAAGGGGATTAGCGGAACGGCGTATGTGCGTGCCGGGCATTGGCGCACGATAGGCAGTGACGGTACGCTCTCTTTTCGCCAACGGGCGTTGGACTGTAGGGAGCGGCTGGTTGCCATGTATCGCAAGATGGGGTTTCGCGGAGAGGAACTGGCGGTGCTTTCTGCGCTTACGGTGGGCGATAAAGAGGAATTGAGCGAGAGCGTCATTGAGACATATTCGGTAGCCGGAGCCGGTCATGTATTGGCGCTTTCCGGGTTGCATATAGGTTTTATTTCCGCCTTGCTGCTGTTCGTGTTGTCTCCTTTGTGGAGCAGATGGCGGTTTTTGAAGCCTTTCCTGTTTCTGTCGGTTATCTTGTTTTTGTGGGGATTCGCTTTTCTTACGGGGCTGTCCTCGTCTGTGGTGCGTGCCGTCATTATGTGCTCGTTCGGACTGTTTTCCATGCTTCTTCCAGCCGGTGGAAGGCTGACTTTGAACACGTTGGCGGCTACGGCTTTCCTGATGCTGTTGTGCAATCCCGCATGGCTGTTCGATGTGGGTTTTCAGTTGTCCTTTTCGGCTGTTGCGGCCATCCTGCTGCTACAGCCCGGGTTGTACGGGTTGTTGCCGGTGAAGAACTGCCTTTTACGTAAAGTGTGGGGGCTGGCAACCGTTTCCGTCGCAGCCCAAATCGGGACGGTGCCTTTGACCGTGCTCTATTTCTCACGCTTTTCCACGCACTTCCTTTGGACTAACTTATGGGTTATTCCGTCGGTGTCGTTGATAGTGTATGCGGCTGTCCTGCTGCTTGCCCTGACTCCTTTTCCCGCTTGGCAACAACTCTTTGCAAACCTCGTGGACGCGTTGGTCCGGATGCAGAATGCGGTGCTCCGCCGGATTGAACAGCTTCCCCTGGCTTCGGTAGACCGGATTTGGGTGGATGTATGGGATGTCTTTCTTTTTTATCTTTGCCTGTTGTTGTTCTGCCGGGTCTGGGCAAGGCGCACGGCAACGAATGCCTATATCGCCCTGTGCGGTTTGCTGCTTGGCGTTTCTTATCATTCGTATTCGTTCATGGCGGATTTTCCGCAACGTGGCATTCTCTTTTATAATGTCCGCGGCTGTCCGGCGGTGCACTGCCTGGCGGACAACTCCTGTTCGTGGCTGGTCTGCGCCGACAGCCTGCCCGACACCGCCGTGCTGGAACGCTCGCTTGCTTCCCATTGGAACCGTTTGCGCCTGGAGTCTCCTGCCGTGATTACGGGCGATTGTTCGCATCCGGGTATTTCCGTCCGTAACCACATCGTTTTCTATGCAGGAAAACGTGTATGCCTGTTGCATGACGACCGCTGGCGGGGCAAGACGTCCGATGCTCCCCTTCCAATCGACTATTTGTACGTTTCCCGGGGATATAGAGGGGGTATCAAAGAACTCGCATCACTGTTCGAAGTGGGCACGGTAGTGCTGGACGCATCCCTTTCCGGCTATTATCGGGATAGGATTATTGACGATTGTGTCCGGTCGGGTATTCCTTATCTTTCCCTTTCAGAAAAAGGTTCTGTGCGTATATTATTATAAATCATAAACTTTTTCGTACTTTTGCCCTCTTGATTTGTTATAGATGTGAAATAGTAAACCTTCAAGAAATATATGCTGACTAAAGTAATAGAACAATCCAAGATAGACCACTTTGCCAAGTGGATGGAACGGGCGGATAAAATAGTAATTGTGGCTCATGTGGCTCCCGACGGGGATGCGATAGGTTCCTCTTTGGGGCTGTGGCATTTTCTCAACACCCAAGACAAGGACGTGACGGTCATTGTGCCCAATGCCTTTCCCGACTTCCTGCGGTGGATGCCCGGCAGTAAGGACATACTCCTGTACGACCGCTACAAAGAGTTTGCCGACAAGCTGATAGCGGAAGCGGATGTCATCTGTTGCCTCGACTTCAATGCCATCAGCCGCATCGATGCCATGGCGGATGCCGTATCGGCTTCTCCCGCACGGAAAATACTGGTGGACCACCACCTGAATCCGGAAGACTTTTGCAGGATTATCATTTCCCATCCCCAGATATCTTCCACCTCCGAACTTGTGTTCCGGCTGATTTGCCGCATGGGATATTTCGGCGACATCACCAAGGAAGGGGCGGAATGTATCTATACCGGCATGATGACCGACACAGGCGGATTTACCTATAACTCCAACAACCGTGAAATCTATTTTATCATCAGCGAGCTGCTCTCGAAGGGCATCGACAAGGATGAGATTTACCGGAAAGTGTACAATACCTACTCCGAGAGCCGCCTGCGCCTTATGGGACACGTGCTGTCGCAGATGAAGGTCTATCCGGAACATCGTGCCGCCTTGATTACGCTGACCGGAAAGGAGCAAAGCCGTTTCAACTATATCCGTGGAGACAGCGAAGGCTTTGTAAACATACCGCTGAGCATCAAGAACGTGGTTTTCTCTTGTTTCCTGCGCGAAGACACCGAGAAACCGATGATAAAGATATCCTTGCGTTCGGTGGGAAGCTTCCCCTGCAACCGTCTGGCTGCCGAGTTTTTCAACGGCGGAGGGCATTTGAACGCTTCCGGCGGAGAGTTTTACGGAACGTTGGAAGAAGCCCGCAAAGTCCTGGAGCAGGCTTTGGAGAAGTACAAGCCGTTGCTTAATGCCAAAGGATAAAAAAAGTGCGGCTGCAAAGGTTAAAAGATACGAACTTTCTACTTGCAACTTTTAACTTTCAAGGAAATCAGATAATTTTGTACGAAATTACTAAATAACAGAAATGAAGAAACTTACTTTATTCTTTTTGTCTTTATTGGCATTCGGTGTGGCTTTTCAAGCCTGTGACGATAACAAGACCTATGCAGAGATGCTGGAAGAGGAAAAAGACGGTATAAATGACTTTATCAAACAAGAGGGCTTTAAAATAATTTCACAGTCGGATTTCCATGCGCAGGACTCTACGACGAAGTCGAAGGCAATGGGTGATGATGTGGACGAGTTCGTGCAGCTTGCCAGCGGCGTATATATGCAGATTGTGAAGAAAGGTGTTGAAAACGTTGCCGATACGGTGAAAAATAACGATGAAGTGCTGGTACGTTTCATGGAATACAGCATTCTTGATAAAGATACCACCTTGTCCAATTTGAATGCGGTGGAAACCGTAGACGCGTTCCGCTATACGGTTACCTCGTCTTCCATAGCAGGAACTTTCCTGCAGGGATATATGATGAACTACTACTCTTCGACGGCAGTTCCGGCAGGCTGGCTCGTGCCGCTCACTTATGTTCGCAACGGGGCTCACGTAAGACTGATTGTGCCTTCCAAGATGGGACATCAGACAGCCATGCAATATGTCTATCCTTATTTTTACGATATCCGGAAATATCAAATCTGGAAATAACCAACCAATAAATTTTAATTATTAACCTATGACTCTAATCAAATCTATCTCTGGAATCCGCGGAACAATCGGCGGTGGTGCGGGCGAGGGATTGAACCCGCTCGACATCGTGAAGTTTACTTCGGCATACGCTACCCTTATCCGCAAAACGTGTACCGTAAAAAGTAACAAAATCGTAGTAGGCCGTGACGCGCGTATCTCGGGCGAAATGGTAAAGAACGTGGTGGTAGGCACGCTCATGGGTATGGGCTGGGATGTAGTGGACATCGACTTGGCTTCCACTCCCACTACCGAACTGGCTGTTACCATGGAAGGTGCCAGCGGCGGCATTATCCTTACTGCCTCCCACAACCCCAAACAATGGAACGCTTTGAAACTTCTGAACGAAAAAGGAGAATTTCTGAATAAGGAAGAAGGCAACGAAGTGCTCCGTATCGCCGAGGCGGAAGCTTTTGACTATGCGGAAGTGGACAAGCTCGGCTCTTATCGCAAAGACCTGACCTATAATCAAAAACATATCGACAGTGTGTTGGCACTCGATTTGGTGGATGTGGAAGCTATCCGGAAAGCCGGCTTCCGTGTGGCAATCGACTGTGTAAACTCCGTGGGCGGCATCATTCTTCCGCAATTGCTGGAACAGCTTGGCGTGCAGCATGTCGAAAAGCTTTATTGCGAACCTACCGGCGACTTCCAGCACAATCCCGAACCGTTGGAAAAGAACTTGGGCGACATCATGGAACTGATGAAAGGCGGCAAGGCGGATGTGGCTTTCGTTGTAGACCCGGACGTAGACCGGTTGGCGATGATATGCGAAGACGGCAAGATGTATGGTGAAGAATATACGTTGGTCACCGTAGCCGACTATGTGCTGAAGCATACGCCGGGCAATACGGTTTCCAATTTGAGTTCTACCCGTGCATTGCGTGATGTAACCCGCAAGTACGACCGGGAATATTACGCTTCTGCCGTGGGCGAGGTGAATGTGACGACCAAGATGAAAGAGGTAGGCGCCGTTATCGGCGGCGAGGGCAACGGCGGAGTCATTTATCCTGCCAGCCACTACGGACGTGATGCTTTGGTCGGTATCGCCCTGTTCCTTAGCCATCTGGCACACGAGGGCAAGAAAGTAAGCGAACTGCGTGCCACTTATCCGGCTTATTTCATGGCTAAGAACCGCGTAGACCTGACTCCCGATACGGATGTCGATGCCATCCTTGCCAAAGTAAAGGAAATATATAAGAACGAAGAAATCAATAATATCGACGGTGTGAAGATTGACTTCCCCGACAAGTGGGTGCACCTGCGCAAGAGTAACACCGAACCGATTATCCGTGTTTATAGCGAAGCCGCTACACCGGAAGCCGCCGAAGAAATCGGTCGGCAGATTATGAAAGTGATTGAGGACTTGGCGAAATAATCGTTGCCGTTCTTATTGGAATACAAAGACACGGAGACACAGAGGATATGAAACCCTGTGTCTCCGTGTCTTTGTGTTTATTGGTTATAGAACTGTTTCCCTTCCGTTCTCTGTATCTATTCCATGATTACAGCATGCCGGTCCTCTCAATCTCCTGCTCGAAGTTGGGCGTGAACACCTCTTTCCCTATATTCTCCCTGATTTCCTCCATGCTCCAGAAGCGTCCGCCGTCCAGTTCGTCGCTGGGGCGTATCTCTCCGTCGTATACGGTTTTGTGTACAAAGACAAGTTCCTTTTCGCGGGCAGACTCGAATACGTAATTGGTAACTGTTTCCGGTGTGAAGTCGGTTATCCCCAACTCCTCGCGCACTTCTCGTTTCAGCGCCATTTCTACGCTTTCGCCTAAGTCCACGTGCCCGCCCACCGAGGTATCCCATTTGCCGGGCTGTATGTCTTTCCATTCGGGACGCTTTTGCAGATATAACTCTCCTTTGGAGTTGAATACATGCAGATGGACTACAGGATGCAGAAGTTTGCTCCCGTTATGGCATTCGCCGCGTGTGGCGGCACCTGTGATGTTTCCTTGCTCATCGACAAGGGGAAACATTTCCCGGTTGTTGTCACTGTTCATTTTATAAATCTTGTTTTGCGTTGGTAAAGTGATTTATGAAGAAAAATCAGACAGGCTTTAAGGTATCAGCAACGACGAATCTCCGTAACTCAAGAACCGGAAATCATGTGCCAGCGCATAGTCGTAAATCCTCCGCCAGTCTCCGTGCAGGAGTGCCGAGACAAGCAGCAGCAAGGTGCTTTGCGGCTGGTGGAAGTTGGTTACCACGGCTTTTACAATCCGGTATTCATATCCCGGGGCAATGATGATTTGCGTGCTGCCATGCAGGGTTTCCATGTGGTGCCGGTCGAGGTAGGCTATGATGGCTTGCAACGCTTCGGCGGCAGGCGTAGCGGCGGTTCGGGGAGACGTTTCGTAGGGTTGCCACTGTTTCACGTGCAGCTCCTCTTCGGTGGCATCGGGATTGTTCAGGAGAGTGATGCCTATGTGGTAGAGGCTCTCCAAGGTACGTACGGATGTTGTTCCCACGGCAATGGCATGCCCCTTATGCGCTATCAGTTTCTCCAAAGTGCTGCGGCTGACGGATATGTATTCCGTGTGCATCTCATGCCCCGCTATCTCTTCGCTTTTGACGGGTTTGAACGTGCCGGCTCCCACGTGCAGCGTCAGCTCTTCCGTTTCCACTCCTTTCTTGTGCAGGGCATCCAAGACGCGCGGCGTGAAGTGCAGCCCGGCGGTCGGCGCGGCGACCGAGCCTTTTATTTTGGAATAAACGGTCTGGTAAGTCTCCTTGTCGCTCTCCTGCGTCTCCCTGTTCAGGTAGGGCGGGATGGGCAGTTCGCCGAACACCTCGAGGATATCGGCAAAGGTCACTTCCGGATTGTTCCAGCGGAAATCCACCCAATGGCTTGTGCCGTGGCAGGCGCCGCGCTCTGCGGTCAGGGTCAGTGTTTTGCCTTTCACGGACATTTCCCGTTTCAGCGTGCCCTCTTTCCATTTTTTCAGATTGCCTATCATGCAGAGCCATGCGGCGTGCTCCGTTTGCTGGAAGTTGAGGGCGTAGTCGTTGGGGCGGACAGGCTCAAGGCAGAACACTTCGATAAGCGCTCCCGTCTCTTTGTGGAAGTGCAGACGTGCCTGGATTACTTTGGTATTGTTGAAAATCATCAGGCTGTCTGCCGGCAGGCAGTCGGGCAGTGAAGTGAATACGGTTTCGGAAATCTCGCCGTGCCGATACACCAACAATTTGGATTGGTCGCGTACGGGCAGCGGGAACTTGGCAATGCGCCCGTCGGGCAGCGGATAGTTGAATTCGCTGATTTTAATATGTCTGGGATCTTCTGTCATATCTTTGTTCGATTAGAGGTTGCAAAGGTACGGATATTTAGGAAGATTTGTCCTACACCGGGATGCTAAAGTTCTACATAGCCATTTTAAAGTTCCACATCAGAAACATAAACCTCAACTCTACGGAGCTAAACGTCAACTTTACGGAACTAAACCTCAACCTTATGAAGCTAAACCTTAGCTTTACGGAGTTACCCCTCAATTCTAAGAAACGGAACCGTGTATGTAATCGCCAAATAATTCCTACCTTTGCGGAAGGTAAAGGAGAGATATTATTAAAAAAAACAGTTATAGGAATTATGAAGATAGGAGATAAAGTACGCTTCCTCAGCGAAGTAGGCGGCGGTGTTGTAACGGGATTCCGGGGAAAGGATATTGTATTGGTGGAAGATGCCGACGGTTTTGACATCCCGATGCCGGTGCGCGAGTGTGTGGTGATTGAAACGGATGATTATAACATCCCTACGCCGGCAGCCAAAGCAGCCAAGAAGCGGGTAGAGGAACAGGTTGCGGCACGTACGGCTCCTGCCGCTTCGCAACCGTCCGCTTCCGCTTCGGGCATCGGACGGCAACCGGAGACGGAGCGCCCCGTCAAGCCCCGGGTGTCCGTCTACCGTCAGCCGGAGATAAAAGGCGGCGATGTGCTGAACGTCTACCTTGCATTTGTGCCGGAAGACATCAAAGCCGTGAGCACCACTCCGTTCGAGGCTTATCTGGTGAACGACAGCAACTACTATATGTACTATACGTATTCGAGCGTGGAAGGCAAGTCATGGACCGTCCGCTCGCACGGTCTGATAGAGCCGAACACCAAACTTCCGCTCGAGGAGTTTGAAAAATCGGAACTGAACGACAGGGAGCGCGTATCCGTCCAGCTGGTAGCTTTCAAGGACAACCGCTCTTTTGCCGTGAAGCCTGCCGTCAATGTGGAAATCCGCGTCGATGCGGTGAAGTTCTATAAACTGCATACTTTCCGGCAGACCGACTTCTTCGATACTCCGGCGCTTGTGTACGATGTCGTAAAGAACGACACTCCTGCCAAGCAAGTCTACGTCTCTGCCGAGGAGTTGCAGGATGCTTTGGCACAGAAGAAAACGGCGGATACTCCGCCTGCTCCCCGCACCATCGTCAAGCGGGGAGGCAAGAACGGAATCATCGAAGTGGACCTGCACATCGGCGAACTGCTGGACGATACGCGCGGCATGAGCAACAGCGAAATATTGGGCTATCAGTTGGACAAGTTCCGCGAAGTGATGGAGCAGTACAGGCATAAACGCGAGCAGCGTATCGTCTTTATCCACGGCAAGGGAGACGGCGTGCTCCGTAAGGCGCTGCTGGATGAAATGAAACGTAAATATCCGGCTTGCAAGGCACAGGACGCTTCTTTCCAGGAGTATGGCTTTGGAGCCACGATGGTTACGGTAAAATAGCGGCTTTTTTGTTCATTCTTCCACGAACATCAGGTCGCTCATGATGCCGTCCGATACGAAAATCCCTTTGCGGGTCAGGCAGAGGTGGTTGTCGCGTATTTCCAACTGCCCGTTGTGCAGGTGCGGACGTGCCATGTCCATGCAGTATTGCCACAGCTCCTTGCCGAATTTCCGTTCCACATCGTGCAGCGGCACTCCCCATTGCGTGCGGATGGAAGTCATGACGCATTCGTTGTAGCGGGTGGTCCGGTCCAGATACTCCTTTTCGAACCGGCGCCCGCCGCTTTCCACGGCAGCTATGTACTCCTCCAGCGAAGCTATGTTCCACTCGCGGGTATCCGTATTGAAAGAGTGTGCCGACGCGCCGCAGCCTAAGTAAGGGATGCCTTTCCAGTAGGACGTATTGTGTCGGGAGTACATGCCCGGACGGCAGAAATTGGATATCTCGTAGTGCTCGTATCCGGCGTTGCCGAGCGTGTCTGCCAGGGTGGAGAAGAAGCGTAGGCTGCTCTCTTCGTCCACCTCACGGATGCGGTGCGCTTGCAGCAGTTCGTAGATGCGGGTCCCCTCTTCGTACGTCAGGTGATAGGCGGAGATATGCTCCACGTCCAGGCTGACAGCCTGCTGCAGGTCGTGTTTCCATCGTTCGTCCGTTTCGCCGGGCAGGCCGTAGATAAGGTCGATGCTTATGTTGCCGAATCCGGCACGGCGGCAATGCTCTACGGCATCGGCTGCCTGCGCTGCATTATGGCGGCGGTTCAGTTGTTTCAGCATGGCATCGTCGAAAGTCTGTATCCCCATGCTGATGCGGTTGAAGGGCAACCGTTGCAGCATGGCGGTGTACGCTTCGGTCAGGTCGTCGGGATTGGCTTCGAGGGTAATCTCCCGGCAATGCTCCATTCCGTAATGTTGCCGGATGGCTTCGAACACTTCCCTGAAATCCTCTTCCGCCAGTTGCGAGGGTGTGCCGCCGCCAAAGTAAATCGTCTCGACCGCTTCTCCCCGCAGATATTCTTTCCGCATTTGCAGCTCCTTGCACAACGCACGGATGTAGCGGCTCTTCAGTTCGCTACGGGTGGTGGAGTAGAAGTCGCAATAGATGCAACGCGTCTTGCAAAAGGGGATATGGATGTAGATGCCTGCCATGCGCCTGTCGTTTTGGTTGAGGTGCAAATATACGATATTTTCTGCTATACAACATATATCCTCATTGGTTTTACTTCTACTAAAAGTGTTACTTTTACACCATAAGAACGTAACGTACGGCTTTTTCATTTACAGGAGTTAGAGGAGTTAAAGGGAGTCAGAAGGAGTTATCGCCCTTCGGGCTGAGGAGTTAAGCCGATAGTTCTGTTGATGTATAGTGACACTATTGGCTTCTGACTCCTTTCAACTCCCTTTAACTCCTCTAACTCCTGTAAATGAAAGAACCGCGGAACGCAACGAAGAATCATCATTAATTAATATTTAATATTGCCATGAAAAAAGAGTGGAAATTATTACTGCTGCTGTTGGCAGCCGCCTTGCCCCTGAAAGCGCAAGACGTGATTGTGCAAGGACCGGATGGAAATCTGCAAGTAGCGGTGACATGCACCGGGGCAGGGAAGGCGGTTTACTCGGTGTCTTATAAAGGCAGGCAGATGCTGGAAAACTCGCCGTTGGGGATGGAGACCAATGCGGGCGACTTTGTCCGGGGACTGAAGCTGACCGGCCATGAGGTAAACAAGATTGAAGACCGGTATTCGCTGGACCGCATCAAGACCTCGCAAGTGCATTATCGTGCCAACGAACTGAATTGCTTCTTCGACAATACCGAAGGCGGGAAGATGCAGGTAACCTTCCGGGTGAGCGATAACGATGTCGCTTTCCGCTACACCTTGCCCCGACAGGGCGATACGGGCAGTGTGCGCGTCATGAGCGAGCATACGGGCTTTGCCTTTCCTGCCAAGACCACCACGTTCCTCTGTCCGCAGAGCGATGCGATGATAGGCTGGAAGCGTACAAAGCCCAGCTACGAGGAGGAGTATAAGGCAGATGCGCCGATGGGCGAGCGTTCGCGCTACGGCCACGGCTATACCTTCCCCTGCTTGTTCAGGGTGGGTGAAGACGGTTGGGTATTGGTCAGCGAGACCGGTGTGGACAGCCGCTATTGCGCATCCCGTCTTGGCGATGCCCATAATGGCACGTATACCGTCCGTTTTCCCATGCCGGAAGAGAACAACGGCAACGGAACCGTAGAACCGGCTTTCGCCCTGCCCGGCAGCACGCCGTGGCGCACCATTACGGTGGGCGAAACCTTGAAGCCGGTTGTAGAGACCACCGTCCCGTGGGATGTGGTGGAACCGCGCTATGCCTCCACCTGCGACTACAAGCCGGGACGCGGCACATGGAGCTGGATTTTGTGGCAAGACGACAGTATCAACTACGACGACCAGGTGAAGTATGTGGACCTGGCGGCTGCCATGGGCTATGAGTATGTGCTGGTGGACAACTGGTGGGATAAGAACATCGGTCGCGACCGCATAAAGCAGCTCGTGGAGTATGCCCGCGGCAAAGGAGTGGAACTCTTCTTGTGGTACAGTTCCAGCGGCTATTGGAACGACATAGAACAGGGACCCGTCGGCAAGATGGACAACTCCATTGTCCGCAAGCAGGAGATGCGCTGGATGCAGAGCCTGGGAGTGAAAGGCATCAAGGTGGACTTTTTCGGCGGCGACAAGCAGGAGACCCTGCGCCTGTACGAGGATATTTTGAGCGATGCCGACGATTATGGGCTGATGGTGATATTTCACGGCTGCACCTTGCCCCGCGGATGGGAGCGGATGTATCCCAACTACGTAGGCAGCGAGGCAGTGCTGGCATCCGAAAATCTGATATTCGGGCAGCATGCTTGCGACAATGAAGCGTTCAACGCCACCTTGCATCCCTTTATCCGCAACGCGGTGGGTTGCATGGAGTTTGGCGGCGTATTCCTGAACAAGCGCCTGAACCGTGGCAACGACGGCGGCACCACCCGCCGCACGACGGATGTCTTTCAGTTGGCCACCGCCGTGCTTTTCCAGAACCCCATACAGAACTTCGCTTTGGCTCCCAACAACCTGACGGATGCTCCGGCGGTGTGCATCGACTTCATGAAGCAGGTGCCCGTCACGTGGGATGAGACCCGCTTCATCGACGGTTATCCCGGCCGCTATGTGGTCCTGGCGCGCCGTCATGGCGATGTGTGGTATGTGGCTGCCGCCAATGCCACGGCAGAACCCCTGACGCTCGAACTTCCGCTCCCGATGCTGCCTGCAGGTACAACCGTCTCTGTCTATCTTGACGACAAGAAGTTGCAGCCGCAGCGGAAAGAACAGAAAATAAAGTCCGGCGGAACCTTGAAACTTACTCTCCAGCCTATGGGTGGGGCGGTGATAGTGAAGTAGGAGAAGTGGGAGAGACGGAATTATATCGTATCTTTATCCCGAAAAACATAGAATGTGACAAACTAACCCAACTAAAAAAACAGTAGATATCATGAAAAGACAAATTGTTACCGGGCTGTTTGCGGCTTTGGCGGTTGTGGGCAATGCCCAGTCCTTTACCGAATGGCAGGACCCGGAAGTAAACGCAGTGAACCGTGCGCCGATGCACGCCAATTATTTTGCTTACGAGTCGGCAGACGCCGCCCGTGCGGGCATCAAAGAGCATTCTTCCCGCTTTATGAGCCTGAACGGCACGTGGAAGTTCTTTTGGGTGAAAGACGCCGATGCCCGTCCCGCCGATTTCTGGAAACAGGGATTTAACGATAAGGGCTGGAGCGACATGCCCGTTCCCGGCGTTTGGGAACTGAACGGCTTTGGCGACCCTATTTACGTGAACGTGGGCTATGCCTGGCGTAGCCAGTTCAAGAACAACCCGCCGCAAGTGCCCGTAGCGGACAACCATGTAGGCTCTTACCGCCGCGAGATTACAGTCCCTGCCGGCTGGAAGGGAAAGGACATCATCGCCCATTTCGGCTCGGTGACTTCCAATATGTACCTGTGGGTGAACGGCAAGTATGTAGGCTACAGCGAAGACAGCAAGCTGGAAGCCGAATTCGACCTTACCCCTTACCTGAAACCGGGGCAGAAGAACCTGATTGCTTTTCAGGTGTTCCGCTGGTGCGACGGTACGTATCTTGAAGACCAGGACTTCTTCCGCTATAGCGGGGTGGGGCGCGACTGCTACCTGTATGCCCGCGACAAGAAGCGTATCGAAGACATACGTGTCACTCCGGACCTGGATGCCGGCTACAAGAACGGCTCTTTGCGCGTAGAGGTCAGTCTGAAGGGGAACGGCAATACCGCATTGGAACTGTTGGATGCCGATGGCAAGCAAGTGGCGGCAGCCACGGTGCGCGGCAGCGGCACTGCCCTGATGAACCTTGACAATCCGCACAAATGGACGGCGGAGACCCCTTATCTTTACACACTGCGTGCCACCCTGCAAGGCAGTGGCGAGGTCATTCCGGTCAAGGTAGGTTTCCGTAAGATTGAGCTCCGCAACTCGCAACTGCTGGTAAACGGGCAACCCGTTTTGTTTAAAGGCGCCAACCGCCACGAGCTGGATCCCGATTACGGTTATGTGGTTTCGCGCGAGCGTATGATACAGGACATCCGGATTATGAAGCAGTTCAACCTGAATGCCGTGCGCACCTGCCACTATCCCGACAACAATCTTTGGTATGACCTGTGCGACCGCTACGGCATCTATGTAGTGGCGGAAGCGAATGTCGAGTCGCACGGAATGGGGTATGGAGAGTCCACCCTTGCCAAGCGTGCCGACTACAGGAAGGCACACCTGGAGCGCAACCGGCGCAATGTGCAGCGCGGTTTCAATCATCCCAGCATCATCTTCTGGTCGTTGGGCAATGAAGCCGGATACGGTCCCAACTTCGAAGAAGCCTATGACTGGGTGAAGGCCGAAGATCCCAGCCGTGCCGTGCAATACGAGCGTGCCGGCAGGAACGGAAAGACCGATATCTTCTGCCCGATGTACTACGACTATCACGGTTGCATGAAATATTGCGAGGATGCCTCTGCAGACAAGCCGCTCATCCAGTGCGAGTATGCGCATGCTATGGGCAATTCGGAAGGCGGCTTCAAGGAGTATTGGGACCTTATCCGCAAATATCCCAAGTATCAGGGCGGCTTTATCTGGGACTTCGTGGACCAGTCCGTGCGCTGGACGGGTAAGAACGGCAAGATGATTTATGCCTACGGCGGCGATTTCAACCGCTTCGATGCCAGCGATGTCAACTTCTGCGACAACGGGCTTATCAGTCCCGACCGCGTGCCCAATCCCCACATGTACGAAGTAGGGCGCATCTATCAGAACATTTGGACTGTTCCCGCCGATTTGCAGCGTGGCGAAATCAAGGTGTTCAACGAGAACTTCTTCCGCGACCTTTCCGCCTATTACCTGGAATGGGAAGTGCTGAAAGACGGCAAGGCGGTGCGTAGCGGACGCGTGGACCGGTTGGATGTGGCTCCGCAGCAGACAGCCGTCGTCCGTTTGGACCTGGGCGCTACCTGCCGTTGTGCCGAATGGTTGCTCAACGTCTCTTATAAGCTGAAGAACCGCGAAGGATTGCTTCCCGCCGGCCATATCGTGGCTAAGGAGCAGTTGACGCTGAATCCCTATCAGGCTCCTGCAATGGATTTGAAGAGTGACGAACCCGGCAATGCGGAAGTGGTGGTGCCTGCGGTGCGCGACAATGATTATAATTACCTTATCGTTTCCGGCGAGGCTTTCCGCATGGAGTTCAGCAAGCATACCGGTTATCTCACAAAATACGAAGTGAACGGGCTGGACATGATTAAGGACGGCAATGCGCTTACGCCCAACTTCTGGCGTGCACCTACGGACAATGACTTCGGCGCCAACCTGCAACGCAAATACATTGTCTGGAAAAATCCGGAAATGAAACTGGCGTCTTTCGACCGGCGTACCGAGAACGGGCAGGTGGTTGTGGAAGCCGCCTATACGCTGCCCAAGGCATCGGCGGCTTTGAAGCTGACGTATGTCATCAATCACCGTGGCGCTGTCAAGGTCACTCAGAAGTTGGTTGCCGATAAGGATGCCAAGGTGGCAAACCTCTTCCGCTTCGGCATGCAGATGCCTATGCCGCGCAGTTTTGAGACGGTTGAATATTACGGCCGCGGCCCGATAGAAAACTATATCGACCGCAACCATTGCACCGACCTGGGCATCTACCGCCAGAGCGTATCGGAGCAGTTCTATCCTTATATCCGTCCGCAGGAGAATGGTACAAAGACCGACATCCGCTGGTGGAAAGTGCTCAATGCAGCCGGCAACGGCATCGAGGTGGTTGCCGCCGCTCCTTTCTCCGCATCGGCGCTGCACTACACGATAGAGTCGCTGGACGAAGGCTGGGACAAGCGGCAAGGACACTCGCAGGAAGTGGAAGAGGCGGATCTTACCAACCTCTGCATCGATAAGGTTCAAGCCGGTCTGGGGTGTGTGAACAGTTGGGGACACATCGCCCGTCCCGAATACCAGGTGCCTTATGCCGATTATGAATTTACATTCATCCTGACGCCGGTATGCCACAGCGTCGGGATTGAATAAGGATACCGGGGCGGCAAACGCTCTCCCGTCGATGTGATTGCCGTATTGAACGGGTAAATGTGCCGGAACGCTGACAGAATGATACGGCTGTCAGGGTTTCGGCACATTTGTTTTCGGGCGGATGCCGATGGCGGGCCGTGCCCCTGGCTCCCTTGAATGAAAAAGCCGTGCCTTCCGCCTGCAATTATCAGCCCTAAAATAGCAGATTCTGTAAATTATTTGATAGCTTTGCATATAGCTTCTAAAAAACAGGAACAGAATGGAACAGATGCGTACATTGCCGATAGGCATACAGACTTTTGAGGATATCCGTGAGGGTGGTTTTCTTTATGTGGATAAGACGGCTATGGTCTATCAGATAGCCCATATCGGAAAACCTTACTTCTTAAGCCGTCCCCGCCGTTTCGGTAAGAGTCTGCTGATTTCTACTTTCGAAGCCTATTTCCGGGGCAGGAAAGAGTTGTTCAAAGGGCTTGCCATCGAAAAACTGGAGAGTGAGTGGAAGGAGTATCCGGTGTTGCATCTGGACTTGAATGCAGAAAAGTTTGATTCCGTTGCCAGCTTGGAGACTATGCTCGACCGTCACCTGAATTTATGGGAAGATACCTGGGGGAAAGACAGTCGCGAGAAAACAGCCTCCGACCGTTTTGCAGGAATTATCCGCCGTGCTTGTGAGCAGACCGGCAACCAGGTCGTAGTCCTGATAGACGAATACGACAAACCGTTGCTGCAAACCCTGCTCGACGATGCGCTCATGAATGAATACCGCCGCATGCTGAAAGCCTTTTACGGGGTACTGAAGAGCAGCGACCGCTACCTCCGCTTCGTATTCCTGACGGGCGTCACCAAGTTTGCGCAGGTCAGTGTGTTCAGCGACCTCAACCAGCTGAACGACATCAGCATGGATTATGCTTATAATGCCTTGTGCGGCATCACCCGTGAGGAGCTTGCCCGCGACTTCGTGCCGGAAATAAAGAATTTGGGCGGTTTCCTGGGACTTACGTTCGAAGAGACGGTCTGCCGCCTTGAGAAGCAGTACGACGGCTATCACTTCTGCGAGGACACCACGGTCGGCGTGTTCAACCCGTTCAGTGTGTTGAATGCGTTTCAGAAGATGAAACTTGGCAACTACTGGTTTCAGACGGGCACGCCTACCTATCTGGTCGATTTGCTGAAACAAAGCAACTACGACCTGCGTCTTTTGGTAAACGGCATCGAGACCACCAACTCCGCCTTCAGCGAATATCGTGCGGACACGAGAAATCCCCTTCCCATGATTTATCAGAGCGGTTATCTCACCATCAAGCACTATGACAAGGAGGTGGAACTCTACACGCTGATGTTTCCCAACGATGAAGTCCGTTACGGCTTCCTCAATTTCCTTGTGCCCTATTATACCGATGTCTCCGACGACGAGACGGGTTTCCATATCGCCAAGTTCACCCGCGAGCTTCGTGCGGGCGATGTCGACTCCTTCATGGAGCGTCTGAAAGTGTTCTTTGCAGGCATCCCTTATGAGCTGAGCGATGACACCGAACGTCACTACCAGGCGATTTTCTATGTGGTCTTTGCCCTTATGGGACAGTTCGTCGAGACGGAAATCCGTAGTGCCCGCGGCCGTGCCGATGCGGTGGTAAAGACGGCGGAGCATATCTTTGTCTTCGAGTTCAAACTGAACGGAAGTGCGGAGGATGCCTTGAAGCAGATTGATGAAAAGGGATATCTCGTCCCTTATCGGTTGGACGGAAGAAGCGTGGTGAAGATAGGGGTGAACTTCAGCAAGGAGACGCGCAACATAGAGCGCTATGTGGTTGGCGGATAAATTTCTTTTCGAAAAGAAAGCCATTGTAAGACTAAAATCAGTCGTTACAAAATCATTATAATGCAGTCAACAGAAGGAAAGTAACATCTGTAATAATATTGTTAGTAATAACATTATTAGTAATAAGGTTATTTCATACCTTTATACTTGAATAACATTTTATGGATAAATCTATCGGCATATTAGATAAGGATTACACTTTATGGGTCAAGGAACTTGTAAAGCGTTATCGTAGTAGTCAAATCAAGGCAGCAATAAAGGTGAATAGAGAATTGCTACGCTATTATTGGGAACTTGGCAAAGACATTGAGGAGAAGCAGGCGGATAATAAGTATGGTAGTAAGTTCTACGCTACACTAAGCCGCGACTTACGCCATGAAATGCCGAATGTGGAAGGACTATCCGAGACCTCTATTCGTTATGCAAAACGTTTTTATGCTCTTTATAACCAGCAAATTGTAAATCTTCCACAACTTGTGGAAGAATCAGAAAAGGTAAATCTTCCACAACTTGTGGAAAGGTTGTATTCTGATTTGTTCTCTATTCCTTGGGGGCATCATCGCTATATCATAGATAAATGCTCAAATGATTCGGATAAGGCCCTTTTCTATGTCCGCCAAACATTGGAAAATGGCTGGAGCAGGGATATATTGCTTAATGTGTTGGGAACAAATCTGTATGAACGCAGCGGCAAAGCTCTAACAAATTTCAAGAGTACACTCCCTGATGTGGATAGCGATTTGGCGCAGGAACTGACACGTGACCCTTATGATTTCTCTTTCACAGGTTTACATGGCAAGTATAATGAGCGTATACTGAAAGATACGTTGCTTACCAATATCACCAACTTCCTATTGGAACTTGGCACAGGGTTTGCCTATGTAGGCAAAGAGTATCGTCTGCAAATAGCTGAAAAGGAAAGGTTTATTGACCTGCTATTCTATAATCTCAAACTATCTTGCTATGTTGTGGTAGAGGTGAAAATCGGTGAGTTCGATTTTGCCGATGTTGGTCAGTTGGGCGGTTATGTTGTAGCTTGTAATCATCTTCTTCTTAAGGAGGGGCGTGATAATCCTACAATTGGATTGCTTATTTGTAAGCAGAAAAGCAACACATTGGCTCAATATGCTCTTGAATCAAGTAGCCAACCTCTCGGAATTTCCGAATATGAACTTGAAAAACTCTATCCGGAAAAGGTTGAAGGAACAATGCCGTCAATCAAAGAGATAGAAGCTAAATTAGATGGTCAAACAAACGACTAAATCTAATATCCAGCAGATATAAATAAGAGCCGCTTATCCGCTAAATCCGCGTTTAAAAGTTGAAAACAAGTTTTCAATGACGCACTCTGTAGGGGCGTGAGAAATTTCTCACGCCTATTATATGGCAATTTATTCATATTCTTGTTGTTTTTCATTTACCTTTGTCTCATTCGTTAACATAAAGAATACTATTATGAAAAGAAAATCTTATTTTATACTTTTGATTTTGACCATATTGGTATCCTTATAATTAATTGGAAAAACAACAATATACTATGGCTAAAAGACTCACAAAAAGAACGATGTCTTTATTCGAGAGCATAAAGCACATTGATGAATCCGGCAATGAATACTGGACTTCACGCACTATGTGGAAAATATTAGAATATACAGAGTACAGGCACTTCCTCCCTGTAATTGAAAAAGCAAAAATAGCGTGTCTAAATAGTAGACAAAGGGTAGAAGACCATTTCGAGGACATCCTCGAAATGGTTGGGATTGGTTCCGGTGCAGAACGTGCTGTGGATTCTGTTAAGCTTTCCAGATACGCTTGTTATCTGATAGTTCAAAACGCTGACCCCAATAAAACTATCGTAGCACAAGGACAAACCTATTTTGCTATTCAGACACGTATTGCCGAAGTTCGGCAGATGTCAGAGTATCAAGAACTATCTGACGAAGAAGAGAAACGTCTGTTTCTTCGTACAGAGATGCTGAAACACAATTCACTTTTGGCAAGTGCCGCGAAAGACGCGGGTGTTATAGATTCTAAAGACTATGCCGTATTCTAAAATTGGGGTTATCAGGGTTTATATGGTGGAATGAAAGCAAAAGACATCCGTCGATGTCTGTGATAAGACCGTTGGTAGCAGGGTTTATATGGTGGAATGAAAGCAAAAGACATCCATCAGCGTAAGGGGTTAAAGAAAAGCCAAAAGATATTAGACCACATGGGGAGTACGGAACTTGCAGCGAATCTTTTCCGTGCAACCCAAACAGAAGAAAAACTACGCAGGGAGAATATCAAGGGCAAGCAACGCGCAAATCAGACCCACTATGAAGTCGGTGCAAAAGTACGTCAAACCATCAAAGAACTCGGTGGTACCATGCCGGAGGATCTGCCCACAGTAGAAAGCATCAAAGTCGTGGAGAAGAAACAAAAACTATTGGATTCTAAGGCGAGCGATATAAAGGAATAATGATTATTCGCAAAGACAGCAGGGCTTCCCACCCTGCTATCCAAATAAATCGCATCTTTGTGACATATAGTTAAACAAGTTTGCCTATCTTGATATTGAGAAGTACTTTAATCGTTAGACAGACACGTGGATTTTTCATTTACTGGGCCTCAATCGATTCCATGCCGGTATAAGATGGAGAAAGTTTGGAAATGGTAGGATTTGTCCTGATTTTATACCATTCAACCGTCCTTTTGTAACTGCTTGATAATGAGCGTGTGCAAAATCCCCTTGATTCAGTCGTATACTGAATGTATTTCAGTCGTATACTGAGTGCGTCTTGGTCGTATACTGAGATACATTCAATATACGACCCAGACATGGCGGGTGCCGTTTTGTGAAGAATAATTGTCGTTTCTGAGCTTGCCATGCGGATTATTGATATGGATTTGATAATTTTTGATATAAATACGAAAGTCCGTTTCTGCAATATTCCGTTACCTTTGCCGGAAAAGAGGAGTTATTATTCATATTCTTATTGTTTTTCATTTACCTTTGTTTCATTCGTTAACATAAAGAATAATATTATGAAAAGAAAATTTATATTCAAATTTGCTGGACGGAATGCTTGAAATGCGGGAAGCTGCCGTAGGATCTGCCAAGAATGCGAATCCTATATTGATATTTGTTCCGATAAATCAGAAATGATGATAGTGTGAAATTGTTTGTACTTACTTGATACATTATGAAATACACCATAATTATAATATTTTTGTTTGTTGCTTGTGTCCCGACAAAGGAAACAACCGAGGTGAAAGAGTGGCTGCCTTCCGATTCATTGGCAGTGGAAATTGGTAGTCCCACGCTGATAAAAAAGGCGGGGGAAGTGTTGTTTGTAAACTATTCGTTTTCTGACGATTGCTGTATAGATGCTATTGATATAGCCAACGATTCTATCTTATATTCTTTTGCGGCCAAAGGACAAGGTGCGAATGAATTTCTTCAGATTGCGAGTATGGATGTTTATCGTTTGGATAATAAATGGTTCTTGTCGCTATTTGACAATATGAAGCGCGAATATGTAGTTTATTCCGTTGATAGTTTGAACTATTACAAAGGAAAATGCCTGCCTGTAAGGAAATTAAAATTACCAAAGGCTTCTCGTTACCTGGAAATTTATAAACTGAAGGATTTTTATATTGCTACGGGAAGAACGGCGCGTAAATATTCTATTTTAGATATAGACAACTTGCATTATATGAATACTTGTACCGATTATTTGGTCGGGAATAAAGTTGATAAAGATTCGATGACTATATCCAAGGCGAATTATGGGAGGCAGTATCCTTCAGAGGCGGGAGATAAGATATTGAACGTGGTTTATATGTCCGGAACTTTGACACAATATAAGGCTGCGGCAGATTCCCTGCAAAAAACTTGGGAATATACTTCTTCTGACTTTGAGTATAGTAAAAAAGACAATTCAGTATATCAACAGAGCCCTATGGGCTATATGGCCGCCGGTTTTATGGAAAATACGGTTTGGGGATTGTATTCCGGTGAGAAGAAGACTTCAGAAGCCAACTATGGCAGGGAGTTTCATCTATTCGATGAAGAAGGTCGGTTGCTGGAAAAATATCGCATTTTTTCTAATTTATATAATTTCTGCATTGATTCGGCAAACCACTTGATATACGGCATTGCATATAATCCGGATCCCCAAATCTTGGTTTATGACATGGATATGATTAGATAGTCGTTGGGTTTCGAATAGCTTCCTGTTGTATTTGCAGGATATGTGTCTGTCTTGATTTTACAATAAATACGGTTAATTGATATAATGGCTTATGAAAACAAGGTTGTATTTTTTGTCGGTTATATTTTGCATTTCATGTACCACTCCCAAGGGAGAAAATGAGAAATGGCAGAAGGAAAGGGAAAATATCGTTAATGTGAAAGACGATGTGAGGGAGATAGATACGGACGATATTCCGATAGGTAATGTGGCGCAACCATATATATGCGGGAAGTATTTGGTTGTTGAGGATTATAGTTCTGCAGAGAAAGCTGTTCATGTGTTTGACAAACATTCGTTTAAGTATTTGGCAAGCTTGGGCGATATAGGACAGGGACCTGCTGAAATAACCGTTGCCGGGTCGATAGGTTGGAATGAGAAAGAGCATGATTTGTATGTGACCGACAACGGACAACGTAAGATACTCAGGTATAACCTGGACAGCCTTTTAAATGACTCTCTATATGCTCCGTCTGTGAAACTGAAGTTTGGCAACTCGGCTTTCCCTGACGACTATTACTACGTCAATGACACACTGGTATACGGTTCGTTCATGAAAACGACCGCTTCTTCTTTTAATCAGAGTTGCGGAAAATGGAACATGATGACGGGAGAGCATAAATTGATAGATTATGTCCATCCTGCCGATGAAAAGAAACGGGTGGCCTTTGCCGTTTCACCTCAATATAACGTTTTGGTGGAGTGTAACCGGCGATATGATTTGATGAGCTTGTACAATCTGGAAGGAGAATTGCAATGCAATGTGTATGGCCCCAATTGGGATAAGAGCGGAGATAGAAAGGCGCATTTTAAAGATGCCGTAATCTGTGACGGTAAGATATTTGTTTCGTACATAGGAGAAGATTGGAGACGTAACAACGGGGCAAGGGTGCTCCATGTGTTTGATATTGCGGGAGATTATCTGAAGACGTTGCATGTCGGTTGCAAAATTAACCGTATCTGTTCGGATGAGGAAAATAAGCGGATTATCATGAATCTGGATAGTGAATATCAGTTTGCCTATCTTGATATTGGGAAGTACTTTAATCGTTAGACACGCGGATTTTTCATTTACAAGAACTCAACTTGGGCTTGCCATGCGGGTTATTGATATGGATTTGATAACTTTTGATATAAATACGAAAGGTCGTTTTTGCAATATTCCGTTATCTTTACCGGAAAAATAGAGGTTATAATGATAATGAAAGGTAAAATAGTTATTGTATTGGGCGTGTTGGCAGTTGCTACAACTGCCGTTCTTGTTTATGGCTGGCGGAAAAATCGTGTGGAATACTGGAACGAGGTGGCTTGCGAAGCTTTTAAAGAGGCATTGAATGAAGACTTGAAAAGCCGGAGCGGTTTGTCGGTTCCATTCAGTGGAGGAAATGGTTTGTTGTCTGTGGTGGACACAATACCTCGGAGTGTATTTGTTACAAGTAAATATGGCAAGAGGGAATATAAGATTGAGCCTTATAAACATCGCAATAATATAGCCTCGGATTCTCAGAGACGTATGTTGCATAGTGTTATACTGGAGAAACGCCCTTTGAATTCTGACACACTGAATGCCAAGTGGAAACGCCGTTTGGACGAACAAAAGGTTTCCGCTTCTACGTTGGTTCGTGTTTCCGTTACCGATTTGGACTATCATACTGCGGTGGAATATTCCCAACCTTATAATCAGGAATATTTACGGGATAGTTTGTTTGCTTGCTATGCCGGTTATAGGTGCGAGGTGGAGATTGCGGGTTTTGCCCGGTACACTTGGATTGGCAACTTGAGTATGATGGATTATCTGAAATTTTTTGTTCCCTTATTGCTTGTATTGCTTTTGTGTATTTTTGACCATTTTTTTCATGATAAAGTCAAAAAATATTTCATTAAAGAGGCTCCCGTGATAATAGAAAAAAAAGTTCCTGTCATTGTTATGGAAGAACACACACCTTGTATTTACAGATTGGAGGATGGGACGTTATTCGATTTCGATTATTCTTTATTGAAGAACGGTGAACAACATACGGAAACCTTGTATCCACAATCTAAAATATTACTGAAAGCATTTGTCGAAGCAAAGGATTATAGGCTTACTTCGGATGATATTACGGTTCTTCTATGGCCTAAAGGTGATGGAACGGCAAGTAAAGTTTATCAGTCTACTACCCGATTGAGAATTTCTTTGCAGCGTGTGTCAAATATGACTTTGGTCAACGAAGGTAGTGTCTATCGATTAAAAATCGCCCATTTCATCGAAGAAAATTAAGATTACCCCTATGTGGAGAGAAAGTCTGACAATGTCTGACAATATCTGACAAAGTCTGACAAAAGAAGAAAAATACCTTATTGTCAGACATTGTCAGACATAAAATGCTTGGCTTTATAAATTATTCGATAGCTTTGCGTCCATAGAATTAACACATAATAATCACTTTAAAACAAATGGTACTATGAAAACAAAATTAATTATTGCCTGCTTTTTATTAATCGCTACAGCATTTATTTACATTTATTCTGATACGGAAGGAACCGGATTAAGCACTTTGGCGTTGGAGAACATTGAAGCTTTGGCGGATGATGAATACGATGCTACGTATAGGTGTTTAGGATACGGTTCGGTCGATTGTCCTTTTAATGAAACCAAGGTAGAATATGTGATGGGGGGCTACAGTCTTGAAAGACCTTGGTAATTATCTGTATTTTTAATCTGTCGGGTGCTCCCCCTTGATGAAGTGTGCCTCGTTATATCTACATCGTTTTGGTAGACGAGGAGCGGGGGGGATTATACCCCTACGGATGTGAACAGCCATGAACCTATCGTGGAGTATCGAATGAAATAAAAAAGCATAAACATAAATAGGGAATGGAGAGGAGCGGACGGCTTACGTTTTGTTGGTCCTTAACGAACCGTCCGTTCCATAGCCCACCCCGGAAAGGAGGTTGCGGCAAAGTTACGAATTTGATTTGAATAAGCAATGCGATTGCTTTTCCGTTGAGAGGATAGATACGGAAACAGATAAACAAATTATTAAAATTGAAAATGAAATTTATTATGAAAAAGAATTTTATGAAAGTGGCTTTTGTCGCAGCATTTGCAGCGATTGCCGGTTACGGGATTTATGCTAATCAAAAAG
>NZ_CAJTSC010000016.1 GCF_910578895.1 uncultured Bacteroides sp.
ATCTTGAAAGGTGATTCTCCAGCCTGCTCTTATCCGTTTGTCCGCTTCCGCCTGTCTGTTTACGCGGTTTCTCCGGTCGTGTTCCCCAGTATAACCGTTGGCTTTTAACTCCTGTCCCGAAAGGAGATAACTCCTTCCAACTCCCTTTAACTCTTGCAAATGAAAAAACGTGGCTGCAAGCGGAGAAGCCGTTTGTCAAGTAGGCGGAATCAGGACAGGTCCAATCCCGCCGTAAACACAATCCGTCCGGCAAATTAAGGATTACCAAGCATATCCCTTATGAATCGGCAGTAATCATCCCCCATTACTTGTTTCATCCGCCCCCGTTTGGACAGGAGCCCATGACAGGGTTGTTCCCAACAAGGTGGGGACAAATATGCCATGTAACCCGACCGAGTTCCGCGCGAACTTGGACGAAAAGCGATTAAAACAGAGATAATATAAAAGTTATGAACCTTTAAACAGTAGAGAAAAGCCTATGGAACAATGAAAGACCTTGGAGGAGAATAGCCTATTCTATTCCTTATTAACCCCTCTCTTGCCTATTTTTTTGAGAAAACTATTTTTAATTAACAAATCATCAATCACTTATGAATGAAGATTGCAGAAAAAGAGGATTATTGAACAAGAAAATCCTCACAGCGGTAGCAATCAGTTCCTTGCTTTTTGGCAGTGGAAATGTACTGGCTACTCAGACGGTTGTTGACGGCTCTTTGAGAGTGACGGAACAGTTGCAGACTCAAACGGTCAACGGTCTGGTTATGGATGTAAACGGTGAACCGGTTATCGGTGCCAGTGTGGTAGAAAAAGGTACGACCAATGGCGGCATAACTGACATAGACGGAAAATTCACACTGAATGTAAAGCCGGGAGCGGTTTTGCAAATCTCTTTTGTCGGTTACCGGACGCAAGAAATCAAGGCGGCGAAGTCGCTGAAGATTATATTGAAGGAGGACAGCGAATTGCTTTCGGAAGTAGTAGTTGTGGGTTACGGTACTCAAAAGAAAGCTAATCTGACAGGAGCCGTTGCAACGGTCGATGTGAATAAGACATTGGATAGCCGTCCTATCGCGGATATCGGCCGCGGTCTTCAAGGTTCGGTGCCGGGTGTCAATATTACAATCCCGACGGGTGAGGTCGGTTCGGACCCTTTGATTAAGATACGCGGTCAGATAGGTTCCATTTCGGGAAATAACTCTCCGCTGATTTTGCTGGATAATGTGGAAATCCCAAGTATCCAGATGGTGAACCCCAATGACGTGCAGTCTATCTCCGTGCTGAAAGACGCCGCTTCATCCTCTATCTATGGTTCGAAAGCCGCGTTTGGCGTTATCTTGATTACGACCAAGTCCGGAGCGCAGACAGATAAGTTCGAGGTGAGCTATTCCAATAACTTCTCCTGGCAAGATCCTGCCAAAAGCATTGAAATCGGTGGCATAGAGGCGTTGCAGTATACATTGGACGCTCAGATAAACAGAGGAGAGCCGATGCCGGCAGGCGGTTTCTGGCGCATCAGTCCCGAAAGTCTGGAGAAAGCCATAGAATGGCAGAAGACGTATGGCGGAAAGGTAAAATGGAACGACCCGGTGGTATACGGACGTGACTGGTATTATGATGGAAAGGATAAATACGGATACAGGCTTTACGATGCCGCCAAAGCGATGGTAAGGAACTGGGCGCCGACCATGAGCCATAACTTATCGGTGAATGGCAAGAGCGGAAAGACCAGCTATAACATCGGATTGGGCTATTTGGACCAGAGCGGTATGTCGAAGTCTGCCAAGGAAGATGACTTCAAGCGATATAACGCGTCGGTCAGCGTGACATCGGAAATCAATAAGTGGCTGACGGTGAGGGCCAGCTCCATCTATTCGGACCGCAACAAACGCTATCCGGGCATTGGAAACACGGCTGCCGACCCCTGGCTGTATATGTACCGCTGGAGCCCGTTGTTTCCGATGGGAGTGACGGAGCATGGCAACCCGCTGAAGGAACCGTCGTATGAAATGGCTGCGGCAAATACGGACAATCTGCAAAACAAATACTACAACGTCAATCTGGGCTTCACGTTGAATCTTACCAAGAACTGGGATTTCAAGTTCGATTATACGTATGACAGGCAGACTGCCGAAACGAACTCTTCCGTAACCCAATACGAGGCGGGAGGTACTTGGTATGCGCCCGTTGCCTGGGTGGAGAACGGCAGCCAGGTGTTTGTCAACGAACAGGGCGAGAGGGTGGATACCGATGGTATGCCGGCATATCGTTTCCCTGTGGAGAAGTATTATAACAGTTCCGGTCCCGGAGCGAGCCAGGTCGGTTATCAAAACAGGTCGGCGGACAATAATACATTCAATATGTATACCACTTACAATCTGCAATTGGGTGCCGACAAGGAGCATGCTTTCAAGTTCATGGTCGGAATGAACAGGGTCACCAGCAAATGGAGCATGCACAAGGGTTGGAAAACAAACCTTATCGACTTGGGCAACCCGCAGTTCCCGCTGGCGTCCGGCGACCAGTTCATCGAAGGAGACCGCAACTGGGAGGCGCAACTGGGTTTCTTCGGACGTCTTAATTATGCTTTCCAAGACCGGTATTTCGTTGAAGCGAATATACGCAGGGACGGTTCGTCCAAGTTTCCGAAACATCTGCAATGGAAATGGTTTCCCTCTTTCTCTGCCGGTTGGGTATTTACCAACGAGCGTTTCATGAAACCGGTTGAGGATATCCTGAGTTTCGGTAAGTTCAGGGCTTCATGGGGTAGCATCGGCGACCAGACGGTGTCCAATACTTTGTATAAATCCATCTTGGCAGACAGCCAGTCGTCATGGCTGGACGGCAACGGCAACAAGTTGCCTTTGTACGGCACTCCTTCTTTGGTAGACAGCGATATCAGCTGGCAAGAGATTGAGACGTTGGACTTCGGAGTCGACCTGCGCTTCTTTAACAATAAGCTCGGGGTGACCTTCGACTGGTATCGCCGGGACACGAAGAACATGATTATCGAAGGCGAAAGTCTGCCGGTCACTCTTGGCGCTGCTGCTCCCAAAGGTAATTACGGCAGTTTGAGAACCAAGGGATGGGAACTGTCTGCCGACTTCACCCACCGTTTCTCCAACGGATTGGGCATCAATGCCATGGCTTCTATCTCCGATGCGACTACTTATATCACCAAAGGTGCGGATTATCTGACTCCGTGGGAAGACCGTAAACTGGGAACCATTTATTCTACGGGAAGACGTTACGGTGATATCTACGGTTTTGTGACAGACCGGCTGTTCCAGAAAGAGGACTTTGTGTATGGCGCGGACGGGCAGATAGAGAAAGTCATTGTCGTTTATAACGGAACCGCCCATACCACCAACAAGCAGACTTCTCCTTATCCGGTATATCAGGTGCATTATGAAGATAACAATAAGTTGATTTTCGCGCCGGGCGACGTTAAGTTTGTGGATTTGGACGGAGACGGTTACATCACGCCGGGAACAAGCACGAACGGTAATCCAGGTGACCAGACCGTGATAGGAAATTCCACTCCCCGCTACGAATACAGCTTCCGCCTGGGAGCCGACTATAAGGGGATTGATTTCTCCATCTTCTTCCAGGGCATCGGCAAACGCCAGATTTGGGGTAGCGGACAGTTGGCAATTCCCGGATACAACGCTAAAGAGGGTGCCCTTCCGAAAACTTTCACCACAGACTACTGGACGGAAGAACGTACGGACGCTTTCTATCCGAGAGCATGGAACTTGGGCGGAGCCGACACGGGCTTCAGCATGCAGAAGCAGTCGCGCTATCTGCTGGATATGTCTTATCTGAGAATAAAGAATATAACATTGGGATATACGCTCCCGAAGAATATCCTGTCGAAAGTATATATCTCCAAAGCCCGCGTCTACATGTCGTTGGAGAACTTCTTTACATTTGACAAATTGAACGGATTGCCTATCGATCCGGAGGCTGTGTCGGGTTATTCAATGTTTACTTCCACTAATTATAACTTGGGACGTACGGGTACGGGTACACCTGTGTTCAAGACTTTGTCGTGCGGCGTTCAATTAACTTTCTAAAAAAGAGCAATTATGAGATTTAAGATATATATCATTTTAACCGGAATCATCTTCCTGTTTACGAATTGCAATGATGTGTTGGACCGTCCTTCACTGACTACATCGGAGGATGATGCTTATTGGACCAATGAGGATAGAGTACGCTTGTACGCCAATTCCTTTTATACCAATTTCTTTGTGGGATACGGGTTGAAATATGCAACGACGTATGCCCCCAATGTAAATTATACATTCAATGACGATGCGGTGAGGTTGTCCACCCAAACGCAGTTCGGGCGTACCGTTCCCACCTCGAAAGGCTCTACAAGCCTGGATATAATGTGGCAAAGCGAGTTTACGGGACCCACATGGAATTTCGCCTGGATAAGAAAGGCGAACATCATGATTGACCGCGTGACCGACAGGATGGGCGGCATCCTGACAGAGGAGCAGTACAATCACTGGATAGGCATAGGCCGCTTCTTCAGAGGATTGGAGTATGCCCGTCTGGTCAATGTGTTCGGCGATGTCCCTTACTACGATACTGAGGTGCTGAACACGGACAAGGATGCGTTGTATAAGGACCGCACCCCGAGAAACGAGGTGATGGACGCCGTTTATAACGATTTTGATTTTGCCATGAATAATGTCCGCCTGAGTGACGGGGATGCGCAGTATGTAAACCGTTATGTGGTGGCGGCGTTTGTTTCGAGATGGGCGTTGTTCGAAGCCAGCTGGCAAAAATACTATTATAAGAACGATGAACGTGCCAAGAAGTTCTTTGAACAGGCCGTTGCTGCGGCAGATTTGGTAATGGGAAGCGGGAAGTACGATATTGTGACGGATTTCCGCTCGTTGTTCGGTTCGACGAAAAGCACCAAAGACTGTATTTTGTATCGCACCTACGATGCGGATAAAGGTGTGACACACTCCATTGCATCGACCTGCAACATGAATGACCCTACGGATATTGGTCCGAACCTGGACCTGATCAAGGCATTTATCTGCACGGACGGTAAGGACTGGCAGACCTCTACAGTGGCAAATGCTTCCGATTTTACGTTGAGCAACCTCATCAAGACAAGGGATGCCCGGTTTGAAGCAAGCTTTTACAACAAACCGACTCCCAGAGCCAAAAGCTGCTATCTGTATGTGACTAAGTTCATTCCTCGGAGCGCATTGGACTATATTGAAAAAGGAGGATCGCCGGCACCGGAATTCCAGGGCGAGAAGAACGTGACGGGCTATCCGGTAATCCGTTATGCCGAGGTACTGCTGAATTGGATTGAGGCTAAGGCGGAACTTGCCACATTGGGCGGAGACGCGGTCGGACAGCCCGATATCGATGCGTCCATTAACAAAATCCGCAACAGACCGATTGCCGAAGAGGCAAAGGCATTGGGCGTTGTTAAGACCGCAGATATGTCGTTAGACGCTTTGCCCGACGACCCGAACAGGGATGTGACGGTATCTCCGCTGCTTTGGGAAATCAGACGGGAAAGAAGAATGGAGTTCGCTTTCGAGTTCTCGCGCATCATCGACCTGAGACGTTGGAAGAAACTGGAATACATGGATACCGATAAGAACCAGGACTTGCTGATGGGTACTTGGGTGAACTTCAAGGATGAGGTGCCGGAAGAGCTGAAACCGGAGAACGCCGGCAAAATCAGGGTAGTGGGCAAGGACGGAAACCTGACTGTTTATGATGGCAGTAACGCGGCTTCCGTAAAAGGTTTCTTCTATCCGGAGCAGAACAAGGGACGGTTGCCATTCTTGAATGTGCCCAACATAAATCCGTACCTTTCACCTATTGGAATTAACCAGATTGAAGATTATAAGAGTAGAGGGTATACGCTTACTCAGACAGAAGGGTGGCCGGCAAGTCTGAATTGACGGATGCACTCATGGGTTTATAAAAATGGTTTTAATTAAAACATGAGATTATGTATAAATTGATAAATAAATTAGGATTGATGGCTGTATTGTTAGGAATTGGTCTTGTCTCTTGCGACGAGGATTATCCTAAAAGTCATATAGCCCCTTATGATACGGAACTCCTTTCCATTAAGATAGTCAATGCCGGAGCGGAAGGCAAAACGGTGGTGGAAGGGACAATCGACGAAGCCAATAAGACAATCGGTTTCCCCCGGCTGGATGTTGAAACGGATTTCTCGGCTTTGAACTTTGAAGCGGAACTTTCTGAAGGTGCGGAACTTCAGACTCCCGTCATGGATTTTTCCATGGATGAGGAGACTTCCGAGAAGACCCTGATTCTTCGGATTGTAAATAATAACCGGTATAAGGAGTATTTTATAAAAGTCAGAAAAAGAGTTCCTGTGTATGGTGCCGATTTTGAGAAACCAACGGTGTATAATTTCTCGGGAGACAACATGTACAACGATTATAAGGATGCTGCGTCTACCCGTTGTGCTTCTTACGATGGTGAACATGTATTGGTTGTCAGCAGAGCTACAAAACCGCATCTTCTTAAGGTCGCCGATTTGAAGAAGGGAGAAATCAATCCGATTCAATTGGACTTGACCGGAGTTACCGGCGGTACTTTCCCTTATAATATGGGAGCATTGATTGACGGTCATATCTATCTTTCAAGCCTGTCGGGTGCTAAAGCGTCTCCTTTTAAAATCTATCATTGGGAAACGCCGGATTCGCAGCCGGAGACGATAGCAAATATCAGTGTCGGGGATATTGCCGGAGCCGGAAACAGACATGGTGACAACGCTTCTTATAATATTGACGGAAACGGTAACGGATTTATATTCTTTGGTGATAATGCCTCTACTGAGTTCATGAGAGTTCCTGTAAGTAATTATAATACCGTTGATGCCGGTGCCATTAAGGTATTACCGTCAAACGCCAATGCGACGATGGTGACAAATGTATACAGGATTGGGAACACGGACCAATATTTATGGTCGGGTGTCAGAACTCCTGTGACATTGGTCAATGAGTCTCTTGGCGGAATATATACGTCAGGCATAAAAGGGGAAGCGGTCGCTCCGAGAATAATCAGCTTCAATGAAGAACGCTACCTGTTGGTTTGTACGGCGGGGCAGGGAAGTGCCTCTACTGCCAGCATTGCCTTGGAAATTTATGATTTGAGCAAGGGGGCTACTGTGGAAGAGGCTTTGCAGAAGTTCGATGAAGGAGACAACCATAATCCTTTGTACCAATTTAAATTGGGCGGAAGCGGTAACGGAAACGCCCTGGCTCAGACGGATTATTATATCGAAAAAGATGAAAACGGGAAAGATGCCAAGCTTTGTGTATTCGCATCACGTACAGGGTCGGGATTTGTAATCTGCGAGTTCCCCATCAAGCAGGAAGAGCAGGACTGATTATCCCTCGTATCCGGGTTTGAATAACTGTATTATTAACTTGGAAGCCGTCTGATGAGTTTCAATTGGACGGCTTTCTTATTTTAAAGTGGAAATGAAATATTTGAAATATCTATGTTGGGCTCTTCTTCTTGCCTTTGTGGCTTCATGTAGCAAGGATGACATCATCCCGGAAGAAGGAGAGACAGACCCGCCACAAGGCGGAGGTGACCAAACCTTATCGGCGGTTTTGCCTAAAAAGGAACTGAGAGGGGTGTGGATGACTACCGTATGGGGGATTGATTGGCCTATGGGAGAATACAGTGCCGTTGCGCAGAAGAAACTGTATACCGATTATTTGGATTTGCTGGCAGACTACAATATGAATGCCGTATTTTTCCAGATCAGGGGCATGGCGGATGCTTTCTATGAATCGCAATACGAACCGTGGAGCAAGTATATCACAGGAAATGCCGGAACCAAACCGGCTTATGACGTCTTGAAGTTTCTTATTGAGGAGGCTCATAAACGCGACATCCAGTTTCATGCTTGGTTGAACCCGTACCGCATAGCTACACGTGCAAGCAAGAGTGCGTCTTTTCCGCAACTGGATGCTAAAATTCCTGCGGAATTGGTGAAAGACTATGAGAAGATAAGAGTGTATAATCCGGCTCTGCCGGAAGTGCAAACCCGGATTGCGGATATTGTCAAAGAGATTATCACCAAGTATGATGTCGACGGCATCCACATGGATGATTATTTCTATCCCTCATTAGAGCCTTCTGAAACAATGAATGATGCGGCGGAGTATCAGCAGTACGGGAAAGATGCATTCAAGAGTGTCGAGGAGTTCAGGCGCAACAATGTGAACTCCGTAGTGCGGAATATTCAGAAAACAATCATGGAGACCCGTCCGGAGGTGATTTTCTCTATCAGTCCTGCGGCTGACATAGAGCGCAACTACAATACGTTGTTTGCAGACGTGAAAACATGGGCGAAAGAAGGCTGGGTGGATGTGGTTATTCCGCAACTGTATTTTGCCACCGGTACTGAAGTCACCAGTTTTAACCTGCGGTTGGATTTGTGGTCTCAGTATACTTATGACAATCATTTGCTGATAGGATATGGGATTTACAAGTTCGGCGATCCTCAATACGGAAGTAAGTTCCAGTCGTCCGACGATTTAAAAAAACAGTTTGATTTGGCGGGTGCAAAGTTAAAGGTTAAAGGCAGCGTCTTATACAGCGCCAAGAGTTTGCTGGATAATAAAGTAGGTATTTCCGATGCGGTCGAAGGTATATATAAGCAACCTGTGCTGCTTCCTTATTTAGGAAGAGGCGTGGCGGAATTGCCTGCGACGCCGGTCAATGTCACTTTGAATGGCAGCAGTTTGTCTTGGGAAGCGGTTGCAGGCGTTACTCGTTATGCTATATATAAGGATAACGGGAAAGGCAAAGAAGCGTTGCTGGTAGGAACTACCCGGGAGACGTCCTTTAATTTGTCGGAAAAAGGAACTTATTTTATTACTTCCCTGGCTAAGAACAATGCCGAAAGTAAAGTTTCCGCTTCGGTAGTTTATTGATGCTTTTCCGGGAGAAAGAACAAGGGAAATGTCTCAAAGCTCTGGCGGAATGATACGGCTGCCGGGGTTTTGAGACACCTCCCTCGTAGGTTTATAGCGATATGACGCCGGTTAAAGCGCTTTTTCCTTAATCAGGTATTCTGCAATCTGTACTGCGTTCAATGCGGCGCCTTTCTTGATTTGGTCGCCTACAATCCAGAAAGTCAATCCGTTTTCGTTGCTGAGGTCTTTACGGATACGTCCCACGTATACGGGGTCTTTTCCGGCAAGGAACAACGGCATCGGATATTCTTTCTCTGCCGGATTATCCATTAACACAAGTCCCTCGCTTTTCGCAAAGGCTTCGCGTGCTTCCTCGACAGAGACAGGACGCTCAGTTTCCACCCAGATGCTTTCGGAGTGAGAACGTAGAGCCGGTACGCGGACACATGTTGCGCTGACTTTGATGTCGGAGTGCATAATCTTACGTGTTTCGTTGTACATCTTCATTTCTTCTTTGGTATAGCCGTTGTCGGTGAATACGTCAATCTGGGGAATGAGGTTGAAGGCAAGCTGATAGGCGAACTTCTCCACCGTCACGGGTTCGTTTGCCAACACCTGGCGGTATTGCTCGTACAACTCATCCATGGCGGCAGCACCTGCACCGCTGGCGGCCTGATACGTGGATACGTGTACGGTCTTTATGTGAGACAGCTGTTCGATGGCTTTCAATGCCACTACCATTTGGATGGTAGTACAATTGGGGTTGGCGATAACGCCGCGCGGACGGTCTTTGGCGTCGGCGGCATTTACTTCGGGCACCACCAAAGGTACATCGGCATCCATGCGGAAAGCACTTGAGTTGTCAATCATCACAGCACCGTGCTTGGTGATTGTTTCAAGATACTCTTTCGAGGTGCCTGCGCCTGCGGAAGTGAAAGCGATATCAACCCCTTTGAAGTCATCGTTGTGTTGCAAGAGTTTAACCTCGATCTGTTTACCGCGGAAGGTGTATTTGGTGCCGGCACTGCGTTTGGAACCGAACAATACCAACTCGTCCAACGGGAAATTCCTTTCATCGAGCACTCGCAGGAACTCTTGTCCTACGGCTCCGCTTGCTCCAACAATAGCTACTTTCATTTTTCTTTTGTTTTAATTTAGTTTATAAAATAGTTCTAATTTATCTATAAATGATAGAGTTGACTGCAAATTTATAACAAATTGCTGTATGGCGCCGCATAAAGTGAAAACTTTTTCGTTATTTTGCGGTTAAAATCTAAAACTCTCTACGTATGGACTGGTTCAATCTCAGTTTAACTCTCCCCGTAACAGACCCTACATGGATATTTCTCCTTGTACTCCTTATTATATTATTTGCCCCCATCTTATTGAACAAATTACGCATACCGCACATTATCGGCATGATTTTGGCGGGGCTGGTGATTGGCGAACATGGTTTCAATATCTTGGTGCGCGATAGCAGTTTCGAGTTGTTCGGTAAGGTCGGACTCTATTACATCATGTTTCTGGCGGGGCTGGAGATGAATATGGGAGACTTCAAGAAGAATCGTGGCAAGGCTGTGATGTTGGGACTGCTGGCATTTGTCATTCCGATAGGCATAGGGCTGGTTACCAATATGATGTTGCTGAAGTATAGCCTTGTGACGTCTGTATTGCTGGCGAGTATGTATGCTTCGCATACCTTGGTGGCTTATCCCATTGTGATTCGTTACGGAGTGTCCCGCCATCGTAGCGTCAGCATCGCCGTAGGCGGTACGGCTGTGACGGATACGCTTACGCTGCTGGTGTTGGCTGTGGTGGGCGGTCTGTTCAAGGGAGAATCCGGCGGATGGTTTTGGTTATGGCTGGTGATTAAGGTCGTGTTTCTCGGGGCTTTGATTATGTATTCGTTCCCGCGCATCGGACGTTGGTTCTTCCGTCGTTATGACGACAATGTGATGCAGTTTATCTTCGTGCTTGCCATGGTTTTCCTGGGTGCGGGCTTGATGGAGTTTGTGGGTATGGAAGGCATTTTGGGTGCGTTCTTGGCAGGACTGGTCTTGAACCGCCTGATACCGCATGTGTCGCCGTTGATGAATCACCTAGAGTTTGTGGGCAACGCCCTGTTCATACCTTATTTCCTGATAGGAGTGGGTATGCTGATTGATATTCACGTGATTTTTGGGCAGGGAGATGCTTTGAAGGTAGCTGCCGTTATGATTGTTGTGGCGTTGGTGGGCAAGTGGATTGCCTCTTGGCTGACACAGAAAATCTATAAAATGGCTGCCATAGAGCGTGAGCTGATGTTTGGCTTGAGCAATGCACAGGCCGCGGCTACGCTGGCTGCGGTGTTGGTGGGATATAATATCATCTTGCCCAATGGCGAGCGGTTGTTGAATGAAGATGTGCTGAATGGTACGGTATTGCTCATTCTCGTTACTTGTGTGGTGAGTTCCTTTATTACGGAAAGGGCGGCACGTAAAATAGCCATGTGCGAGGCGCATTTGGAAGAAGAGCGTACGGTTGAGGCGGAAAGAATTCTCATTCCGGTGGCAAATCCGGATACGATTGAATATCTGATGAATTTATCTTTATTGATACGTGATGCCAAACAGAAAGATAATCTGCTGGCATTGAATGTAATCAATGATAACAATACGTCCGAAGGGCTGGAACTTCGCGGCAAGCGGTATCTGGAGAAAGCGGCTATGATTACGGCTTCCGCCGATGTGCCGTTACGCCAGATTACCCGGTATGACTTGAATATTGCCGCAGGCATTATCCATACGGCGAAAGAATATGAGGTGACCGATGTGATTATCGGTTTGCACCGTAAGGTCAATATTGTGGATTCTTTCTTTGGTATGCTGGCAGAGAATTTGCTGAAAGGTCTGCACCGTGAAATTATGATTGCCAAGTTCCTGATTCCTATTAATACGATAAGGCGGATTATTGTGGCTGTCCCTCCTAAGGCGGAGTATGAGGCAGGCTTCCAGAAGTGGGTGGAGCATTTTTGCCGGATGGGCGGCACGTTGGGATGCCGGGTACATTTTTTTGCCAATGAGGAGACGACAGGCAGGTTGCAGGCATTGGTCAAGAAGAAGTACGGGCAGACATTGACGGACTTTTCCCGCTTGGACGATTGGGGAGACCTGTTGATTTTGACCGGACAGGTGAATTACGACCATTTGCTGGTGGTGATAAGTGCCCGCAGGGGGTCTATCTCTTACGACAGTGCTTTCGAGAAACTTCCGGCGCAGTTGGGTAGATACTTCTCCAACAATAGTCTGATCGTGCTTTATCCCGACCAGTTGGGCGAACCTCAGGATGCTGTATCGTTCTCTAATCCGCGTAATGAGGCGCAGCACTACGAGAAAGTAGGAAAATGGGTTTACAAGTGGCTTAACGCGGATTGAGGATTAGGTATAAGTTATTGGTTATGATGGAAGATTGGCAACAGAGGACCCGGCTTCTGCTGGGAGAAGAGAAAATGGAACGCCTGCGGCAAGCGCATGTGCTGGTGGTAGGTGTCGGCGGGGTAGGTGCTTATGCCGCCGAGATGATATGCCGTGCAGGTGTGGGACGGATGACGATTGTGGATGCGGATACGGTGCAGCCTACCAATATCAACCGTCAGTTGCCCGCCTTGCACTCTACAGTGGGAAAAGAGAAAACCGAGGTGCTGGCAGCACGCTTCAAGGACATTAATCCGGATATGCAACTGACGGTGTTGCCCGTATTCCTGAAAGACGGGAATATCCCTGAACTGCTTGATGCCGCCCGGTATGATTTTGTGGTGGATGCCATTGATACGTTGGCTCCCAAATGCCATTTGATAGCGGAAACACTGAAACGGCATATTAAGATTGTGTCGAGCATGGGTGCGGGAGCAAAGAGTGACATTACGCAGATACGTTTTGCCGATATATGGGATACATACCACTGCGGATTAAGTAAGGCTGTGAGAAAACGCTTGCAGAAGCTGGGTATTAAACGCAAGCTTCCGGTCGTGTTCAGTACCGAACAGGCAGACCCGAAAGCCGTGCTCCTTACGGAAGATGAACGGAATAAAAAGTCTACTTGCGGAACCGTAAGTTATATGCCGGCTGTATTCGGTTGCTACTTGGCGGAATATGTCATCAGGAGACTGTAATGGAATTGCCGGATAGTAAAGGCAAGTGAATAATTAATCATTAATCATTAATACTTAAATAGCAGCAATGATACGATTGGAAGGTATAACGAAGAGTTTCGGCGATTTGCAGGTGCTGAGAGGAGTAGACCTTGAGATAGGAAAAGGAGAAGTTGTCAGTATTGTAGGTCCCAGCGGTGCGGGCAAAACTACCTTGTTGCAGATTATGGGAACACTGGACGTGCCTGATAGCGGTTCGGTAACGATTGACGGTACATTGGTGAATCGCCTGAAAGAAAAAGAGCTCTCCGCTTTCCGTAATAAGCATATAGGCTTTGTTTTTCAATTCCATCAGCTGCTGCCCGAGTTCACTGCTTTGGAGAACATTATGATACCCGCTTTCATTGCCGGAACGGGGCAACAGGAAGCCAGAGCGGCGGCAACCGAAATATTGGATTTCATGGGGTTGGCGGAACGTGCTTCGCATAAACCCGGCGAGTTGTCCGGTGGCGAGAAGCAGCGGGTTGCAGTGGCACGTGCGCTGATTAACCATCCTGCGGTGGTGCTGGCGGATGAACCGTCCGGAAGTCTGGACACGCATAACAAGGAAGAGTTGCATCAACTGTTTTTTGATTTACGCAACCGCTTGGGGCAGACGTTTGTAATTGTGACGCACGATGAAGGATTGGCACAGATTACGGACCGTACCATCCATCTTAAAGACGGTGAGATTTGCAAAGGTTAGCAGCCTGTCCGGTTTTTATTCAAAGCAAACATAGTGGCTGAGCCGTTCCAAATCGTTTTCGGTGAACTCCTCGTAGAGGGCAAACGGTTTGAGATTGTGGAGCGTTCCTCTTTTTTTGCGGTATTGCACGAAAGCTTTTGCTTGGTAAAAGTTTATGTAAGGATGGCTGCGAAGTCGCTCTATGCCGGCATGATTCAGGTTGATACGCCGGATTTCTGAAGGTGCCACGGTGAACCATGCCTGCAACGGGCGGTAATCCAGATTAATGTCCTGCAATTGTTCTATTTGGTAAAAGCCGCCTAAACGTTGCCGATAGCCCACTATCAATCGGGCTATCCCGCTACCTATTCCCGGAATCTTTTTTAATTCGGTGGTGTCTGCATTGTTCAGACTGATCATCGTGCCTGCCGGATATTTGTAAATGCTGTCTTTCTTGGCTTGCGGAAGCGTGAGCAGGAATGCCGTTTGCCTGATTGTATCTTCCGTTGTAAAATAGATGTAGGGGGCAAGTGCCCGATATTGTTCTTCCGTCAGCCCGTATACTTTTTTAAAATCCTCTGTCTTGCGGAATTTTCCTCCTTTGCTTCGGTAACGTAGAATGTTTTTTGCCATCCATGCAGGAAGCCCTAACCGGCAGAAAGCAATGGAGTCGGCACGGTTAGGGTCGAAAGGAGCCAATACGACAGTTCTCTTTTTATATGTTTCGGCATAATGTAAGGAGTTGCGGGTGCTTTTCTCTTGCTCCTGTATGGAGCTGATGAAGTTGTCGTACTCTTTTAAGGCAAGGGCTTGCATCCGGATTTCTTCATCGGAAAGGGGCGTGCTGTTACGCAGGAAAGAATAAATATGTCCGGAGAGGAAGACGAGGATAATTGCGATGATGAGTGCAAGGATACCTCGTCTTTCTCCCCGGGAGAAGAATAAGAAATCTTTAAGCGGGTTCTTCATTATATGGACAGCCTATTTGAAAAGGCCTAATTCGTTGATGAAGATAAGTCCGATTCCTATTGGAGCGATGAATTTTAGAATGAATATCAGTAATCGGTATATATGTATGTTTAGAGCGCCGTTGTTGCTGACCTCTTCCCAAACAATCTTTTTGTCCAAAGACCAACCCATAAAGATGGAGATAAACAGGCCGCCCAAAGGCAACATGATTTTGGCAGTGACAAAATCGAACAAGTCGAATAGGGTGAGACCGAAAACCGTATAATCTTTTCCTGCTCCCAATGACAAGGAACATAATACTCCCAGTATGACGCAACCGCCTGTGACCAATCTCGCAGCCTTGGCACGTGTGAATTTGAACTCTTCATGCAGGTATGCCGTCACCACTTCGTGCAAGGAGATGGTGGAAGTCAATGCGGCAAGCGCCAACAGTACATAGAACATGATGGACAAGGCAATTGCCAGCCAGGGGATGTTGCCGAATGCCTGTTGGAATACATTGGGCAGCGTGATGAATAACAAACTTGGTCCTGCGTCCGGCTGGATGCCCACGGAGAAAGCGGCGGGGAAGATGATAAACCCGGCAAGAATGGCAACCAACGTATCGATGCCTGCCACATTGAGCGCGGTTTTAGGCAGGTTGGTATCATTACGGAAATAGGAAGCGTATGTGCAGAGACATCCCATCCCCAGGCTGAGCGAGAAGAATGCCTGCCCCATTGCGCCTAAAAATACGTTACCGTCTACTTTGCTGAAATCCGGTTTCAGCAGGAATTCGATGCCTGCGCTTGCACCCGGCAATGATACGGAGCAGATGGCAAGTACTATCAGCAGGATAAACAGCATGGGCATCATTATCTTGGCGGATTTCTCAATGCCTTTTTCCACTCCTTTCACAATGATGAAGTGAGTACCCAATAGGAATACTATCATCCAGATGACAGGACGCCACGGATGGCTGACAAAACTGTTGAAACCGGCGATGAATTCGGTGGCGGACTTACCGGCAAAACTGTTGGTAGCGGCTTCTCCTATGAATTCCAGTGTCCAGCCGGCCACTACCGAGTAGTAGCCCAAGATAAGAAATCCGGCTAATACGCCCATTCGTCCCACCCAACGCCATTGGGTCCCCGGAGCCAGTTTCTGATATGCCCCGGCTGTGTTGGCGCGTGAACGGCGTCCGATTAGAAATTCCGCTATCATGATAGGGATGCCCAATATCAGTACACACACCAGATAAATCAGAATAAAGGCGGCACCGCCATGATTACCCGTTTCGAAAGGAAATCTCCATATATTGCCCAAACCGACTGCCGAACCTGCTGAAGCGAGTATCACTCCCAGTTTGCTTCCGAAGTTAGCTCTTTCATTTCTTGTCATAAAATGTGGATTTTTCTTACAATTCGTTATTAATACCTCTTAAAACGTACAAATATAGAAAATGTTTGATAGTTTTACACACAGATTGTTTTATAATTTGAGATATGCTGTATTATATTAAGAAATATCCGGTATCGTTAGTCGTGATACTCGCCGTGATTTATCTGTCGTTTTTTAAACCGCCTACTACCGGGTTGGGCACCATCCCCCATCTGGACAAGGTGGCGCATCTTTGCATGTATTCCGGCATGTCCGGTATGTTGTGGATGGAGTTTCTTTGGGCTCACCGGAGAGACAACACGCCTTTGTGGCATGCGTGGATAGGGGCATTCCTCTGTCCGGTGTTGTTCAGCGGCGTGGTGGAATTGTTGCAGGAGTATTGTACCACCTACCGTGGCGGCGATTGGCTGGACTTTGCAGCCAATGCCACAGGAGCAGTGTTGGCGTCATTGATTGCTTATTTCATTCTGCGGCCAAAAATGCAGAAAAACTCATAAAATAAAGGATAGAACTCGTTCTGATACAAAACTAATAGATATTGAGACATAAATACAACTTTGTTGCGGACAATGCGGCTATCTTTAGGGAATTGGAAACCTAAAATCTGTATTATGGGTGTATTGGAGGTCTTATCGAAAATCTATTTGAAGATTTTCTCATCGTTGGCAGGTGTGCCTGATGAGAACTTTTTTATCGGAAATTATTATTTCTCAGTACGAAAATGTGTCTTAATATTGAAAGGCAGAGAGATTCATTGTACTCATCAAGATAGTTTGTTATTAATCGCTTTTATGAAATCTGCGGATAGATTTCTTTCTCATGAGGAAATAGCGGAAGTTTGTTCGTGGTCTTTGGAGACTTGCGGACTTAATGAGCGCCGCAGGACAGCTATGTCACAGTTGAGAAAACTATTTGTGGATTGTTCCGTAGAAATAAAATCGGTAAGGAATAGAGGTGGGTATCAATTGGTCGTTATAAAAGATAAAAAATAATCTCACGTTTATCTCACGTATTTCTCACATTTTTCTCACGTCTTAAATTGCCAGGTTCGCTTGTAACTTTTTAATTTTGTGAAGAACACGCGTGCTTGTCATTTTTTAATCTCGTTGAAATATATGATAGAGACCGATACATCGGATAATTATTTTTTGAGGTATCATCGGGTATGGCAAAAAATGAATGGAATAATAATTTTTATTGTTATTGCCATAGGCTTTATCATGGTGTCATGCGGAACTTTTTTTATTAATTACGAAATTGATGATAATTTTTTCCAGCTTATTCCTTTGTCAATAGGAGTGGTTGGAGTTACGATTATTGCTCTACTGTCATTTATGTTTAAAGAGCATGACTTCAGGATGCAAGCATCTGATGTCTTGTTTTTTATTGTAATATTATATTGTATCATTAGATATGATTATAAACTTCAATTAGCTAATTGGAAAATAATTAATGCTTTATTACTGTTTGCATTGTGGGTGGCCATTCGGACCATATTATCCCATGTTCCGGCAATGAAAAACATATTATGCGGTGTAATTGTCTGTATGGGCGGTGTACTTGCTGCATGGGGATTACTTCAATTGTATGGTATCCTGGAGTCCAATCACCGTATGTTTGCCGTGACAGGTCCATTCCGTAATCCAGGTCCTTATTCAGGATACATTACAATACTCTTTTCTGTAACTTTTGGTTGTATGCTACAGGCAAGAGGGAAAATACGCTATTTATGTTCGGTGGTTTTATTTGTAATGCTTTGCGTTCTTCCTGCCACAATGAGCCGTTCTTCATGGTTGGCTTTGTTTGTAAGTTGCAGTTGGCTGTTGGCGATGTATTATGGTTGGTGGGAAAGATTGATATATTATATAAAGAGGTATCGTGTAATTTCCGCCATAGGTTTTGTTTCTTTTTTGTGCATACTGATGTTTTTTTTATTGCTACTGTTTCACATGAAGGAAGATTCGGCGAAAGGACGGTTCTTCATTTGGAAAAATTCTTATACAGTAATAGAAAACAACCCTTTATTTGGTTCTGGAATAGGTAGCTTTCCATGTGAATATGGGAAAGTTCAGTCTGATTATTTTCAGGCAGGAAATTATACAGAGACAGAAGAGCGAATTGCTGGTTCTCCTAAATATGCTTTTAATGAATATTTGCAAATGGTGATTGAAGGCGGGGTTATATTGTTGTTTTTATTTTTAATATTGGTATATAGCTGCCTTCGAAGTGGAATATCTTCCCAAAAGTATGATGTATGTGCAGGTATTATATCTTTAGCGACTTTCTCTTTTTCGTCCTATCCTTTACAATTGCTACCCTTTACCACTATAGGAGTATTATTGCTTGCCGGTTGCATTTCCGAAACCAATAATATTCCTAAAAATACGGTGAAACAATGTTGGTTGGTTATATCCTTATCTTTTTCATTATTGGTAAGTGCATTTGGGGTATATTTCCTTTATGGAAGCCGGCAGGCAGCCAATGCTTTGAATTACATCTGTTATTTTCGTAGTGAAGGTTTATATGCAGATGCTGTTAAAGAGTGTGGTAAGGCATATTCATATATGAAACATAATCCGGACTTTTTGATAGAGTATGCCAAATGTCTTTCTGCGGAAGAAAAAGATAGGGAAGCGATTAAAGTTTTAGAACGGGCAAAATTAGTGTGTTGTCATCCTGTTATTTGGAATATGCAGGGTAAAATATATCAATCTTTGAGATGTTTTAATGACGCTGAACGGTGTTTCAAGAAGGCGGTTCACTTGTTGCCTGTGCGTATTTATCCTTATTACCTATTGGCTAAATTGTATTCAGAACCTTCTTTTTATCATGAAAAAGAAATGTATGAAATGATAGATAGCGTACTGTTCAAAACACCTAAAGTTCCGTCTGAATTGATAGATGAAATGCGTGTGGAGGTACGCAGATTGAGGAATAGTAAAACTGCGTTGTGAGAGCACAACTGCGTATAAATAATTTGTTAATTTAAAAACTAAAAAGTATGAAGAAGATTTTATGTGTTGCTATTGTTCTTGTATTGGGTACAATAGTTGTATTGAATGTGGAAATTGTGTTGAAATCAAACAGCCTGTATAAGGCTACAGTTGCATCGCTCGATGCAATGGCAGATGATGAGAATGGAGAAGACACAGACCAAGAAAGTAATAATGAAGGTAGTGGTCAATTCTTTTACAAACATCGGTTAGGCAAACCGGATGATTGTATTTTGTATCGTCACGTGAGTATTGATGGTCGGATAGTACATACAGAGAAAGAGCAATCATTGGGAGTAGGTTGGACTACTTTCAAGGTGGAAGGTATAAAAGAATTATGCAAAAAAGAAGGCGATGGATGTACAGCATATACCTGTACAACAACTAACTAAAAGAATGATTATGAAATGGTGTAAATGGATTCTATTGGCTGTAATCTTAGTAAGTTGCAGTAATAGCAAACAGGAAATCGAGCATGATTTGATTACCTTGAAAATTGATTGGGATAATGTGATTGACGAGATAGATTATTCGCCGATGGTGGAGGACGATGTTCTGATGATTCCACTGGAAACTACTGATAAGAGCTTGATTGGAGAAGTCTCTCATTTGATTTATCAGAATGATTTAATCTACATTGCGGATAATCTTAGTAAAAGTATTTTTGTGTTTGACTTATCCGGTAAGTTGAAGACTAAAATTCGTTCGGTAGGTAGTGGCCCGGGAGAATATGTAGAACTTAACTATTTTACAGTGCATGGGAAGGAAATGGTGGTGATGGATATTGCTATTCGGAAACTACTGTTTTATGATGAGAATGGTAACTTTATTCGCGACAAAGATTTTTTAGATATTTGGGGAGAAGACTTATATTGTATCGGTGATAAGCTATTTTTGCCCAATGACAGTCGTTCTAAAAGTGGTTATTATCATTTATTTACTATTGATTTAGCGGATAATGACAAATATGGGATGTTTCTACCCTTTGAGAAACCTAAGGGGGAATATGGTTGGGGAGTTAACAGATATCATTCAAAGTTGAAGGATGAAGCCCTGATTTGGCATTGGCCATACGATACATTATATACTGTAAAAGGTAACGATGTTTATCCAACATACCGAATTGATTTGGGAGATAGGTTACTGCCAAAGGAATATAGGTATAGAAAAGGGCGTGAAGCACTACATATTGCATTTCGGGATAATTATGTTACTGGAATACAAAAGGTGGAGCAATCGGATAAATATCTTTTCCTACTATTTGGGGATTCAGAATCCGACTACATATCTGTTTATAATAAGGTTACGGGAGAATTGTATACTGCAAAACACCTTATAAATAGTATGCTGGGAAAATTATTGTTACAACATGGGAATACTTCCTTTACTATTCAGGACAATAAGATAATCCAATGTTATAATGCCGATTATTGGTCCATGTTTCAACTTGGCGACGTTTTGGAAACCCAATCTTTCTATTCCGAAAGTCTGAAGAAACGGTTTGTTGATTTAGCGAGAAGTGATATGAAAGAAACTAATCCAATCATTTTTATACAAGAACTAAAGAAATGATGAAGGGAAACGGTGGCTGGTACATTATTCTTTGCACCAACCACCGTTTATATAATTGAAATTTATTACAATGAAAAACTCATTTGCTATAATAATAGGACTTGTGCTTTTGGGTGTAGTGGGGATTGCTTTATACATTGCGCAACGAAAACAACAAGAAAAACTACAAACGGTACTTTCGGATTTGAAATATGAATATGAACGGAAAGAGGGTGGTAAGGATTTTGCATTGGCTACGTTGAAAGAAGATATGAGACTTTGTTATAGAAACGAGGGGGTAACTTTATCTCCCGATTTGCAGCTATACGAAAATGGTAAGACGGTGCAAAAGCTTTCGAGTGTATTGCAAGAGAAAACATTGGTGATTCGAATCTCTCAATTGCATTGCCAGGCTTGTATTTCCGTCATGATTCCGATGTTGGAAAAACTGGAAAATAAGAATGTGATGTATTGGATGGATTATACCAATAAAAGATATATGGAAGAATTTAGGAGAAACTATAATGCGCAACATCGTTTTTTCAAAATAAGCCCTTTACCCCTTTCTATAGAAGAACTGAATGTTCCGTTTATGTTTCTACTGGATAAAGACATGAAGACAGACTGTGTCTTTATTCCACATAAGGAACTCCCGAAGCAAATAAAGGAATATTTGGAAATTGTGAAAGATAGAATTTAGTTCTGATTGTTTTATGGAAAGTAAGTTTGCATATCAAATAATTATAGGGTTATTGTTTTTGGTATCTTGCCGGTCTAATCAAGAGCGGCAATTCGATGTTGCAATGCAGATTGCCGAAAATAACAGAAAAGAATTGGAGAAAGTTTTGTTATATTATCAAGACGAACCGCATAAGAAGCAGGCTGCAAAGTTCCTGATAGCCAACATGCCTTTTCATTTTGCTTATGTGGCTAATGAGATAGATAGTTTGAAAGAGGTGTTGAAGGCTGCAAAGAGTACGGACGGAATTGTTGCCGATACCATAAAACGGCATTGGAAAAACTGGAAATATGCAAGTGCCGCCAAAGTGTTCGATGTCAATACTATTACTGCCGATTTACTTATAGAGAACATAGATTTAGCCTTTTCCGCTTGGGAAAGACGTCCTTGGAGTAAACATTATTCGTTTGAGGAATTTTGTGAATACATCCTTCCGTATCGGTTGGATAATGAGCCTTTGGAGCAATGGAGAAAAATATATCATGATAAATATGCCACGGTATTGGATTCACTATATCAAGGAACAGACGTTGTTGAAGCAACTAATTTATTGAAAAATTATATTAAAAAGGAAGGATTTACACATAGTCGAGAATTGACAATACCTCATCAGGGAGCTTGTTTCCTTTACGAAAACAGGATAGGATATTGCAGGGATAAAACCGATTTCCTGTGTTATGCGTTGCGTGCTGCTGGGATACCTGTCGCTTCCGATTACTACTATATTTCAAATATGCACGTAGGTAATCATAATTGGAATGCACTGATTGATACAACAAAACAGGTCATTGCTTTTGATTTTGAGATAGATGATGCGATTACCCGTGAAATAAAACCCGGGAGAAAAAGGGGAAAAGTCTATCGTATGGCATATTCTATCCAACCGGAAAGAATTGAAGGGCAATATACAGACAATACTTTATATGCAAAATTCAAGCAACCTTATCAGAAAGATGTGACAATGTATTATAAGTCTGTTGATAGGGTAGATATAAGGTTGAATGATACGGGAGAATATAAGTACGCTTATCTCTCCATATTCGATGGGCGTAACTATGAGGCGGTAGATGCGACCACAATCGAAAACGGTAAGGTAACTTTCAACTATGTGGAGCCCGGTATCATTTACCAAATTACATATAGACAAAAGGGACGTTTTATTCCGGCAAGTTATCCTTTTCGTTTGGACAGTTTATCTGTTCACTTTTTCTGTCCGGACAAACAGAAAAATGTACGGGTGAGATTAAATCGGAAATTTCCGGATTGGCGTGTAAAAGGACACATGCAAACTGCCATAGGGGCGAGAATAGAGGGGGCGAATAAACGGGATTTTTCGGATGCCATATTGCTTCACCAAGTCGTTGATACCCCTCGAATAAATTATAATGTTGTTTTTTTACCGGAAGATAGTCGGTTCCGTTATGTCCGTTATAAATCAAGTAATGAACGTATATTGGAGTTGGCGGAATTAGGGACCTATAAAGATACCTTGGTACAAGGTAAATGGCAACCTGTAAAGGTAGAGACGGATACGGTATTATTGCGTGAAGAGATGGAAAAGTTACAGGCGGTGAATGATGACGATTGGGTCAGTTTCTATAAAAGCATCAGGAAAGGTAGTGAGGTCGTACTTGATTATGGAAAACCGATATCCATTTCAAGTTTGGTGTATATTCCGCGAAATGATGATAATTATGTGCGTATGGGCGATACCTATGAATTGCTTTATCATGATGGTCAAAAAGGGTGGAGAACACTTGGCAAACAAAAAGCAGTTTCTTCCTCGCTGATATATGAGAACGTACCGGATAATGCTTTGTTATGGTTGAGAAACCATACCCGGGGCAAAGAAGAAAGAGCTTTTTATTATGAATATGACAGGCAGATATTTCCTTGAAAGGTTATATGCCGGTATATTTTATAGATATTCCACTACCGTACCGAGCTTTATCCCGTTCGATCCTTTAATCAGGATTGTTTTCCCGCAAGGCTTTTCCCTTTGCAGTTCTGCTATCAGTGCGGAGGCATCGGGATATGTCTTGAATGCGTGACGGGTGGCTCCAAATAGCTCACCGACCAGAATGACCTCTTCAAAATTACATTCGGCAAGGAAGTCTGCTATTTTCTGGTGTTCCTCGGCACTGTCCTTTCCCAGTTCGCGCATGTCACCCAATATCAGCATCTTGTGTTCCGCCTGCATGTTGCGGAAGTTGCTGATGGATGCCATCATGCTGGTTGGATTGGCGTTATACGCATCGATAATCAACGTATTGTCTGCCGTCTTTTTCAGTTGCGAACGGCTGTTTTGCGGGGTATATTCGCATAGTGCCTTGTCAATCTTGCCGGGTTCTACCTCAAAGAAGTGCCCGATGGCAACTGCAGCAAGCGCATTGGGGAAGTTGTATTCACCGATAAGTTGCGTTTGTATTTCGTGAAGTTCTCCTTCCTTCCCCGCTTTCCATTCGAAAGTGAGAAAAGGGGAGTTCCCCGTAACGTGTCCGTTGATGTAGAGCCCGTCCTCATTTCCGTAGGGCAGCAGTTCCAGTCCCCGTGCCATTTCCCTCAGATAGTGATTGTCGTGGTGGATGAATACGAGCGGATTGTTCCGTTGGCGCAGATAGTCGTACAGTTCTCCTTTGGTCTTGATGACACCTTCGAAAGAGCCGAAACCCTCCAGATGGGCTTTTCCTACATTGGTGATAATGCCGTAATCAGGCTCGGCTATTTCTACCAGTTCCTTAATGTCCCCGGGATGGCTGGCACCCATTTCCACTATGCCGAGTTCGTGCTCCGCCTTCAGGCGCAGCAGGGTGAGCGGCACGCCGATCGGGTTGTTCAGATTGCCCAGCGTGTAGAGTATGTTGTATTTCTGAGCCAGCACGGCGGATATCAGCTCTTTGGTCGTTGTTTTGCCGTTGGTACCCGTGATGCCTATGATGCGTGTGCCCAGTTGCCGGCGGTGATAGTTGGCAAGCTGCTGCAAGGTGTGCAGGCAGTTGTCCACCAATATATAATGTGTGTCTCCTGCAGGGGCGTATGCGGCTTCGTCCACAACGGCGTATGCGCTGCCCGCTTCCAGCGCTTTGGCCGCAAAGGCGTTGCCGTTGAACGTGTCGCCTTTCAAGGCGATAAACAGTGAACCTTCGGGGCAGTTGCGACTGTCGGTGGTGACACCGGTGCAGCTTAGAAACAATTGATAAAGAGCAGCTATATCCATGTTGTTTTTCCTCTTTTGAAATATAATCCGAAAAATGCTTGATGCGCTTGCAAAGATATGGCTTAATTCGCTACGTTGCATGGACGGCAATAAAAAAAGAGTGGAAAAAAGTATATTTTGAACTTACTTTGTTTACATTTGCAGATGTATAAGTAAAAAAGAACTATCCATGAAAGCTCTGCAACCCAAATATATAAATGTCAACGGTTCCCTGTTAGACCTTTCCTCTCCCTGCGTCATGGGCATTCTCAACGTCACTCCCGATTCCTTTTATGCCGGCAGCCGCATGCAGACGGAAGCCGACATAGCGCATCGCGTACAGCAGATTATGGCAGAAGGGGCCGCTATCATTGATGTCGGTGCCTATTCCTCACGTCCCAATGCGGAGAATATTTCTCCCGAAGAAGAGATGGAGCGTTTGCGCACAGGGCTGGCTGTGCTGCGGAAGGTGTGTCCCGACGCGGTTGTCTCGGTAGATACCTTCCGGGCGGATGTGGCAAGGATGTGTGTCGAGGAATACGGGGTGGCAATCATCAATGACATTGCCGCCGGCGAAATGGACGATGCCATGTTTCGTACGGTTGCCGAATTGAACGTGCCTTACATTATGATGCACATGCAGGGCACTCCGCAGAACATGCAGCAACATCCCCACTACGACAACCTGCTGAAAGAGGTGTTCATGTACTTTGCCCGCAAGGTGCAACAACTGCGCGATTTGGGCGTGAAGGACATTATCCTCGACCCTGGATTCGGTTTTGGCAAGACCGTTGCGCACAACTACGAGCTGCTCGCCCATCTGGAAGAGTTCCGCGTGTTCGGGCTTCCGCTGCTGGCAGGCGTATCGCGCAAGTCGATGATATACCGCCTGCTGGGCACTACTCCGCAGGAGGCGCTGAACGGCACTACCGTGCTGGATACCATCTGCCTGCTGAAAGGCGCCGACATCCTCCGCGTGCACGATGTGCGCGAGGCGGTGGAAACGGTGAAAATCGTGGAAGCCATGCGGAAAGAGGGTGCGAAGCCGTTGGAATGAAACGCCGGGGTGAGAATTGATACCTGATTAGTTACTGTTTTAATATTTAGAGAACCGTGTTTTTCGAGTTTGGCATAAAAGATTTTATAGATATCCTGCTGGTGGCTTTCCTGCTCTACTATACGTACAAGCTGATGAAGGCGTCCGGGTCTATCAACGTGTTTACGGGCATCCTTGTGTTTATCCTGATTTGGCTGGTGGTGTCCCAGGTGCTGGAAATGAAGTTGCTGGGTTCTATCTTCGACAAACTGGTCAGCGTGGGGGTGCTGGCGCTCATCGTGCTGTTCCAGGACGAGATACGGCGTTTCCTGCTCACGCTCGGGTCGCATCAGCATGCCAGCGCATTGGTGCGCTTTCTTACGGGTAATAAGAAAGAGGGTATGAAGCACGATGAAATCATGCCCGTCGTAATGGCTTGCATCAGTATGGGCAAGCAGAAGGTGGGCGCATTGATTGTGGTTGAACGTGGCGTGCCGCTGAACGATGTGGTGCGTACGGGAGAGGTTATCAATGCCGATATCAACCAACGGCTGATAGAGAACATCTTCTTCAAGAACAGCCCGCTGCACGATGGGGCAATGGTCATCAGCAAGAAACGCATCAAGGCGGCGGGATGTATCCTGCCCGTGTCTCACAACCTGGACATCCCGAAAGAACTGGGGTTGCGCCACCGTGCGGCAATGGGGATATCGCAGGTGTCGGATGCGCATGCGATTATCGTATCCGAGGAGACAGGCTCCATTTCGGTGGCTTACAAAGGGCAGTTCTATCTGCGCCTGAGCGCCGAAGAATTGGAGAGCCTTTTGACAAAAGAAATTTAAAAGCCATGAGGATTATCCGGGTTTTTGTACCTGCCTGATTGTCACGGATGAAAATAGAGCCGCATTCAGTCGTATACTGAATGCCATTCAGTATACGACTGAACCTATTTCAGTATACGACTGAATAGGGTTCGATATGGGACGTGATTTGCGTCTGAAAACTGCTTTCGTTTTCTTATAAGGATAAATGACTAATTTTTATAAACTGGATAAAAATGGATAGACGAAACTTTTTACGAACCGGCGGTATGGCGGTTCTCGGTTCATTGGCAATGCCTTCGCTGGCAATGCCGGAGTCTGTGCGCGGAGCATTGGGCGGGGCGGATAGCAAAACTGCCGTGGCTGCTGCCATCAACCATTTTGGCGTGACGGAAGCCGATTTAAGGAAAGTGATGGCTGCCGCTTTGGAGAAAGGCGGCGACTATGCGGACCTCTACTTTGAGCACACGTTCAACAACAGTGTGAGCCTGACGGACGGCAAGGTGAATAATTGCGGCTCCAATATCGATTTCGGTATGGGAGTGCGCGTGCTTGCCGGAGACCAGAGCGGCTATGCATACGTGGAAGGCGTCACGCTGGAAGAAATGTTGCGTGCCGCCCGCACCGCTGCCCGCATCGCCTCTTCGGGCAAGAAGGTGAAACCTGTGGCACTGAAGGAACAGGCGATTGCCCGGAACCGCTATACCGTGACCACTCCGTGGGAAGATATAAGCGTAAAGGAGAAGATACCTTATCTGGAGAAGCTGAATGAGAAAATCTTTGCCTTGGACAACCGTGTGCGTAAGGTGCAGGCATATCTGCAAGACAGCACGTCGCATGTGCTGTTTTGTAATTCCGAGGGCATCAGCTACTACGATTATCGCCCGATGGTCTCTTTCATGGCGGTCTGCATCATGGAGGAGAACGGCAAAATGGAAAACGGCTATGCCGGCAGGTCCTATCGCAGAGGTTTCGAGTTTATGACGGACGACATTGTAGACGTGGTTGCCCGCGAAGTGGTGGACCGGACAGCCGTCATGTTCAAGGCTATCAAGCCCAAAGGCGGTGAAATGCCTGTCGTAATGGGTGCGGGCGGTTCGGGTATCCTGTTGCACGAGGCTATCGGACACGCTTTTGAGGCTGACTTCAACCGTAAGGACATTTCCATATTCTCCGGACAGCTGAATAAGAAGGTATGCAACGAGCATATCAATGTGGTGGACGACGGTACCATTCCTTTCAATCGCGGCTCCGTGAATTTCGATGATGAGGGCGTGGAGGGGCAGAAGACGTACATCATCCGCAACGGTGTGCTCACCAGCTACCTGCACGACCGTATCAGTGCCAAGTACTACGGTGTAAATCCTACCGGAAACGGTCGTCGCGACACCTTCCGCAACCTGCCTATCCCTCGCATGCGTGCCACGTACATGGAAGCCGGAGACATGAAGGAAGCGGATATCATCTCTACCGTGAAGAAGGGTATTTTTGTGGACACGTTCACCAACGGCCAGGTGCAGATTGGTGCCGGTGACTTTACGTTCTTTGTGAAGTCCGGTTACCTGATTGAGGACGGCAAACTGACGCAGCCCGTCAAGGACATCAACATCATAGGCAACGGTCCGAAGGCGCTGGCAGATATCACAATGGTTGCCAACAATGAAAAAATCGACAACGGCACATGGACTTGCGGCAAGGACGGGCAATCTTGTCCGGTGACATGCGGCATGCCGTCGGCATTGGTCAGCAAACTGACGGTAGGTGGAGAAAGTTAAATTCAATTGCATAAAGAAATGATTACAGACAATAATAAGAAACTGGCACAATGGGCAATGGATTATGCCCTGAAGAACGGATGCCAGGCAGCGCAGCTGGCGCTGTATTCCAATTCCAACGCTTCGTTCGAACTGCGTGATGCCAAAATGGACCGGTTGCAGCAGGCATCGGAGAGCGGGCTCAGCATCAGCCTGTATGTAGACGGCAGGTACGGTTCTTACTCAACCAACCGGTTGGACAAGAAAGAGTTGGAGTCGTTTATAAAGAACGGTATCGAGTCCACGCGTTACCTGGCTGTGGACGAGGCACGCGTATTGCCCGATGCTTCCCGCTACTACAAGGGCGGAAAGCCGGATTTGCAACTGTTCGACAAACGTTTCGAGAGTATCAATCCGGACGATAAGGTAGCCGTTGCGCGTGCCGCCGCCGAAGAGGTTTTGGGCAAGGACAGCCGCATCATATCCGTAAGCACGTCGTATGGTGACGGTGAGAGTTCTTCTTACCGCCTGGCAAGCAACGGCTTCGAAGGGGAATCCAAGTCTACTTGGTTTTCGGTCTCTGCCGATGTGGCATTGCGGGGCGAGGGAGAGGCGCGCCCGTCTTCCTATTGGTACGAGTCGGCGCTGTTCTACGACAAACTGGTGAAGTCGGGGATAGGCACGAAAGCGCTGGAACGCGTGTTGCGGAAACTCGGGCAGAAGAAGGCGGCTTCCGGTAAATACACGATGGTGGTAGACCCTATGAATGCGGGCAATTTGCTTAATCCGTTGCTCGGTGCGTTATATGGTTCCGCATTGCAGCAGAAGAACTCGTTCCTGCTGGACAAACTGAATACGAAAGTCGGTGCGGATTTGCTGAACCTTATGGACGAGCCTCACATAATAGGTGCAAGGGGTGCCCGTTATTTCGATAACGAAGGGGTGGCTACGGAACCGCGTCCCATATTTGAGGGCGGAGTGCTGAAAACATACTTTATCGGTACTTACAATGCCAAGAAAATGGGAGTGGAACCCACAGTCAATTCTCCTTCCCTGCTGATACTCAAACCGGGAAACAAGGATTTGGACGGTCTGGTGGCAGATGTGCGGAAAGGCATCCTGGTTACGGGATTTAACGGTGGCAATTGCAACAGCAGCACCGGCGATTTCTCTTACGGCATCGAGGGCTTCCTGATTGAGGACGGCAAACTGACACAGCCGGTCAGCGAGATGAACGTTACGGGCAATATGATCACGCTCTGGGCGTCTTTGGCGGCTGTGGGCAACGATGCCCGTATCACCTCGTCCTGGCGTATTCCCTCGTTGGTGTTCGAGGGTGTGGACTTCACCGGATTGTAAAGTAACTGTTAATTCAGCATCAGGCTCATGTAGGGGCTTGACGGTGATAATATCTTTTCGGCAAGTTCGCCGATAGTGAGTGCCAAGTGGCTGCCCGGCAGACGCTTGGCACTGTTCATACATATACCGTTGCTCAAGTAGTAATAGCCGTTGTTGGTGCTGATTTGCCGGTCTGTAAGGGCGATATTCATTTCCTGTTCCGGATGTTCGGCGGCATAGAGCTGCAATATCGCTTTGGCGTTGAGGATGCGTGCCATGCCCAATGCCTGTGTGTCCGGACCGGTGGCGGGCGGGGCGATAACCCGGATGGACGGAATGCCTAATTGCCGGCAAATACGTTGCAATAACAGCGAACGCATGCCGGGTGTGTCCGCAACGGCTTCTCCCGCATGCCAGGTGTTGTCTGCTGCCGGATATACAACGGCTAAAGCCGTAATCCTGTCGCCTTGGCTGAGGGTATAGACGCATCCTTTGCTCAGTTGCAAATCGGCAAGGATTACCTGGAAGTCCGTTGCCGTGTGCTGGATGCAATAAGGGCGCTCGCGCAGTTTCCGGTTTAAATAGCGGTAGGTTTCTTCTTGATAGACGTCCGTCTTGTTCAAGGCAACCGTGTCGTGGATGCCGGCTGTTTCCGAAACCGTAAAAGTGGTTGGGGCATACTTGAATACGGGCGCATAGCCTGCATCGGCATAATATCCGAACAACCGTGGCTCTGCCGGGATGAGGGTGGAAACCGCCATGCCGTTGTGCAGCATGCGGGCAAAGGCTTGCGACAGCAGTTCGCGCATGACTCCACGGTTGCGGTAATCGGGATGCGTGCAGGCTCCCGATATGTAGCCGGTCTTGATTTCTTGCGTGCCGAACGTCATGGGATAAGGCAGCATTTGCAGGGCGGCAATCACTTCATCGCCGCTTTGGATGGCGATGTTGACATCGTTGCTGTAGCGCAAGCGGAAATACATGTCCGTAAATTCGTCACTGTCGTCAAAGCACAGTTTCCATAAATTCTTTACCTTTTCCTGCATCGTCTTACCTCGCATTATTGTTTTTGTACGCTTTGTTGCTTTTGTGCGCTTTCTTTCTTTATTTAAAAGGACACTCTCCGTCGTTCGCCATTTGTCCGTTTACCATTTGATGGCCTCCACCGGTTGCTCTTTCAGGCAAGCGATGTATTTTTCCAGGATAATGGCGGGCTGGTAAGAGAGTTTCGCTTTCCGCAATCCTTCGATGCCCAAATCTTCTTCCCGGTTGATATAGGTGTATTGTTCGGGAATGTGGTTGGCAAATTCATAATTGATCATGGCGTATGCGCCGTCTATGCGGGTGTCGGCTTTCTCTACATGTATTCCGAACGTATCCCGGTTGATAGGCATGCCGAATGTGAAAGCCGCAATCTTGCCCTCTACATGGAGAATGCCGCCCGTCAGTCCCAACGCATCGAAATTGTGCAAGGCGTATATCAGTGCGCGGCGTTCGTTGCCTGTGCCTTCGTGCTGGTCGCATTTGTTGGCTTTACACCATTCCGCTTCCAGGTCAAGGCATTCTTGGATACGGTCGGCTGTAATCGGGGTATATTCGTACCGGTAAGTCTTTTTGAATTTGTTGATATGGTTTCGTTTTGCCTGGAACCTCTTGCCGGACAGGGTGGCAAGGTCCGAGCGCAGGTATATATAGTCGGCATAGTCCCGGTCTGCTGTAAAACGGAACCTGCCGGGCATGAAGGTTTCCAGCTTGGAACACATTTCGTCACAGATGCCCAGCAGGCAGAAAGGCGCTCCTTCGCGGTTGGCATCTTCTGCCAGCGCATCCAGCACGTTGTTTAAATGGCCGTTGCCCACGGGCATCATGTATACAAGTTCTCCGTCTGCCCAGAATTTCAATAACAGGAAACCGTCCATGACGGCAAACTTCGTGTTGTATAGGAAGCGCCAGCTGCACAGGTTGGAGAACGAAAGGTCGCAGTTCCGTTGCGGGCTGTTCAGGGTGAGGGAAGTAATAAGTTCTTTGTCTGTAAGTTCGATATCTTTGAATGAAATCATAAATCGTTTCTATTGGTTTAGGAATATAATAACAAAAACGGGGGGATTTTGTTAGAGTAGTCCTAACAGTCGTAAGATGGTGGGGGTTAATAACGCGGTGAAAATCCCGTTCAGTGTCAGCCCCAGACCGGCAAACGCACCGTATTTGCTGCTGACGTCCATTGCGGTGGATGTGCCGACCGCATGGGCGGCGGTGCCCAATGAGAGCCCTTGCGCCATGGGACTGCCGATATGGGTCAATTGCATTGCCTTGAAGCCGAATATCCCGCCCAGCAACCCTACGCATACCACCACGGCGGCGGTCAGTGCGGGGATGCCGCCTATCGATTTCGTCACTTCCATGGCTATCGGGGTAGTGACGGATTTGGGAGCAAGCGAATAGACAATCTCGTCGGAAGCGCCCATCAGCTTGGCTATCAGGACCACGGAAATGACACCTACGATACATCCTGCCAATTGTGAAAGCAGGATAGGCAGCAGTTGCTTCTTGATGGTCTCCAGTTGCAGGTACAGGGGGACGCCCAGTGCCACCACTGCCGGCTTCAGCCAAAATTCAATCAGGTGCCCGCCTTTGTGATAAGTCTCGTAACTGATATCCGTCATTTTCAGGAAAATGATGAGCAGGGCGATAGTCAGCAGGATGGGATTAAGCAGCATTATTCCCGTTCTCTTCTGGAGAAGTTTGGCTAAGAAGAATATCCCGAACGTGATAGCCAGCAGGAAAAATTCGTTTTCTAAGAAGTTCATTTGATTTTACGTGTTAATTGGTGAACCCAACCTGTCACCACCAATACCAGCAGTGTACTGGCTGTTGAGGCGATGACGATAGGCAAGAACTCGGCAGCGATAATGTCGAAATAAAGCATAAGGGCTACGCCGGGCGGAATAAAGAAAAATCCCAGGTTGGCAACCAAGAAGTCGGACATCCCCTGCACCCAGTGCAGTTTTATCCAACCCAATTTCAAAAAGAGGGTGAGCAGCAGCATGCCGATGATGCTTGACGGGAGTTTAACACCCGTTAAGAATACAATCAGTTCACCCAAAGCCAGACATCCGAAAAGAATGGCGCATTGACGAATCATAATACCTGATTATTAAATGATATCTACCTGTTTGGAGCCTGTTTGAATCTTGCTTCAAAAAGTTCTTATCCGACCTCTTGCCAACTTCCTTTCAGTCCTCTCTTTCTCTTTTTTATTTTGTTGCATAGCCCGCTATGCTCCTCATGAAAAAGCAGGAAAATATCCTCGGAAAAGACTCTTAAAAGACTCTCAAAAGCCTATGCCGGGAATAAAAGATGTTCTGGGCAAAGCCAATGCCGGACAAGACCTGAACAGGCTCTGAAATATTGAAAACGGTGCAAAGTTAGCTATTTGGAGCGAGGAACTGTTCAATGAAGCATCTGTTAGTGTTAAATATTATAATAATTCTTGTTTGGCATAGAAAAACCCTCTGAATTGCAATGTGTATATTGCAAAATTGTGTACTTTTGCGGCGTGAATAACACAAACTACCGATCTTATACACAATTAAAAATATCATGCAAAGATTAATTAACGAAATTTTAGAGCGTGCGAAAGCCGATCGCCAACGCATTGTTCTTCCCGAAGGTACGGAAGAACGCACATTGAAAGCTGCCAATCAAATTTTGACAGACGGTATTGCAGACCTTATCCTTTTGGGTAATCCTGATGAAATCAACGCTTGTGCCACGGAGTGGGGACTTGGAAATATCTCCAAGGCAACCATTATCGACCCGGAGAACAATCCGAAGCTGGAGGAGTACGCACAGTTGCTGTTCGAATTGCGTAAGAAAAAAGGCATGACTATCGAGGAAGCCCGTAAGTTGGCAACCAATCCGCTTTACCTGGGCTGCTTGATTATCAAGAACGGCGATGCCGACGGTCAGTTGGCAGGTGCTCTTAATACTACCGGTGATGTGCTTCGTCCGGCTTTGCAGATTATCAAGACTGCTCCCGGCATCACTTGTGTTTCCGGTGCGATGCTGTTGCTGACGCATGCTCCCGAATATGGTAAGAACGGTATTTTGGTGATGGGCGATGTTGCCGTTACTCCGGTGCCCGATGCTTCCCAATTGGCGCAAATCGCCGTTTGTACCGCACGCACGGCTAAGGCTGTTGCCGGTCTTGACCCGAAAGTGGCATTGCTGAGCTTCTCTACAAAGGGTTCTGCAAAGCACGAAGTGGTAGACAAAGTGGTGGAAGCTTTGAAGATTGCCAAAGAAATGGCTCCCGATATCGCTATCGACGGCGAATTGCAGGCCGATGCCGCATTGGTTCCCGAAGTAGGTGCAAGCAAAGCTCCGGGTTCTGCCATTGCAGGTAATGCCAACGTACTGATTGTGCCGAGCCTTGAGGTAGGTAATATCTCTTACAAACTGGTGCAGCGTTTGGGACATGCCGATGCTGTCGGTCCGATTTTGCAAGGTATTGCGCGTCCGGTGAACGACTTGTCACGCGGTTGCTCTATCGAAGACGTTTATCGTATGATTGCAATTACTGCAAACCAGGCTATTGCCGCCAAACACAATAAATAATTTTGAATTATGGATTATGAACCGGGAGGCTTTCCCTGTTCATAATTCATGGTTCGCGGTTCATAGTTCGGAGTTCATAATTCATAATTTATAATTCAAAATTACATAAAATGAAAGTTTTAGTATTGAATTGCGGTAGCTCGTCCATCAAGTACAAACTGTTTGACATGGACCATAAAGAGGTTATCGCGCAAGGTGGTATTGAAAAAATCGGGTTGAAGGACTCTTTTCTGAAATTGACCTTGCCCAACGGCGAGAAGAAAGTTTTGGAAAAAGACATTCCGGAGCATACGGTAGGTGTGGAGTTCATCCTGAATACACTGACCAGTGCCGAATATGGTGCAATCAAGTCGTTGGATGAAATCAATGCGGTAGGCCACCGCATGGTGCACGGCGGCGAAAAGTTCAGCGAATCCGTATTGCTGACCGAGGAAGTGCTGGAAGCGTTTACTGCCTGCAACGATTTGGCTCCGCTTCACAATCCTGCCAACTTGAAAGGTGTGAATGCCGTTTCTGCCATTCTGCCGAATGTTCCGCAAATCGGTGTGTTTGACACCGCTTTCCACCAGACAATGCCCGATTACGCATATATGTATGCCGTTCCTTACGAACTGTATGAGAAGTACGGCGTCCGTCGTTACGGCTTCCACGGAACTTCCCACCGTTATGTATCGAAGCGTGTGTGTGAGTTCCTGGGCGTACAGCCGGAAGGAAAGAAAATCATTACCTGCCACATCGGCAACGGTGGTTCCGTTTCTGCCATCAAAGACGGCAAATGTATGGATACCAGCATGGGTCTTACTCCGTTGGAAGGTTTGATGATGGGTACCCGCAGCGGTGATATCGATGCAGGTGCCGTTACCTTCATCATGGACAAGGAGAACCTGGATGCAACCGGCGTGTCCAACCTTCTGAACAAGAAGAGCGGCGTAATGGGCATTTTCGGTGAGTCGAGCGATATGCGCGATTTGGAGAATGCCGTAGCAGCCGGCAATCCGAGAGCTATTCTGGCGGAAAAGATGTACTTCTACCGCATTCAGAAGTATGTAGGCGCTTATGCTGCCGCGCTGGGTGGCGTGGACATCATCGTATTTACGGGCGGTGTCGGCGAGAACCAGTGCAACTGCCGCAGCGAAGTGTGTGCAGGTCTCGAATTCATGGGTGTCAAGGTCGATTTGGAAAAGAACAATATCCGTGGCGAGGAAGCTGTGGTTTCGACAGACGACTCTAAGGTGAAGGTAGTGGTTATCCCCACCGACGAGGAGCTGATGATTGCTTCTGATACAATGGCTATCTTGAACAAATAACAGCATTGAAATAAGGGTTTGATAAGAGTGCCGGAAGCAGCCAACGCTGTTTTCGGCACTCTCTTTTTGATGATATCGTTCTATATGAATGAGTTAAAATCCCTATCTTTCCTCTAAAGAAAAAACATAATCTTTGTCCTGCCGGTGTGAGATTCCCACGATTTTCATTTATCTTTGTTTCCGCGTTAAGCAGAGATATTGAAACAGGACAGATAATTTTTTAAATGATACAAGTTTATGAAACGATTGATGTATGTATTGCTTTTTGTGTTGCTGGCAGGCACATCGTATGCACAGCAGGCAAAATATGTATTCTATTTCATCGGTGATGGAATGGGAGTGAACCAGGTGAATGGCACGGAGATGTATCTGGCAGAACAGGAAGGACGTATCGGCGTGAAGCCGCTTCTGTTCACTACATTTCCGGCAGGCACTATGGCTACGACTTTCTCTGCCACCAATTCCGTGACCGATTCTTCGGCAGCCGGCACGGCTCTTGCCACCGGCGCAAAGACATACAATGGGGCTATCGGCATGGACGATGATAAGAACGTGCTGCAATCGGTTGCCGAGCAAGCCAGAAAATCCGGGAAGAAAGTGGGGATTGCCACCAGTGTCAGCGTGGACCACGCCACTCCGGCGGCCTTCTACGCCCACCAGCCTCAGCGCAGCATGTATTACGAGATAGCGCTTGACTTGCCGAAAGCCGGTTTTGACTTCTATGCAGGCGGCGGTTTTCTGAAACCTGCCACGACAGCCGATAAGAAAGAAGCGCCGAGCATCTTTCCCATCATGGAAGATGCAGGCTATACGATTGCCCGGGGCTTGGACGAATACAAGGCTAAAGCGGCGGATGCAAAGCGGATGGTGCTTATCCAGAAAGAGGGTGCCGAGCCGTCCTGCCTGCCTTATGCCATCGACCGTGAAGCGGGCGACCTGACCCTGCCGGAGATAACGGAAAGCGCCGTTTCTTTCCTGACGAAAGGAAACCGCAAAGGCTTCTTCCTGATGGTGGAAGGCGGCAAGATAGACTGGGCTTGCCACAGCAATGACCCCGCCACTACTTTTGAGGAGGTGATTGATTTGGACAATGCCGTCAAGGTTGCCTACGAGTTCTACAAGAAACATCCGAAAGAGACCCTGATTGTTGTGACTGCCGACCACGAGACAGGCGGTGCGGGGTTGGGCACCGGAAAGTATGCACTTCGCTTGAAAGCGTTGGCAAATCAGAAGCAATCGCAAGACCTTCTCTCCAAGGCGATTACCGACCTGAGGAAAGAGAAGTCCGGCAAAGCTTCCTGGGAAGAGGTAAAGGCGCTGCTTACCGATAGAATGGGCTTTTGGAAAGAGTTGCCCTTGACTTGGGAGCAGGAAAAGCTGCTGCGTGACGAATACGAAACGTCTTTCGTGAAGAACAAGGTTGTTTTCGAGGAGAGCCTTTATGCCAAGACCGAGCCTTTGGCTGCCGCTGCCAGAAAGGTGATGAGCCAGATAGCAATGGTGGGATGGACCTGCTCCAACCATACTGCCGGATATGTTCCCGTCTTTGCGATAGGTGCAGGTTCCGACCTGTTCACCGGGAAGATGGATAATACGGAAATTCCGAAACGCATTGCGAAAGCGGCAGGATATAAATGAGTGTGTGTTGAAACACCCCCAATATATAAATCAGCCCTGCCATAGATGTCTGCGACAGGGCTGATTGTTTCATCAGCTATCTCCCCATTTCATTAAAATTAGTTCCAAATCGTTTTTTAAGAGGTTGCAATCATATTCGATTTTCTTTTTCTGCAGTTTATCAGCAACACATTGCATATAATACAAGAAATCGCTTATGATTGTTTTCTTCTGCTCCAACAGCGGTAATTCACCGAATTTACGGCTAAAATGACGTTCTACCTTTATGTGATACACTCCGTTCTGATTTGTCAAACGTCCCCATTTGTACTTAGGACGAATGTAATATTTGCCATTAAATCCTTCCGGCACTTCATTCTCAGAATGAAAGTATTCATACCTGACAGATTCATTTTCGTCATCGTGATGACTGAAAAACATTGAAATGCCAAGATAAGAGAAACTGTCGCCATACTCTTCCGGTCTAAGCCCATGCGCGACCAAATCTTTTAGTCTGTCAAGGCTTTCATAGAGCGGTTCAACTGATTTTTGATGGTTTCCCGACTTCTGCCACCGAATAGGCGATTTGGGCAATAAGTTTCGTTGCGACTGAAATTCATAGCCGGAATAATAGGTTTTATCACTACCGTTTTCCAAAACATAGGAATCCTTTAATTTATTCCATCCTCGCTCATCCTTGATTTCAAAGTATTGGTTCATCAATGACGTATAGAAACTGCCGTTTATCCAACGTTGGGCTTTCGCTTCCAAAGGCTCTCTATCTCCCCAGCCGATAATTTTTAAAGCCTCACACACTCTCACAAGTTCATTCCATTCCTTAATGTTTGCGTAGTGGTATAGCTTGTCAAACCGGTTGAAAAGCCAGTTCCTGGCTTTTTCTTGTTCCTGTTTGCTTAAATGAACGGACAGTTCATCAAGATTCTCTATGTTGAAAATTTCAATCATTTCCTTGTTTCATTTTTCCTCACGTCGATATAAAGCAAATCATCGTGGTCTGTTATGCTATACAGCTCCATAAAATCCTCTGTCACCAGGTAATATTCATCAAGTCCCTCACAGTCACCGATAAATTTATGTATATCGGACATTCTTGCTTTATAAACGACGAAATCCCTGTTCCAATAGTCAATGAAGAAGTAGAGAACGGTGTTCTTGTCAATTATATCCAACAGATGAAAATAAGGGTCTTCCATGTTGCAATCTATACTATATGGCACATATTTAAAGCTCAGCCATAATGCACGGGGATTTCCAATTACAAATGTGTCATATAGCTTTTGCGTCAAAATCTCTTTATCGGCATCTTCTATTTTCTGGAATGGAAGATGATTGTCTTTGACTGTCCGTTCTATTTCTTTATAATCAAACATGGCATTTTGCTTTGGTTGATAACCTTATGCCGACAGCGAAATCGGCTGTTGTCCTCTTTAAGTATATCACTTTGCGAGCAAATATAGAAAAAGTGCGGTACACCACGAACGGTGCACCGCACTTTTTTCGGCAAATCGGGCAGGAGTATTTATTGCTTGAACCCCTTGCTTGTTCTTTTTCACTTTTACAACCTGGTTTCCCCTTCGACGAACTCTTCCAGAAACAGGTTTTCGCCATCGAATACGGCATACGAGAAGTAGTTTATCCAATCTCCGAGGATAAGGACGCGGGCGGTGGCGCTCAGCATCAGGTCCAGCTCGATGTGCCGGTGCCCGTAGATGAAGAAGTTTATATTCGGATGGTCTTTCAGATAATCTTTGGTATACAACACCAGGTGTTCGTTGTTTTCGCCCATGTATTCGGGCTCTTTGCCGTCCACTCTTTTCAGGCGGCTGTGCTTTGCCCACGTCAGCCCGAAATCCACGCTCCAGCGGGGATGAAGGGCGGAGAACAGCGTCTGTAGCGTGCGGCTGTGGAACATGGCGCGCAGCAACTTGAATTTCTTGTCCGGGTCGCCCAGCCCGTCGCCGTGGGCAAGATAGAACTCTTTTCCGTAGATTTCCGTGGTAAGCGGTTCGCGGTGGATGGTTACGCCGCATTCCCGGGTCAGATAATCCCCGCACCAGATGTCGTGGTTGCCGGTAAAGAAGTGAACTTCCACGCCCATGTCCGTCAGTTCGGACAGCTTGCCGAGAAAGCGGGTATAGCCTTTGGGCACCACCGTGCGGAACTCGTACCAAAAGTCGAACATGTCGCCCAGCAGATATACGGCAGCCGCCTTGTGTTTGATACTGTCGAGGAAGTTGACCAACCGCCGCTCCTGTGTCCGTCCGTGCTCAATGGCACGCGACCCCAAGTGTGCGTCCGACAGGAAATATACGTTCTTCATCATATACGCCGTTCCGTTTATCCGTTAAAGAAAACCCAGTTCCAGTTTGGCCTCTTCGCTCATCATGTCCTTGTCCCATTCGGGCTCGAACACCAGGTTGATGGTGGCGCAAGCCACCCCGTCTATCGACTCTATCTTTTGGCGGACATCCTCCATGATGAAATCCGCGGCAGGGCAGTTGGGTGCTGTCAGGGTCATGTCGATGATTGCCTCGCCATTGTCGGCAACGTCTATCTTGTAGATAAGCCCCAGGTCGTACACGTTCACCGGTATCTCCGGGTCGAATACGGTTTTCAGCATGGCAACGATTTTCTCTTCTATCTCAAATTTGGTCATATTCGTACGGTTGTTGGTTTAGCGAAGCAAATCTAAAGATTTTAATTGAAACTGCAAAGAATGTGCGTGCCGGATTACAGCCGTGCATTACAGCACTCCCTCGTCATTGAAACTGTAATATGTGCCGTCGGTGACTATAACGTGGTCTATCAGCCGGATGTTCATGGTCTGCGCTCCTTTCTGTATGGATTGCGTCAGTTGGCGGTCGCTGGCGCTGGGACGTGCGTTTCCCGAGGGGTGGTTGTGTATCAGCGCAATCTGTGTGGCGCGTTGCAACAACGCTTCGCGCAGGATGCTCCTTACGTCGGCACTGGTCTGGTCGATGCCGCCCCGGCTGATGCGCACCTTGTCGATGACGCGTGCCGCCTGGTTGAGCAGGAGCACCCAGAACTCTTCCACGGTGAGGTCGCACAACAACGGGTGAAAAATTTCGTAGATATCGCCGGACGAACGTATGACGGCACGTTCCGGACGCTCTTGCAGCTTTCGGCGCTTGCCAAGCTCAAGTGCCGCCATGATGGTGATGCTTTTGGCAGGTCCGATGCCTTTGAAGCGGGAGAAGTCGCGCACTTCCCATTTCCCCAGTTGGTTCAGGTCGTTGTTGCAGCAGGCAAGTGCGCGTTGCATAAGTGCCACGGCGCTCTCTTCCGTGTTTCCCGAGCCGATAAGTATCGCCAGCAGTTCCGCGTCGCTGAGGGCTTCCGCGCCTTTGAGCATCATTTTTTCCCTTGGGCGGTCTTCTGCCGCCCACCGGTTTATTGTTAACTTCTCCATATTGTCTGTTCTTTTTTTGCGGCCCGTTTGTTGCTCTGCCGTTGTCCTGTCTTCGCTTGCCTTTCTTTCCTCGGGAGAGACATTCTCCGCTTTTAACCCCCGTGAATGAAAAAGCCGCCCCGTTTCCGGCCTCTTGCCCCTTTCCGCGTCATTTGTAGAAGTTCTTCTTGAACGCTTCGAACTCCTCTTTGCCGAGTATGCAACGGTTCCACCAGGCGCGCCAAAAGCCGGTGCCGTATCCGGTAAGCTGGATGAAGGATGCGGCGATGGAGTAGATGCCGATGCGCAGGCTCCTGTTGCGCACGGCGGAGTCTGTGCAGACAAGCAATGCGTACAGCGCGACGGGCAACAGGCTGTACGGGCAGAAGAGTGCTCCCGCCGCCAATGCCGCCACTCCTGCCGTGAATGCCGCCGGCAGCAGATGCACTATCTTCAGCGATTCGGGATATTTCTTGTAGAGGTTGATGCGTGCGATGCCGGAGTTGTGCACCTGCTTGAAGAACTTCTTCAGGTCTGTCCGCCGCTTATGATATACCCATGCGCCGGGCAGCAGCCTGCATCCGTATCCGCCTTTGAAGATGCGGATGCTGAAGTCGATGTCTTCCCCGAAACGCATCCGGGAGAATCCGCCGAGCGCTTCATAGACTTCGCGGCGCACTCCCATGTTGAAACTGCGCGGATAGAACTTGTCCATCTTCTTCTTCCCGCCGCGGATGCCGCCGGTGGTGAAGAACGAGGTCATGGAATAGTTGATGGCTTTCTGTATGTCGCTGAACGAAGCGTGCGCGCGGTCCGGTCCGCCGAAAGCGTCGGCGGGGGCTTTCCGCAGCTCCTCTTCCACCGCCGCGAAATAGCCTTCGGGAAGGATGCAGTCGGAGTCCAATATAATCAGGTATTCCCCCCGGCTGCGTTCGGCGCCGTAATTGCGCGTCTGTCCCGGACCGGAGTTGGGTTTGGCATGGTAGCGGATGTCCAGCATGTCCCGATAACGGTCGGTGACATCCTTGCAGGGAACGGACGACCCGTCCTCCACGACGATGACTTCAAAATCCTTGAAACTTTGCCGGGCAAGGCTTTGCAAGAGTTCGTCCACTTCATCGGGACGGTTGTATACGGGGATGATGACGGAGTATCGCATGTCTGTCTCTTTCTTTTATCGGGTTACGTGAGTTGCTGTGTGCAAAGATACATTTTTATTTGGTGTATCGCGTGAATGGGCGGTGAATATCCGTTTTATGACAAAAAGACGGGAAAACCGCCTTTTTGCTTACTGCCGTCCATCTCTCTTCCTGCCGGAATAGAGAGCCGTTGCATAAAGTGCGGATGAATATGCTCCGGTTTTCGATAAAAATGCGCCGTTTATGCAGAAATAGGCTCTTCGCGCCGTTGGATGCAGGTGTTTCCGGTGTCGGATACAAGCGTTTCAGCCGACAGACATTAACATCTATCGTGAGAGACATTAATGCCGCTCATGACAGACACTAATGTCTATCACGAGCGGCATTGATATCCCTTGCCACAAACACCGATATCCGGCAAACGGGATGCCCGCACGCGGCATTTCCGGTGCCTTTTTTCGCTGGTTGGTTTGTAAATATTTCGCTATTCCGCTGGTTGTCGGCAAGATGGGCGCATCCCGTTTCGTTTTTTTCCGCCGGCAGTGCATAAGGGCGGAAATAAACGATTCTGCGCCGGCGGGAAATACAGATTGTCAGGAAATGCGGGTGTAAATGAAACAGCCGTGGCATAAGGGCAAACGGCGCGGGGGAGATAAAAAAAAGAGGATGGCTTTCGCGCCATCCTCTTCCTCCGGGTTGGTCCGGCAGATGATTTATGCTTTTACGCGACCTACGTAAGAACCGTCGCGTGTGTCGATTTCGATTGTCTCGCCTTCGTTGATGAACAACGGAACACGTACCGTAGCGCCCGATTCCACAGTTGCAGGCTTCAAGGTGTTGGTAGCCGTGTCGCCTTTCAGTCCCGGTTCGGTATAGGTAACCTTCATCTGAACCTTGATGGGCATGTCGGCATAAAGTACGGTTTCGGTAGAGGCATCGGAAACCACGTCCACTACCATGCCTTCGAGCAGGAAGTCTACACCGTTGATAAGGTCGTGGGCGATGGGAATTTGGTCGAATGTCTCCTGGTTCATGAACAGGAAGTCATCGCCTTCCTTGTAGAGGAATTGGTGGGGACGACGTTCTACGCGTACGTCTTCCAGCTTTTCGCCGATGTTGAAGCGGCGTTCCAATACATAGCCGTTTACTACGTCTTTCAGCTTCGTACGCATGAAAGTGTTGCCTTTTCCCGGTTTTACGTGCAGGAAGTCGATACAGAAATACAATTTGCCATCCATGCGGATGCAAGTTCCGATTTTAATGTCTTGGGCATTAATCATACTTATAGTCTTTATAATATTATTATGTTAGTATTTACTTCTTTGGATATCGGTTTGCGAGTGCAAAAGTAATGGAAATCGGTAAAAAACACAAAAAGTTTTGAGATAAAAAGAGTTATCTCTTGGTTATTTTAGAAAAAGTCTCTATTTTTGCAGCCCGATTACGTGGAATAATAACATAAAACAAGATACAGTAATGAAAAGAACATTTCAACCCTCTAACAGAAAGAGAAAAAACAAACACGGGTTCCGTGAGAGAATGGCTACAGCCAATGGTCGTAGAGTATTGGCCGCACGTCGTGCCAAAGGCAGAAAGAAACTGACTGTTTCTGACGAGTACAACGGAGTGAAGGCATAAGTCATTCCTTCTTTGAAGAAATAAGAAAGCCGCAAAGGACTGGTGACAGTGTTTTGCGGCTTCTCTTTTGTCACGGCTTTTTGTGAAACTTTCAAGGAAACGGCATTGCAATGCACCCAAATTGCATTATCTTTGCAGGAAAAGCGGAGATAAGTTGCGCCTCGGCATAAAAAATGACCCCGTTCGTTTTATTCTGCTCCCGGTTTGCATTATCTTTGCACCAAATTGTAGTGATTATGACTATAAAGGATTTTTTTTCTTTCCGGCAGAACAAGTACTTCTGGATAAACATCATGGCAATGATTGCGGTGGTAGTTCTGTTGCTGTTCGGGACATTAAGGGGAATAGACCGATATACCCGCCACGGCGAGGCTGTGGTAGTGCCCGATGTAAAAGGCATGGCAGTGGCCGAAGCCGGAGCGGCATTCGCCAATCGGGGGTTGTCTTGCATTGTTTCCGACTCTACATACGTCAAGGACAAGCCTGCGGGCTCTATTCTGGACTATCATCCGGCTGCCGGTCAGAAGGTGAAGGAAGGCCGTATCGTTTATCTGACAATCAATTCCAACAGCATACCCTTGCAGGTGGTGCCGGATGTGGCGGACAACAGTTCGTTGCGTCAGGCGGAAGCGCGCATCCTGGCTTCGGGCTTTAAACTGAACGATATCCAATACGTGGCAGGCGAGAAGGACTGGGTGTATGGCGTAAAGTATAAGGGGCGCATGCTGGCTATCGGCGAAAAAGTGCCCATGGGGGCAACGCTGACATTGATGGTTGGCAATGGCGGTGGCGGAGAATCGTCGGGCAACGGCTCTTTGTCCGTGGACGACGATGCGGAGACGCAGGCGCCGGTTGCTTCCGAAAGTTCTTCGGCTGCCGATGAATCTTGGTTTTGAAATGAAACATGGAGTGGGGTGTACGGGAAAGAAGTTGCCTTTAATGCTTAACAAGGACAAGCGATGATTGAAGAGTTACCGGACGATATAGAGAACGATGCACTGGACGATATAGAGCCTGTGGGCGATGAATCGCAACTTTATGAGCACTTCCGCGTGGTGGTGGATAAGGGGCAGGAGCTGATGCGTGTGGACAAATATCTGTTCGACCGCCTGACCAATGCTTCGCGCAACCGTATACAGAAATCCGCCGATGCCGGGTTTGTGATGGCAAACGGCAAACCGGTGAAAAGCAGTTACAAGGTAAAACCTCTGGATGTGATAACGGTGATGATGGACCGTCCCCGCTACGAGAACGAGGTTATCCCCGAAGACATTCCTTTAGACATCGTTTATGAGGACAGGTACCTGATGGTTGTCAACAAGCCGGCAGGGCTGGTGGTGCATCCCGGACACGGGAACTACCGGGGCACGCTTGTCAATGCCATTGCCTGGCACATGAAGGATATTCCCGATTATGATGCCAACGACCCGCACGTGGGGCTTGTGCATCGTATCGACAAAGATACATCCGGCTTGCTGGTGATTGCCAAGACGCCGGATGCCAAGACCAATCTCGGCATTCAGTTTTTCAACAAGACCACCAAGCGCCGTTACCGTGCCCTCGTCTGGGGAAATGTGGAACAGGACGAAGGCACAATCGTAGGTAACGTGGGGCGTAATCCTAAAGACCGTATGCAGATGACCGTCCTTCCCGACGACCAGGGCAAGCATGCCGTTACCCACTACCGGGTACTGGAACGATTGGGGTATGTGACGCTCGTGGAGTGTGTGCTTGAGACAGGGCGCACCCACCAAATCCGTGTGCACATGAAGCATATCGGGCATATCCTCTTCAACGATGAACGCTACGGCGGCAATGAAATCCTGAAAGGCACTCACTTTGCCAAATACAAACAGTTTGTAAACAATTGCTTCGATACTTGTCCGCGGCAGGCATTGCATGCCATGACGCTGGGCTTTGTGCATCCCGTCAGCGGAGAGGAAATGTATTTCACCTCGGAGTTGCCGGATGACATGAGCCGGCTGATTGACAGGTGGAGGGGCTATATCAGTAATAGAGAATTAGAATGAAACGCACAATCGCTATTGTATGCGGAGGGGATACTTCCGAATTTGAAGTCTCCCTGCGCAGCGCACAAGGAATCTACTCCTTCATCGACAAGGAGAGATACACATTATATATTGTAGAGATGCACGGACCGGACTGGCATGTGCAACTGCCCGACGGGACGAAAGCGCCGGTAGACCGTAACGACTTCAGTTTCCGGCTGGACGGCGGAAAGGTGGTATTCGATTTCGCATATATCACCATCCACGGCACGCCGGGCGAGGACGGGCGCCTGCAGGGATATTTCGACATGCTCCGTATCCCTTACTCCTGTTGCGGGGTGCTTGCTGCTGCGCTGACGTATGATAAGTTTGCCTGCAACCAGTATCTCAAATCGTTTGGCGTGCGCATTGCCGATTCGTTGCTGCTTCGCCAGGGGCAGTCTGTCACCGACGAGGATGTAATCGGGAAGATAGGCTTGCCTTGCTTCATCAAGCCCAGCCTGGGCGGCTCCAGTTTCGGCGTGACGAAGGTGAATGCGAAAGAGCAGATACAACCTGCTATCGCAAAGGCTTTCGCGGAAGCGAAAGAGGTTTTGGTAGAGGCTTTTATGGACGGCACGGAGATTACTTGCGGTTGTTACAAAACCAAAGAGAAATCCGTGGTGTTCCCTATTACGGAAGTGGTGTCGCACAATGAGTATTTCGACTATAAAGCCAAATATAACGGCGAGTCGGACGAAATCACCCCGGCGCGTATTCCCGACGAACTGCGCGACCGTGTGCAGCAGCTCACTTCCGCCATTTATGATATTCTCGGGGCTTCCGGCATTATCCGCGTGGACTATATCATTACCGAAAGCGGAAAGATAAACCTGCTGGAAGTGAACACCACTCCGGGCATGACCGCCACCAGTTTCATCCCGCAACAGGTGCGTGCGGCAAACCTGGACATTAAAGATGTAATGACAGATATAATAGAAAACCAATTTTAGATATTAACTATTAGGTATCAACCGGCTGCCGGATGCCCGTTTGGCAGTCTTGAAACCAAATACTTATTGTTTGAAATTTAAAATTGCATATCATGGAATTTGAAGAAATCCGCCCTTATCATGACGAAGAATTACCTCAGATTTTTGAGGAATTAATTGCCGACCCGGCTTTCCAACAAGTGGCTTGTGCCGTTATGCCGGGCGTTCCTTTTGAGGCTATCGCGCAGAAAATGCGTGCAAGCAAGACCAAGCAGGAGTTCCAGGAAAACCTTTGCTACGGCATCTTGCATAAATTGGCCAAAGATACTACAGACGGACTGATACTGGAAAGTATGGGTGTATTGGACAAGCAGTCTGCCTATACCTATGTCTCCAATCACAGGGATATCATCCTCGACTCCGGATTCTTGTCGGTTCTTCTGGTAGAACAGGGGCTGGACACCGTGGAAATCGCTATCGGCGATAACCTGCTGATTTATCCCTGGATCAAGAAACTGGTGCGTATCAATAAATGTTTCACCGTGCAGCGTGCGCTCACCATGCGCCAGATGCTGGAGTCGTCCATCCGCATGTCGCGCTACATGCACTATACCATTGCGGAGAAGAAGCAGTCTATCTGGATTGCCCAGCGTGAAGGACGTGCGAAGGATTCGAACGATGTCACGCAGGACAGTGTCCTGAAGATGCTGGCGATGGGCGGCAACGGGGATATCATTACGAATCTTCAGGAGCTGAATATCGTTCCGCTTTCCGTTTCGTACGAGTATGATCCTTGCGACTACCTGAAGGCGCAGGAATTCCAGCTGAAACGCGATATGCCCGATTATAAGAAAACTACGGATGATGATTTGCTGAATATGCAAACCGGGCTTTTGGGATATAAAGGCCGCGTATGCTTCCGCATGTCGTCTTGCATCAATGATGATTTGGCGGCATTGGACAGGACATTGCCTAAGCCGGAACTGTTCGTGGCCATCTCTGCTTTGATTGATAAGCGCATCCATGCCAATTACCGAATATTTGCCAATAATTACGTGGCGCACGACTTGCTGCACCATGCGGAAGAATTCACCGGACACTATACGGCGGAGGACAAGAAGCGCTTTGTGAGCTACATTGACGGCCAGCTGGACCGTATTGCCATTCCCGGCAAGGATGTGGACTTCTTGCGCGAAAAGATGTTGCTGATGTATGCCAATCCGTTGACGAATTATTTGGCTGCAACCAAATAAGGCTTTGCCGGACGGCTGCGCTAAAGAGAAATTGTAATGGTGCATAAAGTAGGTATGAAAAAATACTGCTGTGGCTTGTTTGCCGTCATCGTGTCGTGGCTGCTGGTGTCGTGTGGCGGTGATGATTATCATTATCCTTCCGTGAAGCAGGATTTCCTTACGGCATTTCCCGGGACGGATGGGCGGCTGGAGTCGGTGCTGACTGATGAAGGCGATACATTTTGTGTCGTTGAAGACATGTCGGGGCTGTGTGCGGATGCGCCTGTCCGCATTGTTGCCAATTACGAGACGTTGGCGGCCGATGGCGGCAAGGTGGCGGGTGTGAAGTTGTATGGCGTGTTGCAAGCGGTTTCGCCTGTTCCTTTGGTTGCGGATGAATTTAAAGAGGGCGTGAAAACGGAACCTTCGGAGATACAGAGCATCTGGTTGGGGCATGATTACCTGAATATTATTTTAAAGGTAAGGCAGCAGGGCAAGCATCTTTTCCATTTTGTAGAAGACGAGGTCTCTGCCGACGAAGAGAGCGGACGCGTCAAGGTGCGGCTGACCTTGTATCATGATGTAAGCAGCAGCGTGCAGGATTATGGCAAGCGTGCTTATCTGTCTGTCCCCTTGCGGCAATATATGACCGAAGGCGTGCAGGGGGTGGATGTTTCTTTCAATGTTTATACTTATTCCGGTTCCTTGAAGACCTATGTTTTGGATGAAACGGGGTTTTATGTAGAGGAAAGCTGATTTTATGCGTTGATGGGCAGGTGTCGAAATTATTAAAGCCGTGACATAATCCACGGCTTTTTCATTTACAGGAGTTGTGGGAGTTGTCATTTCGCTCCGCTCCGTGCAATGGTTAAAGAAGTCAGAGCCGATACGCTTGTGTATGTATTCACGGAAGTATCGGCTTTTAACTGTCAAGCCGGCTTGTCGGCTGGTCATTTCCTTTAGTTTTCTCTGACTCCGGAAAGAAAAAAAACGTTCAATCTGTGTCCGGAAGATAGTGTATAAGTTGTTCCGGAGTGTTTGCCTGTTTCCTGTTTAGATGCCATTGTGATAGCCTGCATCGGCAATTGTCAATTCAATGCCCATCTCCTCTATGCGCGCTGCGGTGGAAGGTGGAATGCGGGAGTCGGTAATGATATGGTCGATGTCTTCCATGTCGGCAATTTTGCTGAAGCCGCGCCGTCCGAACTTGGAGGAGTCCGCAAGTACGATTGTCTTTTGGGCGGTCTGCATCATGACGCGGTTGAGGCTTGCTTCCATCATATTGGTGGTGGTGATGCCGAAATCAAGGTCGATGCCGTCTACGCCGATGAATAGCTTGCTGCATGAAAAATCGGTCAGTATGCTCTCCGCATATTTCCCTACTACGGACAGGCTGCTGTGCCGTAAGATGCCGCCAAGCTGGATGATATATATGTTCTTCTCGCTTGCCAGGATGTTCGATACTTCCATGGAGGCGGTGATGACGGTCAGCTCATCTATCGGTGCTATGCTGCGGGCAAGTGCGTGCATGGTAGTTCCCGATGCTATTAGTATGGAGTCTTTGGGTGTGATAAGGCTGGCGGCTTTCATTCCGATCAGCCTTTTTTCTTCGACAAATAGTTTTTCCTTCTCGCTGACATTCCTGTTGTCAATATAAGGGTCTATTAAAATGGCTTTTCCGTGGTTTCGGTATAGTTTCTTTTCTCTTTCAAGATCAGTCAGATCCTTTCGTATCGTAACTGATGAAACGTTAAGATGTGTAGCCAAGTCTGTTACCAGGATGGAATTGTGCTGTATCAGCAGTTCCAATATGATAGACTGTCTCTCTTCTTTTGTCATAATAGGCTTGAAATTATATGAATGCGCTAATGTACTTGAAAAAAATAGCATAACGAAACTGTTGATGCTAAGAAATGATAAAACAGGCATTTGATGATAGCTGCTTTTGAAACGTAAGTCTTATTGCCTGTTTTTTGCATGAAATTTCCCTTCTGAAGATGTTTTTTCTGCTTTTTAGTAAAACAATTGCTTGAAAGTTTCGTTATTATAAAAATAGAATTTATATTTGTTGCGAAATGAAACCGATGTTGTTTTGATAAGAAAGCTTTAGACATTGTTTACCGGTCTTTCAATCAAACGGCGTTAACTAATATTATAAGAGACATGATACTGAATGGCGAAATTAACGAATTTGATATCATCATTATTGGTGGAGGTGCGACCGGAGCAGGGACGGCAAGAGATTGCGCCTTGCGTGGGATGCGTGTCCTGCTTGTGGAACGTTTCGATTTTGCTGCCGGTGCCACCGGGCGAAACCACGGGCTGCTTCATAGTGGCGCCCGTTATGCGGTGACAGATAGAGAATCGGCAGCCGAGTGTATCAAGGAGAATATGATTCTCCGGAAGATAGCACGCCATTGTGTAGAGGAAAACGGAGGCTTGTTTATTTCCCTTCCGGAAGACGACCTTTCCTATCAAAACTTGTTTGTAGAATCATGCCGGGCTGCCGGCATTGATGCGCAGGTAATCGATCCTGCCGAGGCAAGACGGATAGAACCTTCTGTAAATCCTGCGATAACAGGTGCGGTGAAAGTACCCGACGGGTCGATAGATCCTTTCAGGCTGACTTTGGCAAATGTAATTGACGCCAAGGCACACGGCGCGAAAGTGCTGGTCTATCATGAGGTAACCGCATTGCTCCAAGAGCAGGGGCGGGTTATCGGAGTCACCGTGTTTAATTATAAAACAAAGACCAAACATAATTATTATGCACCTCTGACCGTCAATGCGGGAGGAATTTGGGGACATGGCATTGCTGCGAAAGCAGGTGTAAGGGTGGACATGTTCCCGGCAAAAGGCTCGTTATTGATTTTTGGGCATCGAATCAATAATGTGGTGCTTAACCGTTGTCGTAAACCTGCCAATGCGGATATTCTTGTTCCTGGAGATACCATCTGCTTGATAGGGACGACATCCAGCCGCGTGGGCTTTGACGAGGTGGATGATGTGCGGGTTACATCGGAAGAGGTCGATTTGTTACTGTCGGAGGGCGAGAAACTGGCGCCTGCTTTGGCGGCAACCCGTATTTTGCGTGCATATGCGGGCGTTCGTCCGCTGGTAGCGGCAGATAACGACCCTTCCGGCCGCAACATCAGCCGCGGCATCGTGTTGTTGGATCATGAGGTGCGGGACGGTGTTGCGGGATTTATTACCATTACCGGTGGAAAGTTGATGACTTACCGGCTGATGGCGGAATGGACTGCCGACCTGGCATGCAAGAAGCTCGGCATCGACAAGCCTTGCACTACCATGAACGAACCGCTTCCCGGTTCGCGCTTGGAAGAGAACCGGGCGGATGGCAAGCAGGTGGCGGTGAATCGGCCTAAACGTTCTTCGGTGGGGCGCCACGGCGAAATGGCTGCCAAGATTGCATCGGAGAGCAAGTACGACAACAGTTTGGTTTGTGAGTGTGAAGACGTCACCGTAGGTGAGGTGAATTATGCCATGAATGAGCTTGACGTGCATAACCTGATAGATTTGCGCCGTCGTACGCGCGTCGGTATGGGCACGTGCCAGGGAGAACTCTGTGCCTGCCGTGCGGCAGGACTGCTCGGCGAGGCGCATAATTGTTCTCAAAAGGCGAAAGCCGATTTGGTTTCGTTCCTGGATGAACGTTGGAAAGGATTGTATCCTGTGGCGTGGGGCGAGGCATTGCGTGAGAGTGCATATACCCAGTGGGTATATAGCGGAGTTTGTGGAATGGAATAAAATGAATGGCGATGAAATTTGATACTTTAATAATAGGCGGAGGACTTGCCGGCCTGACGTGTGGAATCCGTTTGCAGAAGAGTGGTGTGAAATGTGCTATCGTTTCTACCGGACAAAGTGCCTTGCATTTTTCTTCCGGTTCGTTCGATTTGCTCAACGAACTTGCCGACGGGACAAAGGTGGATAGTCCGCTGGCTGTCGTTGGCAAGGTTGGTGCCAATCATCCGTATGCCAAGTTGGGCGACAGTTTTGCCCATTACGCCCGTGAGGCAAAACAGCAGTTCCTTGATTGCGGCATTGAAGTGAACGGCGATGCGGGTCATAACCATTTACGTATAACTCCAATGGGCACGTTGAAACCGACTTGGCTGACATTTTCCGACTTTGAACCGCTCTCGTCGGCAAATGACATGGCAGGCAAGAAAGTGCTGGCGGTCAATATCGCGGGATTCCTTGATTTCAATACGAAATTCGTTGCCGACGGTTTTGAGAAGTATGGTGCCGAATGCCGCATATCCTCTATCAACCTTCCCGAACTGGAAAGGCTGCGGATTAGTCCGACGGAGATGCGCTCGACCAATATTGCCCGGGTTCTGGAGAATGAAAAGACGCTGGAGGCGTTGATTCGGGCATTGGCGGCAAAGATATCCGGTTTCGATATCGTTGCTCTGCCGGCCGTATTCGGGCTGTCGTCTGCGGCTCCGGTCAGGAAATTGAAAGAGTCGTTGGATATTCCGGCATGGCTGGTTCCTACGATGCCGCCCTCTGTTCCGGGCATTCGTGCACAGCAGCAGCTCCGCCGTTCTTTCGAAGAGTTGGGAGGAGTCTATATGTTGGGCGATACGGTGGTGAAAGCCGGCTTCAAAGGCAACAGGGTGGAGGTTGTATATTCTGTCAATCACGGAGACATTCCGTTTGTGGCGGAAAACTTCATCCTTGCTTCGGGCAGTTATTTCAGCAACGGATTGGTGGCGCGCCCGGATAGCGTTGTCGAACCGGTTTTTGGCAGTGATGTCGATTTCACTCCCGGACGCGACAGTTGGTATGACCGGTCTTTCTTCAATAAACAGAACTATATGACATTCGGTGTGGCAACCGACGACAAGTTGCGGATAAGGATTAAGGGCGATGTGCAACAGAACCTGTTTGCCGTAGGCTCGGTATTGGGCGGATCTGATACAATACATGAAGGTTGTGGTGCCGGTATTTCCATGCTTACGGCATTATATGTAGCGGATAACTTAATAAATGGATGACGTCATGAATATGCAGCAGAATAATATAAGCGAGAACAATTTCGAGCAATGTTTCAAGTGCACGGTTTGTACGGTATATTGCCCGGTTATCCCGGTAAATCCCGAATTTCCCGGACCGAAACAGGCAGGACCGGACGAGGAGCGTCTTCGCTTGAAAAGAGGCGAATACTTTGACGAAGCGTTGAAGTACTGTTTGAACTGTAAACGTTGTGAAGTGGCTTGTCCGTCGAATGTGAAAATCGGTGACATCATTCAACTGGCACGTATCAAATATAGCAAGAAGAAACCGGCGTTGCGCGATATGATGTTGGCAAATACGGATTTCGTAGGCACCATGGCGTCCGCCTTTGCTCCTGTGGTCAATACTACATTGTCGCTGAAGCCGGTAAAGGCGGTGATGGACGGCATATTGAAAATAGACCATCACCGTGTGTTTCCGAAGTACTCCTCGCAGACATTCGAAAGCTGGTTCAAAAAGCATGCGATGGCTTCGCAGGACAATTACAAGAAGCATGTAAGCTTCTTCCACGGCTGTTACATCAACTATAACTTCCCTCAGTTGGGCAAAGACATGGTGACTGTACTCAACGCGATAGGCTATGGAGTGCACCTGCTCGAAAAAGAGAAATGTTGCGGAGTGGCTCTGGTGTCCAACGGCTTGATAAACCAGGCTCGCAGGCAAGCCGAGGCAAACCTCCGTTCTGTCCGCAAGTCGGTTCTTGAAGATAAGCGCCCGGTGCTCGGGGCTTCGTCAACCTGTATTTTTACCATGCGTGACGAATATCCGCATCTGCTCGGCATTGAAAATGCAGACGTGCGCGACAGCATAGAACTCGCCACTCGTTTCATTTTCCGCCTGCTCGAGGAAGGGGATGTGAAACTGAAATTCCGCGATGACGTAAAGATGAAGATTGCCTACCACACTCCTTGCCACATGGAGAAACTCGGTTGGGCATATTATTCCATCGCTTTGTTGCGCAGTATTCCCAACGTAAACCTTACCGTGCTCAATTCCCAATGCTGTGGAATTGCGGGTACATACGGTTTTAAAAAGGAGAACTACGAGACGTCACAAGGCATCGGCGCTCCACTGTTCCGCCAGATAGAAGAGGTGGCGGCAGACTTTGTAGCGACGGATTGCGAAACCTGCAAATGGCAGATTGAGATGTCTGCTCCGGCAAAGGTAAAACACCCCATTTCGGTGCTTGCCGAAACTTTGGACCTGGAAGAAACCCGAAAACTGAATAGCAATAAATAGTATTATTCTTAAAATCTTAGTACCATGTGGAATTTTTTAGCACCTCCTGCTCATAAGCAGGAATTACCGGCAGAGAAGATCGATGCGGCGTATAAGAGTTACCGTTGGAAAGTCTTCTTGGGTATATTTATCGGTTACGCAGGTTTTTATATCGTGCGTAAGAACTTTTCGATGGCCATTCCGGAACTTGCCCAGTTTGGTTTTGAAAAGGGCGAGTTGAGTATCGTCCTTTCTATGAATGCTGTAGCTTATGCCTTGTCCAAGTTTCTGATGGGGAGCGTGTCCGACCGCAGCAATGCGCGTGTATTCCTTCCGTTGGGATTGGTTTTGGCGGCTGTCTCCATGATGTTTATGATTGTGCCGGTGCAGTATTTCGGTCCGGAACAGAAATCGCTGGCTATTATCGTGATGGCTGTCTTGAATTTCCTGGTAGGTTGGTTCAACGGCATGGGCTGGCCTCCTTGCGGACGTGTCATGACCCATTGGTTCTCGGTGACCGAGCGCGGAACGATGATGTCCATCTGGAACTGTGCCCACAACGTAGGCGGCGCGCTGGTCGGCCCGATGGCTGTTTACGGTGCGTTGTGGTTCGGTTCCTGGTTCTATGGCGCCGATGCTTCCCGCTACTTCCTCATCGGTACGTATGTGTTTCCGGCAGCAGTGGCTATCCTTGTGGCATTAGTGGCATACTGCCTGATTCGCGACACTCCCCAGTCGTGCGGGCTTCCCACCATTGAGAAATACCGTAACGACTATCCTAAGAACTATAGCGAGAAGCAGGAAGAAGTGCTTACCGCCAAAGAGATTTTCTTCAAGCACGTATTCAACAACAAGATGCTTTGGTACATTGCCATTGCCAATGCTTTTGTCTACATGGTGCGTTACGGCTGTCTCGACTGGGCGCCTACCTTCCTGAAGGAGGCCCAAGGATATGATATCAAGCAGGCAGGTTGGGCATATTTTGCCTATGAATTTGCAGCGATACCCGGAACGTTGGTTTGCGGCTGGCTCAGCGATAAGGTGTTCAAGGGCGGGCGTGCCATGACTACCATCATCTTTATGGCTATTGTAGCGGTGTTCATCTTCCTCTACTGGCACTTCTCCGATAATTATGTAATCGTAACCTTGTCTCTGATTGCCATCGGCTTCTTCATCTACGGCCCGGTGATGCTGATTGGAGTCCAGGCGCTCGACCTCGCTCCCAAGAATGCCGCAGGCACGGCTGCCGGACTTACCGGCTTCTTCGGGTACTTCTTCGGAACCGCCATCCTTGCCAACGTTGTCCTCGGCTACGTCGCCGAAATGGCGGGTTGGGACTGGACCTTCATACTCCTGCTCATAGCCTGCGCCTTGTCCATCCTTTTGATGTCCTTTACCTATAAGGACGAAAAGGCGTTGCTTGCAGAGAGAAACAAGGAATAATCTTTTTAAGATAATATAGAATGACATTAAACCAGTATTTACCTTAAAAATTGAACTATGTTGAGAAATTCTATCAGATTAAGCGCAACCTTGCTGGGTATTGCCTTAGTGACTTTCACTTCCTGTGAAAACCAAGATTTTACAGATGTGAACAACGATGCAACACGTGTTGAAGTAAACACAATCTCCGCCGAAATGGCAAAAGTACGCGACTACGTGCCCCCTTACGCTGTAATGGCTCACCGCGGCTCTACCTTCTGGGCTCCGGAAGAGACGGAGTCTGCCTGGCGGTGGGCACGCGAAATGGGTGCGGACTATCTGGAATCCGACCTCCAGTGCACGAAAGACGGTGTCATCCTTGCCAATCACGATGACAATCTGAAACGCACCACCAACATTGAAAATGTATATAGCGAACTGGTTCCGGCAACCCGTAAGGCGTTTTATATGCGTCATGGCATGAGTGAAGAGGAAGCGGAAAAGCTTGTTGCGGCAGATAAGGCAAGTTTCCGTCCTTACTATGCAATGTCCTATATGTACGAAGAGCTGCTTGCGCTCGATGCCGGCAGCTGGTTCAATGAAACAAGCATCGAGCAAGCCCGTGAGGAGTTTACAAAACAGCACCAGTATGTTTCTGCCCTTGAAGACCAGATCCGCTATGCCGAGGGAAAGATGCTGAAGCGTGGTGCCGATGGTGAGCGCGTATATACCGTTACCGGCACGTGGAACCCCGAGAAACCCCGGGATTGCCTGAAGTATGAGTTCCAGTATGTAGACGACCCCGCAGATACAGGCAACCGTCCGGGAGTCTATATCGAATTCAAAGAGTCGTGGCTGAATCCTTCGGACTTTGAAAAGCGCGTTTATGACAAACTTGACGAACTCGGCTGGAACATTATCACCAAGCCTTGCGACGGAGTGCCGTTCTATACTGCGGATGGCAAGGTCAACGTTGGCAATACCAACGGCAAGGTTGTTCTCCAGACATTCTCTCTCGAAAGCCTTCGCCGTACGGCAGACGAGTTCAAGGGCAAAATTCCGATGTGCTTCCTGTTGTGGGAAGGCAATGGCGCTACCGATTTGAAACACGACACGCCTCAAGGGTATGCCTCCTTCATCAACCTCGGTCTGGAATACAAGGCTCACATCATCGGTCCCTGCATTGCGGGCGCTCCCAACAACTATCCCGAAATGAATGCTCCGTGGCAGGCTTACCTCATCAAGAAGTCGGGCATGCTCAACCATCCGTATTCGTTCGACTCTTATGCGCAGATGGGAAAATACTTCGGCCAATACAACTGGGGAAATACCGTACAATACGATGATGTCCTGCACGGAATCTATGGCGACGGCCTGTTTACCAACCGTTCCGAAATGAGCCTGAAATACCTCATTGACAACGGGCTGCGCAAGGCACCGACTCCCCAGGAAGTTCCGGATGCGGTTGAAACCCTTATAAGACTTGGTTACTAATTGATTTATTAACACTAATAATACAGATTACATTCTATGAAAAAGTATATTTTAATGCCGGTATTGGCTGCATTGTCACTGTCAGCATCGGTTGCCCAAGCCCAGGACTTCGATAATAAGCCGGTTGTCAATGTTAGCAACGCCAAGGAAAACCTGAACTTCACGATTGGCGCGCGTTTTATGATGGACGGTGCATATTACCATTCGGACTTCACTCCCGTGAAGTCGGGAGCTGCCATCACCGATGCGCGTATCCGTACCTCAATGAGCTATGAGGACTGGTATTTCTATGCCGATTTTGATTTCTCTAAAGGCAAGTTCTCCCAGAAGAATATCTTCCTGCAATATTCGTTGGAAGGCAACAAAGGCACGCACCGTTTTAAAGCGGGCTACTACAACAACCCCATGAGCATGGCAAACAATACCAGCCGCGGAAGCCTGCACTTCATTTCACGTTCGGCGGCAGCCAATGCTTTTGCACCCACCCGCGAACTGGGCCTGAGTTACATTTTCTACAACGACCATTTCTTCGCCAACCAGGGCGTGTTTGCGGAAAACAAATACAATGACCAGCCGGCAGGCTATCAGGGCATGTCGTTCGGTGGCCGTTGGGTATGGCGTCCCGTCAATAATGATGACAATACCTTCCACATAGGCGCCGCTTTCCGCTATGCCAACATAGCTACGGGCGTGGTGGAGAACAACGTGCTGAAAACGGAGTTGGAAATGGGTTCCTCGCTCGAAACCTATGTGGACCCTACCAAGGAATTCGTGTCGGCAAAGCTGCCCTGGGCAAAAAACGTATTTGATGTAGGCGCCGAGTTCTTGTACAAGACGGACAATTTCTTTACCCGTGGCGAGTACATGTACAAGCATGTCACCAAAGAACGTGACGACCGGGCGCTGTTCGAAGCCAATTTGGGTTCCATCGACTCTTGGGGCACACTCGAGTCGTGGCAGAAAGGCAATCCGCTCGATGCAAACTCTTTCCACGGCGGCTATATCGAGGCTGGTTACAAAATCTTCGGCGATCCGTATCAGTACAGCAACTCCGATGCTTTGCTGAAAGGATTGAACGGCAGAGCCCTCGAAGTTGTAGCCCGCTACAGCTATACAGGTCTGAACGACCTCGTTGAAGGTGAAAAGTATGTTCCCGGACGCGACCAATACTATCCTAACGGTGTATTGGCAGACTATCCCGCCACATCGTTGAGCATTGGCGGTGGCAATATGCACTCCGCTACTTTGGGTGTGAACTACTCTTTCAACAAGTTTGCCCAAGTGATGTTGAGCTACACTTACAATCGTCTTGACCGTGACAAATTCCAGTATGACAAGAATTTCCACGTGCTTCAAGCCCGCTTGATGTTCCAATTCTGATAAGCAGTTGCCGGCAGTCAGTTTATATCATTGGCTGTCTGTTGCGAAGACATGACATTTGCTCCGAACGGCGGATGGTACACGCCCCTTTCATTCAAGGGCGTTAGAAGGAGCTAAAGGGAGTTATCACTTCGCTCCGTTCCGTCAGTAGTTAAAGAAGTTAGAGCCGATACTTTTGTGTATGCATTCACAGAAGTATCGGCTTTTAACTATTAAGCCGACTTTTCGGCTGATAACTCCCTTTAACCCCTGTAAAAGAAAAAAACACGGCTTTTTCATTTGCAGGAGTTAAAGGGGGGTGTAAGGAGTTATCTCCCTTCGGGATAGGAGTTGAAAGCCGACAGCTACACCGGGGAGGAACACGGCCGGAGAGACCGCGCGAACAGGCCGACGGAAGCGGATAAACGGAAACGGACCGGTGAAGAACAAACGGATAAGAACAGACCTGCGAAATATTCCCGCCAGGCGCTTATTATCAGCAATATACGAGTGCCAGTCGTTTTCTGCTTGGTGGAACTTTATTCCCAGCCTGCCGGGAACGCGTTCCCACCTCATTGGGAATATGTTCCCAACTTGCAGGGAACACGTTTCCAATTGGGTGGGAACATCGGATGAAGAAGAGGCTGTCAGCCACGGGACTTTTATTTACGGGATTTATCAGAAGTCAGCGGAAGAAGGGCGACAACTTCTCTGACTCCTGTATATGAAAGAGCTGTGGAAAAAAACGTGAAAGTTCGTATGGATGTTTGGTGCCATCAACGAAAAAGTTATAACTTTGATTACATTTTCAGAGCCTGTTTAAATGAGTAAACTTATGAAACCGTTCCTTGCGGGCATTTGCCTGTTTTTTTCCACACTTGTCTCCTGCCAGCAGAGAGGGGGAGATTTCCGCTCCGTTTCCACGGACGAGTTCGCAACTTTGATGACCAATCCCGACATGCAGCGGCTGGATGTACGTACGCTTGCCGAATATTCGGAAGAACATATTCCCGGCAGCATCAATATCAATGTGCTGGACGGAGGGTTTGCCGCTGTTGCAGACTCCTTGTTGCAAAAGGGGAAACCGATAGCCCTCTATTGCCGCAGCGGAAAGCGCAGCAAGAAAGCCGCCGCTATCCTGAGCCGGAAAGGCTACAAGGTTTACGAACTCGACAAGGGTTTTATCGGCTGGAAAGAAGCGGGAAGGGAGACGGAGCGATAGCCTCTCTGTCCGTGCCTGCAGGCTGTGCGGTTGCTGCCAATAGGCTGGCAGGACACATCTTTTTCATTTACAGGAGTCAGAGTAGTTGAAAGGAGTTATCAGTCGCCAAGTCGGCTTGGTAGTCAAAGCCTATGCTTCTATAATGGTCTCATACACAATAGTATCGGTTCTAACTCCTTTAACTCCTGACGAAGCGATGCGAAGGGATAACCCCTCTAACTCCCCTAAATGCAAAAGCCGTGCCGGCAGAATAAGCATCATGGTTATATAAAAAAAGAGCCGGTCAGTAATCTGCCGGCTCTTTGGGTGTATATTGTCGGAAGCGGACTACAGATTTTCCACCAACCGTTTCAGCACCACCGTTGCGGATATTTCGCGGTTGGCGGCTTCCGGTATCACGATGGACTGCGGGCTTTCGATGACATCGTCCGTCACAATCATGTTGCGGCGCACGGGCAGGCAGTGCATGAAGTAGGCGTTGTTGGTTACAGCCATTTGCCGGTCGCTTACGGTCCAGTTGCGGTCTTTGCTCAGGATTTGTCCGTAGTTGTCGCCGGTGTAGGCAGCCCAGTTCTTGGCATAGACGAAGTCGGCGCCTTCGAAGGCTTTCATTTGGTCGTATTCCACACGGGCGTTGCCCACGAATTTCGGGTCGAGTTCATACCCTTCGGGGTGGGTGATGACGAAATCGTAGTCTGCGGCATTCATCCACTCGGCAAAAGAGTTGGGAACGGCTTGCGGCAGGGGACGGGGATGCGGAGCCCATGTCATGACTACTTTGGGGCGTGCCGTCTTTTTGTACTCTTCGATGGTGATGAGGTCGGCGAAACTTTGCAGCGGGTGGCGCGTGGCGGCTTCCATGGAGAATACCGGACGGCCGGAGTGCTTGATGAACTGGTTCAGTATCACCTCGTTGTAGTCGTATTCGCGGTTTTCGAAGCGGGCGAAGGAGCGTACCCCGATAACATCGCAGTAGCAGCCCATTACGGGAATGGCTTCCAGCAGATGTTCGGGCTTGTCGCCGTCCATGATGACGCCGCGTTCGGTCTCCAATTTCCATGCGCCCTGGTTGATGTCCAGCACGATGACATTCATGCCCAAGTTCAAGGCGGCTTTTTGGGTGCTGAGGCGGGTGCGCAGGCTTGAGTTGAAAAATATCATCATCAATGTCTTGTTGCGTCCCAACTCCACGTATTTGAAACGGTCTTTTTTGATTTCGAATGCTTCGTCCAATGCTGTTTTCAGATTGCCTATGTCCTGTACGCAAGTAAAGTTCTTCATAATTCTATAGTGATTAATGATTAATATTTAGTGAGCTATTGGCGGGGGAATGGTTAGTTCCTCACCTGTCCTTCCCCTTCCACAATCCATTTGTATGTGGTGATTTCCTCCAAAGCCATAGGGCCGCGGGCGTGCAGCTTCTGGGTGCTGATGCCGATTTCCGCACCCAGCCCGAACTGTGCGCCGTCGGTAAAGGATGTGGGGGCATTGACGTAGACACAGGCGGCATCCACTTCGCGGCAGAACTGTGCGGCGTTGGCTTTGTCATCGGTCACGATACATTCACTGTGCTTGGAACCGTATTGCCCGATGTGGGTTATGGCGCTATCTATGCCTTCAACGACTTTCACCGCAAGCTTGTAGTCCAGAAATTCCGTACCGAAATCTTCTTCCGTAGCTTCTTTCAACAACTCGGCAGGATAGTGGGCTTGCAGGGAGGCGTATGCGGAGGTATCCGCATAGATAACCACGTTGCTTTGCCGCAACGGTGCGCAGAGTGCCGGCAGGTCTTTCGTGCGGTTGGCGTCTACGAGCAGGCAGTCCAACGCATTGCATACGCTGACACGGCGTGTTTTGGCATTGTTGATGATGGCGGCTCCTTTCTCCGCATCGCCGTAACGGTCGAAGAAGGTGTGGCATATTCCTGCACCGGTTTCTATCACCGGAATGGTGGCGTTCCGGCGGACAAAGTTGATGAGATTGCTGCTGCCGCGCGGGATAATCAAATCGACATAGCCGTTGGCATGCAGCAGTGCCGCGGTGGCTTCGCGGTCGGCGGGAAGCAGTTCTACGGTGTGCGGGTCTACTTCAAACTGCTCCAGTACGTCGTGTATAACGCTGATGATGGCACGGTTGGAATGGTCGGCATCGCTTCCGCCTTTCAGTATGCAGGCATTGCCGCTTTTCAGGCAGAGCGAGAATACATCGAAACTGACGTTGGGGCGTGCTTCGTAGATAATGCCGATTACGCCGAAAGGCACGCTTACACGTTTCATCCTCAGTCCGTTGGGCATTACCCTCTGTTTCTGTATGATGCCTGTCGGCGAGAGGAGTTGGGCTACTTTGCGGATGTCGTCTGCAATTCCTTTCAGGCGGTCTGCCGTCAGTTTCAGGCGGTCGTATTTAGGATTGGAAACGTCCATGCGGTCCAGGTCCTTCCGGTTCTCGGCAAGGATAAAGTCTGTCTTTGCTTCGGCGGCATCGGCGACAGCCAGCAATATCCGGTTAATCTTTTCATCGTCCAGCGCCAATAGCTTGCGCCCGGCGTGCTGTACGGCTGCGAAGGTCTTGTTTAAGTCCATTGTATGTGGTTTGTTGATTGATACTTCCGCAAATGTAGTGATATAATCGGTAATAGCCTATTCCATGTAAAGATAATCGTAGTGCACTACAGGCTTCTTGCCGTGCTTGCCCATGGCTTCGCGTGCTTGTGCTGAACTGCAATTGGCTTTGCCTATGCCTACCGGATTTCCTTCAAAGTCTATGATACGTACGATGTCGTCCTTCTCGAACTCTCCCCGCACATCGGTGATGCCTATGGGAAGAATGCTGACTGCCTTGTCGGAAGCAAGTACCCGGGTGGCGCAGTCGTTGATATGCAACTCTCCTTTGGCAAAACCTTCACTGTGGGCTATCCACTTCTTTACGCTGGACACAGGTTGGGGAGCGGGAATGAAGCGTGTGTAGTCCGGTTGGGGATTGAGCACCGGGAGCGGAGTGCCGGAGAGCAGGGCGGGGAGTTCCCGATGAAGAATATCCGCAAGTATGTTGTCACGTTTGCCGTTGGCAATAATGACGGTAATCCCTTCATCCGCCACCTTGCGGGCGATATTGGTTTTGGTGAGCATGCCGCCGCGTCCGAAACTGGATTTGGAAGTCTGTATGTAGGCGGACAGGTCTTTGCCATGCTCTATTTCGCGGATAATCTCCGATGCGGGATCGGCAGGCGAACCGTTATAGATGCCGTCGATATTGCTGAGGATTATCAGGACCTGTGCGTCCATCATGGAGGCTATCAGTCCCGAAAGTTCGTCATTGTCGGTAAACATCAGTTCGCTGACGGAGATGGTGTCGTTCTCGTTGACGATGGGAATCACTCCGTTTTCCAGCATCACGGTCATGCAGTTCTTCTGGTTGAGATAGTGGCGGCGGGTGGCGAAGTTCTCTTTCATGGTGAGCACTTGCCCCACGGGAATGCCATGCTCGCGGAATAGCTCGTAATAGCGGTTGATAAGTTTGGCTTGCCCCACAGCTGAGAATAGCTGGCGCTGGTCTACACTGTCCAGTTTCTTGGCGGGGCGAATCTCGCTCCGTCCCGATGCAACGGCACCGGAAGAAATCAGGATAATCTCTACGCCCGCTTTGTGCAGTTCCGCTACCTGGTCTACAAGGGCGGACATGCGGGTCACGTCTAATGTGCCGTCACGGCGTGTCAATACATTGCTGCCTATTTTGACGGCAATTCTCGTTAGTTGTTGTTCCATATTTGTGTATGTCCCCCGATGGGGGAAGGGTTAGTCTCCGTCTTCTTTTTTCTCGTAGGCACGAACCACCTCCATTGCTGCCTCGTAGTTGGCTTCATTGACGAGTACGGCTACGTCGATTGCCGTTTCGGGCAACACGATGTTTACTACCATCCCATCTTTCAGGGTCGATTCGATGTCGTTGTTTCCCAGCAAACTTTTTACAAGTTCGGCTTCCCAAAGCGATCCTTTGAACACTTCGATGAGCTTGCTTCTGTCTTCTTCTTTCATAATGGCAGGAATTTAGAGTTCTTAGAGCCTGTTTAAATTTTCTTCAAAAAGTTTTTCTTCAGCTTCTTTTGGATTTCTTTCCGGTCTGTTTTCCTCTTTTTATTCGTCACATAGCCCGCTATGCTCCT
>NZ_CAJTSC010000017.1:0-28449 GCF_910578895.1 uncultured Bacteroides sp.
TATTCCCAATGAGGTGGGAACGCGTTCCCGGCAAGCTGGGAATAAAGTTCCACCACGCAGAAAACGAGTGGCACTCGTATGTTACTGATAATAAGCGTTTGAAGGGGATGTTTCGCAGGCATGTTCTTATCTGTTCGTTCTTCGCCGGTCCGTTTCCGTTCGCCCGCTTCCGCCTGTCGGTCTGCGCGGTCTCTCCGGTCGTGTTCCCCGGTATGGCTGCCGTTTTTTAGCACCTGCCCCGAAAGGAGACAACTCCTTCCAACCCACTTTAACTCCTACAGATGAAAAAGCCGTGGGCTGCTACAAGGAGAGAGGAATATGGCATAAAATAATCAAGCATCAGCATGCTCAGAACTGGAAATAAATGAACGGTTGTATCTCCGAACTCTTCATTTGGACAACCAGGTAAATCATCGCAACCAGCAGCAATGCCTTGCCCACAAGCGGAAGGCGAACCACCGCCCTGCTGCAAGCACGTTCCCAACTGTCCGGCACAAAATGGAGGAAGAATCCGAACGACATCAGCGCAAACACCTCCCAATAGCCCGCCACCAATTGCGGCAAGAGCCGGGAACGGAAAGCTGTAAATATCTGGTTCAGCATATCCAGTGAAGTGGAGAAATCGGCATTGCGGAAAAATATCCAGCAGAAACAAACGAAGTGGAATGTGAAGACGACACCGAAAAAACGGCGGATGCCATGACTGCGCTCTCCTTTCTTTCTGCCGGTAATGCCCATCCAGAATTTATGAACCGCCAAGGCAACGCCATGCAGCACTCCCCAAAGCACAAAGTTCCAAGACGCCCCGTGCCACAAACCGCCCAAGAACATGGTGATGATAAGATTGGCATATTGGCGTATCTTGCCCTTACGATTGCCGCCCAAGGATATATAGAGGTAATCGCGCAACCAGCCGGAAAGCGAAATGTGCCAACGCCGCCAGAATTCCGTAACGGATGCCGACTTATAGGGAGAATCGAAATTCAGGTTAAAATGGAAACCCAGCAGCAAGGCGATGCCGATGGCCATATCGCTATATCCGGAGAAATCGCAATAAATCTGGAGCGCATAGCCGTAAACACCCATAAGGTTTTCCACCCCCGAATACAGCGTAGGATTATCGAAGATGCGTTCCACAAAATTGATGCTGATATAGTCTGAGATAACCGCCTTCTTGAAAAGCCCGCTTACAATCAGGAAGACACCCCTGCCGAACATCTCCCTGGAGACAAACAGCGGACGGCGGATTTGCGGGATAAAATCGCGGGCACGCACGATAGGTCCTGCCACCAACTGAGGAAAGAAAGATACGTAGAACGCGTAATCCAACAGATTGGCAAGGGGTGTTATCTCCTTGCGATACACATCGATGGTGTAACTCAGCGACTGGAAAGTGAAGAAGGATATGCCGACAGGAAGAAAGATGTCCATTGCGGTAAACGTGCCGCCCGTGAGCGAAGCAAAGAAGCCGCAGAGGAAATTCGTATATTTAAAATAACACAGCAACCCCAGATTTATCGCCAGACTGACCGTAACCCACATCTTACGCAACCATCGCGCAGTGGTATGCGCCATCAGGCGGGCTATGAAGAAGTCGCTCACCGTAACGATGGCCAGCAAAAAGAAATAAGTGCCGCTGCTTTTATAGTAAAAGTAGTACGAGAACAGGGTGACGAACATCAGGCGGGCGGTAGTGCGGCGCTGCAAAAGCAGGTAACATACGATAAAAGCCGCGAACAACCACAAGAATATGCCGCTGCTGAATATCATCGGCGCATGCGGATCGTACACGAACAGGTCGTGCAGGCGGGTAAGGTCTATATCCAGTTTGTTCAGAAATTCGTCAATATTCCACATCTGTAGGTCTATGGCTTAATAATTTTACATACATTCATCGACTGCAATAGTCATTATACGCTTTCAGCAAGGCACGATAAAACATCTCGCCCTGCAGCACATACCCTTCCGGAAGGTAATGCACGTGGTCAGGACGCATCAATCCCGCTTCCTGCCAATTAAGGCAAGCCCTGCGGACACCTCCGAAAGTTTCATACATGTCCCACACCGCCAATCCGTTGGCATCGGCAAAACGGCGGATTGTCTGCACGGCAACAGAGGTACGGGGGTTGACCTTATAGGTACGCCGGCGACGCTGCTGGCGGAAACTCTCGTATGAACCGGGCGGAGTAGTCATCAGCAACGGCACGCCGGGCAGGCTGTCGCGCAACATGCGTACCAGTTCATCCATCTGCCGATAGTGCAACATGGAGTTGTATCGCCGGTTATGGCTCTCGTTCGTTCCAAAAGAGAGGATGACGAGGTCGGGATGCAACGCGGCAATGTCCGCCACACGGTCCGGACGGGTAAAGGTGGCGCAGAACGCACCGTTTATCCCCATATCCGTATAAGCCAGCGCACCGAAAGTCTTTTGAAGCAGTCCGCCCGCTGTCTGCGGAAAGATGTGGCCGCGGATATGGCTGTCGCCCACATGCACGATACGTACCGTATCGGCAGCAATGCCCAGGCGAAGCATGCGCAACTTTTCCCAAAAAGGGTTCAAAATGCCGACGCTGTCTGTCAGTTCGTTCGCTCCCGGTTGCCGAAAGGCTTCGGGCAAGACAATAAGCGGAACAGACAAGGTATCCGTCCGTTGCCCGCAGGCGATAAGCGTATCGCAATCGAATGCCCTCTCTTGCAGCCGGGGAGAACCGGGAAGCGCATCTTGCGCACAGAGCCATTGTGCCGGCAAGAAGAGCAATGTCAACACCGCACGACAAACGGCGGAACGTAAACCGCCGAATTGTAAAATACCTTTATGGTTCCGCTTCATAAGCACGCCTCCTGTCGTATTGTTCTTTGCCGTAAATCAACGCCTCATAAAGCAATCCTGCCAGATGCCTGCCACCACGGAAATTGATATGCGTATAATCATAATTGGCCAAAGAGGGTTTGGCATGTACCATATCCGCCATACTGCCTTCGCCGCCCATTGCCTCGAACATGTTCCAAAAAGCCACTCCGTTGTCGGCTGCCAAATTCTGTTGGTAACGAATAAGGTTCTTAATGCCGGGCATGGTCCGCAAGACGCCTTCTTCGGTTTTATACTCACGGTCGCCCACACTGACAATGAGAATGCCCGCTTGCGGAAAGGCGCTCTTCAAGTGGGCGATGGTCGTTGCCATGCCGTCGCTGTAATAGTCGTAATTCCGTCCGCGTTTCGTAGCGACATTCAAACCGTACTGAAGGATTATCAAGTCGTAGGGGCGCTGCTCGTTAAACTCGCTCATCATCCATACCGGAACGGAGCGCAAAGGCAGGCCGGAGCTGCCCCGAAGCGAAAAGTTATCGACAATAATCCCCTGCGTGCCGTCCATTGCCAATCCGTAGAACAAGGTAGAGTCGGCGCTTTCCACTCTCCAACGCACGGAACCGATATGTCCCGTTACGTCCATTTCACAGAGTTCGCCCGTAGGCGGAAAAGTCCGGACCTGCGGTTCACCCTTGTTTACGGATGCCGAAAGAGTGACTTCACCTTTATTATAAAAGAAGATGGAGGCATGTTCGCAAGTATCAAGCCGGGATGCGTAGCTCTTCTGTCCGCGAAGTTCCACGTATGCACCGGGATATGGAATGAAGTAGTGTCCCGAAATGCCCTGTTTGCTACGGTCGAAAAACACGGAATCCATAACGGAATGGCTCTGCCAACCGCTAAAGCTGTGCCGCACCGTGGGGCGATAACCGTTGGTCATGGAAGTAATCGTCACGAACCCCACGCCGCACCCGCCGTAGCGCTCCTGCAACATGGCGCGCAGGTCGGCGGTAAGGATATCCGCCTCGATAAAAGAATCTCCGAAGTAAGCAATACGTACCAATCGGGGGGCTGCCTCCAATTCGTCCAACGCACGGTAGAAAGGCGTCATGCCGCGCATGGTGGAGTCACTGTAATCTTCAATACAGGTCATACCGCTGCGGCAAGTATCTACAAAGGCAGGCTTCACTTCCGGTGCGGGCGGCAGCAGGCTGTCCGGCTCGCTTACAGTTTCGGGCACAGGACGCACATCGCCGAGTATGTCTACCCGCCTCAGCACATAACGCCCTATCGTGGCTCCCGGCAACAAACTCATCAGCAAAAGCAAAGCCACTACCATGAGCATCAACCAACCCGTATGTCTCAAAACGCTCTTTTCCATTTTCATGCCTACATTTTAGCGTCTGCAAAGATATGGAATAAAGTTGCTATCTTGCTTCTTTATCCCATATTTAATATGCTGAGATTAATAGCCGGATATACTCAATTCATAAAAATCAACAACTCTATTTTTCAATGACTGCTTTTATAGAAGTGACCGTAAACGTTCTCCATATTTCAAGCCTTACTTTCTTGTAGTCATCGAAGAGCTGACCAACCCGTTCAATTTCAAACACCAGCCGCAGGTCGTTCTTGTCCTCATTCACCTGACCTTCTTTGCGATAGCCAAGACGAGCAATCTTGATATAATACAAATCGCGGATACCCTTGCCGGATAGATACGGCATGAAGTAGTAGAGTTTGTCGAGCACAACCGTTGTTGGAAACTTCTCGCCCGTGTAGTAGATTTTTGCTGAACCATCAAGATACTGCTCACAGTTATCTTTCTTCACATGACAGATGAGAAGATTCTTGGAGAGGTCAATCGGCAATTGACGATGAGCACAAGTAGTTCCGTATTCAATTTCAATATCCTCACGAACCATGCAATTCCGGACCAATGGTTCTTCACCATACTGTTTGAAAAGATTGAAAAGGTCAAGTTGATGGTACATAACCGGTTGTTTTGGGGTGCTTTGCCTTGCTTCTTGAACCTTACGTTCTTCTCCCCTATTTTTGTCAAAATTGTATAGTACAAATTGACCTCCGCCATGCCAATTAACCATATTTGAAATGCCACCTTCCTCACCGTTGACAACCAAATTCATACGTCTAACCACAAGGTCAGTCATCTGATCACCAATCTCTATGCCAATGTAGTTCCGATTGAGTTTGTGAGCCGTTGCCATGGTCGTACCAGAGCCAATGTAGCAATCCAAGACGTATTCTTCCTCGTTGCTGGCAATCTCAATGATTTGCTTAATCAGTTCTTCCGGTTTTGGAGTATCGAATACATTCTCCCTTTCAGGGAACAATGCCAGCAGATGCTTCTTCGCACTATCTGTTGTGCCATAATTATCACCCGACCACAATGTTTCAGGTGTCAAACCAATCCTTGCGTCACGCAGAAACTTTTTAAGACGAGGAGTATTGCAGCCGTCCGTTCCAAACCAAATGTTATTCTGTGAAATCTCGCGGAGCATTCTTTCTTGATTATAAACCCAGCATCTTCCTTTCGGAGGATTGTATTCAATACCCGATGGAGAAATAATAGTGTAGAACTGGCTTGCTACAGCATGACCAGCCTGAACACTTGCAGATACGGACTGCCAAGGTCCACGTGGGTCGTTGTCCGGATTCTTGTATTTACTTTGAACAAAATCATCATCTACAGGAAGTAGATTACGTGACTTCTTGAATGCTTTAATATTCTTGGCATAGACAAGCACATACTCATGATTGCATGAAAAGACAGCACGATTTTCACGTGTTTTTCTTTGTCGCCACACAATAGTACTTGCAAAATTCTCACGACCAAATATCCTATCCGCCTCCACCTTCAGATAAGCCATTTCCTTATCATCAATAGAAATCCAGATACTTCCGTCCTGCTTTAACAGCATTTTCAACGAAGAAAGGACAGCTCGTATGTCTTCCAACCATGCAGAAGTAGAGGTGTTGTCATTATAATAATGATAGGAATCTCCATTATTGTAAGGAGGGTCAATGTAGATACACTTTATTTTCCCACCATAAGAAGATACAAGTTCCGGAAGAATATCCTTATTGTCACCCTTTATTAAAATGTTTTTGCAATCCTCGCCACCAATAGAGTTCTCTTGATCAATGGAAAATTTTATGTTATTGTTTAATGCCACAAATGCCTGAAATTAATTATTGTTTGTACATATAATAAGCAATTCAGCTTCGTCCGATGCTTCAAGAAAATGCTCCGTAGAGTTAAGCTTATTGTGCTTGAAACTACCCGCAGAAACAATTTCAACGTTTTCAAAATACACCTTTGCCAATGAAATAATCTGCTGCATGGTCACAACTCGTGGATGTGATTTTTTCGTTTCATCGTAAGGTGAATACGAAAGTAACAGATTTCTTCCTGAAGACGAAGTCAATTCAAACATCTTGCGAAATGCAGATGGCGCTTTACTTTTGATGCAGAAAGGTGACTGATGCCGATCTTCACGATAAATACCGTTACTTACGTGAGTCGATCCGTGAATAGTCACCTTTGAAATCTTCGGAGTGTCTCGAAGAGTCAGCGTTTCCAACACATGATAATAACGACTATAATGGTCACGAGTGTATGGCGGATCTGCATAAACAGTCTTCACATTGTCAGGCAACATCATTAGACATTGCTCATAATCTCCTTGCAACGTAGTGTGTTGAAAATCATTTTTTGAAAGATTTTTGTACTTGAGAAGCCACTCACGATAGAGAACCGGTACGTCTATAGTTTTATCTTTAACAGCTTTGTTATAAACCGTTACTTTGATTTTACCCTTTGAATCCCTTGCCTTAATCGGCTGAGCAAAATGTTTACCAACAGTATCAACTACATCACTGGCCGTACTCAACAAAGCGGCAAGATACAAATCTCTATTTTCGTCTGGTACGAATCTGTCTATTCCTTCAAGAATGATATCAATATCGGCTGCTTGCTTGTATGAGAAATACACGCCTCCATAGTAGCGGCTTATCAACGATCTTACATCGTTTAACCCTTTTGCTTCAAGTTGACGGTTAACAGCGCAAAGTTGATCTGACAGGCATGAAATATTATGTTCGATGTTGAAAACCTCTAACGAACCATGCTCGAGAATGCTGGTCAACACCTCAAGATTTTTGTTCTCAATTGCGCTCTCCTCCAACTCAATCAACGGAGCGAACGTCTCTTTCAACTCTCTTGCATAACCAGTGTTGATGGTTTCAAAGAAATCATTGATTTCTTTATCTGTCACATCAAACTTTTTAAGCAATGCATTCCCGATGACCTTGGAATAACCTTGAATATCACAAGCAACTACCGGATGTGATTTGGACAACTTGCGCGACACACATCCTGAACCTGCGAACAAATCACAGATTCCAGCCTCATCGGGTGTTGCATCAAGTACTTTATCTTCGATGAAATCCAGCAGGCGCAATTTACTGCCAAGGTAGTTTAATGTTCTGAAATTGTAGTTCATTTTAGATAACCAATTCAGGATAAAGGGCATGGACAGCCTCTATGTGAACGATGTGTCTTCTCAACTCGTCTGCTCTTCTAACCTTACTTTCAACATATAGGTACTCCTTGATTTTCTTATATGCCGGATGATCATATAAAAGGACTTGATACAAGAATTTGTCATTATCTATCTTGATAAACAGTCCGATAGGACGATTGATATTGCCCGGATAAGCTCCTGCTGTTTCTTTACAATGTATCTCAAAACGGTAATTATGACTCTTCACAGAAACCGCTTGACGTGTTTCTACATCACCTAATGTTCCATCTTGGGCAATGTTTATCAACTCAATGTTATAAAAGTTGTTTCCACGCTCGGCACCAAAGAAGTTCTCAAATATTTCGACAGGGAAGTTTACCTGCTTCCAACGAGGACCACCACCAATCTCTGCAATCAAAACCTCTTCACCATTAACCGGTATCGATTCTTCAATTATAGGTTTGCCCGGATTTGACTCATTCTCCGTTTTTGTAATCCGTTTTGCCTTTACCTGCCTTCCCTTTGGTACAAAACCTTCAGGATTACGCTGAATCTTAGTTCCATTAAAAGTTATGTGTTTGCTGGAATTTGCTGTTTTATCTCTACCATTGTCATATTTGTCTGTACGTTCTGATTCTGTCGGTATCAGTTTTTCAGCATACAAGTCGTCAATAAGCTTTTGCGTAATTGGCATCAAATTTACATCAGCACCATCAAGAATAGACTTCCAATAAACATAGAAATCATTATGAACTGAATGTTCTCCCTTCGCATCCTTGATAAGCAAAGAGCATTCAATGTTCTTTACCAAACCCATTGTGGTTAAATTGTTCGATCCGATAATGAGCGTGAAAATATCCGTGTTCTCAAAAAGATAGATTTTAGGATGGAAGATATTGACAGATTGCGTATGATAAATCTTTGATTCCACACCCCAAGAGAGAACTTCTCCGAGAGCCTCTTTTGACGTTCCTTTTTGATCAATACCTAAAATCACCTTAACCTTCACACCTCTCTCTTTCTCTGCCATGATGTATGGAGTCAGAGCCGACACTCCCCCGTAACTTGCAAATGCCACGAGGCAGGTAAATGAATCGTATCTCTTACTATTGAATTGTTCTATAAGTTCCTTGGCCACAGAAGTATCTGCGTCAAGGTTGTATCCTTGCCCTATGATTTTGGTATCCATAATATTGTTTTATTTTTATCCGTTATTCTTTCCACGTCTTTCAGCTAAACCAAACAGAACACCGTTTTCAGGCAGCCTATACTCTCAGCCATTGCGTGAACCATACAATATGTCGACAGCAGAACGGGAAGAACGATTGTCCAGGATATTGCCATATCAAAAGACTCACTCATTTATCTTAATGTTGTAAAAAAGCAAACATATCTTCATCAGGCATGGCAAAAATAAACATAAAATCCGATAAGCTAATACCTTTTGGTGGAATATTCTCAATACAAGCAGGAGAAATAAAAATCCCCGTCATTGCCGAACCGTACTCCTAAAAGACTCATATCGCTTCAGAGGTACAGTCCGGCTATGGCGGGGACACAATTCCGCTAAAATCTTAAATGGTTTTCTCCACGTTCCAAACAAAGGCACGGAGCCCCAATTGTTCGGTCTCCACGTCCATCTGATGAAGGGCTTCGAGTAAAGGGTCCACTTTGGCATCCTCCACTATCGTGATAATGGCGGAGCACATGCTGGGCCAGGCATGGCTGCCGTAATGCGGTTCACCCGTTTTGCTGCCACGTCCCTGCACTTGTTGCCAGTAACTGAAACCACGGCAGTTATGGCGATCGAGCAGTGCCATGATGCGCTCGTAGAAAGCCTGGTCGAATGTGATAAATATAGATTTCATTTTAATTTATGATTTATGATTTATGATTTATGATTTCAGGTTTCAGATTTCAGATTTAAACTGTACATTCCTGCAGGAAACGGGAAGAGGGTAAAGTTTAAATCTGAAATCATAAATCTGAAACCTGAAATCCCATTATTGTTTCTTGGGTTTCGTCATCTTATCCTTATGCGAAAGGTAATAGTCGTTCAGTTCACGGTCCTTCTTTATCTTGCGGCGTGCGCGCTTGATACCTGTGCCGGCAAACGAACAGTAGAGTACCGGGACGAGAATCAGGGTCAGGATGGTAGACACCGTAAGACCGCCAATCACCGCTACGCCCAGCGGACGCCACATTTCGGAACCTTCGCCCTGGCCTATCGCCATTGGGACCATACCGAGGATGGTAGTCAGCGTTGTCATCAATACCGGACGCAGACGGCTACGGCCTGCCGTAACCACCGAGTGGAGCACGGCCATGCCACGCTCGCGACAGAGCGTGATATAGTCTATCAGCACAATACCGTTCTTCACCACGATACCAATCAGCATGATACCGCCCAACAGACTCATCACATTCAGGTTGGTGCCTGTAAAGAAGAGCGCCATCAACACACCGCTGAAAGCGAACGGAATGGAGAACATGATGATGAACGGATAGGTCAGCGACTCGAACTGCGCCGCCATCACGATGAACACCAAAATGATGATGAGCACCGCCAGCGTACCCAAATCGGAGAACGAGTCTTGCTGGTCTTCGTACGAACCCGAAATCTGAATGGTAATGCCGTTGGGCAGGTCCATCTGGTCGATAATCTTATTACCCGCAGCCACCACATCACCCAACGGGGCACCCGAGATAACGGCAGACACGGTAACGATACGTTCGCGGTCCTTACGTTCGATGGTAGGAGGCGCGGAACGTTCCACCACCTTGCCCAGGTCCTTCACACGGACAGCCTTTCCGGCAGGAGTATAGATAAGGATGTTCTCCAGGTCTTCAATCTTCGTACGGAATTCGGGAGCGTAGCGCACGCGGATGTCGTACTCGTCACCGTCCTCGCGGTAGTAGGAAGCCAGGGCACCGTTCACGCGGTTGCGCAGATAACCCGATGCCGTAGAGAGGTTCAACCCGTGCAGGGCAAGCTTCTCGCGGTCGAAGTCCACCTGATATTCGGGCTGGTAGTCCTGACGGCTGATATTCACCTCACTCACGCCCTTCACGTTGAGAAGTTTCTCCTTCAATTCCGCCGACACACGGTCCGTAGCCGTGAAGTCATAACCGTAGACTTCGAAATCGGCACTTGCCTGGGCGCTCATACCGCTGTTGCTACCACCCAGAATTACCTGTGCCTTGTCCAGTTCGGGATAGCCCTTGAGGTCTTGGCGCATTTCATCGCACACAGTCTCCAGCGTGATATCACGGTCGCCCACACTCACCAAACTGATATTGAAACTGATGATGTGGCTACCGTTGTCCTGCATCGAAGCAAAGGTATTGTCCGAGTCCGCCTGGCCCACGGTGTAGTTGCATACCCTCAGCACGCCTTCATAGCGCTTCATCCACAAGCCGGTCAGTTCCGAAGCCAATGCCTGCGCACGCTCCACACGGGCGCCGATAGGCAGTTGCAGTTTCACGGCAATACGCGCGTTGTCCGCCGCCGGGAAAAACTCGGAACCGATATACTTGGCGCACACCAAGCTGAGAGCAAACAAACCGGCACATGCCACCACGATGGTCTTGCGATGGCGAACCGCCCAGTTCAAACGGTTCTGATACCACACATCGAGGGCATCCAACGCACGCTGGATGGGTCTATAGAAAGCGATGAACCACTTGCTTTGCTTCTTCTGCAAACGCAGGAGCTGCGAGCACATCATCGGAGTGAATGACAAAGCCGATACGGTGGAAACGGTCATAATGACGCACATCATCCAGCCCAACTGGCGGAACAACACGCCCGACATACCGCTTACCATCGTCAGCGGGAAGAATACGGCAATCATCGTCAGCGTAGAGGCGATAACCGAAATGGCGACCTCGTTCGTGGCATGTACTGCCGCCTGCTTCGGCTCGGAGCCGCGCTCAATGTGGGTGGTGACGTTTTCGAGCACCACGATGGCATCGTCCACCACATTACCGATGGCAATGGAAAGACACGAGAGCGAAATGATGTTCAGCGAACCGCCGTCGATGATGCCCAGGTAGATGAACGATGCCACCAAAGACATCGGGATGGTGATACAGATGATGACCGTGGCACGCCAGCGTCCCAAGAAGACGAACACCACCAGGATAACGAACAGCATGGCATAGATGATGGTTTCTTCCAAACTGGAAATCGTATTCAGGATGTTGTCCGACGTATTGACGATGATGCCCAGCTTCACATCGCTCGGCAAAGACTTCTGCAACTGCGGCAGCATGTCGATTACTTTCTGCGAAATGGCTACGGAGTTGGCACCTGACTGCTTCTGCACTACAATCATGGCTCCCTGCACACCGTTGCTGAAGGTTTTCTGCGCACGCTCCTCTACGGAATCCACTACCCTTGCCACATCGCGCAGATAGACGGAAGCCCCGTTGTACGTGCCCACCACGATGTTCTCCATCTCCTTAGGGTCTTTGAACTCACCCTCCACACGCAGCGAATAGGTGTTGCTGCCCACATCGAACGTACCGCCTGGCGTATTGCGGTTCTCGGCAGTGATGATGGCACTGATGGTTTCCACCGAAAGGTTATAGGCATCCAGCTTGTTGGGGTCGCAATAGACGTTTATCTCGCGTTTGGGCGCACCCGAAATGGAGACCGTACCCACACCCGGCACACGCGCCAAGGGATTTGCCACGTTGTCGTCCAATATCTTATAAAGCGCCGGCTGGCTCTCTTCCGCCTGCACAGAAAGCAAGAGGATAGGAATCATGTCCGTGCTGAACTTGAAGATGATAGGTGTCTCCACCTCATCGGGCAGCATGGAACTTACCATGTCCAGTTTGTCGCGCACATCGTTCGTCAGCACATCGATGTCGTAGCCGTATTCGAACTCCAGCGTAATCACGGATATGTTTTCCGACGAACGCGAAGTGATATGTTTCAGGTTGCTGACAGAGTTCAGCGTATTCTCCAACGGACGGGTCACGTTGTTTTCGATATCTACCGCACTGGCACCCGGGTACGAGGTCATCACCATGATGGTGTTGGTTTCGATGTCCGGATAAAGGTCCACCGGCAGCTTCGACAAAGAGAACAGACCAAATATCGCCACTGCCAGGAAGCAGAGCGAGGTCATAATCGGTTTCTTAACCGCTCCTTCGTATAAACTCATTTCTTTAATGATGAATTTTGAATTTTGGATTATGAATTACAAATGGCATGCAGCACCACAGAGCGCAACCCATTCCAAATTCATAATTCCAAATTCACTATTAATAATTATTTTTCTACTTCCACTTCCACGCCGTCGGCAAGTTTGGACTGTCCGGCAATGACAACCTGCGAATTGTTGTCCACACCGGAAATCAGTTCGTACTCCGTGTCCATGCGGCGGCCAAGTTCCACCTTATTATAAGAGACCTTGCCATCCTTGTATACATAGACATAACGGTCGCCCGAACCGGCACGCTTCACGATGGCGAGGTCGGGAACCACCACATGGTCCTGTGTGCCGAAATTCAGCGTGACGCGGGCAAACATTCCCGGGCGCACGCGCTGGTCGCGGTTGACAAGCTGCACTTCCACGGGGAAAGTACGCGTGGCGGCATCAATCGTGGGGTATACAAGACTTACCGTACCCTCGAATTCCTCATCGCCATAAACATCCACTTTCACCGTTACGGGAGCGCCCTTCTTCACTTTCGTGAAATATCCCTCGGACACATTGATGAGCAGCTTCACCGGAGTAATCTGCTCCACCACAAGGACAGGAGCACCACCGCTGTACATGTCGCCGTTATCGTAGTTGCGCGCAGTCACCACACCGTTGATAGGGCTAAGCAGCGCAGTGTTCTCCAACAGGTTCTTGTAAGAGGTCTCGCGTACATCGAGGTTCATCCTGGCGGCATCCCATTCCGACTTGGAGGCTCCGCCCACCTTGTAGAGTTCGTCCACACGGCTGAACTCGATACGCTGGTTGTCCAGCTGGAACTTCGCCTGTTTCAGGTTGGCGGCATCCATGCTGACAAGCTTCTGTCCCTTTGCCACACGGTCGCCCACTTCCACAAAGATGCGGTCGATACGCACCGGCGATGCGGGAGCAATATTGTTCTTCACCTCGGCCTCTACAGTTGCCGTATACTCCTGCACCTGATCTACCGGACGTGAAGACACACCCGCCAACTTTACTTTCGGCTTCTCTTCTACTTTCTCCGCAACGGCTTTTTCAGCACCACCGCTGCAAGCGCCCAACAGTGCTACTGCAAGCAGGGCAATCAATTGAAAACTTTTTTTCATATCGTCGTTTTTATTTTATTTCTGATTCTTAATGATATAGTCTCTTCCCAGCACCTGGTCAAGATCAGCCTTAGCCACCAGATAATCGTATATGGACTGGTTGTAAGTAAGCTCCGCCTCGGTGAGCTGCACCTGCGAGGTATTCAGCTCGAGCACGGTTCCCTTGCCCACTTCATAACGTTTGCCGGCAATCTGCACCGCTTTTTCCGCCTGCATCACATTCTCCTTGTTGCTGGACACCTGCTCCGAGCTGGCTGCCATATTGTCCTGATAGCTCGTTATCTGCATGTTCAGCTTGCGTTCCGTGTCGATACGGTTCTGGTCTAACTGGCGCATCTGGATGCGATTCGTTTTCAACTTCGTGAAGTTGCTTGCCTTATATAAAGGAATGCTCAGGTTGAATACCAGCGATGAACTGCTTCCGTAATTATAGTTGAAGAGGTTCCAGTTATCGTTGTTCATGGACTGGTATTGATAGGAATATCCCAGACCCAATGTCGGCATGAAGTTGGCACGCAACGACTTGATGTTCTTCTGGAGCATCAGGCGGTTCAGTTCCAACTGCTTCATGGTGGTGTTGTTTGCCAGACCTTCGTGAGCCGCATTGTCCAACTGATTGGCGAACACCACGCCTTCATACGCAGCCAGGCTATCGTCAATGTCGACATCCACATCGGCAGTGATGCCCATCAGCACCTTCAGTTGCAATTTGGAAAGCGTCACGGCATTGCCGGCAGAGATAACACTCGGCTTCACGCTGCGCATCTGCACCTCGGCGGTGATTTTGTCAAACTCACTGACAGCACCCTGCTGATATTTGGCGTTGACAATGTTATAATTGTCTTCCGCCAGTTTATAACTCTTTTGCAACACATCGTAAGAGTCTTGCGCCAGCATCAGCTGATAGTATGCCTTTGTCACTTGGTTTACAAGGTCCTGTTTGGAAGCCCGCGACTTCTCCACCGCCAATTCAATATCCGTCTTGGTCATCGACATGGCACGATACACCGCCGGGGCAAACAGGGGCAGGCTGATGTTCAACGCTCCGGTGACCGTATTCGCCTTGTCTTTACCCATTTTCACGGTCTGGTCTCCGATACTGAACTGCGGCGCCGTAATGGTATGGTTCATACTTCCCGAAATACTCGCTTCGGGCAACAGGCTTTGCCAACTTTCCTTGTAGCCCACTTCTTTCAGCGCAATCTCCTCTTCCGCCACTTTGATGGTGGGATTATCGCTCAAAGCAATCTCCAAAGCCTTGTCAAGGTTCAGGGTCAAAATCTCTTTCGTCCCTTGTGCTTGTGTGTAGCCGCCTGCCAGCAATATGGCAACGGCCAACATCCATTTCTTACCCTCAAAAAATCTCTGCATCTTCATAAAGTAATTAATCGTTTTCTATTTGTTCTCTGTCTCATTCTTTCCGGTAATCGTCTTTTTGCGGTATTCCCGGATAAACACCTCCAGTTCGTGCGCCCCTTTCTCCGTAGAGATTCCACGCAGGAAGGTGAACATGATGGTTTCATAAACTTCCAAAAAAGAGTATTTTTTGCAAATATCCGTATTCATCATCAAGTCAATCTGTTGCCTTACCAGCAAATCGACAATGGCAAAGTTCACATCATCGCGGAAAATGCCCTGCTCCACGCCTTCCTTCAAGAAGTCCACGGCTTTTTCCGTATCCCTGTTATGCCGGCTTGTTATCAGCGCATAGGCTTTGGGATACTTCTTGATGTCTTCAAAAAACTTCTTGTTGGTGGCATGAAACTTCTCGATGCTGCGCTGGTAGCATTTCAGCAGGACTTCCAATACGTTTCCGGATGTAGCAAGCACTTGTTTCAAAAATTCATCACCTTCTTTCTGTCCTTTCAGGATACACTCTTCAAGCAAGGTTTCCTTGTCGGAAAAGACTTCGTAAAGCGTACGTTTGGAAATGCCCAACGAAGTGGCAATGTCGTCCATGGTGATACTTTTGATGCCGTGCGCCGAAAAAGCCTGTATGGCAGTGTCGATGATGCGTTCTCTCAGTTCCGGACGAGGAGTAAGATGCTTGGTATATTCGCTCATTTCTCTTCCTTCTTTTAATTTCAAAAACTCTTTTTAGAGCCTGTCCGAACAAGCCCTTATCCATTTTCGGAATAAAACGCAGCAAATATAGGAAGAAAACTCAATCCGCCGATTAAGTTTTCTCCCTTTGTTCAATACGATTAATAAAAATTAGTGTTAGGACAGGTTTATTGGGAAAAGTCCTCATTATCATTCAGTCAGTGCCGCTCCCCCGGACAAGGGCACGATGCGCCCCTTGAAGCCGAAGTTGCCTCCGCTGTAGATTTTACCGGACCGGACGAAACATTGGTCGGAGTTGCGATAGAGCGTCATGACCCATTCGAAGGCCAAATGAGGCTGGTCGCCCAGTACCCGCAAACGAATGTCGGTATCTCCGTTCTTCCGCACCCGCGGGTCGTCCATCTGCAAGTCGGCTTCGCCGTGGTTGAGCGGAGTGTCATAGAAAAACAACCTCAAGCCCTCTTCTTCACGCAGGAGGTATGTCTGCAACTTATCTCCCTTTATCAACAGATAGCTGCCCGAGAGCTGTCGCACACGGGGCTTTTCGGGACGGTCGGAAGGAATGTAAACTTCCTCCAGCACAATCTTGCAGCTACGGGAAGTCAAGGCATGCAGGGCGACACGATGGGCGGCATCTCCCACGGCGGTGTCGGTAGTCTTGCAGCCTGAACACACCAACACAAAAACAACACACAAAATAAATGCGAATAGAGTTCTATCTTTCATTTCGGTAACCGGTTAAGTTAATATAAAGCATCCAAAGCGTATCGCTATGAGATATTTCGCAGGCTTCACCACATGGAATACATGCGCCAAACCATTCTCCATTCAAAAATAGAATTCACCAAACAAGAGTACGTAACACTCCGATTCCGACTAAAATCTTCTTCATGGCATAAAAATCGAAGGGTTAATAGCACCTTGACAATAATAAGAATAAATTATGATAAATACAAGCGATTTGGATGAAAAAAGCAGCAGCATACACGCTTTTTTCCAATAGTAAAGTTATCGAATCCATGTACCTAAAGCGCGCAACGAGAATGAAAGTACACAAAGCGCGTCAAGAGATACGTTTCGCTGCCAAAAAGACAGCGATTTCATCGCTTTACTTACTCACCGCCCCGCTTTTCTCCACCCAACGGGGAAAGCGGCGCATACGGTCTGCATGGATATGCGGCATTTCAAATACCTTGTCAAGGATAAAGTCAACTTCGTCAATGGTAATGTTGGTTATGCTGTTCAAAAATTACTCAGCATTCATCCGTTCCTGCTCGCACCTTATCCTCTCCTCGCCAAACAGATCAAGGCGAGGATGTCTGCGTTGTTGCTCTCTGTCGATCCATTCACGCCCTCGTTTGACCAAAGTATCCATCTCCTCATCTAATTTGGCAATACCGATTGTGGTAAGTTCTTTCATTTTGCTGTTGATTTTCTCAACGACTATGATTCCTACATTACTTGATGGATATTTCTTCCTCCTGATATGCATTTTTGCAGCGTATCACCCATTTTAGGGTGACACAAAATTACAAAAATCTATCCATTAGGTAATTACAAAATTGTAGTTTTTAGCGTGGCAAAGTCAGGAAAAAAGAAATAGGGTCAGTCCTGTAAATGGAACCAACCCTATTTCTTTTAGTATGAAAAGTTCACTGAACTACAATATAACTTTTCCAATCTTTCACTATTACATCATTCTACATACTTAGGCGTGAACTCTTCCGAAGTGACTCCCCTTCTCTGCCATACCAAAGTATCTGTTGTTTGAAGTTGTTTTACTCCTCCAAAATCTACCTTATAATCCAGATACAATCCGTCACGGTCTTTATTTCCCCATGCCTTTTTCTCTGATTTTTTCAGATACTTACCGGTTCCTATTGCAGTAACGCCATCCGTTTGGGAAGAGATGGTACATTCTCCTTTTTCATTAAAAGTAAGGAGTAAATCACACGTTAAGTTCTGCGGGGTTCCTGTTCCATCAACATACTTGGTAGTCAATGGGAAAATGACGGAATTCAATGATTGAGTAATAGTAGAACAGATTTCATCATTCTCTACATATTGCTTATGACGCACCTCTGTAGTAGTCACTCCATTCTCTATCACAATATCTTTTCCCCTTCTAAGATAGTAAGCATGATAAGGATTGATATACTTCACACAGTAGAGTACATAATCCATGGGCTTCACATCCCAATACGAAGAATTAGGACGCTGGGGAGTGTCACCCTCAATGATAGGCTTGCCGGAGAGTATCCGATCAGCCCCAGTCTGGTTCTTTATCACCAAAGGTATCACATAAGTGTTTTTCAAGGCAGCCGGATCTGCAAAAAACGCATCATTCAACTGTACTTCCACACCACCTTGAAAACTACCATTAAAAAGAATCTCATTACTCGCAAGAGAATAGTATTCTTCCGGCATAGGCTTTACTTTCGAATCATCCCCAAAATAAAGATGATCGCACAAAGTTTTGTCTACCGCTATCTCCAATTTAATGTTCCGGCCATTATATGCTCCTCCCATAGTAGCATAAATCTTACACTTATGTTGGTTATCGAGCGTAGTGTCATACTCGTCTTCTCCCAGTACAATGGTACGTACCGGATACTGATAAGGGAAATAGACCGACACGCCACCTTCGTAATCGGGGAAAGAAACATCCATGTTCTCACAGGAAGAAAGCAATGCGACCAAACCTCCAATAGATAATATTGTAAATAATCTGAATAGTTTCATATCATTTATTGTTTTATAAATTCAACAATAGAATCACCAACCTGCATTCTGCTGCAAGTTACTGAATTTTTGAGTTTCACTATAAGGTATAGGACCATAATACATATAATCCTTATAATTACGGGGTTCTACCCCAAGTGAGGAATAGGTCAAAGTATTGTCATCAGAAGCCTTACTTATCTCCATGCCCCTTGCCGTTTCGTTCAGCTTCGCCAAATCCACTTTCCAACGGCGTAAATCCCAAAAGCGGAAATTTTCAAAACAAAGTTCCAGACGGCGTTCATTGCGAATCAACTCACGCATTTTATCCTTATTTGTTTTGGCATCTTCCAAATAGGGGTCGCCATTGTCAACACCTACACCCGCACGTGTACGGATAGCCTTTATTACATCATAAGCAGAATAGTCGTGCGTTCCTTTTCCAACAGGTCCCCAAGCTTCATTGGCAGCCTCGGCATAAGCAAGGAAAATCTCCGTATAACGGATATAAGCCGTATAATGCTTTTGTGTAGTAGTTTGATTGGGTGTAAGGTCTATATCTGAACGTAATTGTTTACGTAGATAATATCCTGTACGGGTAGATTTCCCGTTTTCACCATTCAATCTATCAAGGTTTGTCCCATAAGTTCCTGTGACAATTACATCACTTCTCACACCCTGTGTTTCTCCATTTACAAGAATATATGTTTTCAACCTGGGATCACGGTTCTCATAGGGATGATTGGCATCATAATTTCCCGATGTTTCAGTAATAGGATATCCATTCGCCATCGGGAATGCATCAACTAAATTTTGAGTCGGATTCACACGCCCATTACCGTAGAGAGAAGGGGGATAATTGTCCGTTTCACGAGAATTACTTTCAGTAACTCTACTGCGCCAAAGAATCTCTTGCGGATTTTCACCTGCCGGAAGGTTGTTCATTTCAGCCACATTGGCATACCAAGTTCCCCCATTGGAAGCCATACCCGAAATGCCACCTATACGGTCTAATACTATTGCCGCATTATCGGCTGCATTTTGCCAAGTAACACCGGAAGCATCACCATAAGCAGGACTGGCGGACATCAATAACAACTGAGCACGTATTCCCTCAAGGATTCGACTACTTATTCTACCCTGCATATGGCTACCAAAAGCACGATTATAGCTTTCCGCATTAGCACCTGCCTGAACAAATTTCGCCGGAACTTCCTCTGCTGAAGTTACATCACCAAAGTCCAAAGGAAGCAATTCCATAGCCTGGTCAATGTCGGCTAAAATCTGTTCTACACACTTTTGGAAAGAATCACGAGGACGGTTGAAGTCCGAACTTGCACCCTCCGATTCCAAATGTAAAGGAATTCCTAACAACTGACCATCAGCGGAACGTCCCGCATGCGTTTGAAGCAGGAAAAAAGTATGTAATGCACGCATGGCATAGCACTCACCCTTAAAGTGCATATTAAACATCGCGTTAGCGGACTCATCTTCCGTCCATGTCACCAGATCACAGTTTTCTAATACCACATTGATATTCTGAATGGCATAAAAATGTCTTGTCCAACGCGACAACGGATTATTATTAGAAGCCCAGCTTCCTGTAGCCATCTTCAGATAATTATTGTCAATGTCATTAGAAACAGCATCATCTGTAGCCAAATCACTTTGCGGTGCATTCGTATAGGGAAGCAAGGAATAAGAATGTCCCAAAATACTTTGCGCAAAAGCCGGTTGATGGTGCATATACCCCTCATCGTATATATTTTCCAATTCCGGTTTAAACATGTCCTCGCAAGATGTCAGCAACGGCATGCAAATCAGAAGGTTTATCAATATTTTCTTCATATTTTATTTCTTTTATTTCGTATTTAGAAAGTCGCTTTCACACCCAAATTATAAAAACGTGTCTGAGGCGCGGAACCTACGTTAGTCTCCAAAAGTTCACGTTCCTTGGATATAGTCAACAGATTAGAACCACTTACATAAGTAGAAAGGGCTTTCACCAGTTTCCCACGCAACATCTTTACAGGAAAGTCATACGTAAGTTGCACTTTAGCCAAATCAAAACGATTGTTCTTATACATCCAGAAATCAGAGTTAGTAAAGTTGTTATTACCATTACCGGTTGTCAAGCGAGGATAAGTGGCTGTTGCCGCAGTTTCTTCCGTCCAACGTCCACAAACCACCTTAGAATATTTATTTTCCCCAGAAACCCAATAGTAACTACCTCTTTTAAGATTCTCACCGCCTATATTACCAGTACCCAACACAAACAAGGTAAAGTTTTTATATTTGGCAGTCAGATTGATACCCATTGTAAAAGGTATATTAAACTGTCCTAACGCGATCTGGTCTTTCGAGTCAATAATGTTATCTCCATTCTGATCCTTGTATCTCAAATCACCCGGTTTGGGGACACCACCTCCCAATGCCGTCTGCGAAGGAGCCGCAGCTATTTCAGCATCATCATTGAAAAAGCCTAAACACTCGTATCCCCATATTGGGCTAATGACTTTACCCTGACGATACTGATAAGCGTCCTCATAAGTACTATCATCGCGTTTAGTAGCCTTGGTGGCATAATAAGTACCATTGATTCCTGCAGAGAAATCCAATTCGCCAAAACGCTTATTATAGTTCAACGAAAAATCAAATCCCATTCTCCGGTCATTATTATAATTAATATAAGGCAAAAGGGTCTGAGTACTTGAATAGTTAAAATAACTTGGGAAAAGATTTGAAGAGTTGATGATACCGCCTTCCATAGAATTTACAAAGAACGAAACATCTGCCGTAAGTACCTTTTTCCACAAAGAAGCACGTACATTGACCGAGATTTCCTTACGTTTCAAGAATGTAAGGTCATCATTGGCACCACGTAGCGACTGGGATGTTTTCAGGCTTCCGCCATCATACCATCCCCAACTGGAACCATCCATATCGTAGCCGCCTTTATACATATAATAGTCAATTCCCAAGTCCGTATTCAAGATACTTCCGCTGGCACTAACCATCAACTCGTCAAATGCAGACCCTTTCAGGAAACCTTCTTCAGCTAAATTCCATCCCAAAGTGAATGACGGAGAGAAAGCATTACGGTGTCCCTCTGCCAACCTCGCGGAATGAATAGCCGATCCACTGAACTCGGCATAATACTTATGCTTATAATTGTATGATGCCTGTATGCCAATATTTGCATTACATGTACGGTGATACACTCCGGCAAACGTCTGCTGGAAGCCACTTACCAAAAGCATGGCATCCAAATTGTGTGCATTACCGAAAACACGGTTATAATCAAAATGTGCATTCAACGTAATCGTACGGTCGGAATTGCTGTCACTAATACTCTGTTTACCAGTTTTTTCATCATTGGTAGCACTCTTTGTCAAACTTACAATCATATCACGACCATCAACCTCTCCCCATACCGGAATAAAAGTAGCATACTTATTATTGTAACTTGTCCTATACGATGTAGCATAATCCATTGAATATTGCGCATGGAAAGAAAGGCCCTTCAATGCATTCCCCAAATCAATGTTGACACCTGCATCAAATTGCAAGTTACGACGAGTGGTACTACTCTTACCTGCTGCATGATAATCAGCAAATACATTGGTCAAATCGTCCTGTGTACCTGCAAGGAAATACTGTCCGTCAATAATATTACTCGAAGTCTTCAATAAATCCAACGCTGCCGTCGCATTAGGGTCAATCATACTAATCGGAATCAGAGGAGCTACTCTATTGGGGCGAAAAGTAGAGGCCAAATTCCAATAATCACCACCGACTGTTCCTTTGGAATTATAAAAAGATACATTAGAGTTTACATAGGCAGATACCGTTTTACTCAAATTCACATCCACATTACCACGTACACTGAAACGGTCAGTACGGTTGTATTTACCTTGACCAAAGTTCATTTGATCACCCTCGTTGTAATAACTGATGTTAGCATAAAAACGAGCACGATTGCTTCCCGCTGATATTTCTGCCGTAACATCCGAACGATTGTAGGCTTTCTTTATGAAATCAGACGAATAGAAATCCACATCCGGATAACGATAAGGATTCTGTCCGCTACCAGACAAAGTTATTTCATCCGTATTATATTTCGGATTCAAGCCATCATTTTTGAGCGCTTCATTGTAAAGTGTCATATATTCGGCCGACCCTAAATATTCAGGATAAGATTTCGCCACATTCCAGCCAGTATTTGCTCTGACATCGATTACAAGCGGAGAGACCTTTCCCCTTTTAGTAGTTACCAATACAGCCCCCTTAGCAGCCCGGCTACCGTAAAGAACTACGGCTTGTGCACCTTTCAAGAAAGTGATACTTGCGATTTCGTCAGGTTTCACAGTATCAAGATTACGGGGAGCGCCATCCACTAAAGCCAAATATTCATCAAGTCCCCAAAGCAAGCTACCGTTCCAACCACCGACATAGCCCTGCATATTGGTCAAGGTACCAGTGGTATAATTCTTCTTCATCAGTTCCTCGACATCTACAGTAGACACACCACCTAACATATCTTTGGAAGCTATCTTGCGATAAGCAATCTGCGTTTGCTTGCCGGATGTCAGCAATGAATCCATCAGCTCCGCCGCATTTTGTGCGGAAACAGAAGCTCCAACTGACATGGATGCCAAGACAAGCAAAAGAAGTTTTTTCTGTATATGTTTCATTTGAAATTGTTTTTGTTGTTAATTTTCTTATTACCAACCCGGATTTTGTCCAAATTCAGGATAGAGATACACATCATTGTCGGGCAACGGGAGCCAATAGTGTTTGGTTCCATAAATGCGTTTCAAGATAACTTTCTCGTTCCAATTTGCCACACGTGCATTGGCAGGGTCATTCTTCTCATAATAAGAGTCTGTTTCCATACGGTCGAACTCCTGCGAAGTTTTCACATTGTAAGGATACTCCGTAAGAAGCAACCAACGCTGCAAATCATTGAAACGGAAACCTTCGAAGGCCAATTCCACAGCACGTTCGCGACGGACCTCGTCCATAAACTTATACTGATCGGCTACGTATGTCGCGCCTACATGACCTACTCCACAACGGTCGCGCAATACGTTGATAGCATCTTCGGCAGTCTTCTCGAAATTAGTCGATTTATAGGAAGCACCACCAATGGCAGCACCGGCCTCGGCATACATCAGATAAATGTCCGCCAAACGCATATAGGCTACATAACCTTGGAAAGCTTGATTGTCCTTATAAGCAAGGTCGTGGCTATTGGCCGTATGAGGCACCAACTTATGTATAAAATAACCGGTACGACTTCCATTAATGACATCCCTCATCAAACCGTTAGAAGACAAAGTACAGTATCTATAATTATAATCGACATGAGTCTTGTTAAGTGATTTGTTCAGATACTTAACACCATCAAACAATATGTCATGATAGAGACGAGGGTCACGTCCTTTATAAGGATGTTCCGAATCGAATTGCGAATTATCATCACTCAACGGAAGCCCGTTTGCCATACCGTAGAGATTCACGTAATTGGCGGTAGCCATTTTAATGACGTTGCCTCTTACCCCCAAACCGTTCATCTTCGGTCCGTATTGCGTTACAAAATTCCACAAACTGGTATTACCTTCCGGTAATGCACCTCTGAATATTGCTTCTGTAGAACCCGGATATTTCCAATTTTGTTTAAGTGTGTAGCAAAGATCCGTATAGCAAGTAGAAGCCGATTTTGCTTTGGTATGATCATAAATATTGGAAAAATTAAACTCAACCAATGCATATTGCGTTTTTCCGTTTTCTACAAGCGACAGCAGTTCACCGAAAGCCTCTGCAGCCTTCTTGGCATACTCCTTATCATAGTCATACGTTTTTGTACCACCTAATTGAGCGCCATGCACCATCAACGGACTTGCCGCCCAAAGATACACTTTGCCCAAATAGCCCAATGCGGCAATCTTATTGATACGGAGTCCGTTCTTCCCCAATGTCCTTTTACCGGCTTCTGTCTCATCCCAATCAATAGGTAACAAATCGGCAGCCCGACGGAAGTCTTCTGCACAACGATCGGCACATTCTTGAAAAGAAAGACGAGGCAAAGTGAATTCTTCACTAGCACCAAAAGTTCTGTCTATATAAGGCAGTCCTCCCACCCATTGCATCAGTTCCTCATGCCACCAAGCACGGAAGAAATAGAGTTGTCCCTCTATCAGGTTACGTTCTTCTTGCGTAGCGTCAATCAGTTTATCCATATTTTCCAAGGCTAAGTTTGCTTTACGGATACAGTACCAAGCATTCTGCCACAAGGCTTGCGAACGTGATTTGTCATGTCCTTTAAGTGCCGTTGGATCTGCACTCGAGTTCCAAAGCCAAGTCAAGCCATTATTTGTCCACGCTTTGAAATTTCCCAAATCGAACTGGTTAGTAAGGCGTCCCTCACCATAACTCACATTCTGTATTTCATCATCACCCAAGTTGTATTCACTCGCACTTGCGTTAGATTTTTCCTTATCGGGAATAGCGTTATACATTTCTTCTATATATCCTTGGAAGTTGAAGAAATTCTTAAACGCTTCATCACTTGACACTATGGCATCCTCTTCCCTGTCCAAATAATCAGAACACCCTACAAAGGGAATCGATACGCTGACAAGCAACAAGCCACATAACGAATTATATATTTTTCTCTTTACATTCATAGTAATACTTATTTATAGTGAGAACTTTATACCCAAATTCACACGTTTCATAATAGGATAAGCCCCTATATTGGAACCGCCACCCGAGAAGTTGCCTTCACGGTCATCCGGCATACGCGACCACATCCACAAGTTATTTCCACTTACAAAAATCCGCAAACCGGAAACGCCCAATTGACGTGTCAAAGTGTTCTTAAAGGTATATGAAACCTCTATGTTCTTCAAGCGGACAAAAGAGGCATCGTATACATATTGGGTACCTTCATAAGCCGTTACTTTCGGAGCTACCCAACGGGGAGTGACAAAGTCTGCGGCATCACCAGCCTCACTCCACCAAGTACCGTTATCAAACACTACATTATAGCGTTTAGAGAAACAGTCAAGGTTTACACTACGACTCACATTGTTCACACCATAGAACTGGGCAAAGCAGCTAAAGCCTTTCCACTCAAATCCTAAAGTCGCGTTATAGGAGTTTTGCGGAGTTCCGGTATATCCGTAAGGAGCCTGGTCATCTTGATTTATCACACCGTTTCCATCGAAGTCCACGATATAGTAATCACCGGGAAGACGGCTGTCATCATTTGCCTCATGCTTAGGACTACCATACAATTCATCGTACGAACCGATAAAGCCTTTATCTATGTAATAACGTCCCTGTTCGATGGAGAAGCCCGCCTCTTTACGATAGTTCGGCAAGAGTGGTTTGTCATCCTTCACAATCACCTTGTTTTCAGAGTGGGTCATACTCAGATTTGCCCATACACGCATCTCATTTTTGAATCGTTTGTTGAAGCGCAACTCCAATTCATAACCGCGAGTATGTACCTTACCCTTATTGACAGTGGCTGGTTTCTGACCATAATACGAAGGAACCGAACGGCTGCTACCACCGATAAGAATATCCGAACGCTTGTCACGGAACACTTCCACACTACCTGCCAACAAACCGTCAAGTAAAGCATAGTCAATACCAATATTCAACTTACGTACAACTTCCCAATGTACATCCTCATTTCCTACTACACTTTCCCGATACCAACTGTAAGGGCTCTTTCCTTTACGTTTTGAGGGGTCCATAAAAGTCTGCCAATTCTTATCATATGCCCATTGATCTTGGAAAAGCCAACGACCGCTTACGTTATCATCACCGATTTCACCGTATGAAGCCCTGATTTTCATCATATCCAAAATCTTTTTCTCCCGCAGGAAAGCCATAAAAGGTTCTTCGCTAATCATCCAGCCGATGGCACCCGAATTGAAGAAAGCGAAACGGTTGTCTTTACTGAACTTCTCCGAACCGTTGTAAGCACCGTTGTATTCTATGAAGTAACGACCGTCCCAATCATAGGTGGTACGAAAAGCCCAGTCTTCACGATAGTGCGGAATTTCACTACCACTGGCGGTCTCCTGTCGGCTGAACAAGCCCATTGCCGTAACGCTATGCTTGTTGAAGTCGCGTGCCCAGTTCAACTGCAACTGATAGTTCAAATTGCGCCGGGTAGATTTATTTTCCACTTCACCGCCCCGGGTGTCCCAGTCCAAGATAGGATACATATCAAAGTAGTTATTGCTATCGAATGGGAATTGGTAAGTCACAAGTCCTGTGTCAGGATCGATATATTTACGACGTTGATTCGAACCGTTATTCGATTGAGGTTCTTCGATACCACGGTCTTTCTCCAAGAAGGAGTTATCCCAAGCAATCATACCTCTGAACTTCAACCCCTTCGTAATGAAATCCAATTTCTGTTCCAACACGAAGTCAGTAGTGATACGTGTGGTCGTATGTTGTGCCGCACCACCGGTTGCAATCAAGTCAATAGAATTATACATATTGACATCAGAAGGATAAAAGCCTAATGAACCATCGCTGTAACGCGGAAGGAAGATATCGGGCGGCGTACGATAGATTCCGGCCCATGCACCCGCTTTCTTGGTAGTCGTACCGCTAGTAGCACTACTATAATAGAAAGGACGTTCCTGCAAACCAGTGGAACCTGCCACACTTACCTTGAACAGGGTAGTTTTGGTGATATGGAAATCCAAATTACTACGCATATTGATACGGTCGTAACCATAGCCGTTATCATAGCCACGTCCTGTCTCGAACTCACGGAACAAGTCTCCCTCATGCACATAGTCGATAGAAGCGAAATACTTCACGAACTTCGTACCACCACTAATGTTTAGGTTGGCATTATATGACATCGCAAAATCTTTGAACAATGCTTTTTTCCAATCGACATTCGGATAGCGTTCGCGCTGTTCTACCGTAGTCTGATTACGGAAATTATCAATGAATCCCTGTGAACGGATGTCATTCCATGAATCCGGATTTATATTCAATTCATGCTCAATGGCCATATTACGAGCCATATAAGCATCATAAGAGTCTAACTTATTAGGGATACGGGAGGGGGTTTTAAGTATCGCATTGGCCGATACATTAATCTTCGCTTTACCTTCAGTACCACGCTTAGTGGTAATCAAGATAACACCATTGGCGCCCTTCACACCATAAACCGCCGTAGCAGAAGCATCTTTCAGTACAGAAAGCGTTTCCACAGAAGCCATATCCACACTGCTCATGGGACGTTCCACACCGTCCACCAACACCAGCGGGTCACTGCTGTTCCAAGAACTGGCACCACGAATCGTAATCTTAGGTTCTTCATCACCTGGCATACCGTTGTCCTGCGCAGTAATAACGCCCGGCAAGTTACCAGTCAAAGCCGAACCGATGTCGGTGATACCGGCCGCACGTTCCAATACCTTACCAGTAGTCTGCGTAATAGCACCTACCACACTGGCTTTCTTCTGTTGACCATACCCCACTACCACTACTTCTTCCAGTTGTTGGGAGTCATCTTCCAAAATCACACGAATAATGCCTTTGGAATTCGCTTTGACTTCTTTCGACTTCATGCCGATAAAAGACACCACCAGAACAAAGTTCTCTTTAGGAACCGTTAAGATAAAATTACCATCAATGTCAGAAATGGTACCTACGGAATTGTTGCCTTTCAATACAATAGAAGCGCCAATAATACTTTCTCCATTGGAATCGGTAACTATTCCTTTAACCTGTAGCCCTTGCGCTTGCAAACTCAAGCACGAAAACAGCATTAACAGAAACAGATAAGGAATCTTTCTCAATTCTTGTTTCACATTTTTCATTATTTTCCTTTTAAATTAAAATGTTGCATTTTATTTTGAATGTTTTTACTTACTTCAATAAATTGATATACCAAATATATAATTTATACAGAAAAAATTACGAAGGGTGAGGTGGTAAAAGATTGTTTTTCATATAGACTA
>NZ_CAJTSC010000017.1:28459-62393 GCF_910578895.1 uncultured Bacteroides sp.
ATTTATAATTGATAAGAATTCATCTTTAAAAAGAAACAACCGATACATAGGATTTATCTAATATCCCTTTTAAAGAGGTGCTACATTATTTCTCTTTTATTAGCAGACTTTTGCACCTATATCAGAGTCACAATGGACAATAGTATAAAAGAATAAATTTCTCATGTGCCTTTCATGTGTTATTTTAACATTGCAAAAATAGATGGATATAGAATGCGAGGCTTACAATATTGTATCAATACCTTTTCATTTTGTATCAAGACCTTATTTTACAACCTGTTTCAAATGCTATAACAGGTGTCTCTATAGCATCAGAGAAAAGGAAACCACCTGTTACTTTAAAACAGATGAATTAACGATTCTTCATGCATCCGGATACACAAATATAGAGAGCTTCATACAAATATCCTAATTTTAAAATACATCAAAAATTTCTCCACTTTTCATTTTAGACTACATCAATAGCGTTACTATTAAACCACACTGTTTTAATTAGTCACCGCCCCGCCTTTCTCCACCCAACGGGGAAAGCGGCGCATACGGTCTGCATGGATATGCGGCATTCTCTAATAGATATGCGCCGTTTATGCACATTCCGGGGAGTTCCGAGAAACAACTCTTGCCATTCAGCGCTGCGGCACTTGTGTTCCTTACGTCAGGCACAAGTGCCTAATGTAAGGAACACTGGCATCCGACGCGAGACACACCAATGTTTGACACGACAGACACCAGCCTTTGACGCGGACAGGCATGAATGTGCTGAAAACGGAAGGCTTGCGCGCTGCATCTTCCTCCGTTTTCTATTGTAGTTTATTTGTAAGGATTTCGCTATCAGGCTGACTATATGAAGAATAAGCGACAGTCATTTTATTTTTCCCAACCAACCCGACCTGCGGGCGGAAACAGCCGATTCTGCGGCGATGGGAAAGACAAAGTGTCAAAATGGGAAAAGCCGGTGCCTGCCATCGCATGGGCGCTTTGCGCACGGGCTATCTCAATGCGCGCAGATACTTCCCGATGACCTCCGCCGTCTCGCTGGTCTCCCTCTCAAAAGCCTTTTGCAGTTCCGGACAACCAACAAGCAGTTCGAGCATCTTCTCCCTGCTCACAAACTCCGAGCGTCCCGTTTCCGGATTCAGTTCGTAGTAGACGCGGGCAGATACCAATCCCGAAGCATGAATGGCATCGCCCACTTCACCGCCCAGGCGGGTGGCATCGGGCGGAGTGGCGGTACTGGCGGCAACCTGCCCCACAGGTTGTGCACAGAAGTATATCTTCTCCCGCAAGCGCATGGCAGGTGCATACCAACCGCCGAAGCGGTAGCGTTTGTAGCGCATCTTTCTGCAGTTGACATAAAGTGCCGTATCAATCCGCACGGCATAACAACGGGATTTCAGATACCGGCACAGTCCCGGATTGTCTTTTGCCTCTATACGGTAGTCCGCTCCGCCCATCAGATAAATCTGGTTTTTGGAACGCTTCTCCACTTTCAGTATCGTAACCGTATCGCCGCGGTCGTCCGCCAATTCTTTCAAATTGGAATACATTACCTGCTGTGCCGGACACGACAAAGCCAATAATGCCAATATCCCTAACACCCAAGCTCTTTTCATATCACTATCCTCTCTTTTTGGTACTTTGCTTAGCAAGGCGAAAGTTACATCTTTTATCGGTATCCAGCAAATATAGCAAGAAGAAAAAAAGGCATAGCCTGCACGGCTCTTTCATTGTATATCATTTAATGGTTATACTTTTGCATAAAGTTTCAACATCAGAGTGTGGAATAAGACCGATTTTTCCATTCAACTTTCTTATGACAGTTCATTTAAAGGAGTTAGAGGGAGTTATCGGGAGCCAAAGGGAGATAGAAGCCGATATTTCGTTATCTTTGCCCCGGAACAAAACAGTGGAAACAAATGGAAAGTATCGGGAGCATAAGCCGGACCTATCATCGGATAGCGGAAGAAGCACAGCAAGAGTTAAACGGAGTGCAACGACAGATTTACCGCATCAGCACGCTGCGGTTGCTGCTGTTCGTTGCAGGAATTGCCGGGATTATCTACTTTCGGACAGAAAACTGGGTAGTGCCGGCAGGTGTAGCAGTTGTCACCCTGCTGCCGTTCATCCTGCTGATAAAGTACCATAACCGGTTGTTCCATCGCAAGGACTATCTGGAAAAGAAGATAGAGGTGAACAGACAGGAACTGGCGGCACTGGATTATGACACCACCGGCTTCGACGGCGGCGAGGAGTTCGTCGACCCTACCCATCTGTATACATTCGATTTGGACGTATTCGGCGCACATTCACTGTTCCGGTACATCAACCGCACCTGCACCGAACCGGGAAAGCGCCTGCTGGCAAGCTGGTTGGGGCAGCATCTTGAGAATAAAGAGGAGATACTGGCGCGTCAGGCAGCCGTACGGGAGCTGGCTCCCGAACTGTCATTCCGCCAGCGTTTCCGCATTCTCGGATTGCTGCACAAGGGAAAGGCTGCCGACGAAGCCGAACTGAAAACATGGGCGGAAAGTCCCGGCGTGTTCCGCAAAAGCAGGTTCTTGCGCATGCTTCCGGCAACTGTGGCAAGCATCAACGGCGTATGCCTGCTCCTGTTGATTACCGGGCAATTGCCTGCAAGCGTATGGGGAGCGGTCTGGACAGTTTTCGTTGCTGCCGGATTTACTTTTACTGGAAAGATTACCAAACTGCAAGCCGTCTACGGCAAGAAGCTGCAAATTCTCGGCACGTATGCCGGATTGCTCAAACTCATGGAAACACAACCCATGCAGTGCGATTTGCTGAAAAGCATTCAAGAAGAGATTGGCGGCGGACAGCGGAAAGCCTCTCTTGCCATCGGCAGGTTGAGCAGGCTGATGGACGAACTGGACCAACGCAACAACGTATTTATGTATGTTATCCTCAATGGGTTGTTCTTCTGGGAGTTGCGGCAGATTATGCGTATCGAAAGCTGGAGAGAGCAATATGCCGGCGAACTGCCCCACTGGCTCAACGCCATCGGGCGGACGGATGCGCTCTGCTCGCTGGCAACCTTTGCCTATAATCATCCGGGGTATGCGTATCCCACGCTGCTCGACAAGACCGATATGCTTTCCCATGCGGAGAGCACCGGCGCCAATGCACGCTTCACGCTCCGCGCAAAGGCTATGGGACATCCGCTGATGCACCGCGACCGCTGTGTCCGCAACGACATAGACATGGAGAAGCGGCCTTTCTTCATCATCATCACGGGTGCCAACATGGCAGGCAAAAGCACATACCTGCGTACAATCGGCGTCAACTACCTGCTTGCCTGTACTGGCATGCCTGTCTGTGCGGAAGAAATGGCGGTCTATCCCGCCCGGCTCATTACAAGCCTGCGCACCAGCGATTCGCTGAACGACAATGAATCTTACTTCTTTGCCGAACTCAAACGCCTGAAACTCGTCATTGACAAACTACAAGCGGGCGAAGAGCTGTTTATCATCTTGGACGAAATACTGAAAGGTACCAACTCCATGGACAAGCAGAAAGGATCCTTTGCACTCATCAAGCAGTTCATGACACTACAGGCAAACGGCATCATCGCCACCCACGACTTACTGCTGGGCACGCTCATCGACCTCTTTCCCGACAATATCCGCAACTACCGTTTCGAAGCGGATATCACCGACAATGAGCTGACCTTCTCCTACCGTCTCCGCCCGGGTGTGGCGCAGAACATGAATGCCTGCTTCCTTATGAAGAAAATGGGGATTGCCGTCACCGACTAATCCCCACTTCATGCTGAAAAGCTAAACTGATTATTTTTTTATATATGCGGCACGGCTCTTTCATTTACAGGAGTTGAAGGGAGCTATCACTCTTCGGGCTCGGGGGTTAGAAGCCGACAGTTCTGTTGATGTATAGCGATACTATCGGCATCTAATTCCTTTCAATTCCCGATAACTCCTCTACCCCCCGTAAATGAAAGAGTTGTGTATACGCAGACTTTTATGCAGCCTTGCATTTGGCCAGAAAAGCCGAGACAGCTGCCGCCTCGCTACCTGTAAAGTAATGCACGGATGTCACCGGCGCATAGGTGTAAGGAACAAACTGGAACAGTTGCAACGCAGCGAATTTATTGTCCTGCGAAATCATGATATCCAAACGCACGTTACCACTCGACTCGCATTTGATACCGACTTTATTGCCCAGGTCACCGCTTTCAATCATGTTGGTCAGCTTGTCCATGTATTTCAAGTCGAAGAACATGCTGCGCTCCTTTGCCACGCTTCCCGTAGGCAGATACACGATTTCTTTTGATTTCCAAAACAAACGGAAGACTCCTAATAAAATCAATGCTGTCCCCAACACCATCAACGCCATGCTCATGGTAGAGGATTTATCGTTCATTTCAAAAATATACAAAAAGGAGAGAATGCCTATCGCTACCATTGCCAGCGAAAAAATGAGACTGGAAACACTTGTACGTTTTGCAATATCGGGATGTGAAGACGTAAAAAGGGTTGCGTCGATTGTTTGAGTTACCATAATATAAATCGTTTTATGAATTAATGAATTATTGAATATTGGATTATTAAAACGGAACATGTCGCCGTTCCGCCATAAGGGAATATCAATCCGCCTTAAGAATACAATAATAGATTAAATCAAAATCCGCCGCAGTGCGTAAATGTAGTACTCGCACACGGGCTGACAACGATAGTAAGCGGTAGCATTAAACAACTTCTCTCTGTGCAGAGAGAGGACCGCTTCACGCCGGGCAAGCTCACTTACCCGGTCTTTCAATGAAAAAATATATTCGGTAATATAGTAACGCTGGATGCGTGACATCGCAAGCAACTGTACATGACCGTTGTTACTCGCCAATTCCGCAACCGGCAGATAAGGCAATTGAGGCGCAGTGAAACACACCTCGTCCTGACAATGAGCGGCAGCCCTTGCCTGAATATCCGCAGTATCTGCCACACTTACCGTACTACTGACAGTAAATATAGCATTTGATGTCTGCCACACAGTCAGCGCAAGCACCAAAATTCCTACAATTTTTAGATATCTGCTCATAAACATACGCAAATATAACAGTTTATCACATAAAATTGTTCTGTGCACCGGTCGTTTTAATATTCGTTTATGCACACAGATTTTTCATGTAATAAAGGAGTTATCGGGAGTTAAAACGAGTCATCGCTCTCCAGACTGAGGAGTTAAAAGCCGATAACCCTGTAACTACATACGCAAGAGTATCGGCTTTGACTTCTTTAACGCTACTAAGCCGACTTGGAGGCTGATAACTCCTTTTAACTCCTCGAACTCTTGTAAATGAAAAAGTTACTATGTTTACCAACTCAGACATCATTCCATTCTCCCAAGGAATAAAGTAAAGGCACGTGTGAAGGTCTCACGGGGGCAGACAGCCCCCCATGAGACAGCTTCCCCCGAGTGCCTTTCATAGTCATGGTTTATGCAGAGAGTATAAACAAAAAAGCCGCCCCAATCGCTGGGACGGCTTTCTATATGATAAAAAGAATAGTTGAATTATTCTGCTTTTGCTTCTTCAGCAGCAGGAGCTTCAGCAACCGGTGCAGTTTCGGCAGCAGGAGCGGCTTCAGCGGCAGACTTCTTTGAACGGCGGGTACGAGTAGCTTTCTTAGCAACCTTTTCCTTAGCCATGTTTTCATTGTAGTCAACGAGTTCGATGAAGCACATTTCCGCGTTATCACCCAAACGGTGGCCGGTCTTGATGATACGAGTGTAACCACCCGGACGATCGGCAATCTTCACAGAGATTTCTTTGAACAACTCAGTTACAGCATATTTGTCTTGCAAATTGCTAAATACAACACGACGAGAGTTTGTCGTATCGTCCTTAGCTTTTGTAATCAAAGGCTCAACAAACTTCTTCAGAGCTTTAGCCTTTGCAACGGTCGTAGTGATTCTTTTGTGCTTAATCAAAGAACACGCCATATTAGCCAACATAGCGTTTCTATGAGAGGCAGTACGACCCAAATGGTTGAATTTCTTATTATGTCTCATTTTTTATTCTTTATCTAATTTATATTTAGAAATATCAGTTCCAAACGACAGATTCAGACTTTCCAGCAAATCATCAAGCTCGGTAAGCGATTTCTTTCCGAAATTTCTGAACTTCAGCAAATCAGTCTTGTTGAACTGTACCAAGTCGCCCAAAGTCTCTACATCGGCAGCCTTCAAACAGTTGAGGGCGCGAACCGAGAGATCCATATCAACAAGCTTGGTCTTCAGCAACTGACGCATGTGCAATACTTCTTCATCGAACTCTTCATTGCCGTCAACATCATTGCTTTCCAGCGTAATCTTCTCATCGGAGAAGAGCATGAAGTGGTAAATCAGAATTTTTGCAGCTTCTTTCAGAGCTTCTTTCGGGTGAATGGAACCATCCGTAGCAATTTCAAGCACTAGCTTCTCGTAGTCGGTCTTCTGCTCAACACGGAAGTTTTCCACCTGATACTTGACATTACGTATCGGAGTATAAATAGAATCGATAGGAATTACGTTCACATCGGTGCAATATTCGCGGTTTTCGTCAGCAGGAACATAACCACGACCTTTGTTGATCGTAATATCTATCTGCATAGTTGATTTCGAATCTAAATGACAAATAACTAATTCAGGATTTAACACTTCAAATCCAGTCAAATACTTACCTATGTCACCTGCTTTAAATTCACTTGAATTCTCGATTGTAATACTTACCTTCTCGCTCTCGAATTCTTCAACTACTTGCTTGAACCTCACTTGTTTCAGATTCAAGATAATGTTAGTAACATCCTCTTTAACTCCCGGAACACTGGAAAATTCATGCTCCACACCGTCTATTTTGATAGTAGTGATAGCAAAACCTTCCAATGAAGAAAGCAGGATGCGGCGCAGTGCATTACCCACGGTAATACCGAAACCGGGTTCAAGTGGACGGAACTCAAATTTTCCAAATCTGGAGTCCGCTTCCAACATTAATACTTTATCAGGTTTTTGAAATGCTAATATCGCCATGAAATTAATTATTATTTAGAATACAATTCTACAATCAAATGCTCTTTAATGTTTTCAGGAATGTCTGCTCTTTCAGGTACGTGCAACAATTTACCTACTTTAGCATTATCATCCCATTCCAACCAAGGATACTTGCTGTGATTGAAGCCAGCCAATGAGTTAGCGATAACTTCCAAAGATTTAGATCTTTCACGAACACCAATAACCTGACCCGGTTTTACTGCATACGAAGGAATATTTACCACTTCACCGTCTACAGTAATATGCTTGTGACCTACCAACTGACGGGCAGCAGCACGAGTCGGAGCAATACCCAAACGGAATACTACATTGTCAAGACGACCTTCCAATAATTGGAGAAGCACCTCACCGGTAATACCTTTGGCAGTAGCCGCTTTCTCAAACAAGTTGCGGAATTGTTTTTCCAAAACTCCATAGGTGTATTTGGCTTTCTGTTTCTCACGAAGTTGAACACCATACTCAGAAGTTTTTCTCTTTCTTGAATTACCGTGCTGTCCGGGAGGATAATTCTTCTTTGACAATACTTTATCTGCTCCAAAGATACCTTCACCGAATTTACGGGCTATTCTTGATTTTGGTCCAGTATATCTAGCCATTTCTTTTAAATATTTAATTGTTATTCATGAACTCAATTTGTTGCAGCCGCGATTGTAGAGAAGAAGTTACAATCCAATAACAATATCAAGTTTCATTTTTATTAAAGGTAAATCTTAAACTCTACGTCTTTTCGGAGGACGACAACCATTATGGGGAAGCGGAGTCACGTCAATGATTTCAGTAACTTCGATACCTGCACCGTGGATAGTTCTAATAGCAGACTCACGTCCGTTACCTGGACCTTTCACATATGCTTTTACCTTTCTCAAGCCAAGATCGTATGCTACTTTAGCACAATCTTGAGCAGCCATCTGTGCTGCATAAGGAGTGTTCTTCTTAGAACCTCTAAATCCCATTTTTCCGGCAGAAGACCAAGAAATAATCTGACCTTCACTATTAGCCAGAGAAACAATAATGTTGTTGAAAGATGAATGAACATGCAACTGTCCATTAGCATCTACCTTTACATTTCTCTTTTTTGCTGCAACTGTTTTTTTTGCCATATCAACAATTATTATTTAGTAGCTTTTTTCTTATTAGCAACGGTTTTCTTTCTTCCCTTACGAGTACGAGCGTTGTTCTTTGTACTCTGACCTCTTACGGGCAGACCAATACGGTGACGTACACCACGGTAGCAACCGATATCCATTAAACGCTTGATGTTCAATTGAACTTCAGAACGAAGATCACCTTCTACTTTATACTCCGCACCAATGATCTCACGAATCTTGGCAGCCTGATCATCCGTCCAGTCTTTCACTTTCAGGTCTCTGTCAACACCTGCTTTGTCCAAAATCTTTGCTGAACTACTACGACCTATTCCATACACATAGGTCAACGCAATTTCACCTCTCTTGTTTTGAGGCAAATCGACACCAACTATTCTTATAGCCATATACTAAATTATTTTTTTTGCAAAAATAATAATATTATCCTTGACGTTGTTTATACTTAGGATTTTTCTTGTTAATAACATACAAACGGCCATTACGTCTAACGATCTTACACTCTGGCGTACGTTTCTTTAAGGATGCTCTTACTTTCATATCTTAATTTTATTTATATCTAAATACAATTCTTCCTTTCGATAAATCGTAAGGAGACATTTCGACTCTTACCTTATCACCCGGCAGGATTTTGATGTAGTGCATCCGCATCTTACCGGAGATATGCGCAGTAATCTCATGTCCGTTTTCTAATTCAACACGAAACATTGCATTAGACAATGCTTCAACTATAACTCCATCTTGTTCTATTGCAGATTGCTTTGCCATATTAATTTCTTAAATTGCTTTATCTCCTAATACTTCTTCAATGAATTTAAACGATGACAAGATATCAGCTTCACCACTCCCGACTGCTATGGTATGCTCGAAATGAGCGGCACATTTACAATCCCTGGTTCTAACTGTCCAACCGTCACGTTCCATTACTATCTGTCGATTACCCAAAGTAATCATCGGTTCGATTGCAATGCACAAACCCTTTTTCAACATTGTTCCATAACCACGCTTACCGTAATTGGGAACCTGGGGGTCTTCATGCATCTCCTTACCGATGCCATGACCGACAAACTCACGCACCACACCATAAGAATTAGACTCACAATGTTGTTGTATAGCATATCCTATATCACCCAACCGTTTGCCTTGAACAGCATTCTGTATTCCTATGTATAATGCTTCTTTAGTAACTCTCAGTAATTTGCGGGTTTCTTCATCGACTTCACCGACACAAAACGTATAAGCAGAATCACCGCAGAATCCGTTCATGTAAGTACCGCAATCAACAGAAACGACATCACCCTCTTTCAGTACTACATTATCGCTCGGAATACCATGCACCACCTGTTCGTTTACAGAAGTACAAATTGAAGCAGGGAACGGATTACCATATTGGTTTGGAAAGCCCTTGAAAGTAGGGATAGCTCCATTATCTCTAATAAACTCTTCCGCCACTTTATCCAGCTCCTTCGTAGTAACTCCGGGCTTTATGACCTTAGCTATCTCAGCCAACGTTTTTCCTACAAGCAAATTACTCTCACGGAGCAGCTCTATCTCATCTTCAGTTTTAAGAAATATCATTCTTCAAATAAGATTAATACGCAGCCACTGTACCGTTACGGCCTTTAATACGTCCGGATTTCAGCAGACCATCATAATGTCTCATCAACAAATGACTTTCAACCTGCTGGAGAGTATCAAGAACCACACCTACAAGAATTAACAAAGATGTACCGCCGAAGAATTGAGCAAACTCTGCTTTCACCCCAAACACACCGGCAAATGCAGGCATGATAGCAACCAAAGCCAAAAAGAAAGAACCTGGCAAAGTAATACGTGACATAATCTCATCAATATACTCTGCAGTCTGCTTTCCCGGTTTGATGCCCGGAATGAAACCATTATTTCTCTTCATATCCTCAGCCATCTGAGTCGGGTTAATGGTAATTGCAGTATAAAAATACGTAAATAGTATAATCAATACGGCAAAAATCAAATTATACAAAAAGCTTGTATGATCAGTTAATGCATGTATGAAACCGCTCGCATTATTTACATTTGAAAATCCAACGAGAGTAATAGGAATGAACATGATTGCCTGAGCAAAGATAATAGGCATCACGTTAGCTGCATTTACTTTCAAAGGAATGTACTGTCTTGCACCGCCATATTGCTTGTTTCCCACAATCTTCTTCGCATATTGTACAGGTATCTTCCGCGTTCCTTGTACCAAAAGAATGGCAAACGCAATGACAAGCAACAAGACTACGAGTTCAATCAAGAACATTACCAAACCGCCGGTCTTGTCAGTCATACGGGAAATCAATTCCTGAAATAAAGATTGCGGTAAACGTGCAATAATACCTACCATGATAATCAAGGAGATACCATTACCAATTCCTTTATCCGTAATTCTCTCACCAAGCCACAAAATAAACATACTTCCAGCCGCCAATATGATGGTAGAAGTAAGCATAAACAGAGTCCAATCTAATGAAGCATTTAAGGAAGGACCAGCCTGCATTTTAAGATTGAGCAAATAAGAAGGAGCTTGAACCAGCAAAATGATAATCGTCAAATAACGAGTATACTGATTCATTTTTCTTCTACCGCTCTCACCTTCGCGTTGCAATTTCTGGAAATACGGTACCGCAATACCCAGCAACTGTATCACAATGGAAGCGGAGATATAAGGCATGATACCTAATGCAAAGATAGACGCATTAGAAAACGCTCCTCCAGAAAACATATTCAACAAGGCTAAAAGACCCTCGCTTGTTTGTTGATGCAATTGTGTCAGCATTGCCGGATTAATACCCGGTAATACGACATACGAACCGAAACGGTAAATTGCCACAAACAATATGGTAATGAGGATCCGTTGTCTCAGATCCTCAATTTTCCATATATTCTTTAATGTTTCAATAGCTTTTCTCATCGAATTAGAGTTTTACTACTTGTCCACCAGCAGCTTCGATGGCAGCAACAGCAGTCTTGGAGAATGCGTGTGCTTGTACATCCAACTTAGCAGTCAAAGTTCCGTTACCTAATACTTTTACCAACTGGCTTGAAGAAATGAAACCGGCAGCAATGAAGTCATTAACACCTACAGTCTGCAGATTTTTAGCTTCGGCCAATTTTTGAATTGTATCCAAGTTGATAGCCTTATACTCTACACGGTTGATATTTTTAAAGCCAAACTTAGGAACACGACGTTGAAGAGGCATCTGACCACCTTCAAAACCGATTTTCTTAGAGTATCCAGATCTTGATTTAGCTCCTTTATGACCTCTGGTAGAAGTACCTCCCAAGCCAGAGCCCGGACCACGTCCAATTCTCTTTCTTGTTTTAGTAGATCCTTCTGCAGGTTTTAAATTACTTAAGTTCATATTGTAATTCGTTTTATATTCAACAAATAATTACTTAACAATGGTAACCAAGTGTTTAACCTTATCCACCATTCCAAGAATTGAAGGAGTGCATTCGTGTTCAACCACACGATTCAACTTATGAAGTCCCAGTGCATCGAGAGTTCTCTTCTGATCAGCAGGAGCACCAATTCTACTTTTAACTTGTTTAATCTTTATAGTCGACATATTCTTCCTCCTTATCCTCTAAATACTTTTTCCATACTAACGCCTCTGTTCTGAGCCACCATACGGGCATCGCGCATCTCGCTCAATGCCAAGATAGTAGCTTTCACCAAGTTGTGCGGGTTGGAAGAACCTTTCGACTTAGCCAAAACGTCCGTTACACCAACACTTTCGAGCACTGCACGCATTGCACCACCAGCCACAACACCAGTACCGTGAGAAGCCGGTTTAATGAATACTTCAGCACCACCAAACTTAGCAGACTGTTCGTGAGGAACCGTACCTTTCAGTACAGGCACTTTAGTAAGGTTCTTCTTTGCAGATTCAACACCCTTAGCAATAGCGGCGGTTACTTCGCCGGCTTTGCCCAGGCCCCAACCGATGATACCTTCTTCATTTCCTACTACCACAATAGCAGAAAAACTAAAAGTTCTACCACCTTTGGTTACTTTGGTTACACGATTAATAGCAACCAATCTGTCTTTCAGTTCTATATCGTTTGTAATCTTAACTCTATTATTAAGTCCTGCCATAATGATTAAAATTTAAGTCCACCGTTACGAGCAGCATCAGCCACTTCTTTTACTCTCCCATGATACAAGTAACCATTACGGTCGAAAACAACAGTAGTTATACCTGCTTCCTGAGCTTTCTTAGCAATCAGTTCACCAACTTTGGCAGCTTGTTCCTTCTTAGGCATTTTTTCAGTCATGCCCAAAGAAGAAGCGGCAGCTAAAGTCGTACCGGACAAATCGTCGATAATCTGAACATAAATCTGCTTATTGCTTCTAAACACACTCATACGCGGACATTCAGTCGTACCTGAAATCTTATTGCGTACTCTATATTTAATCTTAATACGTCTTTCTATTTTTGTTGTCATAATACTATCAATTTAAATGATTATTTAGCACCGGCTGATTTACCAGACTTTCTACGAATTTCTTCGCCAACAAACTTAATACCTTTACCTTTATACGGTTCAGGCTTACGGAAAGAACGTATTTTAGAGCAAACTTGACCAAGCAATTGCTTATCGCAAGATTCCAAAAGGATAAGAGGATTCTTATTTCTTTCAGACTTTGTTTCCACTTTGATCTCAGCAGGCAACTGAATAAAGATGCTGTGTGTATAACCTAAGTTCAATTCAATAATATTGCCTTGGTTAGAAGCACGGTAACCTACACCTACAAGTTCCAACTCTTTCTTATATCCTTCAGATACACCAACAACCATGTTGTGAACCAATGAACGGTACAGGCCGTGGAATGCATGCTTCTGCTTCGGATTATCCAACATCGCATTTTCATTCTCTGTCAAAACGACATGACCTTCTTCGATGGCAACATTGATAGCAGGATTTACATATTGGCTCATTTCGCCTTTGGGTCCCTTTACGGTAACCACATCATCCTTCAGAGTAATTGTTACTCCAGCGGGAATACTAATGGGTAATTTTCCTATTCTTGACATTGCTAATTCCTCCTACTATTAATATACATAACACAAAACTTCACCACCAATCTTCAGTTCAGCGGCTTCTTTGTTGGTCATTACACCTTTGGAAGTAGATATTATAGCAATACCCAAACCATTAATAACTCGCGGCATATCTTTGTAACCGGTATATTGACGCAAACCCGGAGAAGAGATTCTTTCCAGTTTCTTGATAGCGTTAACCTTGTTAACCGGATCATACTTCAAGGCAACCTTAATAGTGCCTTGAGGACCATCTTCTACAAACTTGTAATTAAGAATGTAGCCTTTCTCAAAAAGAATCTTAGTGATTTCTTTTTTCAAATTTGAAGCGGGAACTTCAACAACTCTGTGCTTTGCTTGAATAGCGTTCCGCAACCTCGTCAAATAATCTGCTATTGGATCAGTCATATAAAAATAAATTAAATTAATCAGGACTACCCTGACAATATTTAAAAAACAAAAATTACCAGCTTGCTTTCTTTACACCTGGAATAAGACCGTTGGATGCCATCTCACGGAACTGGATTCTGGAGATACCGAATTGACGGATATATCCTTTAGGACGACCAGTCAATTTACAACGGTTGTGCATACGAATCGGGTTAGAGTTCTTAGGAAGATCCTGCAATTTCTGTGCAGCTTCAAAAGCTTCAACAGGATCACCGGTTCTAACGATTTGCTTCAATGCAGCTCTTTTCTCGGCATATTTGGCTACTAATTTGGCACGTTTTACTTCACGTGCTTTCATTGATTCCTTTGCCATATTATCAATCTTTTTTAGCGTTCTTAAACGGTAAACCGAATTCTTTCAACAAGGCATAACCTTCTTCATCTGTTTGCGCAGAGGTTACAAAGGTAATATTCATTCCGAGAATTCTGGTAATGCTATCGATATTAATTTCAGGGAAAATGATTTGTTCCTGAATACCAAGGGTATAATTACCCCTTCCATCGAACTTACTTTCAATACCTTTGAAGTCACGGATACGCGGCAGAGCCACACGAACCAATTTTTCAAGGAATTCGTACATTCTCTCGCGACGCAAAGTTACCATAACGCCAATCGGCATTTTCTTACGCAACTTAAAGTTAGCGATATCTTTACGAGAAATGGTTGCTACGGCTTTCTGACCAGTGATAGCAGTCATTTCATTAATTGCCACTTCGATAATCTTCTTGTCGGCAACCGCCATACCTAAACCCTGATTGATAACAATCTTCTTAAGTACGGGCACCTGCATTGAAGAAGAATACTGGAACTGTGATTTCAATGCAGGCGCGATACGCTCTGCATATTCTTTCTTAAGGCTAGCAGTATTACTCATTACTTAATCTCCTCTCCTGATTTTTTAGAATAACGCACTAAAGTGCCGTCAGCACTTACTTTTCTACCAACACGCGTTGCTTTACCAGTTTTTGGATCAACCGGGTTCAAGTTTGAAATGTGGATAGAAGCTTCTTGCTTCACAATACCACCTTGCGGGTTCTTTGCATTCGGTTTTGTGCTCTTAGACACCATGTTGATACCCTCAACGATTGCACGTTTTTTATCAACAAGAACCTTCAATACACGACCAGTCTTACCTTTGTCTTCACCGGAATTTACGTAAACTGTATCGCCTTTTTTAATATGTAATTTACTCATTACTTAAATCTTTTACAAAATTAAAGTACTTCAGGAGCGAGTGACACCACTTTCATGTTAGTAGCACGAAGTTCACGAGCTACCGGACCGAAAATACGACTACCTCTAATTTCACCAGCATTGTTCAACAACACGCAAGCATTATCATCAAAACGTATATAAGAACCATCAGCACGACGGATTTCTTTCTTAGTACGTACGATCAAAGCTTTAGACACTGCACCTTTTTTAATATCACTTGAAGGGATAACGCTCTTTACAGAAACAACAATCACGTCCCCTACTGAAGCATAGCGACGACCTGTACCGCCTAAAACGCGGATACAGAGAGCCTCTTTTGCTCCGCTGTTATCACATACTGTAAGTCTGGATTCTACTTGTATCATAATTACTTAGCTCTTTCAATTATTTCAACCAATCTCCATCTCTTAGTCTTGCTCAAAGGACGAGTTTCCATGATGCGTACAGTATCGCCGATATTGCACTCATTCTTTTCATCATGAGCATGGTACTTTTTCGTCTTGCTAACGAACTTACCATATATGGGGTGTTTTTCCTTAAACTTAGCTGCAACGGTGATAGTCTTGTCCATCTTATCGCTCAACACAACCCCTGTTCTTTCTTTTCTTAAATTTCTTGCTTCCATCAAGCTCATCATTTATTGTTAAGTTCTCTCTGGCGTAATTCAGTTTTCATACGCGCAATAGTCCTGCGTAATTGTTTGATTTGAGCAGGATTATCCAAAGGAGAAATAGAATGATTTAAAACCATTTGGCTGTAGTTAGCCATTTCTGCTTCTACTCTTTCTACCAAGTCGTTGGTAGTCATTTCTTTAATTTCTGCAATTTTCATACTTCTTACGCATTTTGATTTTGGATATCATAATCACGTCTAACCACAAACTTGGTTGTGATAGGAAGCTTCTGTGCAGCTAAGCGCAAAGCTTCTTTTGCGATTTCATAAGATACTCCTTCAGCTTCGATAATAATTCTACCCGGTGTAACAGGAGCAACGAATCCCTCGGGGCTACCTTTACCTTTACCCATACGTACATCAGCAGGCTTTCTTGTAATAGGTTTGTCCGGGAAAATACGAATCCAAATCTGTCCTTGACGTTGCATATATCTTGTCACTGCAATACGCGCAGCTTCAATCTGACGGCCTGTAATCCACTTCGTCTCCAGCGCCTTAATACCAAAAGAACCGAAAGCCAACTGGTTTCCTCTTTGGGCATTACCTTTTTGACGGCCTTTTTGTTGTCTTCTGAATTTTGTCTTTTTCGGTTGTAACATAATTCCTAAAAATCAAATTCGTTAGCGATTATTTTTCTTTCTTTTGAAGTTCTTTCCGCCATTGTTTCCGCTATTGCTTCCACGACCACTTTCCTTGCTTTGCGTAAAGTTCGGAGCCAACTCCTTCTTACCATAAACTTCACCTCTACAAATCCAAACTTTAATACCGAGAAGACCTACCTTCGTCAATGCTTCCGCATGACAATAGTCGATGTCTGCTCTGAAAGTGTGCAACGGAGTTCTTCCTTCCTTATACATTTCAGAACGCGCCATTTCAGCACCGTTCAGACGTCCTGAAATCTGAATTTTGATACCTTCCGCACCCATACGCATCGTATTGGCGATAGCCATCTTGATAGCGCGGCGATAGGCAATTTTACCTTCTACCTGACGAGCGATGTTATTAGCCACGATAACAGCATCCAACTCAGGTCTTTTCACTTCGAAGATATTAATCTGGATATCTTTATCAGTGACCTTCTTCAACTCTTCTTTCAGCTTGTCAACTTCTTGGCCACCTTTACCGATAATAATACCCGGACGTGCAGTACAAACGGTAATAGTCACGAGTTTCAGTGTACGTTCGATTACAATTCTTGAAACGCTTGCCTTAGCCAGACGAGCGTTCAGATATTTACGAATTTTGCTATCTTCCAGCAAAGAGTCGCCGTAATTCTTTCCACCATACCAATTGGAATCCCATCCTCTGATAATTCCTAAACGGTTGCTTATTGGATTAACTTTTTGTCCCATTTACCTTAATTTTGATCTTCGTTATTACTTTTAGAACCAACGAACAGCGTTACGTGGTTTGAACGTTTGCGTATTCTGTAACCTCTACCCTGCGGAGCCGGTCTCATTCTTTTGAGCGTGGCACCACCGTCAACAAAAATCTTGGTTACGAACAACTCGCCACTTTCAGCTTTACGTTCGTTTTTCTGCTCCCAGTTAGCAATCGCAGAGCGCAGCAGTTTCTCCACTCTGGCTGCAGCCTCTTTAGAAGAGAACTTCAGAACGCCGAGTGCTCTGTTCACCTCCATCCCGCGAATCATGTCAGCCACGAGACGCATTTTACGGGGGGAAGTAGGAACATTTTGCAATTTCGCAAAATACATGGTCTTAAGGGCTTCTTTTCTTTTTTCAGCCGATATTTTTTTTCTTGCTCCCATTATATATTACTTTATTATTTCAGATAAATCCTGTTTTTATTTTTTCTTGTTACCAGCGTGTCCTCTGAATGTACGAGTTGGGGCAAATTCACCCAACTTGTGTCCTACCATGTTTTCGGTAACATAAACAGGAATAAATTTATTTCCATTGTGAACTGCAACAGTATGGCCTACGAAATCAGGCGAAATCATTGAAGCTCTGGCCCAAGTCTTAACTACCACTTTCTTGCCTGATTCATTCATGGCAAGCACTTTTTTCTCAAGCTTAACGTTAATATACGGACCTTTTTTTAATGAACGACTCATAATTTACTCAATTAATCAGATTACTTCTTTCTTCTCTCAATAATATACTTAGACGATTGTTTCTTCGGAGCTCTTGTCTTAAGACCCTTAGCATACAATCCCTTGCGAGATCTCGGGTGTCCTCCTGAAGCACGTCCTTCACCACCACCCATCGGGTGATCAACCGGGTTCATAACAACACCACGGTTGCGCGGACGACGTCCTAACCAACGAGAACGTCCAGCCTTACCTGAACTTTCCAATCCATGATCTGAGTTACCAACGCTACCGATAGTAGCCTTACATGTGCTGAGGATCTGACGAACCTCGCCTGAAGGCAACTTGATAACGCAGTATTTACCTTCTCTTGAAGTCAACTGAGCGAAGTTACCAGCCGAGCGAACCAAAGCGGCGCCCTGACCCGGACGTAATTCGATGTTGTGGATTACAGTACCCACCGGAATATTCTGAAGCGGAAGCGCATTACCGATTTCCGGAGCAGCAGTTTCACCTGACATCAAAGTCGCACCAACTTGCAATCCATTGGGAGCAATAATATATCTTTTTTCACCGTCTGCATAAAACAACAAAGCGATACGAGCCGAACGATTCGGATCGTATTCAATTGTTTTAACCACTGCAGGTACACCGTCTTTATTTCTCTTGAAGTCTACGATACGGATAATCTTCTTGCTACCGCCACCAATGTAGCGCATAGTCATCTTACCGGTATTGTTACGACCGCCGGAAGATTTCTTACCAAATACAAGAGACTTTTCTGGTACCCGTGCAGTAATTTCTTCGAAAGTACCAATAATTTTATGTCTTTGCCCCGGTGTTGTGGGCTTAAATTTACGTACTGCCATTTCTATTAAATATTGCTATAAAAATCAATAGTATCTCCTTCCTTCAACGTAACAATAGCTTTCTTGCAAGCATTTGTACGTCCGTTGATGATACCTGCGCGTGTGTAACGGCTTTTATTCTTGCCGGCATAGCGGATTGTATTCACATCAACCACGGTAACGTTGTAAAGGGCTTCAACTTCGCTCTTAATTTCCAGTTTATTAGCTTCAGGACGCACGATAAAGCCGAAACGATTGTTCGCCTTATCAGTAATTGCAGTCATCTTCTCTGTCACTAACGGTTTAATAATAATTCCCATTATTTAAGCCTCCTTTTTACATTAAGATATTGTCGATAGCAGAAAGTGCGCTTTCGGCAAACACAACAACACCAGCGTCCAATACTCTGTAAGTATTTAACCCTGAGATAGTCTGCACATTGGCGCCCTTCACATTACGAGCCGACAAATATACGTTTTTATTTGCTTCCGGTAAAACGATAAGCAGCTTTTTATCAGAAACTTTAAGTTTTTTTGTCATAGCAACAAAATCTTTTGTCTTAGGAGCTTCGAAATTGAAGTCTTCCACTACAACAACAGCATTGTTCTGAGCCTTATATGACAAAGCCGACTTACGTGCCAAAGCTTTTACTTTCTTGTTCAGTTTGAAGTAGTAATCTCTCGGTTTCGGACCAAATACACGTCCACCTCCAACGAGTACCGGTGAGTTCATGTCACCACGACGTGCACCACCGCCGCCTTTCTGGCGACCGATTTTACGAGTAGAACCACTGACTTCGCTTCTTTCCTTTGACTTGTGTGTTCCCTGACGCTGGTTAGCCATAAACTGTTTAACGTCCAAGTAGATAGCGTGGTCGTTGGGCTCAATTCCGAAGATAGACTCGTTTAACGTAATCTTTCTCCCAGTGTCTTCACCTTTAATGTTATATACGTTAACTTCCATTATTTCTCAATTATTACGATTGAACCTTTGCAACCAGGAACAGAACCCTTAATCAAAAGAAGATTGTGTTCCGCGATTACTTTTAATACTTGCAGATTTTGAACAGTTACTCTTTCTCCACCAAGCTGTCCGCCCATACGCATTCCCTTGAATACTTTTGCAGGGTAAGAACAAGCACCGATAGAACCCGGCTTGCGAGCACGATTGTGCTGACCGTGAGTAGTCTGACCCACACCGCCGAAACCATGACGTTTCACAACACCCTGGAAACCTTTACCCTTAGAAGTACCTACAACGTCAACAAAGTCGGCGCCTTCGAACAATTCTACGGTAACAGTATCACCCAGATTCAATTCTGTCTCAAATTCTTTGAACTCAGCCAAGTGTTTCTTGGGAGTTACTCCGGCTTTCTTGAAGTGACCCATAAGGGGTTTTGTAGTGTGCTTTTCCTTTTTGTCCTGGAAACCCAACTGAACAGCCTGATAGCCGTCCTTTTCTACAGTCTTCACTTGAGTAACAACACAAGGACCTGCTTCGATAACAGTGCATGGTACATTCTTACCCTCGGCACTGAAAACGGATGTCATTCCGATTTTTTTTCCTAATAATCCTGGCATTTCACTTAATTTTTAATACTTACACTTTGATTTCTACTTCCACACCACTCGGCAACTCCAACTTCATCAGAGCATCTACTGTCTTAGCTGTTGAGCTATAGATGTCAATCAATCTCTTGTAAGAAGAGAGTTCGAATTGTTCACGCGACTTCTTGTTAACGAAAGTCGAACGGTTCACGGTAAAGATACGCTTGTGCGTAGGGAGAGGAATCGGACCGCTAACGATAGCGCCCGTAGCCTTCACCGTTCTTACAATCTTCTCAGCTGACTTGTCAACCAAGTTGTGGTCGTAAGATTTCAGTTTGATTCTAATTTTTTGACTCATTACTGTCTTAATTGTTAATAGTGTTGTTATATAAGATAAAGTTCCGTAGGTTAAGAGTCATTCGCTAACCTACGGACTTCAGTTATTTTTTTAGAGCAAATCGGCACGGCCTTTTACTTCTTCCAGCACGGCTTTGGCAATAGAGTTGGAAACCTGTGCATGGTGAGAGTAAGTCATTGAAGAGGTGGCACGACCGGAAGTGATAGTACGCAACGCAGTTACGTAACCGAACATTTCCGCCAGCGGAACCATTGCCTTCACGATGCGGGCACCCGAACGGCTTGACTCCATACCTTCTACCTGACCACGACGCTTGTTCAAGTCACCGATAACGTCACCCATATTCTCTTCCGGAGTAACGACTTCCAACTTCATCAGCGGCTCCATCAATACCGGACCTGCCTTGGCACAAGCATTCTTGTATGCCTGAATGGCACAGATTTCGAAAGACAACTGGTCAGAGTCTACCGGGTGGAAAGAACCGTCGACCAAAGTTACTTTCAGTGAGTCCAACGGATAACCCGCCAACACACCATTCTTCATTGCCGTAGTGAAGCCCTTCTGTACAGAGGGAATAAATTCCTTAGGAATGTTACCACCCTTCACTTCGTCTACGAATTGCAGACCGCCTTCTTTGAAGTCTTCATCAACCGGACCGATGTTAACGATAATATCGGCAAACTTACCGCGACCACCGGACTGCTTCTTGTAAACCTCACGCAGATTGACAGTCTTCGTGATAGCCTCTTTGTAGTTAACCTGAGGTTTACCTTGGTTACATTCAACTTTGAACTCACGTTTCAGACGGTCGATGATGATATCCAAGTGAAGTTCACCCATACCTGAGATTACAGTCTGTCCGCTCTGTTCGTCGGTCTTCACTGTAAATGTCGGGTCTTCTTCAGCCAACTTAGCCAAACCGTTAGCCAGTTTGTCCATATCCTTTTGAGTCTTCGGCTCAACGGCGATACCGATTACCGGTTCGGGGAAGTCCATAGACTCGAGCACAATCGGAGCTGTCTCATCGCAGAGCGTATCACCCGTACGGATATCCTTGAAACCGACACCCGCACCGATATCACCGGCGCTAATGATTTCTACCGGATTCTGCTTGTTAGAGTGCATCTGGAACAGACGTGACACACGCTCTTTCTTACCGGAACGAGTATTGTAGATGTACGAACCTGCTTCAATCTTACCGGAATACACACGGAAGAAAGTCAGACGACCTACATACGGGTCGGTAGCAATCTTGAACGCCAAAGCGGCAGTCTTGTCATCTTCGTCCGGACGACGTTCTTCTTCGGCATCCGTATTCGGATTTGTACCCACGATATTCGGAGTATCCAGCGGAGAAGGCAGGAACGCACAAGCGTAGTCCAGCAAAGTCTGAACGCCCTTGTTCTTGAATGAAGAACCGCACAACATCGGAACGATATCCATCTTCAACGTAGCCGCACGCAATGCACGCATGATTTCCTCTTCAGTAATCAAAGAGGGATCGTCAAAGAATTTCTCCATCAAGGCGTCATCATATTCAGCTACCTTTTCCAGCATGTTACCTCTCCACTCTTCCGCTTCAGCAAGAAGATTCGCGGGGATTTCCTCTACGTCATAGTCAGCACCCATAGTCTCATCGTGCCACAAGATAGCCTTCATCTTAACCAGGTCTACAACGCCCTTGAAACTCTCTTCCGCACCGATAGGGATGACAATCGGACAGGGATTAGCACCCAATACCTCTTTCATCTGGCGAACCACTTCATAGAAGTCGGCACCCGAACGGTCCATTTTGTTTACATAACCGATACGGGGAACGTTATATTTGTCAGCTTGACGCCATACGGTTTCAGACTGGGGTTCAACACCACCTACCGCACAGTAAGTAGCCACAGCACCGTCCAACACGCGCAAAGAACGTTCTACCTCCACGGTAAAGTCCACGTGTCCCGGAGTGTCAATCAAGTTAATCTTATATTTGTTACCGGCATAGTTCCAGAAAGTCGTAGTAGCAGCCGAGGTAATCGTAATACCACGTTCCTGCTCCTGTGCCATCCAGTCCATTGTAGCCGTACCGTCATGAGTCTCACCAATCTTGTGAGTCAGACCCGTATAGAACAAAATACGTTCTGAAGTTGTTGTTTTTCCGGCATCGATGTGAGCCATGATACCGATATTGCGTGTCAAATGTAAATCTTGCTTTGCCATTTCCTTATTCTTTACTTTAAGTTTTTAAACATCAATCAGTTATTTCTTACAGTATCAGAATCTGAAATGAGCGAACGCACGGTTAGCTTCAGCCATTCTGTGCATATCTTCTTTACGTTTGTAAGCACCGCCTTGTTCGTTGAAAGCATCCATGATTTCAGCAGCCAACTTATCGGCCATTGATTTACCACCGCGCTTACGAGCAAAGATAATCAGATTTTTCATGGAGATTGACTCCTTACGGTCGGGACGGATTTCAGTAGGAACCTGGAAAGTGGCACCACCTACACGGCGAGACTTCACTTCCACCTGCGGAGTTACGTTGTCCAAAGCTTTTTTCCAGATTTCAAGAGCAGATTTCTCTTCATTCTGCATTTTATTCTTCACTGTTTCCAAAGCGGCGTAGAAGATTTCGTAAGAGGTATTCTTCTTTCCGTCATACATCAAGTGATTAACGAACTTGGAAACTTTCACATCATTAAAAACGGGATCCGGAAGGATGATACGTTTTTTAGGTTTTGCTTTTCTCATTTGTCTGAAAGAATAATGTTTTTCGTTCTTGGTTGTTTACTTCTGTCTTCTTCAACTCTCCCACCGGAGTGTTTACTCAACCTTTAGCATTTCCAACAAACTAAAACGTAAGTTATTACTTTTAATTTTACTGTTTATCAGTTTCGGCCGCTTGATTATTTCTTCTTAGCGGGAGCAGCCTGTCCCGGCTTCGGACGCTTAGCACCGTATTTGGAACGTCTTTGAGTACGGTTGGCAACACCTGCGGTATCCAAAGTACCACGAACGATGTGATAACGCACACCCGGAAGGTCTTTCACACGACCACCGCGCACCAACACGATTGAGTGCTCCTGCAAGTTGTGTCCTTCTCCCGGAATGTAAGAGTTCACCTCTTTACCGTTAGTCAAACGCACACGAGCTACCTTACGCATAGCTGAATTCGGTTTTTTCGGAGTGGTAGTGTACACTCTCACGCAAACGCCACGTCTTTGAGGACAAGAATCCAAGGCGGGAGACTTACTTTTCTCTACCAAAACCTCGCGTCCTTTTCTTACTAATTGCTGAATTGTAGGCATTTTAATTGTTTTTAGTTATATATTATTGTTTATATTAATTCAAAACTATACACTTTTGGGCTGCAAAGATACTAATAAGTTTTGAATAATCAATGCACTACAAGTTTTTTTTTGATTTTATGGAGTTTAGGAAATTCGGCAGGTCCTACCCTCCCCACTTATCGTCTCCCTTTACGCTTCCCCCTTCATGTTGGGCAACGGCCCGAAAGGCTGCTCGTCCGGCATGCGGATAGCGCCAAAGGTGCGTTCGTATTTGCCGATGTTGTCTTCGAGCGCACGCAACAGGCGTTTGGCATGTTCGGGCGCCAGGATGATACGCGACTGCACGCCGGCTTTGGGCATCCCCGGCATCGCCCGTATGAAGTCCATGACGAACTCCGAGCTGGAATGGGTGATGACGGCGAGGTTGGCATACGTACCCTGTGCCACTTCTTCTTTCAGTTCTATCTGCAATTGCCCGGTGTTGTTTTCTTGGTTTTCCATATTTTCCATATTTATTACCCGCTGTGGAGCCGGGAAGTTATTAGTATAATCGAAAGGCAAATATACGTCTTTCTCTTCAATATTTTACAGCACAGGTTTCGAATTTGCCTAAACTTTCATTTACAGGAGTTAGAGGAGTCAAAAGGAGTTATCGGCCGGCAAGCCGATTTAGGAGTCGAAGCCGATACTTCTACAACAACATCACCCACAAAAGTATCGGTTTTAACTTCTTTAACTCCTGACGAAACGATACGAAGTGATACTTCTCCAACTCCTTAAATGAAAAAGTTGTGCTAAACATCGGGATAAGCGGTTTCCGCCTTCAAGCTTTCACCGAAGATAAAAATCGCTGATAACAAACAGAATGGCGACCTGGTCCACCCGATGTCTGCCGCCGACATCTATGCCACACTAAAAAAGAAGAACGCCGCCGCACTGCGAGAATGCTCGTGCACCGCATTCAGCCATATACTGGCACAATTGGAACGACGGGTACATACGCGCTATGGAAACGGGTATTGGGTGAAGGCACGCATGCCCGGCCGACAAAGGAAGAAATTTTACCGGACAGCAATAATAAGAGTCTGCTTAAATTTTTCTTCAAAAAGTTTTTCTTCAGTTCCTTTTTGAGCCTCTTTCCGGTCTGTTTTTCTATTTTTATTCGTCACATAGCCCGCTATGCTCCTCATAAAAATAGAAAAACATCCTCGAAAAGAACGCTCAAAATAATGTTGAACAAAATTCAAACAGGCTCTGAAAAAAGAAAGAAGAGAACCCCGAGAGGTTCCCTTCTTTCATTATAAAAATCACTGATTGTATTAACGTAGCAATTATTCTTCTACTTTATTGTCAACAGCATAGTCAAGTACCGTTTTCTTGTTGGCAAGCATACGGTCGTACTCTTCTTTTGAGCCGACAATAATCTTGTCAAACTCACGCTGACCAGTACCGGCAGGAATCAAATGACCGCAAATCACGTTCTCCTTCATACCTTCCAAACGATCTACCTTACCGTTGATGGCAGCCTCGTTGAGCACCTTCGTCGTTTCCTGGAAGGAAGCGGCAGACATGAAGCTTGAAGTCTGCAAAGCGGCACGGGTAATACCCTGAAGAATCTGTGTAGAAGTAGCGGGCACGGCATCGCGTACTGCAACCGGTTTCAAGTCACGACGTTTCAACATGGAGTTCTCGTCGCGCAACTTACGGGCAGTAACAATCTGTCCCGGTTGCAGGTTCTGAGAGTCACCGGCGTCTACTACCACCTTCTTGCCCCAGATACGGTCGTTTTCTTCCATGAACTCAAGTTTATCTACAACCTGCTGTTCCAAGAAACGGGTATCGCCCGGTTCGTCAATCTCTACCTTGCGCATCATTTGGCGAACGATGATTTCAAAGTGCTTATCGTTAATCTTCACACCCTGCAGACGGTAAACGTCCTGTACTTCGTTCACAATATATTCTTGTACAGCCGTAGGACCTTTAATGGCAAGAATATCGGCAGGCGTGATAGCACCGTCGGACAATGGAGTACCGGCACGGACGTAGTCGTTCTCCTGTACCAGGATCTGCTTGGACAACGGAACAAGATACTTCTTAACCTCGCCGGTCTTGGAAGTAACGATGATTTCGCGGTTGCCGCGCTTCACCTTACCCATTGTAACCTCACCGTCGATTTCAGAAACCACAGCAGGATTAGACGGGTTACGTGCCTCGAACAACTCAGTGACACGAGGAAGACCACCCGTGATATCGCCCGCCTTACCAACGGCACGCGGTATCTTCACGATTACCTCACCGGCTTTTACCTTCTGTCCGTCCTCTACTACCACATGGCCTCCTACAGGAAGGTTATACGTACGGATAAGTTCGCCATCCTCAGTCATGATGTGGGCGGTAGGAACTTTTGTCTTGTCCTTGGACTCGATGATAATGATTTCGCGCAAACCGGTAGATTCATCGGATTCTACCTTATATGTAACGTTCTCAATAACACCTTCAAACTCTATCTTACCGGTAGCTTCGGTAATGATAACCGCATTAAACGGATCCCAACGGGCAATGAGTTTGCCTTTCTCTACCACCTCACCATCGGCAGCGTAAAGCGTAGAGCCGTAAGGAACGTTATGTGTGGAAAGCACAATGCCGGTATTGACATCTACGAAACGCACTTCCGCCAAACGACCTACAACGACTTTCGCCGGTTCGCCTGCTTCGTCGATGATATCTACTGTACGGAGTTCCTCGAATTCCAGACGTGAGGGGTTCTTCGCAACGATACTTGCGTTAGCTGCAATATTAGCTGCCGTACCACCGGCGTGGAACGTACGCAACGTCAACTGTGTACCCGGCTCACCGATAGACTGTGCAGCGATTACGCCGACAGCCTCGCCTTTCTGAACCATGCGGCTGGTGGCCAAGTTACGTCCATAACACTTGGCACAGACACCTTTCTTGGACTCACAAGTCAATACGGAACGGATTTCAACGCTCTCAATCGGAGAATCTTCAATCTTCTGCGCAATGGCTTCGGTGATTTCTTCTCCGCCTGCAACGAGCAATTCGCCGGTTGTAGGGTGAACGATATCATGTACAGACACACGACCCAAGATACGTTCGTACAGCGTAGCGATTGTTTCATCGTTGTTCTTCAAAGCCGTACAAACCAATCCGCGGAGCGTACCGCAGTCTTCTTCATTAATAATCACATCATGGGATACGTCAACCAGACGACGAGTCAGATATCCTGCATCGGCCGTCTTCAAAGCGGTATCGGCAAGACCCTTACGGGCACCGTGGGTAGAGATAAAGTACTCCAACACCGAAAGACCTTCCTTAAAGTTAGAAAGAATCGGGTTTTCGATAATCTGACCGCCTTCAGCACCTGCCTTCTGAGGTTTTGCCATCAAACCACGCATACCGGAAAGCTGACGGATCTGTTCCTTAGAACCACGGGCACCGGAATCCAACATCATATATACGGAGTTGAACCCTTGGTCATCGCTCGAAATGGTCTTCATCAGGATATTTGACAACTCGGAGTTTACGTGTGTCCAAATATCGATTACCTGGTTGTAACGCTCGTTATTGGTGATGAAACCCATATTGTAGTTGTTGATTACCTGCTCTACCTCTTCGTAGCCTTTCTGAACCAGTGCTTCTTTCTCTTCGGGGATAATGATATCACCCAAGTTGAACGAAAGACCGCCCTTGAACGCCATCTGATAACCGAGGTTCTTGATACCGTCGAGGAAGTCTGCCGCTTCTGCCACACCACAAACCTTGATTACATGGCTGATGATATCGCGAAGTGACTTTTTAGAGATAATCGTATTGATATAACCCGCTTTGGCAGGTACAATTTCGTTTACAATAACACGGCCCACCGAAGTATCGTGCATCATCTTCTCTATCACGTTGCCATTCTCGTCAACATCCTTGACGATGACACTGATAGGTGCATGAATGTCACACTTGCCTTCGTTGTAGGCAATAAGCGCTTCTTCAGGACCGTAGAAAGTAAGACCTTCGCCCTTGGCGCCTTTACGCAACTTGGTAATGTAGTACAAACCAAGCACCATATCCTGCGCAGGCACTGTGATAGGCGCACCGTTGGCAGGATTCAAGATGTTATGCGACTGGAGCATCAACATTTGCGCTTCCAGAATAGCCTCGTTGCTCAAAGGCAAGTGAACTGCCATCTGGTCACCGTCGAAGTCGGCGTTGAACGCCGTACATGCCAACGGATGGAGCTGGATTGCCTTACCTTCAATCATCTTAGGTTGGAATGCCTGGATACCCAGACGGTGAAGTGTCGGAGCACGGTTCAGCAATACCGGATGTCCTTTCATCACGTGTTCCAAAATATCCCAAATTACGGATTCCTTACGGTCTACAATTTTCTTGGCACTCTTCACCGTCTTCACGATACCACGCTCGATGAGCTTACGGATGATAAACGGTTTATAGAGTTCCGCCGCCATGAGTTTAGGAATACCGCACTCACCCATTTTCAATTCCGGACCTACAACAATTACGGAACGTGCAGAGTAGTCGACACGCTTACCCAGCAAGTTCTGACGGAAACGTCCCTGCTTACCTTTCAAACTGTCGGAAAGTGATTTCAAAGGACGGTTAGCATCGGTTTTCACCGCGCTTGATTTGCGGGAGTTATCGAACAATGAATCGACTGCTTCCTGCAACATACGTTTCTCATTACGCAAAATCACTTCGGGAGCCTTGATTTCAATCAAACGCTTCAGACGATTGTTGCGGATGATAACGCGACGGTAAAGATCGTTCAGGTCGGAAGTGGCGAAACGACCACCGTCCAACGGAACCAACGGACGAAGTTCGGGCGGGATAACCGGCACGATACGTACAATCATCCATTCAGGCTTGTTGCGTCCGCGCGATGCACGGAAAGACTCAACAACCTGCAGACGCTTCAAAGCTTCGCTCTTGCGCTGTTGTGAAGCATCACTTCCTGCACGGTTACGCAGTTCGTAAGACAATGAATCGAGGTCGATGCGTGACAGCAAGTCATAAATGGCTTCCGCACCCATCTTAGCCACAAATTTATTGGGGTCTGAATCTTCAAGGTACTGGTTGTCGCTTGGCAACTTTTCCAACAAGTCCAGATATTCTCCTTCTTCGAGCAAATCGAATTGTGCCACCTCGCCTTCCAACACACCCGGTTGGATAACGACATAGCGCTCGTAATAAATAATAGCGTCAAGTTTCTTGGTAGGCAACCCCAACAAGTAACCGATTTTATTAGGAAGCGAACGGAAATACCAGATGTGAGCTACCGGCACAACCAACTGAATGTGTCCCATACGTTCACGACGCACCTTCTTTTCTGTCACTTCCACGCCACAACGGTCGCAGACAATGCCTTTGTAACGGATACGTTTGTATTTACCGCAATGGCACTCATAGTCTTTAATAGGACCGAAGATGCGCTCGCAGAACAAACCGTCACGTTCGGGCTTATACGTACGATAGTTGATGGTTTCAGGCTTTAAAACTTCACCACTCGAATTCTCAAGGATTTCTTCGGGAGAAGCCAAACCGATAGAGATTTTCGAGAAATTACTCTTTATCTTGTTATCTTTTCTAAAAGCCATACTTTTATATATAATTGATAATTGAGAATTAAAAATTGAAAAATAAATGTCGATAAATCAGGAACTGAGAACCGAGGGTTATTGCCCCTCAATTCTCAATTCTCAAATTTCAATTTATTCTAAGTTGATACTCAAGCCCAAACCTCTCAACTCGTGCAGCAATACGTTCAGTGATTCGGGAATGCCCGGAGCAGGCATCGGTTCACCTTTGACAATTGCTTCGTAAGCTTTGGAGCGTCCGACAACATCATCGGACTTGATGGTCAGGATCTCTTGCAGGATATGTGCGGCACCAAATGCTTCAAGTGCCCAAACCTCCATTTCTCCGAAACGCTGACCACCGAACTGTGCCTTACCACCCAACGGCTGTTGTGTAATAAGCGAGTACGGACCGATAGAACGTGCATGCATCTTGTCTTCAACCATGTGACCGAGTTTCAACATGTATGTCACACCTACCGTAGCCTGTTGCTCAAACGCTTCGCCCGTGCCACCGTCATACAAAGTGGTCTTTCCATAACGGGGCAGACCGGCTTTGTCAGTCCATTCGTTCAAATCATCCAATGTGGCACCGTCGAAGATAGGAGTAGCAAACTTAACACCCAAATTCTTTCCGGCACGGCCCAAAACAGCCTCGAATATCTGACCGATGTTCATACGGGAAGGCACACCCAACGGATTCAATACGATATCTACCGGAGTACCATCGGCAAGGAACGGCATATCTTCCTGACGTACCACACGCGAAACGATACCCTTATTACCGTGACGACCTGCCATCTTATCACCAACACCGATTTTACGTTTCTTGGCAATGTATACCTTAGCCATCTGAATGATACCTGCGGGCAACTCGTCACCGATAGTGATAGCAAATTTCTTACGCTTCAGTTCCGCATCGAGTTCTTTATATTTCTTGATGAAATTGGTTACCAATGCACGAATCAGTCCGTTAGTATGCTCATCCTTGGTCCAATTGCTCAACTGGATAGCAGTGAAGTCCATGTCGCTGAAATCGGAAGCATAGAACTTGGCGCCCTTGCTGATAACTTCGGCTCCCATGTAGTCTTTCACGCCTTCGGACGTATAGTTTTCGGTGAGTTTCAAGAGTTTGTTCACCAAGACTTTCTTCAAAGCAGCTACCTTGCCATCGAATTCATCGTCAATCTTCGGCAGCAATGCCTTGTCTGCCAGTTTGGAGCTACGGGTCTTGATGACGCGGGAGAACAAGCGCTTGCCGATAATAACACCCTTCAATGAAGGAGATGCTTTCAGAGAAGCATCTTTCACATCACCTGCCTTATCACCGAAGATGGCACGGAGCAATTTCTCTTCCGGCGACGGGTCGGACTCGCCCTTCGGCGTAATCTTACCAATCAGGATGTCACCCGGTTCAATGCGGGCACCCACGCGGACAATACCGTTCTCGTCAAGGTCTTTCGTTGCTTCCTCGCTGACGTTGGGGATATCGGAAGTCAACTCTTCCATACCACGCTTCGTCTCACGAACTTCCAAAGAGTATTCTTCTACGTGTACGGAAGTCAAAAGGTCTTCGCGAACCACGCGTTCGTTCAATACAATGGCATCCTCATAGTTATATCCCTTCCACGGCATATAGGCAACCAACAAGTTCTTACCCAAAGCAAGTTCGCCTTTTTCGGTAGAATAACCTTCGGTAAGGATTTGACCTTTCGTCACGCGCTGGCCTTTCTCACAGATAGGACGAAGGTCGATTGTCATATTCTGGTTGGTACGACGCCATTTGGGAATAGTATATTCTTTCAGTGCAGACTCGAAGCTTACGAACTCTTCGTCTTCCGTACGGTCGTACAGGATACGGATAGTCGTAGCATCTACGAAATCAACCACACCATCACCTTCGGCAGTAATCTGCGTACGGGAGTCGCGTGCAAGCTGGCGTTCGATACCTGTACCTACAATCGGAGCTTCGCTCTTCAGCAAAGGAACTGCCTGGCGCATCATGTTCGAACCCATCAATGCACGGTTGGCATCGTCATGTTCCAAGAACGGAATCAAAGATGCCGCAATAGAAGCAATCTGCTGGGGAGAGACGTCCATCAATTCCACTTCATCGGGAGCTACTACCGGATAGTCGGCATCCTGACGGGATTTTACTTTGTCGCGGACAAATGTTCCGTCATCGTTCAACGGAGCATTACCCTGAGCGATAATCTTCTCTTCTTCCTCTTCGGCCGTGAGATAAACCAGACCTTCGTCTGACAGGTCTACCTTGCCACCGGCTACCTTACGGTATGGAGTCTCGATGAAGCCAAGCTCGTTAATCTTGGCAAACACACAGAGTGAAGAAATCAAACCGATGTTCGGACCTTCAGGCGTTTCAATGGGGCACAGACGTCCGTAGTGAGTATAGTGTACGTCACGCACCTCGAAACCGGCACGCTCACGTGACAAACCACCGGGACCCAAGGCAGACATACGGCGCTTGTGAGTAATTTCGGCAAGCGGATTGGTCTGGTCCATGAACTGCGACAAGGCATTCGTTCCGAAGAATGAGTTGATAACGGAAGAAATGGTCTTGGCATTAATCAAATCAATCGGAGTAAAGACTTCATTGTCGCGGACATTCATACGCTCACGGATGGTACGTGACATACGTGCCAAACCGATAGCAAACTGGTTGGACAACTGCTCGCCTACCGTACGTACGCGACGGTTGCTCAAGTGGTCGATATCATCCACATCCGCCTTTGAGTTAATCAACTCAATCAGATACTTGATAATCTCGATGATATCTTCCTTGGTAAGTACGCGAACATCCATGTCGGTCGTCAGGTTCAACTTTCTGTTGATGCGGTAACGGCCTACATCGCCCAAGTCGTATCTCTTTTCCGAGAAGAACAGGTTATTGATAACTTCGCGTGCACTTGCATCATCGGCAGGATCTGCATTACGCAACTGGCGGTAGATGTAGAGCACAGCTTCCTTTTCCGAGTTACTCGGGTCCTTCTGCAGCGTGTTATATATAATGGAGTAGTCAGACTGGTTCGGCTCTTCCTTGTGTACGAGGATGTTCTGAACGCCCGACTCTAATATAATGTCAACATGTTCCGGTTCGATAACGGTTTCACGGTCGATAACAACTTCGTTACGCTCGATAGAAACAACTTCACCGGTATCTTCGTCTACAAAATCCTCAATCCATGTTTTCAATACACGTGCCGCCAACTTACGACCTACAATTTTCTTGAGGCTCGTCTTGTTCACCTTCACGTCTTCCGCCAAGTTGAAGATTTCAAGAATATCCTTATCATTCTCGAAACCGATAGCTCTCAGCAATGTGGTTACCGGCAACTTCTTCTTACGGTCGATATAAGCATACATGACATTGTTGATGTCGGTAGCAAACTCAATCCAAGACCCCTTGAAAGGAATGATACGGGCCGAGTACAATTTAGTACCATTGGCATGCACACTTTGACCGAAGAACACACCCGGCGAACGGTGAAGCTGTGATACAACAACACGTTCCGCACCGTTGATAACGAATGTAGCCTTATCCGTCATGTAAGGAATAGGTCCCAGGAACACATCCTGAATAACCGTATCAAAATCTTCGTGATCGGGGTCTGTACAATATAATTTCAACTTTGCCTTTAAGGGTACACTATAAGTAAGCCCTCGCTCTATACATTCGTCTATAGTATAACGCGGCGGATCAATATAGTAGTCCAAAAACTCAAGAACAAAATTATTTCTTGTATCGGCAATGGGGAAGTTTTCAGCAAATACTTTATACAGTCCCTCGTTCTTACGCTTCTCGGGTGGGGTATCCAGTTGTAAAAAGTCTTTGAATGACTTCAATTGTACTTCCAGGAAATCCGGATATTCCAGCGGATTCTTAGTCGAAGCAAAATTAACTCTTTGATTTACAGTATTTGAAGACATCTGTTAATGGATTTGTAGAACTTAATTTTAAATATATACACAAAAAGGTAAAGAACCCTTTTCACGAAGGGTTCCTTACCGACTTACCTGATTTACAGGCTAATGTTATTTAAGTTCAACTTCAGCTCCAGCTTCTTCCAATGTTTTCTTCAATGATTCTGCTTCGTCTTTAGCCAAACCTTCTTTTACTACGCTAGGAGCACCGTCTACCATGTCTTTAGCTTCCTTCAAACCAAGACCGCAAGCTTCCTTAACGGCTTTAACTACTTGAAGTTTAGCTGAGCCAGCGCTCTTCAATACTACGTCGAAAGAAGTTTTTTCTTCAGCGGCAGCAGCACCACCAGCTGCAGGACCAGCAGCAACAGCAACAGCTGCAGCAGCAGGTTCAATACCGTATTCTTCTTTCAGGATAGTTGCAAGTTCATTAACTTCTTTTACTGTCAAGTTAACTAATTGTTCTGCAAAAGCTTTCAAATCTGCCATTTTTTGTATGATTTTAATTGTTTAATTACTAAAATAAATTGATGTTTTTTTGTTTCCGAAGTTACGCTTCGGGACGTTCACCGAGAGTCTTGAGAACTCCGTGAATAGTGTTACCACCTGATTGCAGAGCAGAAATAACATTCTTCGCCGGTGATTGCAGCAAGGCAACGATATCAGCGATAACTTCATTCTTACTCTTGATTGCAACGAGAGCATCCAATTGGTCTGCACCAATGTAGAAGCTTTCTTCTGC
>NZ_CAJTSC010000018.1 GCF_910578895.1 uncultured Bacteroides sp.
AACGCTCAAAAGAAGGCTGAACAAAATTTAAACAGGCTCTTAATTCTACCAACGGGTTTTTTAGTAACTTTGCGGTGTTTAAAAAGAGATTGAACGAATGGAGTTTAAGTATGACGTTATTGTAATCGGTGCCGGACATGCAGGCTGCGAAGCCGCTGCCGCCGCCGCAAACCTGGGTTCGAAGACCTGTCTTATCACGATGGACATGAACAAGATAGGCCAGATGAGTTGCAACCCCGCCATAGGTGGCATTGCCAAAGGACAGATTGTACGCGAAGTGGACGCCTTAGGCGGATACACGGGACTGGTGACCGACCGGACAGCTATCCAGTTCCGCATATTGAACCGCTCCAAAGGCCCTGCCATGTGGAGCCCGCGCGCGCAGTGCGACCGTAACAAGTTTATCTGGGCATGGCGTGAAATCCTGGAGAACATCCCCAACCTGCACATCTGGCAGGACACCGTACAGGAAATCCTCGTTGAAAACGGCGAAGTAACCGGACTGACCACGGTGTGGGGAGTGACCTTCCGTGCCAAATGCGTCGTACTGACTGCCGGGACTTTCCTGAACGGACTGATGCACGTAGGGCGCACCATGCTGCCCGGCGGACGTATGGCGGAACCCGCCTCCTACCGGCTGACCGAATCCATCGCCCGTCACGGCATCGCATACGGACGGATGAAGACGGGAACGCCCGTACGCATCGACGGGCGGAGCGTACACTACGAAGAGATGGACATTCAGGACGGAGAGAACGACTTCCATAAATTCTCTTTCATGGACACCGGCGTGCGCCACCTGAAACAGCTTCCCTGCTGGACCTGCTTCACCAACGAAGAAGCGCACCGCATCCTTCGCGAAGGACTGCCCGATTCTCCCCTTTTCAACGGGCAAATCCAGAGCATCGGTCCCCGCTACTGCCCCAGCATAGAGACTAAAATCGTGACGTTCCCCGACAAGGAGCAACACCAGCTTTTCCTGGAGCCGGAAGGTGAGACCACGCAAGAATTCTACTTGAACGGCTTCTCCTCTTCGCTGCCTATGGAGATACAGATCGAGGCACTGAAAAAGATACCGGCATTCCGCGACCTCGTGATTTACCGTCCGGGCTATGCCATCGAATACGACTTCTTCGACCCCACCCAACTGAAACATACGTTGGAAACGAAGAAAATCAAGAACCTTTTCTTTGCCGGGCAAGTAAACGGAACCACCGGTTACGAAGAAGCTGCCGGACAAGGCATCATCGCCGGCATCAATGCACACATCAACTGCCACGGCGGCGAACCGTTCACCCTTGCGCGTGACGAAGCCTATATCGGCGTATTAATCGATGACCTGGTGACCAAAGGCGTAGACGAGCCTTACCGCATGTTTACCTCACGCGCCGAATACCGCATCCTGCTCCGCATGGACGATGCCGACATGAGACTTACCGAAAAGTCCTGGAAACTGGGACTTGCCAAAGAAGACCGCTACGCATTGTTGAAGAGCAAGCGCGAAGCCGTTGCCAACATCATAGAGTTTGCACGTAGCTATTCGATGAAACCGGCACTAATCAATCCGGCGCTGGAACAGCTCGGCACCACCCCGCTCCGCCAGGGATGCAAGCTGGTAGATTTAATAAACCGCCCGCAAGTGACTTTGGAAAACATGGCAGAACACGTCAATGCCTTCCGCCGCGAGCTGGACAAGGTTACGGACAGAAAAGAGGAGATTATCGAAGCGGCGGAGATACTTATCAAATACGAAGGCTACATCGGACGCGAACGAATCATCGCAGACAAACTGGCACGGTTGGAGAGCATCAAGATAAAAGGGAAATTCGATTACAGTTCCATCCAATCCCTCTCTACCGAAGCCCGCCAGAAGTTGGTGAAGATAGACCCGGAAACAATAGCCCAGGCAAGCCGCATCCCGGGAGTATCGCCAAGCGACATCAACGTGCTGCTGGTGCTTTGCGGACGATAAGGGCTGGCGTTCCACGTGAAACAAACAATTCAATAAACGTATTAAATAAACTGATTATGAGCAAAGAAACACTTGCCAAAAGCATTCGGGAAATCCCCGACTTCCCCATCCCCGGAATTCTGTTCTACGACGTGACCACCCTGTTCAAAAGCCCCTCTGCGCTGCAAGAGCTGTCGGACACCCTGTATGAAATGTACAAGGACAAAGGCATCACCAAAGTAGTAGGCATAGAGTCCAGAGGATTCATCATGGGTCCTATCCTTGCCACCCGCCTGGGCGCGGGATTTGTCCCCATCCGCAAACCCGGAAAGCTGCCTGCAGAAACCATCGAAGAGAGCTACGACAAGGAGTATGGCAAAGACACGGTGCAAATCCACAAGGATGCCATCCAGCCTGACGATGTGGTATTGCTGCACGACGATCTTCTGGCAACAGGCGGAACCATGCAGGCGGCATGCAACCTGGTGAAGAAGATGAATCCCCAAAAGGTATACGTAAACTTCATCATCGAATTGAAAGAGCTGCACGGCAAGGATGTATTCAGCAAAGATATAGACGTAGAGTCGGTACTGACGCTGTAGCCCCGTCCGCATTTCAAAAAGTACCCTGTCCCATCAATCCCGTACGCCACCCCATTATGGACGAACTCAAAACAACCGATTACCTGAAAGGTATAGTTCTGAACCTTCCTGAAAGCCCCGGCATTTACCAATACCTGAATGCCGAGGGCACAATCATCTATGTAGGGAAAGCCAAGAACCTGAAGCGCCGGGTATCTTCCTACTTTAACAGGGAACACGAACCGGGAAAGACGCGCGTGCTGGTAAGCAAGATTGCCGACATCCGGTATATCGTGGTCAACACCGAAGAGGACGCCCTGCTGCTGGAAAACAACCTCATCAAGAAATACAAGCCACGCTACAACGTGCTGCTGAAAGACGACAAGACCTACCCCTCCATCTGCGTGCAGAACGAATACTTTCCCCGCATATTCAAGACACGGAAAATCATACGCAACGGCTCCTCATACTACGGCCCCTACAGCCACATCCCTTCCATGAACGCCGTGCTCGACCTCATCAAGCACCTCTATCCGCTGCGCACCTGCAACCTGAACCTCACTCCCGAGAATATCCGTGCCGGAAAGTTCAACGTATGCCTGGAATACCACATCAAGAACTGCGCAGGACCCTGCATAGGCAAGCAAAACCAGGAAGAGTACCTCAGGAACATTGCCGAAATAAAAGAGATACTCAAAGGCAACACCCAGGAGGTGGGGCGGATGCTCTACCGGCAGATGCAGGACCTTGCCTCGGAAATGAAATTCGAAGAGGCGCAGAAAATCAAAGAGAAATACCTGCTGCTGGAGAACTACCGCGCCAAGTCGGAGGTGGTAAGCAACGTGCTGCACAATATCGACGTATTCTCCATCGAGGAAGACTCCGACGAAAAGTCCGCATTCATCAACTACCTGCACATCACAAACGGCGCCGTCAACCAAGCCTTCACGTTCGAATACAAGAAGCGGCTCAACGAAAGCAAAGAGGAGCTGCTGTCATTGGGCATCATCGAAATGCGCGGGCGCTACAAGAGCCTTTCGCGCGAAATCATCGTGCCTTTCCAGCCGGATATGGAGCTGAAAGATGTCACCTTCACCATCCCGCAACGCGGCGACAAGAAGAAACTGCTCGACCTCTCCATCCTCAACGTAAAGCAGTATAAGGCGGACCGCCTGAAGCAAGCGGAAAAGCTGAACCCCGAACAGCGCGCGGTGCGCCTGCTGAAGGAGATACAGCAGGAGCTGCACCTCGACAGGCTGCCCATGCAGATAGAGTGTTTCGACAACTCCAACATACAAGGCTCGGACCCCGTGGCGGCGTGCGTGGTTTTCGTCAAGGGAAAACCATCCAAGAAGGACTACCGGAAGTACAACATCAAGACCGTGGAAGGAGCGGACGACTATGCTTCGATGAAAGAGGTGGTAGAACGGCGTTACAGGCGCGCCATCGAGGAGAGCACCCCCCTGCCCGACCTCCTTATCACCGACGGTGGAAAGGGGCAAATGAGCGCCGTAAAAGAAGTTGTCGACAAGCTGCGCCTGGACATCCCCATCGCCGGGCTTGCCAAAGACGGGAAACACCGCACCTCGGAACTGCTCTACGGTTTCCCCCCGCAGACCGTCGGGCTGAAACAGAACTCTCCCCTTTTCCGCCTGCTGACGCAGATACAGGACGAGGTGCACCGGTTTGCCATCACCTTCCACCGCGACAAGCGCAGCAAGCGGCAGGTCGCCTCTGCCCTGGACGGGATAAAAGGCATCGGGGAGAAGACAAAGAACGCGTTGCTCAAGGAGTTCAAGAGCGTGAAGCGCATCAAGGAAGCGCCGGAGAAAGATATCGCCGCAGTGGCAGGCGAAGCGAAAGCGCGCCTCATAAAGGAATACTTCGACCGGGCGCAGCAGGCGGAACAGGAGCAGTAAAGACTTTCTCCCCTGCCCGCCTTGTGGCATTTTGACAATCTGTATTTCCCATCGCCTTAGAATCGTTTATTTCCGACCCAAGGTGCGGTTGGCGGGAAAAAACGAAACGAAAAACAGTTATCTCGCACACATACAGCCCGATAGCGAAATCCTTACAAACCAACCAGCGCGGAAAAGCATCGGAAATGCCGCGTGAAGGCATCCCGTTTGCCGGATATCGGTGTTTGTGGCGAGGGATATTAATGCCGCTCGTGATAGACATTAGCGTCTGTCATGAGCGGCATTAATGTCTCTCACGATAGATGTTAATGTCTGTCGGCTGAAGCACCTGCATCCAACGCCGGAAACACTTGTATCTAACAGCGGGAACATCCGGTTTCTGCATAAACAACGCATTTTCATCGGAAAAAGAAGCATATTCATGCACGCTCCATGCAATGCTTTTCCATTCCGGAAGAAAGCGGGAAAAACACAAGACAGGAAAAAGGCGGATTTCCTGTCTTTCTGACACGCAAATAATCCCCTCCCCACCGCAACAATCACGGATTTATTCGTAACTTTGCAAACTACAAGAACACTATTTTTAGAAAAGAACCGAAACATGAGAGTAGTCATCCAACGCACCGCATACGCGTCCGTCACCATCAACGGCACGTGCAAGTCCGCCATCCGGAAAGGGCTGATGATACTGGTAGGCATAGAGGAGACGGACGGCAAGGAAGACATCGACTGGCTGTGCAAGAAGATTGTCAACCTGCGCATCTTCGACGACGAACAGGGCGTCATGAACAAGTCCATACTCGACATCGACGGCGAGATACTGGTAATCAGCCAGTTCACGCTGCACGCATCCACCAAGAAAGGCAACCGCCCCTCTTACATCCGGGCGGCGAAACCGGAGATTTCCGTTCCGCTGTACGAGCAGTTCTGCAAAGAGCTGAGCCTGGCACTGGGCAAGGAGATAGGCACCGGCGAATTCGGAGCCGACATGAAGGTGGAACTGCTGAACGACGGCCCCGTAACCATCTGCATGGACACCAAAAACAAGGAATAATGACGTTAAAAGAAGCACAACAAGAGGTAGACTCCTGGATTAGGAAATACGGAGTGCGCTATTTCAGCGAGCTCACCAACATGGCTGTACTGACCGAGGAGGTAGGCGAGCTGGCGCGGGTGATGGCACGCAGATACGGCGACCAATCCTTCAAGGAGGGAGAGAAAGACAACGTTGAGGAAGAAATAGCAGACGTCCTTTGGGTACTTCTCTGCATCGCAAACCAGACCGGAGTGGACATCACCGAGGCTTTTGCACGCACCGTGGAGAAGAAAACCAAACGCGACCGAGCAAGACATATCAATAATCCTAAATTAGCTGATCATGGAGAATAACGAATCCACACTGAGCAAGTATGACGCCGCCCTGGCGAAGTACAACACCAACCTGAACGATGCGGAAGTGGCCGCGAAAGTAACCGAAATCATCGCAGGCAAAGTGCCCGAAAACAACACGCCGGAAGTAAAGAAATTCCTGTTCAACTGCATCGACCTGACCACGCTCAACAGCACGGACAGCGATGAAAGCGTCATGAAGTTCACCCAAAAGGTAAACCAATTCGACGAGGAGTTTCCCGACCTGAAGAACGTAGCGGCAATCTGCGTATACCCCAACTTTGCGGAAGTAGTGAAAGACACGCTGGAGGTGGAGGATGTGAAGATAGCCTGTGTGTCGGCAGGGTTCCCCTCTTCACAGACCTTTATAGAGGTAAAAGTGGCTGAAACCGCAATGGCAATCATGGAAGGCGCGGACGAGATCGATATCGTAATCTCCGTAGGCAAGTTCCTGAGCGGAGACTACGAGACCGTATGCGACGAGATACAGGAGCTGAAAGCCACTTGCAAGGAGCATCACCTGAAAGTAATCCTGGAAACCGGAGCGTTGAAAACCGCCTCCAACATCAAGAAGGCGTCCATCCTGTCCATGTATGCCGGCGCCGATTTCATCAAGACTTCCACCGGAAAGCAGCAGCCTGCCGCCACTCCCGAAGCCGCCTACGTGATGTGCCAGGCCATCAAGGAATATCACGCGCTGACGGGCAACAAGATAGGGTTCAAGCCCGCCGGAGGCATCAACTGTGTGAACGACGCGCTGGTTTACTATACCATTGTGAAGGAAGTGCTCGGCGAAGAATGGCTGAACAACGAACTGTTCCGCTTGGGAACCAGCCGCCTGGCAAACCTGTTGCTCTCGGACATCAAGGGAGAGGAAATGAAGTTCTTCTAAAGGCTTTTCTTGAAGAAGCTATTCGGTAGAAGAAGCTTGTTTGAAGAGGAGTTGAAGAAATTAGAGGAATTGAAGGAGTTAGAGGAGTTAAAGGGAGTTATCGCCCTTCGGGCTGAGGAGTTGGAAGCCGGCAGTTCTGTTGATGTATGGCGATACTATCGGCCTTTGACTCCCCTAACTCCTTTCAACTCCTTTAGAGCCTGTTTAAATTTCGTTCAGCCTTCTTTTGAACCTCTTTTCGAGAATGTTTTTCTGTTTTCATGAGGAGCACAGCGGGGGCTCTTAATTCCCGGCCCGAAGGGCGGTAACTCCTCTCAAAGAATTACTTCTCGCGTTCCACTACATAATCGAGGTAGCATACAAGCGCCTTCCTGATGTCCGTATCTTCTACCGAAGCCAGGAGCGAAAGCGCTTTCCCTTTAAATTGCAGCATCATTTTCGTGGCGTACTCAATGCCGCCGTGTTCTTTGGAAAACTCGATTAAACGGGCTATTTCATCGGGTGCCGCCGTTCCGTTCTTCACCTTTGCGGCAATCTTCCGTGCCTGTTCGTCGTGGGTGGAATTGAGGGCATACAGTGCGGGCAGGGTCAGCTTGCCTTCCAGCATGTCGTTTCCGGTAGGCTTGCCTATCTCCTTGCTCTCATAATAGTCGAATATATCGTCCTTTATCTGGAAGCAAAGCCCGATGTATTCGCCAAACAGGCGCGCATATTCCACCTTTTCATCGCAGGCACCCGCCGAAAGCGCGCCCGCCTTCATGCAGGCGGCAAAGAGCACAGCCGTCTTCTTGCGGATGACGTCGAAATAGATATCTTCGGAGTATTCGGGATTGCTGACGTTGGAAAGCTGCAACAGCTCCCCTTCCGCCAGGTCTTGTCCCAGGTTGGAGACGACATCGACGATGGCATGGTTGCGTGTCATACCCACTTCCACCAAAGCCGTTGCCAGCAGGTAGTCGCCTGCCAGCACCGCTACCTTATTGTTAAAGATGGCATTTACGGAGAGTTGCCCCCGGCGTTCGGTGCTCTCGTCCACTACATCGTCGTGCACCAGGCTTGCCGTATGCAACAGTTCCAGGGAGACCGCGGCGTGAAGCGTTGCCGGACAGACCCCGCCGTGCAACTTTGCCGCAAGCAGCACCAGCATCGGACGCATCATTTTCCCATTCTTCTGCCTGATGTAGGCAATTACGTTATTCAGTAGGAGATTGGAACCGGAAAGGCAAGTGTCAAAATGCTTCTTGAAGTCTTCCAGCTCCGCAGAAATCGGGGATTTTATAAGGGATATGCTGTCCATACATCGCTATTATTTGAGCACAAAAATAGTAATAAAACGGTTAATACGGTATTTTTTTGTACTTTTACCATGAAAAAAAGGAATAAATATATGAATTCAACCGATAAACTTTTCTTGCTCGATGCCTACGCATTGATATACCGCGCTTATTACGCATTCATCAAAAATCCGCGTATCAATTCCAAAGGATTCAACACTTCCGCCATATTGGGATTTGTAAATACCCTCGAGGAGGTGCTGAAAAAGGAGAACCCCACGCACATAGGGGTGGCATTCGACCCGTCGGGACCGACGTTCCGCCACGAAGCCTACGAGCAGTACAAGGCGCAACGCGAAGAGACACCCGAGGCAATCCGCCTCTCCGTGCCCGTCATAAAGGATATCATCCGCGCCTACCGCATCCCTATCCTGGAGGTTTCCGGTTATGAAGCCGACGACGTGATAGGCACGCTCGCCACCGAAGCCGGACGGCAGGGCATCGTGACGTACATGATGACGCCCGACAAGGATTACGGCCAGTTGGTGTCGGACAACGTGTTCATGTATCGCCCCAAGCATAGCGGCGGATTTGAGGTGATGGGCACCGAAGAGATAAAGGCGAAATTCGGCATTCAGTCCACAGCGCAGGTCATCGACATGCTGGGACTGATGGGCGACTCTTCCGACAACATCCCCGGCTGTCCGGGCGTGGGTGAGAAAACCGCACAGAAGTTGGTGACTGAGTTCGGCAGCATCGAAAACCTGCTTGCCCACACCGACCGGCTGAAGGGCGCGCTGAAAACCAAAGTAGAGGCAAACCGTGAAATGATAACCTTCTCCAAATTCCTTGCCACCATCAAAACGGATGTGCCCATCCGACTCGACATGAAGACTCTCGTGCGCGAAGAGCCGGACGAGGAACAGCTCCGCAAGATTTTCGAAGAACTGGAGTTCCGCACGCTCATCGACCGTGTCCTGAAAAAAACGGGCACCTCTCCCCTGCCCGCTTCTTCCGCCGCGCCCGACCCATACGCCGGAACACTGTTTGCCCAACCCGCCGCCACCGGCGGCGCGACTCCCGAAAAGAGCAGTCCCGTCCAAGGCGATTTGTTTGCCGATTTTGCGGGCAACGGGACGGGCGGCGCCGAAAATTCAATTCTCACGCGCTTGGAAACGCTTGATGTAGACTATCAACTCATTGATACAGAAGAGAAAAGAAAGGAAATTATTCAAAAGTTACTTACAACGGAAGTTCTCTCAATAGACACCGAAACCACCGGAACCGAACCGATGGAGGCGGAACTGGTAGGAATGAGCTTCAGCGATGCCGAAAACCGGGCTTACTATGTTCCCGTTCCGGCAGAGCGTGAGGAAGCGTTAAAAATAGTAAATGAGTTCCGCCCGCTTTACGAGAACGAAAATTCCATGAAGGTGGGACAGAATATCAAATATGACATGATTGTCCTCCGGAACTACGGCGTGCAGGTGAAAGGAAAACTTTTCGATACCATGCTCGCCCACTATGTGCTGCAACCGGAACTACGGCACAACATGGATTACCTTGCCGAAATCTACCTGCACTATCGGACCATCCACATCGACGAACTTATCGGAACCAAAGGCAAGAACCAAAAGAGCATGCGCGACCTTCCGCCCGAAGAGGTGTACCGCTATGCCTGCGAAGATGCGGACATCACCCTGCAACTGAAGAACGTGCTCGAGCAGGAGTTGAAGGAACAGGGCGCCGAACATCTTTTCCATGAAATCGAAATGCCGCTCGTTCCGGTACTCGTCCACATCGAGAGCAACGGGGTGCGCATCGACACGGAAGCGCTCAAACAGTCGTCCGCACACTTCACGCTCCGTCTGCAGGAGATTGAAAAAGAGATTTACGCACTGGCAGGAGGAGAGGCTTTCAACATCGCCTCCCCCAAGCAGGTGGGCGAAGTGCTGTTCGACAAACTAAAAATCACAGAGAAAGCCAAAAAGACCAAGACGGGCCAGTACGTCACCTCCGAAGAGGTGCTCGAAAGCCTACGCAGCAAACACGCCATCATCGGCAAGATACTTGAACACCGCGGACTGAAGAAGTTGCTCAGCACCTATATCGACTCGCTGCCCCAACTGATAAATCCGCGCACAGGACGCATACACACCTCTTTCAACCAAGCGGTGACCGCCACCGGACGGCTCAGCTCCAGCAATCCGAACCTGCAGAACATCCCCATCCGTGATGAGGACGGCAAGGAAATCCGCAAAGCCTTCATCCCCGATGACGGATGCGAATTCTTCTCTGCCGACTACTCGCAAATCGAACTGCGCATCATGGCACACCTGAGCCAAGACAGGAATATGATTGACGCCTTCCTCAGCGGCGATGACATCCACGCCGCCACCGCCGCTAAAATATATAAGGTGGATATCAACGACGTGACCGCCGACATGCGCCGCAAAGCCAAGACAGCCAACTTCGGCATCATCTACGGCATTTCCGTCTTCGGGCTGGCAGAACGTATGAATGTTTCCCGCCAGGAAGCCAAAGAGTTGATAGACGGCTACTTCGAGACCTATCCGCAAGTCAAGGAGTATATGGACAAAAGCATCCGGACAGCACGCGAAAACGGATATGTGGAAACCATCTTCCACCGCAAACGCTTCCTGCCCGATATCAACTCCCGAAATGCCGTGGTACGCGGTTATGCCGAGCGCAACGCCATCAACGCACCCATCCAGGGAAGTGCCGCCGACATCATCAAAGTGGCGATGTCGCTCATCCATCAACGCCTTCAAAGTAACAATCTGAAAGCAAAGATGATTTTACAGGTCCACGACGAACTTAATTTCAGCGTTCCGAAGGCAGAAAAGGAGATTATACAAAAAATTGTAATCGAAGAAATGGAACGGGCATATCGCATGCTGGTGCCCCTGAAAGCCGATTGCGGCTGGGGAAAGAACTGGCTGGAAGCCCATTGATCCGGTCGATAACTTTATTTAACTTACAATCAGAAAGCAACGGAAGCAATCGCTTTAAAAAGCAGTTTGCTCACCAGAATATCCGGTATCTTTGCTACCGGATATTTTTTATTCATTAACCTTTCCAAAAAGAAAGCATGCCGCCCTGCCCTATTCTGACATATTGATAAAATATTCCCCTATTATTTCATTTATGTCCATATAATATCTACCTTTGCAGCGTAATCAATGACAGATTGATAGAAAATAGCAAGTAGAACTCTAAAACATAAAGCCATGAAAACTTTAAAAACTTTGATTTTATTCTCTTTTCTTTTTGTGTGTGGAATGAGTGCATCGGCAGACAACAAAAGTAACCTCATTTACAATTCGGAAGAAGTAAACGGGGTAAAGGTTGCCGAAACTGTTTACAAAATGGATGGCGGCACGCTTGCCAACTACATGAAGTACAACTACAAGTACGACGACCAAAACCGCATGACAGAAAACGAAGCGCTGAAATGGAATGCCGTAAAGAACACATGGACCAATGATATGTGCATCCGCTATGCTTATCAAGGCAAGTCGGTCATCACTACCTATTATAAATGGAACAACAAAAAGAACACATACGTCCTTATCCCCGAAATGACGGTGACGATGGACAACCCTAACATGTAATCTATTTCATTCTCTCTTAAATAAACTTTAACTGCTAACAATAACCCAAAACCTTTCTATAATTAACGAGCCGGAATGCAGACGTATTCCGGCTCGTTTCGTATTTTTGCCTGTCAATAAGAAAACAGAGAAATATGATACCCCAAGCACTTACCCGTTACATCGAAACAGAGATTATTCCCCAATACGGCCACTTCGACAAGGCGCACAACCTCTCACACGTGCAGGCGGTCATTGACGAGAGCCTTATCCTTGCCCGCCAATATCCCGAAGCCAACGAACGCCTTGTTTACACCATAGCCGCCTATCATGACACAGGGCTTTGCAGGGACCGTGCCACACACCATCTTGTTTCGGGAGAGATTATAGCGGCAGATGCCCACCTGCGCCAATGGTTTTCAGAGGAAGAGATACAAACGATGCGCGAAGCCGTGGAAGACCACCAGGCATCCGCCAACCACGAACCGCGAAGCATCTACGGTAAAATCGTGGCGGAAGCCGACCGCATCATCGACCCTGACATCACCCTGCGCCGCACCGTGCAGTACGGACTGAAGCAGAACCCCGCCGCCGACGAAACATGGCACTACCAACGGTTCTACAGGCATCTGATGGACAAGTATGCCCCCGGCGGCTATTTGAAACTCTGGTTGCCCGGTTCGAAGAATGCCGTACGGCTGAAGGAACTACAAACCGTCATCGCGGACGAAAAACGACTGAAATCCATCTTTCACCGGATATATACCGAGGAAACACGGCCTTTTCCTTTACAGGAGTCGGAATCCGACAGCACTGTTGATGTATAGCGATACTATCGGAATCTCCCCTCCCGTAACTCCCGATAACTCCCCCAACTCCTTCTCCCGACAACTCCCTTAAATGAAAAAGCTGTGCCGAGGAAAGAGGATAAAGAGGATGAAGTTTACCGCATTAGTCCAAAATTGATTATCTTTGCACCCCCGACAGGGGACATAAAGCACTATATAACCGATTGATAATAACAAAAATACTATAACACTATGGCATTAAAAGCTGGTATCGTGGGCCTCCCCAACGTGGGGAAATCCACTCTTTTCAACTGCTTGAGCAGTGCAAAAGCACAAGCGGCAAATTTCCCGTTTTGCACAATCGACGCCCAAATGGGGCAAGTGTCCGTACCCGACGAGCGACTGACGAAACTCGCCGAAATCGTTCATCCGGGACGCATCGTGCCTGCCGTATGCGACATCGTAGACATCGCCGGACTGGTGAAAGGCGCCAGCAAGGGTGAAGGGCTGGGCAACCAGTTCCTGGGCAACATCCGCGAGTGCGACGCCATCATCCACGTGCTGCGCTGCTTCGACAACGGCAACATCGTACACGTGGACGGAAGCGTAAACCCGGTGCGCGACAAGGAAATCATCGACACCGAACTCCAACTGAAGGACCTTGATACGGTGGAAAACCGCATCAAGCGCGTGGAGAAGATAGCCAAGGTAGGCGGCGACAAGATGGCAAAGGTGGAATACGAACTCCTGCTCCGCTACAAGGACGCGTTGGAACAGGGACAGAGCGCCCGCACCGTTATCCCTCAAAACGATGACGAAGAGCAGTGTGCCAAACAGATGTTCCTGCTCACTACGAAACCGGTGCTCTACGTCTGCAACGTGGACGATGTAAGTGCCGCTTCCGGCAACCAATACGTAGAGCAGGTGCGCGATGCCATCAAGGGTGAGGATGCGGAACTCATCATTATCTCCGCACAGACCGAAGCCGACATCGCCGAACTGGAGACCTACGAAGAGAAACAGATGTTCCTCGAAGACCTTGGTCTGAAGGAGAGCGGCTGCAACCGCCTGATCAAGGCTATCTACAGCCTGCTGAACCTCGAGACGTTCATCACCGCCGGCGAAATGGAAGTAAAGGCATGGACCTACCGCAAAGGATGGAAGGCTCCTCAATGTGCCGGCGTCATCCACACCGACTTCGAGAAAGGATTCATCCGCGCAGAGGTCATCAAGTATGAGGATTATATCAAGTATGGCAGCGAGGCAGCCGTACGCGAAGCCGGAAAGCTGGGCGTGGAAGGCAAGGAGTACGTGGTGCAGGACGGAGACATCATGCACTTCCGGTTTAATGTGTAAAGCCAGAGTATATAAGTTGCGCCAGTACCGCCAATCGCACGACCGTTTCCTCATCATAGATTCCGAGGTCTTTCATATCGGAGCCTCCTTGAAAGACCTCGGAAAGAAATGGTTTGCCTTCTTACGCCTGTATTTCGCACCGCAGGAACTTTTGGAAAGAATCAATCACCCGCAATAAACCTCCTAATCATACATAACAAAATGGCAAACAATCCTCTGAAATACCTCATCGCCGGCACCGGCGGCGTAGGCGGGTCGATAGCCGCTTTTCTGGCACTTGCCGGAAAAGACGTGACCTGCATCGCACGCGGCGAGCACCTCGCCGCCCTGCGCCAATACGGGCTGCGTCTGCACTCCGACTTGAAAGGCGAACATACGCTGAAGATACCCGCCTATACTGCCGAAGAGTACGCCGCCCTTGCCTCCTCCTCGCCGGTAGACGGCAAGGCAGACGTCATCTTCGTCTGCGTCAAAGGTTACTCCGTAGACTCCATTACGGAGCTTATCAAGCGTGCCGCACACGAAGGCACGGTAGTAATCCCCATCCTGAATGTCTACGGCACAGGTCCGCGCATCCAGCGACTGGTGCCCGGCGTCACGGTGCTCGACGGCTGCATCTACATCGTAGGGTTCGTCTCCGGCAAAGGAGAAATCACGCAGATGGGAAAGATATTCCGCCTGGTCTACGGGGCACACAAAGGTACCATTGTTTCCCGTGAAACATTGGAAACCGTGCAACGCGACTTGCAAGAGAGCGGCATCAAAGCCGACCTCTCTTCCGACATCAACCGCGACACTTTCATCAAATGGTCGTTTATCTCCGCCATGGCAGTCACCGGCGCCTACTACGACGTGCCTATGGGCGAAGTACAGAAGCCCGGCACAGTGCGCGACACCTTTATCGGGCTCTCGCAGGAGAGCGCCGCATTGGGGCGGAAACTGGGTATCGAGTTCGAGGAGGACATCGTTGCCTACAACCTCAAGGTCATCGACAAACTGGCGCCCGAAAGCACCGCTTCCATGCAGAAAGACTTGGCGCGCGGACATCAGAGCGAAGTGCAGGGATTGCTTTTCGACATGATTGCAGCCGCCGAAGAGCAAGGCATCGACATCCCTACCTACCGAATGGTAGCGGAAAAATTCAGGATATGAGAACCCATTTTAAACACTTACTTATATGAATATGCTAACTCTCCTCTCCATCCATTGGAACCCCGACCCCGAACTGTTCAACCTTTTCGGCAGGCTTCCCATCCGTTATTACGGTCTGCTATGGGTAATCGGCATCGCCCTTGCCTATGCGATAGTGCACCGCCAGTACCACGACCGGAAAATCGATGAAAAGACCTTCGAACCGCTCTTCTTCTACTGCTTCTTCGGCATCCTGATAGGGGCACGGTTGGGGCACTGCCTGTTCTACCAGCCGGACTATTACCTGAACCACTTTTGGGAAATGATACTGCCCGTCAAGTTCTTGCCCGGCGGCGGTTGGAAATGGACGGGATACGAAGGGCTTGCCAGCCACGGCGGCACGCTCGGACTGATTATCGCCCTTTGGATGTACTGCCGCAAGACAAAGATGCACTACATAGATGTGTTGGACATGATAGCCGTTGCCACGCCCGTCACCGCCTGCTGCATCCGCCTTGCCAACCTGATGAACTCCGAGATTATCGGCAAGCCGGCGGACGTGCCCTGGGCATTCGTCTTCGAGCGGGTGGATATGCTTCCCCGCCATCCGGCACAACTCTACGAGGCAATCGCCTACTTTATCTTCTTCCTCGGCATGGCATGGCTCTACAAGCGCGGGATGAAGCGGCAGCAAGGCAGCAAGCCCGCGACGGACTTCAGCACCGCTGCCAAAGCCAAGTCCGCCGCAACGCACACCGGCGCTTCCCTGCCCTACTACCACCGTGGTTTCTTCTTCGGTCTCTGCCTGACGGAGATATTCCTCTTCCGCTTCTTCATCGAGTTCCTGAAGGAAGACCAGGTAGCTTTCGAAAGCACGATGACGCTGAACATGGGGCAATGGCTCAGCATCCCGTTCATACTTGTAGGTATCTACTTCATGTGCTTCTACGGGAAGAAAACGGCAGGGAAATAGCATCCCCGCAGCCCTAAAAAGTTTCAAACCGGGAAACCGTCGGTTTCACACCGTTTCCTCATCCGGCATTTCAGCCTGCCGGAAACTCCATTCGGCAACTCTATAAATCCCTCCTGATAGGATTAAACCTATCGCGAGGGATTTAGGCTTCTATAATAATATTAATTAAAACCACACACATATTGCTATAAATCAATTAGATAGTAGATATAATTAGATAACTATAAAATGGATATAATCATAAAAAAGTCACTATAATGTCACAATTGGATAATTCATCGGATTTTTATTTGAGAGTAGTATCAGACTATTTGTGTAAACTCAAATTAAATATTACTACCAACATTCCAATATGAGAGCGTAGTCTCTAATATATTGTCAAGGAATTGCTTACCTCCGCTGAAAATCAACGCAATATCCGATTCATGGAACAAGCGAGGTACAAACTCCGTTAAATAGTAGCCAAAATAGAAGGGAAAGTAGGGAAATGGGGCTGAAACAGCAGAATCACGCTCAAGAAGGATAATATTTCAGTTTTTCCATTCAGTTCAAGCACTTTACGTATGATAAAATAATGGTTTTAGCGAGAATTGTATTAATTTTGTGACACGGACAATAATCTCGTTTTGAACTTTCATGCTCTAATGGGACATTTGTCACATCAAATGTCGATTATTCATTGTAACTTTGCGTATGGCAATGCTCTATAAGATATTAATTTTGTGTGTTAGCTTTGCTCTCTCCTGTAACCTATGGGCGCAAAGTCGGTCGTTTTTGTGCTATTGGAAAGGAGACAAGCAATGAAAAAAAGAGGATTAAAAAGATACTACCGCAACCTCCACAAAAGCAGCTATATTGAGCAGATTATTACCGGATTGAGAAACGGGGTTGTCGAATATGACTATGAGCATATTCATTTAGACAGATATTCCCTTACTAAATGGAGTGAAATTAGATTGCATCTTGATGTGCTGTTTAAACTACTTGCTGTTTTCAAATTCAATTCTGAAACCATCCGTATGCCATTTCAAGTTTGGGGATATGTATGTTTCCAAAAGGATTTAGGATGCCAAATCGGACTATACATACACACTCCGAACTGCGACTTTGACGATTTTCCAATGATTATCTCCAATATATCTGAAATTCCAACGATAAGAAGGAAAGAGTTGCTTGCTTATCTCGAATCAATGACAACAAAAGGCTATGATATAAGATACTCTAATAATTGCGATAAGGAACCGGAAATCTTTATTGCGATTAAAAATGTAGGGCTGCCGATTTTCATACCAATTAAAAATGCAAGTGGTGAAACTGACCGATAAACGATTTTGGATGTTTGAGACAATGGTTGTCTTTTGTGAAATATTGGTTTTTATGTCTGTTTTTTGTTCTTGTAACAATCGACATGACCTGACAGATAATTACTCTGTTTTTACTTATGGAGAGGGATTATATGGCGAGAGTGAAGAGGATTATCCTATATTTGTTTCAAAACTCGGTTATAATGATGAACCGTCATTCATCGCAAATGTCCGAAATGTGTGTTGGAATGATTCGGTAATAATCATTGAGCAGAATAATAATTCTTGGTGGATAGTCACAGCCGTTGATAGCCGGTTGAGTTATGGAGATAAATATGTAGGCCCTATTTCTGTGCAGCGAAAGGACAGCATCATACATGCCGAAAAAATCAGTATTGAACAGATGAAACATAGGAATTATGAATAAGTGGCAGAAAATAGTAGGTGTTATTGCCTTTGGAGCGATTGGCTTTTGCGAATTGCTCTTATGTGCCAATACCTATCTGGATTTGAAATATATTGTTGAGCCATACGATATTTCGGATATAACAGAGAGAATGTATCTGAGGGCTGATGCATTGTCGACATCCCTGTAGCTCAATTATTTCATAGCCCTTTTTATGTTCATTCGCCTTTGGCGGAAAGGAGGCAAGCAATGAAGAATAGAGTCATTTTCATAGTTAAAATCATAGCAGCTATTGCGATTTTGTTCACCAGTTCATATTATTGGCTTCGCACAGTTATTTTGCATTTCGGGGCTGGGCTTCGATATGGTTGTCTGTGGCTGTTCCGTCGCGGACAGAAGGTATCGTATAAGCACATCCGCTATGGTTCGGAGAATTATAGTTCCATAACGAGGAATGTCAAAACCTGTCGCAAGACAGGAATATCTCCCATAAGTTACAATAAAATGAAAAAGCCGTGCCGTATATATCAAATTATCAACACAATACTTGCTTATTAAAGTATTTCTTACTATATTTGGGAACATCGTTGACACATAATATTTCATACGGATGAAATCTGCCAAAATGCACCCCCCAAAAAGGCGGAAAAAACAGTCGCTATTTTGAAGAAAGAAGACTAACTCCTTTCATAAAAGGAAATACTATCCGCATAACAGCACTAAGAACCCATCATAAAACATTATCGGCATGAAAAAGAGTATCTATTTTATCATCACGATTTTATTACTGCAATGCTATGGCACAATGTCCGGGCAAAGTACAGTAAAACTGTTCAATACAACGGGAAACAAGGATATATTTTCAGAAATATATTGTTATGATACCTCTGTATATCATAGTAGTTTCCTCGACAGCCACTCACCCCTCTATAACGGTTATCTACGTAAATTCCACATGTATGGAAAAGAAGCTGTAGGAATAATTGATCCTTTTTGGATGCCCAATAAATCCATCCCTGTCAAACAAGAAGATAAAATGACCGACAAATTGAGCGAACTACTTACCCAAAAGGACAGTGTACAGATACAAATAACGTTGGCAGACAGCCTTAGCCCCGTATTAATCCTCCAACTTCTGAAAGAGGAACTGGAAGCACGGGGAATTACCGCCTGCTATCCCTCCAAAGGAAAGCAACCTGCCGATTACTTCGCGGAAATCAGTGCCTGCCAATGCCACTATAACATCAATTCGCTCCGTGTGACAAAGAACAGATACACGGGAAACTACCGCGTGGAGTACGTAGTGAAATGGAAAGAGAGGGACAAACATCAGAAAACGTTCCCCACCGAAAGCGAAACACGGCAACACGTCGCCTACGAATGGGAACGCAAGCACAAAACGGACATGAAAGACATCCCCAACCTCTCCGTCTCCATGACAAAACTCTGTTACGAAATAGCCAGAAAGAAAGCGGAACAGATAGCGGCTGCCTTGAAATAAGAAAGGGAAGTAATTTACTTCCCTTTCACTATCCTCTTGATATCATTCAGCTTGTTCAGCGCCTCGAGCGGCGTCAGGTTGTTCACATCGAGGGTCAGTATCTCGTCGCGTATCTGGCACAGCACGGGGTCGTCCAACTGGAAGAAGCTGAGCTGCATGCCGGCATGTCCCTCTTTCGCTTCCGCCGCCGGCTTGCCCGATATACCCTGCTGGCGGTGGTCCGCCTCAAGCTGTTTCAGGATGCCGCCGGCACGCTTCACGATGCTCTTGGGCATGCCCGCCATTTTCGCCACATGGATACCGAAGGAGTGTTCGCTGCCTCCGCGCTCCAGCTTGCGCAGGAAGATAACCTTATTGTCTACCTCCTTCACCGACACGTTGTAGTTCTTGATGCGGTTGAAGGAGCGCTCCATTTCGTTCAGTTCGTGATAGTGCGTGGCAAAGAGCGTACGGGCTTTGGCGCGCGGATGCTCGTGGATGTACTCCACAATTGCCCACGCAATGGAAATGCCGTCATACGTGGAAGTGCCGCGCCCCAGCTCGTCGAAGAGCACCAGGCTGCGCGAAGAGAGGTTGTTCAGGATGTCTGCCGCCTCGTTCATTTCCACCATGAACGTAGATTCGCCCACGGAGATATTGTCGCTGGCTCCCACACGGGTGAAAATCTTGTCCACCAAGCCGATGTGCGCGCTTTCCGCCGGAACGAAACTGCCTATCTGCGCCATCAGCGTAATCAGGGCGGTCTGGCGGAGCAAGGCGGACTTACCCGCCATGTTCGGACCGGTAATGATGATGACCTGCTGCGTGCTGCTGTCCAGCATCACATCGTTGGCTATGTACTTCTCGCCTACCGGCAGCTGCTTTTCGATGACCGGATGGCGCCCCTGACGTATCTCCAGCACCTCGTCATCGGCTATTACGGGACGGATGTAGTTGTTTTCGCGGGCTGCGGTGGCAAACGAAAGCAGGCAGTCCAGGCGGGCTATCTGGTTGGCATTGACCTGGATGGCAGGGATGAAGTCTGCCAAGGAGTAGACCAACTCCGAATAGAGCTGCGTCTCCAGCACCAATATCTTGTCCTCGGCACCGAGTATCTTCTCCTCATACTCCTTCAGTTCCTGCGTGATGTAGCGCTCGGCATTCACCAGCGTCTGCTTGCGTATCCACTCTTGCGGCACCTTCTCCTTGTGCACGTTGCGCACCTCGATGTAGTAGCCGAAGACGTTGTTATAACCGATTTTCAGGCTGGGGATGCCCGTCAGTTCACTCTCCCGCTGCTGCACCTGCAGAAGGTAGTCCTTGCCCGAGTAAGCTATCCGGCGCAGTTCGTCCAGCTCGGCATTCACGCCCTGTTTTATCACCCCGCCTTTGTTGATGAGCAACGGCGGGTCGTTGTTGATTTCCCGGTCGATGCGGTCGCGTATGGAACAGCAGAGGTTCAACTGCTCGCCGATGTGGTTCAGGCTGGCGTTGTCGGCAGCCATGCACGCCTCCTTAATCGGCCCGATAGCCTGCAACGCCACCTTCAGCGCCACCACCTCACGGGGCGATACACGCCCTGCCGCCACCTTTGAAATGATACGCTCCAGGTCGCCTATCAGATGCAACTGTTCTTCAATCAGCTCCTTGAAGCCGGGTTTGCGGAAGAAATACTCCACCACGTTCAGCCGCTCGTTGATGGGCTGCACGTCTTTCAGGGGGAACACCATCCAGCGCTTCAGCAGGCGGGCGCCCATGGGGCTGATGGTTTTGTCTATCACGCTGAGCAAGCTGCTGCCGCCGTCGTTCATGCTGCCCATCAGTTCCAGGCTGCGCACCGTGAACTTATCCAGGCGGACGTACTTGTCCTCCTCGATGCGCGCCAGCGAGGTGATGTGCCCTATCTGCGTGTGCTGCGTCATAATGAGGTACTGCAAGACGGCTCCCGAAGCAATGATGCCGTTCTTAAGATGCTCCACGCCGAACCCTTTCAGGTTCTTCACCTCGAAATGCTTCAAGAGCTTCTCGCGCGCGGTGGTCTCGGTAAACACCCAGTCGTCCAGCTCGAAGGTGAAGAACTTGTTGCCGAAGTTGCCCTCGAACATCAGGCGCTTGCCGCGCTCGAACAGTATCTCTTTCGGGGCAAAGTTGTTCAGCAGCTTGTCTATATAGTCCGAAGTCCCCTCGGCGGTGAGGAACTCGCCCGTAGAGATATCCAGAAACGCCACTCCGCAGATGCCTTTGCCGAAGTGCACGGCGGCAAGGAAGTTGTTCTCGCGATAGTTCAGCACATTGTCGTTGATGGACACGCCCGGCGTCACCAGCTCGGTGATGCCGCGCTTCACCAGTTTCTTGGTGAGTTTCGGGTCTTCCAGCTGGTCGCAGATTGCCACGCGCTTGCCCGCACGTATCAGTTTGGGCAGGTACGTATCGAGCGCATGGTGCGGAAAGCCTGCCATTTCAATCGTTTTCCCTTTGCCGTTGGCACGTTTCGTCAAGGTGATGCCCAGTATCTCGGAGGCTACGATGGCATCGGTAGAATAAGTTTCATAGAAGTCGCCGCAACGAAACAGCATCACAGCATCGGGGTGCTTTGCCTTCAAATCAAGAAACTGTTTCATCATCGGGGTAAGAACAATATCTTCGTTCACAGCGGTATCTGTTTAGAGTTTAACGGGTAATCTGATTAAGAGCATGACAAAGATAATCCTTTTTTAGAAAATACGCATGTAGCGGGTTCAAATCCTTAGCAAGCCTTAACAAAGCGGGTATTTTTGCTAAAACATGTTATAAAACACACTTATTTATTTGTTTTATTTGGAACTCTCCCAAAAGTCCGTACCTTTGCAATGTGTTTTTCATAGTATTAGATTTAAGGTTAACAAAGGTTGGAGTACAGCGGTACTCCTTTTTTTATGCCCGTACGCGTCGTGCAAGCATCCCTCTACTTTCTTCCCGCCCAATACACGCCGCCCAATATCAGCACGGCACCCGCAACAGACATTACGGTGAACCGCTCATCGAGCAGTATGGCAGAGCCTGCCAGCGTGAAGAGCGGATTGAGATAGATGTAGTTGGAAGCCTGCATCGTGCCCAACCGTTTCAGCACCACGTTCCACACCACAAAGCAGATTAGCGAAGCCAATACGCCCAGAAAAAGAAGGTTTATCCACACCGCCGGCTGCAAAAGCCCGGAAAGCGGAAACTGCCAGGGACGGACAAGGAAGGCTGGAAGAATGGTGAGCGCCCCGTAAAAGAAAATCTTGCGGGTGATGAAAACCGTGCTGTAGCTGCCAAACAGCTTTTTCATAATCAGGCTGTAGAACGCCCACGACAAAGCGGCAAGCAGCGTCAGGAAATCGCCAAGCGGCGAAATCTTCAGCACGAAATGCCCGTTGTACACCACCAGCGCCACCCCTGCCAACGCCAGCAGCGAACCGCCTATCAGCGCGGCAGTGGCGCGCTCGGTCCTGTCAACCAGCAGGAACAGGATGGCGGTCAGCAGCGGAGCGGTGCAGACAATGAAAGAAACATTGGTGGCAAGCGTGATTTCCAACGCCGTATTCTCCGTCAGGAAGTAGAACGAACCGCCCGTGACGCCGCCCGCCAGCAACCACAGCTCGTCCTTCCGGCTATCGGCAAACAGCTTGCGCGGAGAGATAAACCAGATGCCTGCATAAGCCGTCAGGAACCGGAGCAGGAATATCTCCTGCGGAGAGAGCCCGTGCCCTATCAGCACTTTCGTAGAGATAAACGTCAGCCCCCACACCCCCACCACAAGTATGGCAATAAGATGATAAATGTAGTTATTCTTCGCATTCATATACGTCACGGATAAGTCGCCGCAAAGATACGCCATTTCCGCTTTCCGCACAACGCACTCCCGCCCTATTTCCTTCGCATGCACGGCTTTTGCATTGAAGAAAGGAGCTGAAGGAGTCGGGGGCTGAAGGAGTTAAAGGGAGTTATCAGCCGCCAAGCCGGCTTAGCAGTTAAAGCCGATACTTTTGTAGCAATATCATGTACAAGAGTATCGGCTCTAACTCCTGTAACTACTCTAACTCCTGTAACTCCCTTAACGAACTTTAAAAGCAAAAGCCCCGCAGCCGGCAGCCTCTTTTTCCCCGGATGTTCCCACCGTATTGGGAACATGTTCCCTGCTTGTTGGGAACGTATTCCCAATACGGTGGGAACGCGGTTCCAAAGGGCTGGGAATAAAGTTCCACCACGCAGAAACGGACTGGCACTCGTATATACCTGACAATAAGCGCCTGACGGGTACGTTCCGCCAAGCGCTTATTGCCAGTTTGTTCTTCACCTGTCTGTTTCTGTTTGTCCGCTTCCGCCTACCTGTTTGCGCGGTCTCCCCAGTCGTATTCTTCGGTGTAGCTGTCGTATACGGGAGTTGCGTCGATGCCGTTCTGCCTGAAAATGCCGGCAATCCCGGCTTGCTCTGCCGGCGAAATCGAACGCTCCTTCCGCAGTATGCGGTAGTAGGTGGTTTTGGTATAGAGGCTGCGGATTTTTTCTTTCAGCAGCACCGCCGTCTTGTAGGGGATGCGGTCGAAAGTGGCGGTCATCCCCCAGGCAAAGCGGATTTTTTCGGAACTTCTGAAGTGGGGGCAGCGCGCGGCGTCCTTAGGATAGGCGGCGGGGTTTACCGTCATGACGTATGGCCGTGTCTTCGGGACGTGCAGCGCGGCAAGATGGCGCAGGCAGTTGCCGCCGAGGGGGCAGGCGTGGTTGAAACAGTGGATATAGCCGGCGGGCACCGGGCTGTAGTCGATGGTGTCTTTCATTGTCATTTTGTTTTCGTTTTGTTTTTCGGACGTAAATGTAGTGAATTAAAATGATTATCCGCACACGGCTCTTCCATTGAAAACTTGTTTTTATCTTTTAGACGCGGATTGAATACCGCTTTTGTATTTAAAGAAGTTATCACTTCGTTAACTTCTTTATTTGATACAAAAGCCGTGCCTTTGCCGCCCATTACGGAAACACTCTTTTAAACCGATAGAATATGGACAACAAAAACTTCTTTGCCTACATGGCATCCGTTATCTCCCGCCTGGAGAGGGAACGGCGTTATGGTACCGCGCACGTGTATCGCAGTGTATTAAGACGGGTTATCGAATTCAGGGGACACAACCACCTTGCGTTCGACGAACTGACACCTTCCTGGCTCAAAAACTTCCAGGAGTACCTGCTGGGCAGGCAGCTCTGCTGGAACACGGTCTCCACCTACATGCGCATGCTGCGCGCCACCTATTTCCGTGCGGTGGACGAGGGGCTTGCCGCGTGGTATCCCCGGCTTTTCAAGGGGGTGTACACGGGCACGAAAGTCACCGTGAAGCGTGCATTGGACGAAGGCGTGTTCCGCAGGCTGGAGTCGCCCGTAGAGTCTTCGGAGAGGTTGGAGCGCGCCCGCCTGCTGTTTGTCCTGCTCTTCATGCTGCGCGGCATCCCTTTTGTGGACATAGCCTACCTGCGCCGTTGCGACCTGAACGGCGATATCCTGACCTATCGCCGCCGGAAGACCGGTGCATGGCTGGCAGTGCGTGTAGAGCCCGAAGCCATGTCCATCATCCGGCATCTGAGCAGCCGCGACGAAGGCTCGCCCTACCTCTTCCCCTTTATCTGCCGCCCCGGATACGACGAATACCGGCAGTACCGGAACGCGCTGCGCAGCTTCAACTACTATCTGAAGTTGCTCGGCTGCCACATCGGTGCCAGCCTGAGCAGCTACAGCGCGCGGCATAGCTGGGCGACCATTGCCAACTACAGGAATTTCCAACCGGAACTTATCAGCAATGCGATGGGACACTCGTCGGTGAAAGTAACAGAGACTTACTTCAAGAAACACACCAACGAAAGAATCAACGAAATGAACAGAGGGATAATATCTTATGTGTTTACCGAGGGGAATTCTGCAACAAATTGTAAAACAACGGATTGCAGAAGGAAATAGTCCTTGTTTCCGCAATGCGGATTTTCCGTTACTTTATAGGTAATGGGAAGGTAAGAAATAAGGTTAAAAATCCTGTTACTTTATAGGTAATGGGAAGTGCTTATTTGCAGTAAATATCGCCATATATATCCATTTATACAAAAAAAGTAAAAAGTTTTTTTGAGAAACGCTTAAAACAGCCCTCTGGAATGCGTATGCCACGTATAGGATTGAATAAGAGCATTTGCCCTATCGAGAAAAATATATGATATCCCCTCACCGTGTTATGTTAAATTAACACGGATACTTTACTCGTGCCCTCCCGGTTCAACCGACAGCCCGAAACAGGTTATATTGATACAAAGAAAATCCGACCTACTACCAGCTATCATTTCACTTCGCCATTCAGAGAAGCGTAGCGGTGAAAAATCTACTCCTCTTATTATATAAGGAGAAGGGATGCTTCACTGCGTTCCGCATGACAACCTATAGCCTGTTCCCATTACCTATAAAGTAACGGAAATGTTAATTCACAAAAACTAAATAGAGAAAACATACATATCATAAATACAAAGAGCATGAAAAAGAGCCTTTTCGTTATTCTATTGTTCATCGGCATTCCTCTGTCCGCCCAGCGGGTGGCTGTGAAGACGAACCTGCTGTATGACGCTACGGCGACCTTCAACCTGGGTGCCGAAATCGGTCTCGCTCCCCGGTGGACGCTCGACCTGTCTGCCAATTACAATCCTTTCGAATTTTCGGACAACAAGAAGTGGAAGCACTGGATGGCGCAGCCCGAAGCGCGCTACTGGTTCTGCGAACGCTTCAACGGCCATTTTGTAGGTCTTCACCTGCTGGGAGGGCAATACAACGTGGGCAACGTCAAGTTCCCGTTGGGCATCCTGCCCTCTACAAAGGGCTACCGCTACGAGGGTTATTACTACGGCGCCGGACTTGCCTACGGCTACCAATGGGTGCTTGGCAACCGCTGGAGCATAGAGGCGAGCTTAGGATTGGGCTACGCGCGTGCGCACTACGACAAGTACGACTGCCCCAAATGCGGCGAATGGAAAGAGAAGAGCACCGACAACTATTTCGGCGTGACGAAAGCGGCGGTGTCGTTGATTTATCTAATAAAGTAAGGAGAACGGCTGATGAAACGAACAATATATACCATAGGATTTCTTCTGGGCATTTCCGCTTTCGGCTATGCCCAACAGGGAGAGCTTGTCAATGTAAAAGTGTTGGATGAAGAGGTGAAGAAGAACGGGTGCGAAGTGAATGTCCGCCTTACACTGGACCTGACGGACGTGAAAGTAGGCGGCCAGGAGAGTTTCCACCTCTATCCGGCAGTAGTGGCAAAGGAAGGGACGAAAGAGCTGCTTCTCGCTCCCGTTGTAGTGGACGGCAAGACCCGCAGCCGCGTGCACAGACGCGAAAAGGCACTGACGGGCGCTTCGGCAACCGACGGCGCACATATGGTGCTGCAACGTAAGAGCGGCAAACAGCAGGTGGTGGAGTATGCCGCCACGCTTCCCTACGAACCGTGGATGGCGCAGAGCCGCCTGGTGCTGCGCGAGCAGGTGACGGGATGCCGGGAGTGCATACACTCCTCGGGCGAGGAAGCACCGGTGAAGGACACTTTCCTGCGCCTGTTCCAACCCCGCTACGTTACGGCTTTCGTACAGCCGGACAAGGAGACGGTGAAGGTGCGCAACGAGGTGCGCGTGGCACGGCTCCAGTTCCGCCAAAACAGCTACAAGATAGAACCGGGATACAAGAACAACGGTTCGGAACTGTCCACCGTAAGCAGCTCCATCGAACTGGTAAAGACCAATCCCGACCTGAGCATAACAGGCGTTTACATCACCGGATATGCCTCGCCCGAAGCCTCCGCCAGCTACAACCGGACGCTTTCGGAAAGACGTGCCGAAGCACTGGCGGCATACGCACAGAAGGACACGGAGGTAGACGCATCGCTGTGGCACGTGACGGGTGCGGGCGAAGACTGGGAAGGCTTGCGCGAAGAAGTGAAGAAGCATCCGGACTTCCCACAGATGGACCACATACGGAAAATCATCGATGCGTGCGACGGCGACAAGGACCGCTGCGAAAAGCGTATCCGCGATGCCGTATCTCCCGAAGTGTATCAACGCATACTGAAAGAGGTGTACGCCCCCCTGCGCCGCAACGAATACCGTATAGAATATAATGTAAAGAACTTCACGCTGGAAGAGGCGGAGAAACTGCTGAAGACCCGTCCCGACCTGCTGAGCGTGGAGGAAATCTACATGGTTGCCGACTCGTATGGCAAAGGCAGCGCCGGATACAATGACGCCGTAGCGGTTGCCGCCCGCACCTATCCGAAAAACGTGCCCGCCGTGGTGAACGCCGCCCGCACAAAGATGGAACAGGGCGATGTAGCAGGAGCAATCGCCCTGCTGGAGAACAGCGAAGTGAAGGAGAACACCACCGTGCTGAACATCCTGGGCGTGGCATACGCCAAAGACAAGCAGTACGACCGGGCAAAGGATGCGCTGGAGCGTGCCGCGAAAGGCGGCAGCGCGGATGCGCAGACCAACCTGCAACAGTTGGCGGGTGTGGTGGCGGACTTGTAGGAAGCGATAATATACGTACAGAGAACTAAAAACTAAACAACCATATATTAATTAATTTTTCAGAGTATGAAGTTAAACAAGTATTTTATGCTGGGATTGGCAGGTTTGGCATTTGCAGCATGTAGCAACGAAGAAGGTGTTCCTGAAGTAAGGAAACAGGACAAGGCAATCATCCGGTTGTCGTTGGGAAAAGCCGAGACCAGAGGATTGGGCGAGAGTGTGGCAACGAAATATAATAAAATAAATGATTTGGTGATCAATTTCTACAACGCACAAGGCAACTATGTGGACATCCCGGATACTTACACGGACGAGAACGGCACGTACGATAATGTAGATGCCATTAAGACGGCGGTAACTGATTTACAAAAAAAGAATGAGGCCACGCTTGAGATAAAAGGCGTTCCCAACTATGCCACTCAGGTATATATTGTTGCCAACCAGCCTGCACAAACCGGCAATGAAGAAGGTATCGACATGTCCTCTATCGGCAAAGCCAAAGCTTCGCACATTCTCTTAAGTTCGCAGAAAGATTGCCTGAACAGCACATTGACCAGCATGGATACGGGAGAAATAGAAGAAGGTGATGTGATAAACGCCACACTGACCCCAGTTACCTGCCGTTTCGAACTGAAAGACTTTACGGCAAAGCAAAAACCCGCAGACTGGGCAGGAGCCGAAATCAAATCGTTCGAAGTGAAAGGCATCTACATAAACCGTTTCTATCCGTGGGGGATTTTGAGTGGACAAGAGATTGAGGATCATTACGTCATCGCAAGAGGAAACGACCGAGACAATTACAGTGCCGATAAATATAAAGCTATAGAATATACCTATAACAACACAACAAAAGAATACGACTTCAGCTATATGTGCGATGATGGTATTTCCACCAGCTTCACTTACGTTACTACGGGCCTCGTTGACGAAACATACATCTGTACAGCAAAGCCTACCGAAACCAATAAATGGTGGGGCTACCAACTGCTTCCCGGAAACGCTCCGCACCTTGTAATCAAACTGGATGTCATATATGATGACGGAGTAGGAAAAAAGGAAGAAAAATACCTTGTTGTACAAAAGTATAAAGACGGAGAGACCAATTTGGATAAAACAGCAAGAGGCAACGTATACCAGATTGACAACCTCATTTTCGATGCTTCCAACCTGGTGGACGTTCCCTACGAAGGAACCAAGACGGTGTCTGCACAGATAAGAGTACTTGCATGGCGGTCGGTGCCTATCACACCCGACTTCTCCAAATAATCCTTTCGTAAAGCAACGGAAGAAGATGTTGAAAACCGGTTTATACCACCGGCTGTCCGCCATTCGGAGCGCAGCGGAGAATCGCTTCGCTGCATATACGCAAAGAGAGGAGATTGGCCTCTCTCTCACCTCTCTTCTTACGCCTTCAGAGAAGAGGTTCTCCGTTGCGCCCGGAATGACAGGCAGTAATCAGACAATTAATCATTAGTGCTTATTTATACTTTAGAAACCACTGCGATGAAATATTCATTTACCAAAATGCTTCCGGCACTGTTCTTGTCCGCCTGCCTTTCGGGCTGCATCAAGGACGACCGCTCCGAATGTAACCCCGGAGTATTGCTGAAGTATGACTACTCGCTCAATACGGCACACACCAACCTCTTCGGAGAGGAAGTAGATGCGGTTACCGTGTACGTCTTCGACGAGCAGGGAAGATACTACGACAGCTATTCCGAAAACGGCAGCCGGCTGACCAACGACTGGCAGATGTTCCTGCCCTTGCCGGCGGGCAACTACACCACCGTCACCTGGGGCGGAACGCTCGGCACCTATCGCACGGGCGAGAAAAATGCCGACGAGACAGCATTTCAGAGCGGGTTGAAAAAAGGGGTTACGCACATTGACGACTTCATGCTGACAGCGGAAAAAGAAGACGGAGCGGCGCTGGGCAAGCTGGACGCGCTCTATCACGGCAAGGCGGAAGTAACATCCGTCTACCAGCCCGTGCAGGCAACCACCGTAGAACTGATGAAAAACACCAACCGCCTCACCGTTACGGTAGAAGACACAGGCATCGTGCCGGAAACCGCACGTGCGGAGGAACCGCCCTACGGAATAACGTGCACGGCAACCAACGGACGCTACCTGGCAGGCAACGGCTTCGGAAAGAACTGCCGGCAGATTGTCAACATCCCTCACGAAACCCATATCTCAGCCGGAAAGCTGGTAGCGGAGCTTGACCTGCTCCGTCTGACGACCGACCGTCCTCTCCGACTGCTGATAAAGAAAAACGATACCGGGAAAACCGTGCTGGATGCCGACCTGATAAGACTCCTGCAAGCAACCGGAGCGTACACCACGCAAGAGGACCTGGACCGCGAAGACACATACGACTTCGTGTTCCGGACCAGCCAGAGCGGAAACGCGTCCATCACCATCAACGGATGGGTACCGGTAAAAATAGACCCCGACCTGTAAACCCTATCAGCAAACAGCATTTATCATCATGAATTATATAGCAAGAAATTATTCCCCGACGCGCATGATGCTGCTCTTCGTCATGCTCGGCATGCTGGCGGCGTGTACCGGGGAAGAGAATATGGCGAACGGCATGGCAGAAGAGGTCACGGTGAAACTCCGCGCAGGCACGCGTGCCACCGGTGACGATGCCTTGATACGGGACGACGACGACCGTTTCGGCAGCCTGATTGTATATGCCTTCGGCGAAAAAGGAGAGTTTCTGGCGCACTATCCGTTTACGCCGGAGGGAGGAACGGTAAACACGTACGTCACTCCCGCCTTCAATTGCGGAATAAACGTAAAGAAACTGCTGGCAATTGCCAACTACGCCGCCTACGAGGATTTGAAAGAGCAACTGAAGGAAGGACTTCCGGAAGCCGCCGTCAAGGCAATAGTGGCGAATGCGGAAGGAAAAACCGCTTTAGGAGCCGGCAACATACTGATGACGGGCGAAGCCACCGGCTTCACCTTCAAGGAAGGCATCGGCGAGGACGAGCACATAGTGGTAGACCTGTTGCTGAAGCGCCTTGCCGCCCGCGTGGATGTGTTCGTATTCAAGACACCGGGCTGGGACGCCGACGTAAAAGTCACCAAAGTGGAATTCTACGGCGGTGTAAAGAACACCACACTGAAATATGAGGCGGGCAAGGTGGATTTGCCCGGAACACCGGAGTTCGACGCCGTCAACACATTTACTCCCGAAGCCGGCGACACTCCCTCGTTGGAAACCTTCGAAGGAGACAATGCCCTGCTCTGGCAGCTGGACAAATTCCTGCGCGGCAGTTTCTACACCTATCGCACCGTGCAGGAGCAGACAAGCAACAACGTGCCCGCACTTGCCGTCACCGTAAAAGTAGACGACAACATTGAGAAGACGTACACTGCCGCCATTGCAGGCAAGGACGATACCGGCAAGGTGACGCTCAATGCAGGTAATGTCTATCAGGTATGCGCCATCCTGACAAAGGCGGGATTGGTGATAGAAATGCAGGTGGCGGACTGGGAACAGGCACCTGAATATAATCTTGAATTCGATTATCCCACGTACGTAAATCCGCTGAAGCCGTGGGGCACAACGGTTGACCCGCCGTATGAACAGCCCACAGTATCCTACAACCCCGATGAAAACTCCCTGGACGGCACGTTCCGCTTCTCTTTCACGCTGACAGGTCCTGACAAGCAGGCATGGCAGGCTACGTTGCTGGATGCCACCACAGACGATTTCACGGTGGAAGTGTATCAGGACGGAAACAGGATAGACAACCCGATAGCTTCCCCCCAACCGTTTGAAATCAGGGTAAAGGCACTGAAACCCGGAAATGTGGGCAGAACGGTGAAATTAGGCATCGCGTTTACGCCCTCATGGGAGGACTCGTCGAGCAGTTCGTTGCTGATGATTAACGGACATCCCGGAGCCTCATCTTGGAAAGGAAGTGAGGACCCGGTAATAATTGTGATAAAACAAACCGAACAGATTTGATTAACCTCCATAAACGGATGAATGATGAAACGGATAATATATAAGTTAACGGCATGTTGCGCGTCACTGCTGCTTCTTGCCGCCTGCCACAGTGACGATGACATGCCCGGCAAGGCGGAAACGGCAGGCAACAACATCATTATTGACATAGCTTCGGGAACGTTGCCGGTGAGCCGCGCAACGGTGGAAGCCACCGGAGCGGAAATAGCGGTGAGCCACATCGATGTGCTGGTTTTCGAGGAAAACGGCATAAAAGCCTACCACGAGCGCGCCAAAGTGAACTCCCGGGCAAATACGGGCACCATCACTTTGACAAAAGGCAGCGACGAGTTTGCAAAAGACGCGAAGTATTGGGTATACCTCATTGCCAATAGTACCCATGCGGAACAGGTCTTCGCAGACCTGGCAAACCTGGACGCGCTGAGAGGAATGACGGAGACCACCGAGAACATCCATATAACCGGACTCGAGAACGCGACGGATGCGCCCATGACTTTCCTGATGGACGGCGTGGCATACGAAGGGGCAAACGAACCGTCTGCTCCCGCCGCAGTGGTGCTCCACAAGGATGCCACCACCGACAGGCTCCTGAAAGTGACCTTGCGCCGTGCCGCCGCAAAGATTGTGGTCCGGATTTCCAAAGGAGACAAAGTCACATTCAACGAAGGCTCGGGAAACGAAATACCGGCTTATTACTTGCGGAACATGCCTTATACCACTTCCATCATAGCAGGCGTAGATGCCACACCCTCGCTGAGAATACCTCCCAAAAGCATCAGTGGCGACTATCTGAAATGGACACCGGACGAAATAACGGTCACCGCCTACGCGTATGCCCATAAATGGGGAACGGGAAGCGATTTCCAAAACAAGGTGCGTATGGTAATCAATATCCCGCTGAAGTATACAGACCCCAACAATCCGGACAACTCCAAGGAAGAAGGCAACAACTGGTATCAGGTTCCGGTAAGCGAAAGCAAGAAGTTGGCACGCAACACCTATTACGAGGTAAAGGCAACGGTGAACGCCTTGGGCGGAGTAGACCCCTCGAAGCCCACGGAACTGACCGACCTGCACTATTCCGTAGTGCCGTGGGAAGAGCGGACTATCTCCGTAGGAGGCGAACAAGAAGAAGTGCAGTTCCTGTACGTGAACGAAGAGGAAATGGAAATGCACAATATGGATACGGACGAGACCACGCTGCGGTTCAACTCGTCGTCGCCCGTAACGGCAACCGTGACGCGTGCATACTATATCGACAAATTCGGGCAGGAACAGAATGTGAACATCAACAACTTAGGAATTACGGCAACACCGGAAAAAGGATTGGCGGGAAGCATCAGGATTTACAGCCCGAAGCCAACGAACAATGCCATACGCTACATTAAGCTGAATGTGACGAATGAAGACGGTGCAACTCCGCGCGAAGTGACGGTTGCACAATATCCGTTGGAGTATATCACGAATATACAGGGGTGGTATTCGTATCGGGATGACTTCAATGGAACACACTGGGAGAACCCCAATATAACTCCAAACTCAGATAAACGGGTCAGTGCAACCAGCTATAATAGCGATACAAAAACATGGACTTATTCGGCAACAAGTACAAGTGGTTTCTTCACTTCCAAAGTCGCGGAAGAAATTACATCGGGCGATAATAAAGGAAAATCTACTATTTCATACTACTATTACAATCGAACAAATAGTACCGAATTTAGAACGCAAAGTATTAATGGACTTAACAATGCCCGAATGTATCATGTAAAGATTACCGCTTCATCAGGCGATTATACATTAGGCAAGCCTCGTATCACAAACGGTAAAACAGATCCGGGAGCGGATAATGCAAAATTAGTGTCGCCCTCATTTATGCTCGCGTCCCAATTAGGAGCTGTTTTTACAGCTAATAGTATAGAAATGGCAGCAAGCCATTGCGAACAGTATGTAGAAGTCGCCAAAAATGGCAAAGTATACAATGACTGGCGACTACCGACAACGGCGGAATTACAAATCATTTCGGAATTCCAACGTAAAGAAGGGTCTGCAATGGATGTAGTACTTACCTATCGTTATTATTATAGTGCAAGGGAAACAGTTGACCTCGGTCAAGGAACTAATAATACTGCCATCCGCTGCATCCGCGATGCCTACAACGACACCCCCGCCAACCCATAATTGTATGCAAATATACAACCAAGTATTAATGATAATCTTATTAAATACTTAATCATCCGCTTATGATAAAGAAAGCAATACATACCATGATAGCCCTGCTGGCTATATCGGTGACGCTCGTCTCCTGCCGGGACGAATATAACTTGGAAACGCCCGTTGTTCCCGACGGCTATGTAACCCTGCATTTCAACACCAACATCCCCGCCATGCAGGATGTCACCACCCGCGCGGTAGATGCAGACGGTATGGGCGTACAGACCATGACCCTGTTCTGTTTCGACACTTACGGACTGTTTATCTCTACCGTCACCGCAGAGATAAACAGCAACAGCCAGACAGAAGGCACATTCAAAGCCATCGTGCCGGACAATACCCGTACCGTGCACTTTGTGGGCAACCAGAACATGACAGACTTTAAGGAAGACGATTTCCGCAACAAGTCCGAAGCACAAATCATGGCTATGCTCGAAAGCTCGTCCGGCAGAATGATTTACTGGGCACGCTTCGCTTGCGATAAAGAGAAAGAGGCAAACATAGCCGAGCAGCTGAAAGACCATGTAGTGAGAATGATACGCAACCACGCCATGATATCCATCGCAGATTGGAATACCGCCCATCTGCAGGTGACAGGCTTCGCCGTTGTCAACACCAACGCTTTCGGCACCGTGGCACCCTATCATCCCCAGTTGGGTTTTGACATGAAATGGGAAGACTTTACCGGTTCCGATTTCGTCACCATCCCCAAGAACGATGCGAAGATAGACGACCTGACGGTGGTGGACACGGCACCGGAAGATTATGTATTCGAGAGCGAAAACAGCATCGACAATCCCGTAAGCGTAATCATCAAAGGACATCTGCCGAACGAAACGGAAGCCGACGACAAATGGTATCGCGTGATGCTGGTGGACGAAGAAGGCGAGCAACTGCTGATACGCCGCAACCACCACTACATCCTGCAGATTGCCGGAGCACTGAACTACGGGCAAGATTCGTTTGAAGCGGCACTTACCGCCGCTGCCACCAACAACGTGTGGATCCTCGTCTCCGATGAGGTGAAAGAGGTGGAAGACAACAACCGCAAACTGACGGTGGAAAGCACCTACTATGTGTTGCCAGAAGAAGCCACCGGCACGGCATTCACCCTGCCTTATACCCTGACGGGCAAAGGCACGACCCGGATTACCGTTGACGACAAACCCGATGTGACCTGGCTGTCGAACAACGTGGCACGAAACGAGATAAGAAACGAATTTACCGTCAGCGGAAACACCGGAAACGGAACCGTCACCATCACTCCGCTGCCGCTGGGCAGCAACAACAAGCTGGAGGGTGAATTGCTTGTGAAGTATAAACGCCTGCAACGCAAAATCAAGGTGATTACAGTGAAGCAGCAGTCGTTTGCCCCCGCATGGATGGGCGCGCAGCTCTACGGTACAATCAACAGCAATACCAATCGCCCGAAAGCCACGGCGGTATTCACCATTCCCGAAAGTTGTCCGCAGGAGCTCTTCCCCATGCGCGTGCTGATTTCGGCAAACGACCTCGACATCCGTTACTCCTCGGGCATGAAGCTCGACCTCATCAACAAAGGAGAACCCGACTACGGCGAAGACAACGATTGGGGATATAAGTATGTCTATACCGCGAAAGCTCCCGGCGTGCAGCGCATCTACTTCGAGAGTATCCTCAACCAGGAGGAAATGAACAAGCGCAAGGTAATCATCGAAGCGAAACACTTCGAGACAATGACGTTGGACTTCTACTTCTCGCAGAAGAACAGAGCCATCGTCATGCCACGGTTGTCAACCTATAACGCAACGGGCGATGCCGGTCCTCAAGATGAGCTTATCTACTACCGCATGGTGCCGCAGAAGAAAAGGGCAAAGGTGATGTTCTACATGGAAATGTTTGAAATGAATGAAGCCTACAAACCTACAACGCGTATCAATGTCGGGGAGTTTGACGAATTCCTGGTATACAACCAGAACTTGTACCACTATGCAGACAGCGAATTTGCCGAAGCGGGACTTAAGTCAGAAAATGATTTCGACTGCCGGTTCTACCACGATGACGCCGAAGCATGGTCGGGCAAGCAACCCAATATGGGACAGGTATGTATGTTTAAACCGCGTACTTGGGGCACCCAAGATCCCGTATCGGGAGAAAAAGGCGTATACCGCATCTATATGTATACCACCAAAGCCAAGAGTGCGGAAACGGTGCGTATCGCTTCGAACCTACCTACCATGCCTCCGGTACTGTCCGCAGACGGCAGCAACGGCAGTGATAAGGATGAAGACGGCAATCCGATTGCAAACGGCATGTACAAGGGCCTGACCTACCGCAGCACCATTTTCGAACTTGCCAACTATGCCCCGTTCCGTTTTGCGGCAGGTGTCAAGTGGAACAACGGAGCGCTCGAAGGCGTAACCGATGCCACCACAGGCGAGACACCCGAGACACCCGAGACGGTGACCAACCTGGCATGGAGCTACGAACCCGGGCTACCGGTAGACATCGAGTTCGATGTCACCAGTTTCAGAGGAGTGAAAAACGTCAATCCGGACCCGAATACGGATGAAAACAAGTATGAGTCTGTCGATCCTTTCGGGCAATCGTTCGAAATATACATCGATGCTCCCATGCTGGAGATAGATGCAAGCCGCTTGAGCGCATGCAACCTTGATGGCAATAAACTGAAAGAAGATCCCAACATCCCCGGACGCTTCATCTATACGGTGGATGCCAAGCGTGACGACGAACGCAAATACGGCGCTTCCGGGCTGGACGTTGTAAACAAAGATAACTCTCCCGGCAGAGTGGACCAGGCGGGCGAGCGCAAACGCCTTCCGTTCAAAACAAAGAACATCGTAAGTGCCGGCAACATCACCGTTTCGTCCGATGAAGAAATGGTGGTCTACCTTGCCAAGACATTCAAAGTGACAAACACGCCGATTACAGGGTCGCTCCGGTATAAAAAGGAAGACGGCTCGGAAGTGGATATCCCCAACAGGGCTTTCGTCTCTTTCGAACTTACCCGCAACAACAACCGTATCGGTGCGGTGGCAGTCACGGCAGACGGCAGGTATGAATTGCGCTTGCGCAAAGAATATAATTTCAACTGGTATGCCGATGAGATAGAGTTCAAGTATGAGGATAACGGAAAAGTCTACAAGAAGTCATTCCCGAACCTGAACGCATTGTTTGCAAGCCCGGACATCGTACTCGAATAGACGAAGCAACCCTGTTCCGGAATTTTCTCAGGACATAGGCTGACAAAAGGCGTGTATCGGAACGATAAAAGGCTTATATACTCACATTTTTCAACCGCAGATGACACGGGTGGCGCAGATAAATCAAGAAAAATCTGCGTTATTCGTGTCGTTTGCATTATCTATGTTATCCGTATCATGCCCTTATAGGACAAATAGATTCATCCACATATTTGCAGAATTTTACGAAGATTGATTCCGCCTTTTTTCTGTAAGTTATTTATATTAATCCTGTTCCTCTATCCACTCTCTTAATTTTTTCTGTAGCAACTGTTTGTCAGGAAGATATAACGCATATTGCTGCGCATAAATATTAGAGTTTTTTGGAAGAGTGAGTTCAACTAACGCATCCTTCTTTTCTTTGCAAAGCAAAATTCCAATTGTAGGTTTTTCAAAATCTTGCTTGACATATCGATCATAATAATTGACATACATCTGCATTTGCCCCAAATCTTGATGAGCCAGTTTATCCACTTTCAAGTCTATGAGTACATAACACTGTAAAAGCCTGTTGTAAAAGACTAAGTCAACATAGAAGTTTTCTTCATCGAAGGTAACTCTTTTCTGACGTGCTTCGAACAAAAATCCTTTTCCAAGTTCCAATAGAAATTGTTGCAGTTTGTCAATTATGGCATTTTCCAGTTTGGTCTCCGAATAAGAAATATCAGGTTTTAGCCCTAAGAACTCTAAAGTTAAAGGATTCTTTATAATATCATCCGGTTTATTGATTGTTTGCCCTTCTTGGGCTAAACGCAAGACTGAATCTTTGTCTTTACTGAGAGCTAAACGCTCATATAGACTTGAATTGTACTGTCGTTGCAGTTGACGTACACTCCAATTTTGTTTTTGAGCCTCAATTTCGTAGAAGTTACGCTCATCATCGGATTCAATACGCATCAATATCAAATAATGAGACCATGATAGAGTAAAAGGATATGTTGAATCCAATTTCCGAGACACTGTTGCGGATTTTGAATAAAGCAAATATAAAGTCCTACACTTTTCCAATGTATCCACTGACCAACCGGATTCATATTTGTCAGTTAATATGGATGATACACCCCTTAATAGCTGCTTGCCATATGTCGCGCGTTCTTTTCCTTCCTGCACAACCTCAACAATAATATGCCCAATTTCATATTTGGTAATAACTTCGGTAATGTTTACGATTTTGCCAACATGCGTCCGAGCATCCTCTACCAGCCGTTCAATGCGTTCAGCAACATCTACTATTATGTGCAAATCTATATTCTGTATGTTACTCATGGTTTTTAGTACTATTCTTACTAATCAAATCCTGGACTGTAACGCCTAAATATTCCGCTATTTGGAATAATGTCTCAAGGCTCGGTTGACTGGTGTTAGTGCACCATTTGGAAACAGTTGCTTGATCTTTGCTAATTGTTCCGCCAGCCGTTGGTACGTTTCGTTTCAACAAGTACTCCTTTTAGCTTATTCAACTCTCTATTCATGCGTCATGAATTTATCTATATGATACAAAAATAGCAATAGTTCAAATATTTTGAGGTATAATGTTCTATATTTTATTTGTTGGTTTATTATTTTGTGTTTTAGGGATTGATAACACAACAAATACAAACACATTCATTTTGCAGTATAAATAAAGAGTGTGTTTTTTTACCCCACTTCACTACAAATCTGAAAATAAACCTTTAACTTTGTACCGTTTAATCAACAGGAAATAAACCGGATTAGGCAAATTATCAACAAGTATTAACAAGCATATAAACAAGTTTTCAACTATAATAACAACGAACCATTATGGAATACAATTTCAGAGAGATTGAAAAGAAATGGCGGCAACGGTGGGTAGAGAACAAAACCTACCAGGTGACGGAAGACGAAACAAAGCAAAAATATTATGTACTGAACATGTTCCCCTACCCCAGCGGCGCAGGCTTGCACGTGGGACATCCGTTGGGTTACATCGCTTCGGACATTTACGCCCGTTACAAACGACTGCAAGGTTTCAATGTCCTGAATCCGATGGGATACGACGCTTACGGGCTTCCCGCAGAACAATATGCCATACAGACGGGACAGCACCCGGCAATCACCACTGTGAACAACATCAACCGCTATCGCGAACAGCTGGACAAGATAGGTTTCTCTTTCGACTGGAACCGCGAAATCCGCACTTGCGACCCGGAATACTACCACTGGACGCAATGGGCTTTCCAGCAGATGTTCAACAGCTACTACTGCAACGACGAAAAACAGGCACGCCCCATTCAAGAACTAATAGAAGCTTTCCCAAAATACGGAAACGAAGGACTGAACGCCGCATGCAGCGAAGAGCTGCACTTCACTGCCGACGAGTGGAACGCAATGAATGAAAAACAGCAACAGGAAGTGCTGATGAACTACCGTATCGCCTACTTGGGCGAGACGATGGTGAACTGGTGCCCGCAACTCGGCACCGTGCTTGCCAACGACGAAGTGGTGGACGGCGTATCGGAACGCGGCGGCTTCCCCGTAGTTCAGAAAAAGATGCGCCAATGGTGCTTGCGTGTGTCTGCCTACGCACAACGTCTGCTGGACGGACTCGATACGATTGACTGGACCGAATCGCTGAAAGAGACACAGAAGAATTGGATAGGCCGCAGCGAAGGTGCCGAAGTCCAGTTCAAGGTAAAGGACAGCGACTTGGAATTTACCATCTTCACCACCCGTGCGGACACGATGTTCGGCGTCACCTTCATGGTACTGGCTCCCGAAAGCGAACTGGTGGCGCAAGTAACCACAGAGGAACAGAAAGCGGAAGTGGATGCTTACTTGGAACGCACCAAGAAACGCACCGAACGCGAACGTATCTCCGACCGTAGCGTGACGGGGGTATTCTCGGGCAGCTATGCCATCAACCCTTTCACGGGTGAAGCAGTGCCCATCTGGATCAGCGACTATGTGCTGGCGGGATACGGTACGGGCGCCATCATGGCAGTGCCTGCACACGACAGCCGCGACTATGCTTTTGCCAAGCATTTCAACCTGCCTATCGTTCCGCTGGTGGAAGGCTGCGATGTGAGCGAGGAGAGTTTCGATGCCAAAGAGGGCATTGTGTGCAACTCGCCGAAAGCAGACGTAAAACCTTATTGCGATTTAATCCTGAACGGACTGACCATCAAAGAAGCCATCGCCGCTACCAAGAAATATGTGAAAGAGCACAACTTGGGCCGTGTAAAAGTGAACTTCCGCCTGCGCGATGCCATCTTCTCGCGCCAGCGCTACTGGGGCGAACCGTTCCCTGTCTACTACAAGGACGGCATGCCTTATATGATTGACGAAAGTTGCCTGCCGCTGGAACTGCCCGAAGTAGCCAAGTTCCTGCCTACGGAAACGGGCGAACCGCCGTTGGGACACGCCGCCAAATGGGCTTGGGACACGGTGAACAAATGCGTGGTGGATAACGAAAAAATCGATAACGCTACCGTCTTCCCGCTGGAGTTGAACACCATGCCGGGCTTTGCAGGCTCGAGCGCATACTACCTGCGCTATATGGACCCGCGCAACCATACCGCGCTCATTGACAAGAAAACAGACGAATACTGGCGCAACGTAGACCTCTATGTAGGAGGTACGGAGCATGCCACAGGTCACTTGATTTACTCCCGTTTCTGGAACAAGTTCCTGCACGACATCGGCGTATCTGCCGTTGAAGAACCGTTCCAGAAGTTGGTGAACCAGGGCATGATACAGGGACGAAGCAACTTCGTGTACCGCATCAAAGATACCAACACCTTCGTATCGCTGAACCTGAAAGAGCAGTACGACACTACCCCGCTCCATGTGGATGTCAATATCGTATCCAACGACGTGCTCGATACGGAAGCCTTCAAAGCATGGCGTCCCGAATATGCCACGGCAGAGTTTATCCTGGAAGAGGGCAAATATATCTGCGGCTGGGCAGTCGAGAAGATGAGCAAATCCATGTTCAACGTGGTCAATCCCGATATGATTGTAGAGAAATACGGCGCAGACACGTTGCGTATGTACGAAATGTTCCTCGGTCCGGTAGAACAATCCAAACCGTGGGATACGAACGGCATAGACGGCGTGCACCGCTTCATCAAGAAGTTCTGGTCGCTGTTCTACGACCGTAGCGGCAACTACCTGGTGACCGATGCACCTGCAAGTAAAGAGGAATTGAAATCGCTGCACAAGCTTATCAAGAAGGTGACGGGAGACATCGAACAATTCTCTTACAACACCAGCATCAGCGCCTTTATGATCTGTGTCAACGAGCTGTCGGCACTGAAATGCAGCAAAAAGGAGATATTGAACCTGCTCACCGTGACGCTGGCTCCCTTCGCCCCGCACGTATGCGAGGAGTTGTGGGAAACATTGGGCAATGCGGGATCGGTATGCGACGCACAATGGCCTGCATACAACGAGGAGTATCTGGTGGAAAATACGGTGAACTATACCATTTCATTCAACGGAAAGGCGCGCTTCAACATGGAGTTCCCCACCGATGCGGCATCGGACGCCATCCAGGAAGCTGTGCTGGCAGACGAACGTTCCGTGAAATGGATAGACGGAAAGAGCATTGTCAAGGTAATCGTAGTGCCCAAGAAGATTGTAAACATTGTTATCAAATAAGTTTATAAGTTATGAAGAGGATGCAAATCAAGAAACCGACCAAAGCAGAAGTGACGAGAGAGTTGAGAGACTATATCTTCATCACTTTCGGATTAATCTCCTATGCGATGGGATGGGCTGCGTTCCTTATCCCCTACCAGATTACGACAGGCGGTACTACAGGTATCGGAGCCATCATCTATTATGCCACGGGATTTCCCATCCAGTGGTCGTATTTCATCATCAATGCGGTCTTGATGACGTTTGCCATCAAGCTCCTCGGACCCAAATTCAGCATCAAGACCACGTATGCAATCTTTATGCTGACGTTCCTTCTCTGGTTTTTCCAGTTGTTGGTGAACGGGGCGGACGGAGTGCCGCCACTGGTATTGGGTCCCGGACAGGACTTCATGGCTTGCCTGATAGGCGCCGCCATGTGCGGCGTAGGGTTGGGCGTGGTGTTCAACTGCAACGGCAGCACGGGCGGTACGGATATCATCGCCGCCATTATCCACAAATACCGTGACGTCACTTTGGGCCGTATGATTATGATTTGCGATGTTGTCATCATCACTTCCTGCTACTTCATATTCAACGACTGGCGGCGGGTCATCTTCGGTTTTGTAACGCTGTTCGTCATCGGCATTGTACTGGACTATATCGTAAACGGTGCACGCCAGTCGGTGCAGTTCTTCATCTTTTCCAAAGAGTACGAAAAGATTGCCGACCGCATCACCAAAGAGACGCACCGCGGCGTAACCGTGCTGGACGGCATAGGCTGGTACAGCAAGCGCAACGTGAAAGTGTTGGTGGTGCTTGCCTATAAACGCCAGTCCATAGAGATATTCCGCCTGGTGAAGGATATCGACCCGAATGCCTTTATCTCGCAAAGTTCCGTCATCGGCGTGTATGGAGAAGGTTTCGATAAATTGAAAGGAAAATGAAAAAGAGATTTGTATTTGCAACCAACAACGCCCATAAGCTGGAAGAAGTGACCGCTATCTTAGGAGACAAGATAGAGCTTCTCAGCATGAAAGACATCGATTGCCATGCAGACATCCCCGAAACAGCCGACACGCTCGAAGGAAACGCTCTGCTGAAGGCAAGATATATCTTTGAGAATTACCAAACGGATTGCTTCGCCGACGATACGGGCCTGGAAGTGGAAGCCCTGGACGGGGCGCCCGGCGTGTATTCGGCACGCTATGCCGGCGATGCGCACAATTCGGAAGCCAATATGCAGAAACTGTTGCAGGATATGGAAGGCGTAGAGAACCGTAAAGCCCGATTCCGTACCGTTTTTGCCCTTATCGTCGACGGCAAGGAACATCTGTTCGAAGGCATCGTAAAAGGCGAAATAACGAAATACAGGCACGGCACTTCCGGTTTCGGATACGACCCCGTCTTCATTCCCGAAGGATATACGCAGACGTATGCCGAAATGGGGAACGAACTGAAGAATAAAATCAGCCACCGGGCAGTGGCGACGAACAAACTTTGCAAGTTCCTGTCAAAGTGATAAAGAGAAGATATCAAAACTCTCTTATTAACCAAATCTCCCCTGTCCCAGATATGAAGTGCCCCCAAAAAGTTAGACATAAAACTTTTTGGGGGCACTTCATATCTGGGACAGGGGGAATTTCTATATTTTAGGTGTTCCGACACACCTTCTTGACTCCTTCTCTTTCTCCCTCTAACTTCCGTAAAGGAGAATAACAGGAAACGGAACGGACTACAATCCCAATTTTGCAGAAATCTCCAACATCCTCTTGATCGGTTTCACCGCTTTTTCCGCCACTTCCGCATCCACCTTGATTTCAGGAGACTCGTTTTTCAGGCAATCATAAAGCTTTTCCAATGTGTTCAAGCGCATGAAGTTGCATTCGTTGCAGGCACAAGTACTGTCGTTGGGCGGAGCCGGAATGAACTTCGTCTGCGGACACTTCTTCTGCATCTCATGCAAGATGCCCGATTCCGTGGCAACGATATACTCCTTTTCGGGATGCGCCACCGCATACTTCAACAATGCAGCCGTAGAACCTACCACATCCGCCAGCTTCAGAACCGTGCTCTTGCATTCGGGATGTGCCAGCACCACCGCACCCGGATGCTGCCTTTTTATTTCAACAATCTTTTCAACCGAGAATTGCTCATGTACATGGCAAGCTCCGTCCCATAATAACATATTCCTGCCGGTAACGGAGTTGATATAATTTCCCAGATTCCTGTCGGGACCGAAAATTATTTTCTCATCTTTGGGAAAGCTTTCAACAATCTGCCTGGCATTGGTGGAAGTCACCACCACGTCGGTAACAGCCTTTACGGCAGCCGTCGTATTCACGTAGGATATCACCGTATGCCCGGGATGCTCTTTGACAAACTGTGCAAACTTGTCTGCCGGACAACTGTCGGCAAGCGAACAGCCCGCCGCCATGTCGGGAACCAACACCTTCTTTTCAGGACAAAGCACCTTTGCCGTCTCACCCATAAAGTGAACCCCGCACATCACAATGATGTCGGCTTCCGTCTTTGCCGCCCATTGCGCCAGTGCCAGGCTGTCGCCCACGTAATCGGCTATGTCCTGTATCTCGCCTTTCTGGTAATAGTGTCCTAGAATGACCGCGTTCTTCTCTTTCTTCAGCTGCTTGATAGCTTCTATCAGATTATCCATAATAATAATTTTAGTTTCTCTTCTTTTTCTAAAAATCCTTTTGATAGTGATAATAGGCGGTTAATAGTGTGGACAAATAAATCCTGTTTTTCTTGCCCATGAAGTTATTAGTGCAAGGCAAAACTTTATCCTTAGGTTATTAACGTAAGAAATCAAAGTCATATCTCCTGATAATAAGCTTTCTACTCTACCCTAAACTCACTTCATTAACATCTTGTTGATAAACCGCAAAGTTAATAACTTTAGAGGGATTAATCAGCTAAATACTACTTAAAAATGTGTTTATACAGCCTTTGAAAGTTTAGGCTAACTTTTTTGGTTTGTTCGTTGTGCAAGCCTATTATGCGTTACTTTGAATAATGCAACTTTTATTTTTAAAAATCTTTCCATAGGCTATTGACACCTTTTCAACGGTTATTAACAGGGATGTGAACGGAAAGAAGTATCTTTGTGGCGCATAGCTGGCAAAGGAATAAATTGAGAATTGCTTGTATCTTGTAACACATCTTGATTATGAATAGAAAACTGAAGATAACCGAACTGAATCGCATTAGCACAGAGGAATTTAAGGAAGCGGAGAAGTTGCCGCTTGTAGTTGTGTTGGACAATATCCGCAGTTTGCACAATATAGGTTCCGTGTTCCGTACTTCGGATGCTTTTCGTATTGAATGCATCTATCTGTGCGGCATTACGGCGACTCCTCCCCACCCCGAAATGCACAAAACGGCTTTGGGGGCGGAATTTACTGTCGACTGGAAGTATGTTGATAACACTGTTGAAGTTGTTGATAACCTCAAGGATGAGGGCTATACGGTCTATTCCGTAGAGCAGGCGGAAGGCAGTATTATGTTGAACGAGTTGACTTTAGACAGAAACAAGAAGTATGCCGTGGTTATGGGAAACGAAGTGAAAGGTGTTCAACAGGAAGTTATCGACCATTCGCACGGATGTATTGAAATCCCGCAATACGGTACGAAGCACTCTTTGAATGTATCGGTGACGGCAGGTATCGTAATCTGGGACTTGTTCAAGAAACTGCATTAGCGCCCGGTTTCCCGTATCGGCATCAGAGTTGTCCGCTTTCCACCATTAAAATAACCCTTTCGGTAAGTGCGTCGTCTCCTTCCGGGTCGTATTGTTTCTTCAGGCTGGCACCGAACAATGCGGCGAAAGTCTGGTAAAATCCGGCTTTAAAAGGTCCCATGAATGCTTTCACCAGTTCGTAAGTGGTGGAATTGGTCTGCCGGTCCACCAGTTTTATCAACAGCTTTCCCTGGGCAAAGGAGAGTTTCTTCATCCGGGGGGTATACTGTTCTTTCAATCCTTTTTCTACCGCTTGCAGGTGCTTTTGCCGTTCTTTTTGGTTGGGAAGGGTTTGCAGATATTCGTAAGTCTCGATAATCGCCCGGTTGATTTCCTTTGAAATGGGAAGCACTTTCTTCACGTCACGAACCAGTTTGTAGTACTTTGACATTTCGCGTTTGTTCTTGAACTTAAGCGGCTTGAAGATATAGACGGTAGGCAGTTTCACGTAAGGGATGGTATCGCCGTCGTACACGCACATAGGGGTGAGGTAGATGCTTTTGGATGCGGCGGTACGGGATTGTTGCTGGGCATGGCATGCCGGACTTCCCATTGAGAGGAATACGATGAGTATTGCTATATTAAACCGCTTGTCCATACCACAAAAGTACACCATTCCGTGTAATGTTGTTGCATCGCTTTTGTTTTTCCTTGTTCAATTAACGAATTTAAGCTAATCACGGAGCATTGGCAGCCCGGTGCGGCTTTTCCTTTTCTGTTTTTCCCACCCCGTTGGGAAAGTGTTCCCTGCTTGTTGGGAACGTTTTCCCAAGAGGGTGGGAATTTGTTCCCAACAAGCTGGGAACAAACAGGCAACCGTTGCCTGACGCCTTAGGCTGCCTGTTTCCCCGCCTTGCCTGCAAGTATGGCGGGCAGGGTTAATACTTAACCATGACACGGACCTGCTCCTCTGATTTCCATAAATGCAAAAGCCGTGGCATTCCGGAGAAAAATTAAACAAGTTATTAACCTTTTTCCGAAGATTTTGCGTAGTTTTGTTAACCATAATCCGTAAACACCCTATTATCATAGATGGCAATAATCAAGATAGGAGTTTTTATAAGTATGTTGTTAATAACTCCTATGCTTGTAGCTCAAAACGCAGCGTTATCCTTGTGGGAAGAGAATTTCGAACAACTCTCCACGGACGAGGAAGAGAAGAACTGGGAAGATGAACTGGAAGAACTTTCCAACCGTCTGCAAGAACCGGTCAACCTCAATGCCGCTACCAAACGGCAATTGGAAGAATTTCCTTTCCTGACCGATTTTCAAATAGAGAATATTCTGGCGTATGTGTATATACATGGAGAAATGCAGACCCTTTATGAGTTGCAACTGGTGGAAGCGATGGATAAGCGGACCATCGGCATGCTGCTGCCTTTTGTTTGTGTGAAGGCGGTTGATGGCGGTTCCCGCCGTCCGTCCTTGAAAACGATGTTGAAAGACGGCAGGCAGGAAGTATTGATGCGCATGGATGTTCCGCTGTATACCCGTAAAGGATACGGGAAAAGCTATTTGGGTCCGGCTGTATATCATTCGTTGCGCTATGCCTTTCGCTACGGAGATTATCTTCAGGCAGGAATAACGGGAGAGAAAGATGCCGGCGAACCGTTTTTCGCCCTGCACGACAGGAAAGGGTATGATTACTATTCTTTTTACTGCCTGCTCAAAAACCGGGGACGGCTGAAGGCTTTGGCGATGGGCAATTATAAGTTGAGTTTCGGCGAAGGATTGGTGCTCGGCACCGATTTCCGTTTAGGCAAGACTTACTCCATGTCCGCATCGGAATATCGTGCAGGGAAAATCCGGAAACACGGCTCTACGGACGAATACAATTATTTCCGCGGGATGGCTGCTACGGTGGAACTTTTTCGTTTCCTGGAACTTTCCGCCTTCTATTCGCACCGTTCGATGGACGGGGTGATAGAAGACGGGAAAATCACCTCTGTCTACAAGACGGGGTTGCATCGCACGGAGAAAGAAGCGGACAAGATGAATGTGTTTGCCATGCAGGCGATGGGCGGCAACCTGACCTACGAGGGAAAAAGGCTGAGAATGGGAGTGACCGGCATTTATTATTTTTTCAATCACCCTTATGAACCCGATTTGAGGAAGTATGCGAAATATAACCTGCACGGGAATGATTTTTACAATGTGGGAATAGACTATAAATATCGTTTCGGCAAGTTGGCATGGACGGGAGAGGGAGCGGTTGGCAAACAGGGATATGCTTTGCTGAACCAATTGAAATATAATATATTAACAGGTTATCAACTGCTGTTAATTCATCGTTATTACGCTCATGATTATTGGTCTTTCTTCGGACGGTCGTTTGGGGAAGGCAGCACGTTGCAAAACGAAAACGGCTGGTATCTGGCTGCGGAAGCCGCTCCTTGGGCGCATTGGAGGTTTTTCGCTTCGCTGGACTTGTTCTCTTTCCCTTGGTGGAGATATCGCGTCAGTATGCCTTCGCAAGGGACAGACGGCATGTTCCGGGCTACGTATTCTCCGAAAGAGAACCTGTCGGTATATCTTGACTACCGTTATAAACGGAAGGAGAGGGATGTGACGGCAACGGGCGGGAAGGTCACATTGCCGGTCCGTCACCACAAACTCCGTTGCAGGCTTGCTTACACGCCGGGAGATTTCTCGTATCGTACTACGATTGACTACAATCATTTTCGCCAGCAGAACGGGGAAGGATATGTGTTCGAGGCGAGGCAGGGATGGCAGTGCACCCAGTCTTGCGCCTATACCTTTTCCGGTTTCGGAGTGCCTTTGGCGATATCCGCACAAGGCACTTATTTCCATACGGACGATTATGATTCGCGGATTTATGCTTCCGAGAAAGGTCTGCTTTATACCTTTTATACTCCCTCTTTCTATGGCAAGGGGCTTCGTTATTCCGCCCGTGTGCGCTATGATTTGAGCAAAGCGTTTATGTTTCTTGTCAAGTTCGGACAAACGGTTTATTTCAATCGCGAAACGATTGGTTCCGGCAATGACTTGATAGCGGGAAACAAGAAGGCGGATGTGCAGATGCAGCTTCGGATAAAGTTTTAGGGACTGTTTGAATTTTCTTCAAAAGTTTTTCTTCAGCTTCTTTTGACTTTCTTTCCGGTCTGTTTTGCTCTTCATAAAAGAGCGAACGAGTCATTCTTCACCTTTCTGGTATTGGGCGGGAGTCATTCCGAACAGCTCTCTAAAACGCTTGATGAAATAGCTTGGAGAGTTGAAGCCCACTTCATACGCTATTTCCGAGACGGTTTTCGTATCCGTTTGCTTGAGGAGCATCTGCGCTTTCTTCAGGCGGATGTTCAGAATAAAGTCATTCGGAGTCTGCCCTGTAATGCCCTTCACTTTCAGGAAGAGTTTGGTACGCCCTGTGTTCATGGTTTGGGCAAACATATTCACGTCAAAATCCGGATTATCCAGGTTCTGTTCGACGCAGGCCACACATTGTTCCATGAACTGATAGTCCGCACTGTTGGTGGCAAGTATATCGACATTGTTATCCATTTGTTTCGCATATTTCTGTTGCAACAGCTTTCTACTGTTCACCAGGTTGTTACAACGCATAAACAAATGTTTCACGTTAAAAGGTTTGGTAACATAGTCATCCGCTCCCATTTTTAACCCTTGCATGGTATATTCTTCGGCAGTTTGTGCCGTTAGCAATATCACGGGAATGTGGGAGGTCTCGAAATTGCTCTTTATCTTCCTGCACATTTCTATGCCGGACATTTTGGGCATCATGATATCGCTCAGCACGATATCGGGTTGCACTTCTTTGGTCTTTTCAAATCCTTCCTCGCCATCCTGAGCCTCGTAAACGGCATATATTTTGGAAAACAAACGTGCCAACAGGTTTCTGAGCTCTTCATTGTCCTCTACAATAAGAATCTTGCTCCTTGCCTCTGCCGGGCGGTTGTCTGTATTTTCATCATCCGCCATGTCGGTTGTCATTTGCGGACCATATACCGTAAGTTCGGAAATGCACGATGAATCGATGTCGGGAGTGGCTATTTTCTGTGAATCGGCAATGTGGCCGTCTCCCAAAGGCAGTTCGACCGCGAAAGTCGTCCCCTTGCCTTCCATGCTCCGTACACTGATTTTTCCTTGATGGGCTTTTATGATACTCTTTGCAAGTGCCAGGCCTATGCCCGTACCTTTCTGGTTGTCCATGCTGTCTGCTTGATAGAAGCGGTCGAATATCTTATCCAGGCTCTCTTGGGCAATGCCTACTCCTGTATCCGATACCGCGACCAGGACACTATTGCCATATTCTTGTACGGACAGTGAAATGGTGCCACCCGACGGAGTATATTTGAAAGCATTGGACAGTAAATTGTAAATCACCTTTTCCAATTGCACCACATCGAACCACACTTCCAGATTCTTGTCTTTATTCAGAAACTCCAGATTAATCTGCTTGCCCCGTGCATATTCTTTGAAAGAGAGGTAGATTTCATCCAGGAAAGCGTAAATATCCTGCTTGCTGTATTTGAACTTTTCAAAACCTTGCTCTTGTTTCCTGAAGTCCAACAGTTCGGTTATCAAGCGTTTCATACGCAGTGTGTTCCGATGAATATTCACAAGCTTGCCATATACCAGAGGCTGGATGTCGTTTCTTTCCATCAGCATTTCCAACTGGCTCACAATCAATGTGAGCGGAGTGCGGAATTCATGCGATATATTGGTAAAGAAGCGGAGTTTGGACTGGTTCAGTTCTTCTATCTGCTTCTTTTCTTTCTTTTCATACTCCAGCGAAGCCCTCAGTTTCAGTTTCGATGAATAGAAGCTCATTATCAGATAGGCGGACAGGATACCGGCAATGATATAAATCCAATATGCCCAAGCGGACTTATAGAAAGGAGGCTTTACTATAATATCTATCTCTTTACAGATGCTCTCTTTGCCGGAATACTCTTCCGAACTTTTAATCAGTAACTTATACTTGCCCGGGTTGAGGTTGGTATAGGTAATCGCCTTGCGATAGCCCGCACTCATCCAGTCTTTATCGAAGCCTTCCAGCTTGTAATAGATTTTGTTCTTCAGTACCGATACATAATTGGATAGTGAGAAGTTGATGGTTATGATGGAATGATTATGGTTTAAGGTAATCTGCGGTTGATATAGAATCGACTCCGTAAGAATGCCCGAGCCGTCATTGGGCAGGATTTGCCGGTTGTTTACTTCCAATGAAGTGAAATTCAGCTGATAGGGCTTTACATACGAATTCAACTCTTTCTCAAAGAAAGAAATCATCATTTTGGGACCGGAAAGATATATCTCGTTGTCGCTCGCCACGAACAGTCCGTAAGGATTCAATGCCGTCATAGGAAAACCATTCTGCTTGTTGTAGTTGTAAAAGCGTTGGCTCTCCATATCGAAACGTGAGAATCCTTGATTGCTGGCTATCAGGAGATAGCCGGAAAGCGACTCTTTGATATCGAGTATATAATCGTTGATTAAATCCGAATTGTGTGAGTTGAACGATTTGAACGTATCGGACTCCTGCTCGTACAGGAATATGCCGTCGCCCGAAGAGCCTGCCCAGATATTGCCTTTCTTGTCTTCGAAAAGCACATTGATAAGATTGGACCCGATGGCTTGCTTCGAAGTGTTGGGAACGAAATACTCATTGCGTTTCCGGGTCTCGAGATTATACTTCACCAATCCTAACGGATAAGAAAACCAGAGGTTATTATCCCTGTCGACAAGCATGTCTATGATTTGCCTGTTGTTGAGCCTGCTGTCGTTCAATAACTTCATGCACTCCCCGGTAGCAGGATTGAAAAGTCCGATTCCGTTGTGGGTAGCCAGCAACAGATTGCCTTTATAGGGAATAATCTTACGGACTATGTTGCTAATCAATGAATTTGTTTTCTCGGCATTATGGCGGTAATTGGTAAACCGGTATGTTTTCAGGTCCAGGCGGTCTAATCCGCCCCGTAAGGTGCCTATCCACAAAACCCGGTTGTCTTCATCCATAAATAGGCTCTGGACCGTATTGGATGCAAGCGAATTTTTGGTTGCGTCATGCTTGTATTCGGTAAAGGTTCTGGTTTTCTTATCGAGATAGTTCATTCCGCCGCCTTCCGTTGCAATCCAGATGCCGCCTTTGGAGTCCTCTATCATCCTTCCGGCAAATGGAGAGGTCAGTTTTCCTTTTTCTGATTCATCCGGATAGTAATAGGTGTATATCTCATAGTCGGGATTGAACAGGTTGATTCCGCCATAATAAGTCCCAATCCAAAAAGTGCCCTGCCGGTCTTTCATCATACAGATGATGGAAGAGTTACTCAGGCTATATTGCTTGTTGTCTTTGCTATAATGGGTGAAAGTGCCGGTCGTGACATCCAGTTTGTCCAAACCCTTGAAAGTCCCTATCCAATAATTCCCCAGGTTATCCTCCACAATGCAGCGGACATAGCTACTGGAAAGCATATTCTGATGAGAAGCACTTCCATAGGCGGTTATCCCTCCGTTTCTATCCAAGCGGAAAAGTCCGTCGTTTTTCGTTCCTACCCAGATGCTCTTCTTGGAATCTTCGTAGACACATGTAATATCTTTCTTTGGGAGATAATTCAGCCATTTCTTATTGCTGTCTATCATGTATAAACCATTGTTCATGGTGCCCACATACAAATTGCCGTCACTGTCTTCGGTCACACAGGATATACGTACGCCATTCAGGTTGTAGTAATAGTCGAGCTTATCCGTTATGCGGTTGTAAGTGAATAAAGAGTCCTTTGTACAAGCCCACAGTCGTGCGTTGCCGTAAGCGATGGCTTGAATGTCATTGTCGCGAATTGTATGGAAAGTGTTTTTCTTTATGTCATATTCGGTAACCGCGTATTTGCAACGGATGTAAATATGTCCTTGCTTGTCGCCGCAGATTGTACCTATATTATTATTGTACAGGCTGTTTTTGTCGTTCTCTACGGGACGAAAAACGTAAAAATCCGTGCCGTTATAACGATTCAGCCCATCTTTGGTTCCTATCCAGATAATTCCGAATTCATCCTGATAGATAGATGTCACCGTCGGTTGCGAAATGCCATCTTCCACTCCGATTGCCTGAAAATGTATGTTCTGTGCAAACGAAAGGGTAACCATGAAGGATAAAAGGAGAGAAAAATATTTCTTATACATATAACCGCCTGCTTTAATAGTCGAACAAACTTATTAATTATTCCTGAAGTATGCCGAATATAGCAGTTTGTTTAACTGACAGCCTGTTTCAGTTTTCTTCAGGAGGCTCCTTATCCGGTCTCTTTTGAATCTCTGTAAAAGGAGCTTTCAAAATAGTGCGGAACAAAAATAGAACAGGCTTTAAGGTAACATTCGGCAACCTTATTGAATAGTAGCAAAAATAGGGGCAGGCAACTATTATAAATATAAAAATAGGACGATTATATGGTAATATCGTACGCGGGGAAAGGTATGCAACTGTTATAGCAGGTCCATCATCTTTTTCTTGAGTACCGGATGAACCAAATCCGGCGCAATCTCTACCAACGGCTCCATCACGAAGCGACGTTCGTGCATCAACGGGTGAGGCAGCTTCAATTCGGGAGTATCCATCACCCGGTCATCGTATAGGAGCAGGTCTATATCTATCACCCGGTCGCTATATGCCCCGTCGACGGATTTATGCGTACGTCCTATTTCGCGTTCTATCTCCTGAGTGAGATAAAGCACGGACATGGGCGGAAGAAGCGTCTCCACGCAAGCCGCCGCGTTCAGGAATGTATTCTCGGAAGAAAATCCCCACGGAGCGGTAGCATAAAAAGCGGACAGGGAAATCAATTTCCCTACCCGCTCTTCTATTTTTTGAACGGCAAGACGGAGATTGTGCTCCTTGTTGCCGAGATTGGTTCCTAAACTAAAGTAAACGTACATCAATAAAACAGTCCGGTCCGACTGCTATTTTATTTATCCGTAATCAGCATTGCGTCACCGTAAGTACCGAAACGGTAATCCTCTTTCAATGCTATATCGTAGGCTTCCATTACCTGTTCGTAACCGCCGAAAGCGGCAACAATCATCAGCAGGGTGGAAAGTGGCATGTGGAAATTGGACACCATCGCATTTGCTACCGTAAAGTCATACGGCGGGAAGATGAATTTGTTTGTCCAACCTTCGTACTCTTTCAGATGGCCGTCCGTGCTGACGGTGCTCTCTATCGCACGCATCACCGTGGTGCCTACGGCACATACTTGCCTATTCAAATCCTTGGCACGGTTTACGATTTTTACGGCTTCCTCCGCAACAATCATTTGCTCGGAATCCGTCTTATGCTTGGTAAGGTCCTCGACATCAATATCGCGGAAGTTGCCCAAACCGGCATGCAACGTGATGTAGGCAAAGTCTACTCCCTTGATTTCCATGCGCTTCATCAGTTCTCGGCTGAAGTGCAGGCTTGCCGTAGGAGCCGTCACCGCACCTTCGTTACGGGCAAAGATAGATTGGAAACGTTCCGAATCTTCCGGTTCTACAGGGCGGTTGATGATGCTGTGCGGCAGCGGCGTTTCGCCCAATGCGTACAGTGCCTTCTTGAATTCATCGTGCGGACCGTCGTAAAGGAAACGGAGTGTACGTCCGCGTGAAGTGGTATTGTCAATCACTTCGGCGACCATCGAATCGTCTTCACCGAAATAAAGCTTGTTGCCGATACGGATTTTGCGGGCAGGGTCTACCAACACATCCCATAAACGCAACTCCTCATTCAACTCACGCAACAAAAATACCTCGATACGTGCGCCGGTCTTCTCCTTGTTGCCATACAGGCGGGCGGGAAATACCTTTGTATCGTTGAAGATAAATACGTCCTTGTCATCGAAATACTCCAGAATATCCTTGAACATACGGTGTTCGATTTCGCCCGTCTTTCTGTGTAATACCATCAAACGCGACTCGTCCCTGTATCTTGCAGGATGTAGGGCAATCTTCTCTTCAGGAAGCTTAAATTTAAATTGCGACAGTTTCATATTTTTGGGTTTTTAAGTTTTTTAGTTCGTTAGTTGTTTGCTTCTTCGTCAACTCGTTTCCTTGTAGCTTGTTTCCTTTGTAACTTGTTTCCTTGTCAACTTGGCTCTTCGTTGGCCGCAATTTCTTGTCCGTCTATCCACTCTTTGAAATCGAGCGGATTGAGGCAATCTTCTATGCGGATATCTCCTACGCGGGTACGCTCCAATGCTGTAAGATGGGCGCCGCTATGCAGCGCTTCACCGATGTCACGTGCCAAAGCGCGGATGTAAGTGCCTTTGCTGCACACTACCCGGATTTTGATTTCCGGCAAGTTGCATTCCAACAGTTCTATTTCATCAATCACCAGCAATTTGGGTTTCAGTTCCACTTCCTCACCTTTCCGGGCAAGGTCGTAAGCACGCTTGCCGTTCACCATACATGCCGAGAAAGCAGGCGGAACCTGTTGTATCTCACCTATGAACCTTTTCAAAGTCTCCTCTACCAATTCCCGCGTGATATGTTCCGTGGGATAGGTGGCATCTATCTCATGTTCCAAATCATAGGAAGGAGTGGTGGCACCCAACCGGATAGTGGCGATATACTCCTTTGTGTGATACTGGAACTCTTCAATCCGTTTTGTTGCCTTGCCGGTACATACTATCATCACTCCCGTAGCAAGCGGGTCGAGAGTGCCGGCATGGCCTACTTTCAGTTTCTTTACTTTCATCCGCCGGCAGATGTGGTAACGTGCATGTCCTACAACCTTGAACGATGTCCATCCCAACGGTTTATTGAAATACAGAACTTCTCCTTCTTTAAAATTCATCTGCTTCATCCCTGCATTTGTGAAACCGCCAGCGTAACGATACCGGCTATGGCACAATATATGGCAAAGTAAATCAACTTGCCTTTCTTTACTATATTAATCATCCACTTGCAGGCAAGGCAACCTGAAATGAAGGCAGCCAAAAAGCCTATAACCAGTGAGATACCCGGAATATCTCCTGCGATGTCCTCGCCCTTCATCATCTTGACGCTGTCCAGCAGTGCCTCACCCAAGATAGGCGGTATCACCATGAGGAAAGAGAATTGCGCCAATTTAGCCTTGTTGTCTCCCAACAGCAGACCGGTGGCAATGGTGCTGCCCGAGCGCGAAAGTCCAGGAAGCACCGCACAAGCTTGAGCCAGTCCGATGACGAACGCATCTTTCATGGAAATCTTTTCTTTCTGTTTCGGTTTATAATAATAGGAGAAACCAAGCAATAAAGCAGTGAGCAACAGGCAGCAACCCACGATAAGCAGTCCCGAACCGAAAATCTTCTCCACTTCATCCTTAAAAAACACTCCTACAATGCCAATGGGTATCATAGATATCAGAATGTTGATGACATAGCGGGTTTCTGCATTCATTTCCCATTTGAACAATCCGCGGAAAATCCATTCTACCTCTTTCCAGAGCACTACCAATGTACTGAATACGGTAGCTACATGGACTACTATCGTAAAAGCCAGATTTTCTTCTCCCTGAATTCCGAACAGTGCGGACCCTATAGCCAGATGTCCGCTGCTGCTGACCGGCAAATATTCCGTCAATCCTTGAATAAGCCCAAGAATAAGCGCCTCAAACCAATCCATTTTTCTTTCTCCTTATTTATTTGTGAGTTGACAAGGGGACAAGGGAACGAGGGTACAAGGAGAAAGCCTTGTCCACTCGTCAACTTGTTCCCTCGTCAATTCGTCAACTGAACTACTCTTCGTCCGCTTTCGGTTTACGCAATACGGCATATATCATGAATACAAAACCCAGCAGGCAGACTGCCGGAGCTACTTTAATACGTCTTACACTAAAGATATCCGGTTCAAAGTGTGTAGGTGTAGACACAGGACCGGTCATTAAAATAAAACCAAGTATCACTATTGCCATGCCGACGGCAAGTAAAATAAAATTGGTCTTGTCAAAAGCGAACTTCTGTTTACTCATTTATTTATTGATTTATAATTGATACGATTGCAACTCATCATACGCCGCATGGCATACATCTGAAATCCCATTTATATATAATACAAGGTGCTTGCTTTCATTTTCAGATATTTATTGATGGAAAGCAATGCGCACAACCAAGTAATAAGTACTCCGAATGCCAATACGGCAACAGACACCAGCAACATCACCTCGGTGGTGATTACCCTGATTAGTTCCGGTTCGTAAGACACCAGCCAATAAGCGGCTCCCCACAAAACGGCATCGGCAATGGCTGCCGACAGAACTCCTATCCAGAAGTTGCGCCTCAGGAACGGACGTCTGATGAAACCCCAGCTTGCCCCCACCAGCTTCATTGTATGGATGAGGAATCTTTTGGAATAAATTGTCAGACGGATTGTATTGTTTATCAGTGCAAAGGAGATGAACGTCAAGATAACGGCAAGTCCCAATAGCATCAGGCTGATGTTGCGTATGTTATCGTTCACTGCATCTATCAGGTCTTTCTGATAGAGGACTTCCTGGATATTGGTATTCTTCTTGATTTTCTTTTCTATCTTGGCAATGCTGTCCGAATTGGTGTAACCGGAATGCAATTTAATCTCGATGGACGCCGTAAAGGGATTATAGCCGAGAAACTCCTGCGGGTCTGTTCCCATTGCTTCGGTCTGTTCGCGAAGCGCCTGCTTCTTGGAGATATACTCAGTCTCCTTTACAAACGGTTCTTTATCAAGCCTTTTCTGCAATTTCAGGATATCGCTCTCTTTCATATCATCACTGATGAGAATGGAAAAGTTGATGTTCTCCTTTACGTATACGGAAAGATTGTGAGCTCCCAATACGAAGAATACCACTAATCCCAGCAGCAGCAATACCAACGTAGTGCTTATGCTGGACGTGATGAACTGCATGTCAAAGTAGGATACAGCGTTATTTTTAGCTTTCTTTTTCATTGCCAATACCTTATCACATTTATCACTCTATCGTATTCCCGCTCTTTTTTTTACGGAATACGTAAATCATGGAACTGCTGCGCTCTTTTTTTACCAAAGCATGAAACCACGCCAGCGTGCCGGTTATCATTCCGCGTACAAACGGGCACGAACGATGCATGTTCTTCTCTGTCAGCATCGACACATAAAAAGCGTCGAATGGCATGGGGTGGCATTCCGTCAGAATAAAGCCATGATTGAAACCCAATTGGTTGATAGTATCGGGGGTGAAATGCCACAAGTGCCGGGGAACATCGTAGGCAGCCCAGTAAGCGCCGTATTTCTTGGCATCGTACGAAGAGCAGTTGGGTACGGCTACTATCAGCACACCTTTGTCCGTGAGCAGCGAGTTCAAGATTTCCCATGTCTCATTCAATGCCTCAAGATGTTCCATAACGTGCCACAACGTGATGACATCAAAACTATCCGGTGCCAATTCCTTTAAGGCGGTGTCCGGCTTCACCGTCAATCCGAAATGTTCTTTGGCGAACAGGCGTGCTCCGGCACTCTTTTCGATGGCTTCTACCTGCCAGCCATAACGCTTCATCGTATCGGCAAAATAACCTGTACCTGTACCGATATCCAGCAAACGTCCTGTTTTACGGCGCGTTTCATGCATCACCAAACGTGCTTTCCGCTTCAGCATGTAGCTGCGTACAAGATGGTATACGGAGTTCATCACTCCTTTTTTCGTATCGGAATGGGAGATATAGTCGGGAGTTTCGTAATAACGTCCGATTTCCGTTTCCACAGGGAAATCCTGTGTAAAGATAAAGCCACACTCCCGGCAACGGCACAGATGGAATACTTCGCCCGACGCATAATGGTCTATGCAGGTCAGGGTACGCTCCAAATGCGTTCCGCCACATATTGGACAAGCTTTTATAGTGAGTTTATTCATCGAACGTTTACCAACAAGGAAGTGCAGCCTGCAACGGGCAGGCCACACTTATCCTAAATTTGGTGCAAAATAACAAATAAAAAGTGGCTTATACGGTTTTCATTAAGGAGATTTAATAATAAACCACGGCTTTCATTTATTCTTATCCAAAGACTTCTTCCCCTTTCAGGGTAGCTGAACTGGATTCCGTAATCTTTACCATAACAAAATCGCCTACACGGTGCGTACCTCTGTCGAAGACTACCACGCGATTTTGTTCGGTACGCCCGAAAAGTTGGTCGCGACTGCGTTTGGAAACACCTTCTACCAACACTTCATACGTCTTGCCTACACAACGGGCATTGGCTTCGGCAGAAAGACGGTTTTGCAAAGCGATGATTTCATTCAGACGGCGGATTTTCACCTCTTCCGATATGTCATCCGGCAAGTGTTTGCTGGCATACGTGCCCGGACGCTCTGAGTATTTGAACATAAAAGCCGCGTCGTAGCCGCACTCTTCCATCAGCGAGAGGGAGAGTTGGTGGTCTTCTTCCGTTTCGGAGTGGAAACCGGAGAAGATGTCCGTAGACAGGCCGCAGTCGGGGATGATACGGCGAATGGCGGCAACACGTTCCAGATACCACTCACGGGTGTATTTGCGGTTCATCAGTTTCAGGATACGGCTGCTTCCGCTTTGCACGGGCAGGTGGATGTGCTTGCAGACGTTGGGCACTTCGGCAATGACCTGCAGGGTTTCGTCACTCATGTCTTTGGGATGCGAAGTGGTGAAGCGGATACGGACTCCCGGTGCAGATTCTGCTACGGTGCGCAACAACATGGGGAAGGTCACGGTTTCTCCGTCCGTTTTCTCAAAACGGTAAGAGTTCACATTCTGCCCCAGCAGGGTCACTTCTTTATAGCCTTTTGCCACGAGGTCCGCCACTTCATTCAGGATGCTTTCCACATCCCGGCTGCGTTCCCGTCCGCGGGTGTAGGGCACGATACAGTAGGTGCAGAAGTTGTTGCATCCGCGCATGATAGAGACAAAACCGGAGATGTGGTTGCCGCAAATGCGCGAAGGTATCACGTCACGGTAAGTCTCCGTTGTAGACAGTTCGACGTTGATGGCTTTCTCGCCGGCTTCCACTGCCGCAATCAGGTCGGGCAGGCTGAGATATGCGTCCGGTCCCACCACCAGGTCTACATGGTGGTTTGTAATCAGGTCGTCTTTGACACGCTCTGCCATGCACCCCAGCACACCGACAATCAGTTTCTTTTTCTTCTTCTTGAGCGAATGGAAGAACTCCAGCCGGTTCAGAATCTTCTGTTCGGCATTGTCGCGGATGGAACAGGTATTCATGAATACCGCATCCGCCTCTTCCAGTGTTTCCGCCACCGAATACCCCGCCATCTGCATCACAGAGGCTATCACTTCACTATCCGCCACATTCATCTGGCAGCCATAAGTCTCGATGAACAACTTTTTGTTTTCATCGGCAGTTGCAGATTTAAAGTCTGCTCCCGTTACATTTTCCATTATTTCTTCTTTTTCAGTTTTGCCGCAAAGATACGGTTTCACTCCCAATAAAGCAGTGAAACGATGGAAAAATAACATATCACCTACGGCTCATTTAAATAACGTCCGTTCGATATAATTCAGAACAATGATGGAACACTATCCATCTTTTCGCAAAGACAGCTGTTTTGT
>NZ_CAJTSC010000019.1 GCF_910578895.1 uncultured Bacteroides sp.
TTAGACGTTCGTTTAATAAACACAAAGATATGGCAGTTTTTTGTATTGGCAAAATGTTTGATAGAATTTCTTTGATTATTATAGTTGATAAAGCATGTAAGATACTGTATATTAATAAATAAGTCATTAAGAAATCCTTTGTGGATTTTTGTCTATTTCCTTATATTTATATTTAATATAGTCTGCACCGGAAAGGTGTTTATTAAACGAACGTTTAAAAAACACTTTTCAAACATCTTCCCTCTCTTGACTTTTCGGTACCCTGAAAGTAAAAAATAAAAACACTGGACCTCTTCTGATAAGTTAACATCGTTGATGACAACAAGTTAACATCATCAGGCATACTAAGTTAACATCATTAAGTATAAGAAGTTAACTTCATTGGACATAAAAAGTTAACATCTTAAAAACAGTCTTTTTCCCCTCTCCTACCGCCTGTTTTCAAGCATGTCTTCCAATTCATGGCAAAGTCGTCCTTTCACTTCTTCCATCGGCACTTCCCGTCCCAGCTCTTTTTGAAGCGAAGTCACTCCTTTATCTATAAATCCGCAGGGATTGATATAGCTGAAATAACGCAAGTCCGTATTGACATTGAGCGCCAACCCGTGCATCGTGACATAATGGCTGCTCCGCACGCCGATAGCGCAAATTTTACGGGCACGCGGCAAATCACCATCCAGCCATACGCCGGTAGCCTTATCCACACGACCGGCACGTATCCCGTAGGAAGCACAGACGCGAATCACCGCTTCCTCCAGCAGATGCACATACTCTTTCAATCCCAAAGAGAACTCTTCCAAATTCAGGATAGGATAACAGACCAGTTGTCCCGGTCCGTGGTAAGTGATATCCCCGCCACGGTCTATATGATACAGCGAAGCCCCTATCGCACGGAGCTGTTCTTCGCCCAGCAACATATTGCCTTCCTTGCCGCTGCGCCCCAACGTGTATACATGGGGGTGCTCGCAGAGCACAATACGGTTCACATACTCCTCTCCCGCTTGTTTGGCTTGCACAAGCGCGTCAAAACATACCGTCTGCCTGTCCCATGCTTCGGCATAGGGAACAGTTTTCCAATCCGTTATTTCCAGTCTCATATCACAAATATATCACATTTATTTTATTAATACAATTTGTCGGTAAGAATATAAATACAGAGATTATCCTTAATTTCCCCAAAAGCATTCATTACATCTACATACTTTTAATAACTTTGTTGCCTGGACAAAAGAGCCGGCAAGCCTTATTAACTTGCCAACTCCTCATCCCATCAACTTCAACAATACGCAGGACATGAAAAAAATCGTTGTCGCATCGGATTCGTTCAAAGGCTCATTAACTTCCTTGGAAGTGGCGGCTGCCGTGGAAGCGGGAATCAGGAATGTTTTTCCGCAATGCACTGTTGTCAAGGCAAACGTGGCAGACGGTGGCGAAGGAACCGTAGATGCCATAGTCAAAGCCTTGGGCGGATACATCCACACAACTACCGTTGCCGATCCTTTGGGAAGGCAGATAGAAGCAGCGTACGGGATTGTGACTTTAAACGGTATCCAAACCGCCATTATAGAGATGTCCGCCGCCAGCGGTCTCCCGCTCTTACATCCGGACGAACGGAATCCGTGGGTCACCTCCACTTACGGCACCGGTGAGCTGATTCGGGATGCGCTACGCAAGGGATGCCGCAAATTCTTAGTGGGAATAGGCGGCAGTGCCACCAACGATGCGGGCACAGGCATGCTCTCCGCCTTAGGAGCAAGATTTCTGGACAGCCGCGGACAACGGCTGAAAGGTTGCGGAGCCGCTCTGAAATCCATTGTCCGGATAGACCTGTCGTCCCTTATGCCCGAAGTGCGGGAGTCGGAGTTCATCGTGGCTTGCGATGTGGACACTCCCTTTTGCGGTCCTGATGGAGCGGCGTATGTGTTTGCTCCCCAAAAAGGAGCAGACCCGCAAATGACGGCGGCGTTGGACGGCGGCATGTGTTCGTTTGCCCGTATCATAGCCGGACAGTTCGGAAAAGACATAACGTCCTTACGCGGAGCCGGAGCCGCAGGCGGATTGGGCGGTGCCTTCAACGCCTTTCTGAACGCCGGGCTGACGCCGGGAATAGAAATGGTGCTCGATGCCATCGGTTTCGACTCCATGCTCGAGGGAGCGGACCTTGTCATTACGGGAGAAGGGAAGATAGATTCGCAGACCGCCACGGGGAAGACAGCGGCAGGCATATTGCGGCATGCCGGACGCAAAGGCATCCCCACCCTTGCCATAGGCGGCTCCGTAGAGTTGTGCCAGGAACTCAGGGAAATGGGGTTCATCGGCATATACTCCATCATCAACGCGCCGGTAAGCCTTGAAAAAGCCATGCAAAAGGATTGGGCAAGCGCCAACATCCGGTGGACGGTAGAACAAATACTGACCACACTGAAACACAGGGGTTAGAGGAGTTATCCACCGCTCCATTAGGTTCGTTAAAGAAGTTAAAGCCGATGCCCTTGTAATAGCAATTGAAAAATAAAAACGTAACTTTGTGCGGACCAAAATACGACAACGCTTATGGAATTTCCACATGTCGACCTTCCCGTAGACCTGATTGCATGGACAGACGTCACAGAAGACATCCTTAATATCTACAAGCAATCCTGCCGCCTGAAGGCATGTATCTTCGCTTTATGCACCGAAGGCTCCATTACGGTATCCATCAACTTAATGGACATCGAAATCAAACAAGGCGACTTCATCATACTGCTTCCGGGCACCATCATCCAGTTTCACGGTCAAAGAGAGAAAGTACGCATCTGCTTTGCCGGATTTTCCGAGCACTGCCTCAACGGAATCAACATCATCCAATCCACCGTAGGCTCATATTCCAAGATTATAGAGTCGCCTGTGATACCGCTCAACGATACGGTCGCCTCTTATTTCAAGGAGTACTTCGCATTGCTGGCGCGTATCTCTACCGGTTCCTATATGCCCAAGACGCGAATGGCACAGAACGTGCTGAACACATTGCTCGACGGTATCAACGACTTGTACAGCAACCGTACGGAACTCCCAAGCAGAGTGAAAAGCCGGAAAGAGGAGCTATGCCGCGAGTTCGTGCAGCTGCTTATCGAGAACTATACCACCGAACGCCGCGCGCGGTTCTACGCCCAACGACTGGGCATATCCCTGCAACACCTCAGCACCACCATCAAGCAGGTGACGGGCAAGAATGTGCTGGACATCATAGCGCATGTGGTTATCATCGACATCAAGGCAAAACTGAAATCCACCGACATGACCATTCAGGAGATTGCCTATTCGCTGAACTTTCCCAGCGCCTCGTTTTTCGGCAAGTACTTTAAAAGGCACATGGGAATGAGCCCGCAGGAATACAGGAACAGCTGAGCCTGCCAACGATGTTTAAAACGGCGCCCTGATACATGGCTTTTTGATTAAGCCATGCAACAAAATACTTTTTTTCTTTTTTTATAGGTGGAGTTCGCTAATAAGTTCTATATTTGTCGATACGGATTTCCGAACGATATGTTGATTTATAAATGAAACTCAATATGAAAAAACAAACTGTCAGCCTACTTGTCCTTCTGCTTGCGGCAAGCGGCTTTTTCTTTTCTTGCGGTAACATCATGAACAAAAACGCCGGAGCGTTGGAGTTCGACAGTATACAAGTGAACGAGACCGCACACCTCTTCGGCGATACCGCCAAACCGGCGTGCAACCTCACCCTCAGCCTGGCATTCGTTTCCCGCTCTTCCGACCCGAAGATGAAGGACAGCCTGAACACCTACTTTCTCTACGCCTGCTTCGGCGAGCAGTTTATGAACATGACACCCGAAGAAGCCGTGAGGAAGTATACCGAAAAGTATGTCGGCGACTATCGCAAAGATCTGGAGCCGATGTATCTGAAAGACGAACAGGATAAAGAGAATGCCGGAGAGATAGGTGCATGGTACTCCTACTACAAAGGTCTGGAAAGCCACGTGCAACTATACACCGGGCATCTGCTCGTCTACCGCATCGACTACAACGAATATACCGGCGGCGCGCACGGCATCTACACGTCCTCTTTCCACAACCTCGACCTGCGCACATTGGCACCCGTCCGCCTGGACGACTTGTTTGCAGGCGAATACAAAGAACAGCTCACCGACCTTCTGTGGAACCAGCTCATGGCGGACAACAAGGTATCCACCCGTCAGGAACTGGAAGATATAGGCTACGCCACCACCGGCGACCTGACCCCTACGGAAAACTTCTACCTGGGCAGCGAAGGCATCACATTCTATTATAATGTATACGACATCGCCCCCTACGTAATGGGCCCCGTGAAGATAACATTGCCGTATGAAGTAATACAACCGCTGCTGAGCGACGACAGCATAAAGATTTCAGAACTCAGATTTTAGATTTATGGATTGCCGTGCGGCATCAACGCGCAGCCAATCATAAACCTGAAATTTGAAATCCGAACAACCAATCATAAATCCGAAATTTAAAATCCGAAACCTAAAATAAAAACAATGGACCTTATCCTGAACTACTTTCCCGACCTGACCGAGGAGCAGAAAAGGCAGTTTGCCGCACTCTACGATCTCTACACGGACTGGAATTCCAAAATAAACGTCATTTCACGTAAAGATATCGAGAACCTGTACGAACATCACGTTCTCCACTCCTTAGGCATAGCCAAAGTAATCCGTTTCAAACCGGGTACGAAAATCATGGACTTAGGCACAGGGGGCGGATTTCCGGGCATCCCGCTTGCCATACTCTTTCCCGAAACGCAGTTCCACCTGGTGGACAGCATCGGCAAGAAAGTGCGCGTAGCCACCGAGATAGCCGGTAGCATCGGACTGAAAAACGTAACCACCCGCCACGCGCGTGCCGAGGAGGAGAAGCAGGTGTTCGACTTCGTTGTGAGCCGTGCCGTGATGCCTCTTGCCGATTTACTGAAAATCATCCGAAAGAACATTTCTCCCAAGCAGCAGAACGCACTGCCCAACGGACTCATCTGCCTGAAAGGCGGCGAGCTGGAGAAAGAAGCGATGCCCGTAAAAAACAAAACCACGATGTGGGACCTGAAAGAGTTTTTCAAGGAAGAGTTTTTCGAGACCAAAAAGGTGGTGTACGTATCGGTATAAGAGGTAAGCATCGGAAACCGTAAAGTTGACCTTCAGCCGCCTAAAGTCGAGGTTTGCAACGCTAAAGTCAATGTTTAGGTTTCTTCCGTATACACCCCTGCAGCAAAACATAAAAAAGGAAATTATTACAGTAAACATAATCCTATGAAGATAAAGAGATTCGAATTCAACATGTTCCCGGAGAACTGCTACGTACTGTGGGACGATACCAACGAAGCCGTAATTATAGACCCCGGTTGCTTCTACGACGAGGAAAAACTGGCTTTAAAGAACTTTATCATCAGCAACAAGCTGAACGTGAAACACCTGCTGAACACACACCTGCACCTGGACCACATCTTCGGCAACCCCTTCCTGCTGAAAGAATTCGGGCTGAAAGCGGAAGCCAATCAGGCGGATGAATTCTGGATTGACGAAGCACCCAAGCAAAGCCGCATGTTCGGCTTCCAATTGCAGGAGCAGCCCGTGCCGTTGGGCACGTACCTGCACGACGGCGACATCATCGCTTTCGGCCATACGGAACTGGAAGCCATCCACGTACCGGGGCATTCGCCGGGCAGCCTGGTGTTCTATTGTGCGGCGGAGCATTGCATGTTCTCCGGCGATGTGCTGTTTCAAGGCAGTATCGGCCGCGCCGACCTCTCCGGCGGCAACTTCGACGAACTGATAGAACATATATGCAGCCGCCTGTTCACGCTTCCCAACGAAACGATTGTCTATCCGGGGCATGGAGCGCCTACGACCATCGGCACGGAGAAGGCGGAGAACCCGTTCTTCAGATAATTATCATCAGTACTTAACTTTAAATGAACAATACACATGAAAAACGACCTGTTGGCTAACCGTCATATCGGCATCAGCAAGAAAGACGAAGAACAGATGCTCCGCAAAATCGGCGTGGCAAGTCTGGACGAACTGATTGATAAAACCATCCCTGCGAATATCCGCCTGAAAGCACCGCTGGCTCTGCCCGAAGCCATGACCGAATACGAGTTCGGCCGGCACATCGCAGAGCTGGCTGCCAAAAACAAACTCTACACCTCCTACATCGGCATGGGTTGGTATAACACCGTGACACCAGCCGTCATCCAACGTAACGTATTCGAAAATCCCGTGTGGTACACATCCTACACGCCCTATCAGACGGAAGTGTCGCAAGGACGGCTGGAAGCCCTGCTGAATTTCCAGACCGCCGTTACCGACCTCACCGGCATGCCCCTTGCCAACTGTTCCTTGCTGGACGAGGCTACCGCCGCTGCCGAAGCCGTGACGATGATGTATGCGTTGCGCCCGCGCGAGATGCAGAAGGCGGGAGCCAACGTGGTGTTCGTAGACGAAAACGTGTTCCCGCAGACGCTTGCCGTCATCACCACCCGCGCCGTGCCGCAGGGCATCGAAATACGGACGGGCAGATACGATGAAACGGAGCTTGCGCCGGATACTTTTGCCTGTATCGTGCAGTATCCCAACGCCGCAGGAAACATAGAGGACTACCGTTCTTTTGTGAAGAAAGCACACGCCGCAGGCTGCAAAGTGGCGGTTGCCGCCGACCTGCTGAGCCTTGCCCTGCTCACCCCTCCGGGCGAATGGGGAGCGGACATCGTGTTCGGAACCACCCAACGGCTGGGCACACCGATGTTCTACGGCGGTCCGTCGGCAGCCTACTTCGCCACACGCGACGAGTACAAGCGCAACATGCCGGGGCGCATCATCGGATGGTCGAAAGACAAATACGGCAAACTGTGCTACCGCATGGCATTGCAAACCCGCGAGCAGCACATCAAACGCGAAAAGGCTACTTCCAACATCTGCACGGCACAGGCGTTGCTTGCCACTATGGCAGGTTTCTATGCCGTGTACCACGGTCCCGAAGGCATCCGTGCCATTGCAGGACGCATCCACAGTATCGCCGCATATTTGGAGAAAGAAATCAATAAACTGGGTTACAGGCAGACGAATGCCCGTTACTTCGACACGCTCCGCTTCGCGCTGCCCGACAATGTGTCGGCACAGCAAGTCCGCACCATCGCCCTAAGCAAGGAAGTGAACCTGCGCTACTTCAATAACGGCGACGTAGGCATGAGCATTGACGAGACCACCGACTTGGCGGCAGTCAACGTACTGCTCTCCATCTTCGGCATCGCCGCCGGAAAAGATTATACCAAAGCCGCCGACATCCCGGAAGAGTGCACCATTCCGCAATCGTTCCGCCGTCAAAGCGCATACCTGACGCACGAAGTGTTCAACAAGTATCACACGGAGACGGAAATGATGCGCTACATCAAGCGGCTGGACCGCAAGGACATTTCATTGGCACACTCCATGATTTCCCTCGGTTCGTGCACCATGAAGCTGAATGCTGCCGCAGAGTTACTGCCGCTCAGCCGTCCGGAGTTCATGGGCATGCACCCGCTCGTGCCCGAAGAGCAGGCGGAAGGTTATCGCGAGCTTATCCGTAACCTCTGCGAAGAACTGAAAACTATCACCGGCTTTGCCGGCGTAAGCCTGCAACCCAATTCCGGGGCTGCCGGAGAGTATGCGGGACTGCGTGTCATCCGTGCTTATCAGGAAAGTATCGGGCAGGGACACCGTAACAAGGTGTTGATACCCGCATCGGCACACGGCACCAATCCGGCATCGGCGGTCCAGGCAGGTTTTACCACCGTCACCTGCGCCTGCGACGAACAGGGCAATGTGGATATGGACGACTTGCGCGCCAAAGCCGAGGAGAACAAGGACAACCTTGCCGCCCTGATGATTACCTACCCCTCTACGCATGGCATCTTCGAAACGGAAATCGTGGAGATTTGCAAGATTATCCATGCCTGCGGCGCGCAGGTATACATGGACGGCGCCAACATGAACGCACAGGTGGGTCTGACCAATCCCGGATTTATCGGTGCCGACGTATGCCACCTGAACCTGCACAAGACATTCGCATCACCTCATGGCGGCGGCGGACCGGGCGTAGGTCCTATCTGCGTGGCGGAACACCTGGTTCCGTTCCTGCCGGGACACGAACTGCCGGGCAGTGCCGCCAACCAAGTATCGGCAGCTCCTTTCGGCAGCGCGGGCATCCTGCCTATCACCTACGGCTACATCCGCATGATGGGCACGGAAGGACTGACACGTGCCACCAAGGTTGCCATTCTGAACGCCAACTATCTGGCTGCTTGCTTCAAAGAGACCTACGGCATCGTCTATCGCGGAGCAAACGGTTTTGTGGGACATGAAATGATACTGGAATGCCGCAAGGTGCACGAAGAGACGGGCATCAGCGAGAATGACATCGCCAAGCGCCTGATGGACTACGGTTACCATGCGCCTACCCTCTCCTTCCCCGTTCACGGCACACTGATGATAGAGCCGACGGAAAGCGAGAGCCTTGCCGAACTGGACAACTTCGTCAACGTGATGCTGTCCATTTGGCAGGAAATACAGGAAGTGAAGAGCGGCGAAGCGGACAAGACGGACAATGTACTGGTAAATGCACCGCATCCCGAGTATGAGGTGGTTGCCGACACGTGGGAACACGGCTACACGCGACAGAAAGCGGCATATCCGATAGAAAGCGTCCGCGATAATAAGTTCTGGGTGAATGTGGCACGTGTGGACAACACGCTGGGCGACCGCAAGTTGCTGCCTACATGCTACGGATGTTTTGAATCTTAGAGCCTGTTTAGGATAAAAGAGAAATTAAATACACGGTTTTTTCATTCAGAGGAGTTAGAGGAGTTAAAAGGAGCTATCAGCCGCCAAGTCGGCTTAGAAGTTAAAGCCGATACTTCTATGACAATGTCATACGCAAGAGTATCGGCTCTAACTACTTTAACGACTTTAACGACTTCTAACGAAGTGATAACTCCTCTAACTCCCTTGAATGCAAAAGCCGCGTATTAAAGTTACCTTTTCAGTAACCCTATCTTTACATTCAGTTTAAAATAATACACCCCGTTCTCCCGCTCCAGAAAACCGTATTTGTCTTTATCCACCGAACCTTTCTCGAAACGGGTGTTTTGATAAAGATAGTCGGTAAAAGTCTGCTTGGCGGATTTATGGTAGCAAAGCACCTCACCCTCTCCGTTGGTCAACAACATACCCTCTACGGCAGAATCCGTACCGTTGTAAATCTTTGCCGGACGCATGCCCAACGCAAGCGCCAGCAGGAACTGTTTCATCTTGAACTCGTAGAAGCCGTGTTTGTTTATCAGTTCGTCCTTTATCTTCAAAGGATTTATCTCCTTGATGCGTTCCGTCAGTTCGGCAACGCGGGTGATGCCGTCCAGATGCATGATACGCACCATTTCGGCAAGCATGCGGGGAAAGTGCAGGTCTATCATCAGCAGGTTGCAACGGAACACACGGTCGGCAACATCGGAATACTTCAACACGCCGCCCAGACGCTCAATCATCATCATGCGTTCGGCAACTTCCGTAGGCGATTCGGGCAAGGCGTTCACCTTGTTCACCGTGGGCACGGCAAACTTCACCCCGCTTTGCTCCAGTTTCAGGTTGGCAGTGCGCCCGCCGTCCAGCAACGGGTTCATACGGCTGAGGCGGCAACGGACGGCAAAGCCCGTCAGCGGAGCGTCCACGCTCCAGAAGGCTATGGAGAAGTCCGTACGGTCGTCCGTCTTCGACTCCAAATCGTAGATGTTCACGGCATCCAGAAAAGCTTCCAGCCCTTCGGGCACTTCCACTTCCTCTCCTTGCCCGTTCTTCAGCAGATAAAGTATCATTTCCGCCGCATCGCCAAAGTCAGCACGTGGAAAAACAACAGGTTCTTTCCCTGCCGTTGCGGCAAACGTGCCGTCCTTCTCCATCACGCCGCTGACAATGCGCACATCCTCCTCTTCGATATAGTAACGGCGCGTACCGTCATGTTCTTCTCTCTGTATCAGCGCAATATGCCAGCAATTCTTATCATCTTTCTGTGCCTTCGGAGTGCCAAGAAAAACCTTTCCGTCCGCCAGCAAGCGGAAAAATGTATAAAGCTCGCCCAGTTCACGCTTTGTTGCTTCAAATGCCATATCAACTCGATTTTTTGTTAAATAAGTGTGCAAAGATAAGTAAATCCATATAAAAGATATGGAATTAACAAACTATTTCCATACGGAAACGTTCTACCGGATACGTAAAACATAAAAAACGAGAACATGGAAAAAGAAGAAAATAAGGTAGCCGTTACGGCTACGCCAAACGGGCCTTTCATTGTAGAAGGCAATTTCAAACTGATAGACAGGGAAGGCAGAGCGACAATGAAGGAAGGCAGGATAGCCCTCTGCCGTTGCGGGCGCTCTTCCAAGCAACCTTTCTGCGACGGAACGCACCGCAAGATACACTATAACGACCTATCGGTGAAGCACGACTCTTCCATTTGATAAAAGAGTTGGAGGAGCTATCGGGAGTTAAAGGAAGCCCGAAGACTTTACGCTTCTTCAAAGCGTAAAGTCTCCACTTTCTCCAAACGTGCCCTCAGCCTGGGCATCATCGACTTACGGATACGGAGCGTCATGCGGCAATCCATGTCGTAGGACTGTTCCAGCATTTCCGGCTCTTCTTCCTTCACGATGCGCATCACATCATTCATGAAAGGATATTCGAAGAGGACGGTCACCGTCTCGTCCACCGTTTTCTCAATGACGGAAGCAGCGGCGACAGCTTCGGCGGCAGCTGCCTTATACGCCACTATCAGCCCGCTCGTGCCCAACTTTATACCGCCGAAATAGCGGACAACAATAATCAGGATATCCGTCAGCTCGTTCGAGTTTATCTGTCCCAGGATAGGTTTTCCTGCCGTTCCGGACGGTTCTCCGTTGTCATTGGCACGGAAATCCTTGCGTTCATGCCCCAGCATATAGGCATAGCACACATGGCGGGCATCGTAGTATTTCTTCTGATAAGTTTCCAGATGCGCCTTTACTTCTTCAACCGTACGCACCGGCAAGGCAACGGCAATAAACTTGCTGCGCTTCTCGGTATATATTCCTTCGGACGGGGCGGCAATGGTTTTATACGTATCTTCACTCATGCCGCAAAGATACTACACTTTTTGCTATCCGCCTTTGGATAACTGTCAAAAAAAACGTTCAACGGATGTGTTTCTTCGCCAATTCCAACAACGGTCTCGCCGCGATTATCAAGGTTACGGCAGACAGTATCATCAGTACGCCAAACATAATGCGCGGGGTGAGTTGCTCGCCAAACACCACTACTCCGAAGAACAGCGCCGTCACAGGCTCCAGCGCTCCCAAAATGGCAGCCGGCGTAGAGCCTATGCGATGAATGGAAAGTGTCATCATAATCAATGAAATGATAGTAGGAAACAGAGCCAGCGAAAGAACATTGACCCATAACACCGGGGAAGGGACAGGCTGCAGAGCCGTGCAGAAATCCAGACGGACCACGTAAATGCTGATGCCGAACAGCAAGGCATAGAAAGTAAGCTTTGCCGTGGGCAGGTCTTTCAGGGAAGAACGGTTCACCCCTACTATATATATGGCATACGTCAGCGAAGAGAGGATGACAAACAGCACTCCCAACGTGCTCAGCGTCTTTCCGTCTCCACCCTCATACAGCAAAGAGATACCCGTAAACGCCAGCGCAATGGAAAACATCGTAATAAAAGAGACCTTCTCGTGAAAGAACACCGCCATGATGACAGCCACCAGCACCGGATAAACAAACAGGATGGTGGACGCGATGCCTGCATCCATATAGTTATAGCTCTCGAACAGAAAGAAGGAAGAAAAGGAGAACAGCAGTCCCATTACCGCCAACGGAAGTATGTCGGCCTTCTTCAAGGCAAAGGATTGCCTCTTCACTTTCATCAGGATGCCCAACATCACTACTGCGAAAAAATAGCGGTAGAACAGGACGGAATCCACATTCATCCCCGCCCCATACAAAGGCAATGCAAACAACGGATTCATTCCGTAACTGGCGGCGGCAATGGCACCGTAAGTAAATCCTTTAAGACGTTCACTTGTCATGGCAATATCTCTTTCTGAAAACCGGGCGCAAAGATACCGCTTTTAGGCATACGTTGTACACCTTTTCGGTTTTACCTCACAAATGCACCACAGTTTTTTCATTTAAGGGAATTAGAAGAGTTATAATAACATATCCCTACCACATCTGCCAGCAACCACCCGATAGGTATAGACCACCAAATGCCCGTCACTCCGACAGACGGAATGGCGGCAAGCACATAGGAAAGCACCACGCGGGTGCCCAACGAAATCACCGTAAGCACCACCGACATTGCCGGCTTACGGATGGCACGGTAATAGCCGTAGAGCAAAAACAGGATGCCGATGCCGCCATAGAACGCACCCTCGATGCGCAGATATTCCACTCCCATGGCAAGTATCTCCACCTCGGACGGACGGACAAAAACCAGCATCAACGGTTCCGCAAAGGCAAACACAAGTATGGAGACTATCAGCGAAAACACCACCGTAGTAAGAAACGCACTGCGGACACCCCGGCGGATACGTTCGTAACGCTCTGCCCCGAAGTTCTGTGCAATGAAAGTGGAAAAAGCATTTCCAAACTCCTGCACGGGCATATATGCGAAGGAGTCTATCTTGACGGCAGCGGCAAACGCCGCCATGACGGCTGTACCGAAACTGTTGACGAGCCCTTGTATCATCAGTATACCGAAATTCATCACCGACTGCTGCACGCAGGTCAGTGTGGAGAAAGAGACTATCTCTTTCAGGCTGCAACGGTCAAAACGCATATCTTGGCGATGCAGCCGCAACTCCGGGCGTTTTCCACGGGTATAGAACATGATTCCCGCAGCGGCAACTCCCTGTGCCACAACGGTAGCTATAGCGGCTCCCTCGATGCCCCATCCCAATTGCAGGATGAAGAAGAGGTCGAACACAATGTTCAGCACAACGGAAACGGCAAGAAACCAAAGGGGAGTGACGGAATCGCCCACGGCACGCAGGAGCGCCGCATAGAAATTATAGATAAACGTAAAGACGATGCCGCAGAAAATTATCCACAGGTAACTACGCATCATGCCGTAAATGTCCTGCGGCACTTGCAGCAAGCGGAGGATAGGGTCCAACCATACAAACGCCGCCACATTCAGCACGCATGTGACCGTAGCTATCAGCACGAACGACACAAAAATGCTACGGCGCAAGGCGGAACCGTTTCCCGCACCGTAGTGCAGCGAAAATACCGTACCGCTGCCGATAGACAAACCAAGCAGGACGGATATGAGAAATACCATCAGCGTATATGCCGAGCCTACCGCCGCCAGGGCATCCGCACCGATACATTGCCCTACAATCAGCGTATCGGCTATGTTATAGCACTGTTGCAACAACGAACCTGCCAGCATGGGCAAGGTGAAACGCAACAGCGTACTCGTTATTCCCCCTTGGGTGAGGTCTCCGTTTCGTGACATTCGCTACCGTCTTTCGATGTTTTCGTATTCCGTTTCGTATTTCCCGGCAAAGATACAAAACATCGCGGTGCAATCTATCCGGCAAGGGGATAAAATAAAAGCAGAGGATTATCCTCTGCTTTCCATGCTGTGCTTGCCCGGGTTGAGCATCTTGACCATCTGGCTGACATCTTTCTTATCGGCATTGCCATACAGCCCGATTTGTTGTCCGGGCACTGTCTCTTTCCCGTTTCCGTTTGCCGGCTGCTCCGGCGTAAGGGAGGTGCCAATGGCATCGCACTCCTTGTTCTTCTTTTCCTGTTTCATACCTATCGTTAAAGTTTAAGTTATCAGAGCCCGTTCAATTTCTCTTCAAAAAGTTTTTTATTCACTTCCTTTTGAGAATTCCAAAAGCATGCGGAACTGAATTCGCACGGGCTCTATGTATGTAACGTATGAAGAAGAAGGATTGTTCACGCCACCTCAGGCAATTCCCAGCAGCTTTACCTCAAACACCAGAGTGGAGAAAGCGGGAATAGGTCCGCTGGTACGTGTGCCGTATCCCACGGCATAAGGGATGTAGATTATCCAGTGGTCTCCTACGTGCATCTGCTGCAAGGCTATCTGCCAGCCCTCGATTACTTCGTTCAGGCGGAAAGCTTCCGGGCAATTACGCTTCCAGGAGTTGTCAAACTCCCTGCCGTTGATGAGTGTTCCTTTGTAATGCACCGACACTACGCTGCCAGAACGCGGAGCAGCACTCCCCTGCCCGCTCTCCAGCACACGGCAAAGCACGCCGGCACCCAATTCTCTGATTCCTTCTTCGGCACGCAGGTTTTGCAGGAACTGTTCGTTCTTTAGCCTGTATTCTTCTTTTCTGCTCATATCCGTCTGCTACCTTAATTCCGTTTGTTCAGTTTCAATTCCGCAATGAAAGCCACTATCAGCCCTATTCCGCCAAATCCCAGCACGCAAGCTCCATAAATCAGTGAGGCAGTCTCTCTAAACCGTCTCCAATCCTTACTTGCGAGATAGTCGGGAATGGTGGTATAGCAGATAAGATAGCCCAGCAGCAACCCGAGTCCCATGCCTGCCAGCAGACATCCTATCTTCAAAGCGGAGAATGAAAAACTTCCCCCATGCAATTTAGGCATATCCATTTGAGGAAGAAGTCCGCGCACGTCCATCTTCTCAATCAGCATAATCCGCTCTTTCTTGCAGACAAACAGTTCAAACAGTTTGTAAATGCCTAAAGTAACAATTGCCAGCATCACCGGCATCATAATAAAATCCATCATATTCGTTTCGTTTTAAATGAGTAAATTTGTTTCTTTGTACCCTTTAGACGCGACAGCCTGCATGAGGTTACACTTCTTCGGAATTTTTTTTTCGGAAAACCTGTAACCGGAGAAGCGAACCTGCGTCTAACAGACAAAATGAAAGACGACGAACTACATATCATTCAACGCATCCTGAAGGGAGAAACGGCTCTGTACGAATATTTTCTCAACACATACGGGCAGCAGGTATTCACCCTGGTGGTGCGTGTCGTCTCCAACCAGGAGGATGCCGAGGAACTGACTCAAGACATTTTCCTAAAGGCGTTCCGGCATCTTTCGTCTTTTAAGGGGAACAGCTCTTTTTCAACATGGATTTACTCGATTGCGTACAACACCGCCATATCGTGCGCACGAAAGAAAAAATTCGATACCTTTGTCATGGACGATGCCCTGCTTGCCGGCATTTCGGACACCCAAGTGGACGAAGCCTTGAATGACGAAAGGGAAGAACAGATTGCCAGGCTGAACAGGGCCATCGGACAACTCAATGCCGAAGAATGGGCACTGATAAACCTGTTTTATTACGAGGGCAAGGCATTGAATGAGGTTGCCCTTATCTTGGGACTGACGGAAAGCAACACCAAAGTGAAGTTACACCGTATACGCAAAAAAATTTATGTTTTGATGAAACAAGAAGATATATGAACGAAGAAACAAAAGACAGAGGATTGAAGAGAGCGGTCGAGAAGCAACAGACAGTTTTCCACTTGCCGTCCAACTTTGCCTACCGCACCATGCGGAAGATAGAAGAAGCCGCACGCCTGCGCGAAAGGAAAGCGGAAAGAAGAACCTTATGGGCAACTATCGCCGCCGCCATCTTCTTGATAGGTATCAGTGCGGCAGGCACGGTTCGGTACTTCGGCAACAGCATCCGGGAAATATTCACCCCTATCGCCTTTCCGCAGCCGGAAAACATCCGGATACCTTCGTTCTATCTCCTGCTGGTTTTAGCGGTGCCGCTTTTCATCCTGTTCGACCGGTGGATGAGAAGACAATACTTCAAACATCATTCCTGAGCGTTTGAAGTTCCGAATAAAAAGACGGGGATGCCAATATTGAAATCAGCTATTGTTTCAATATTGGCATCCCCTTCCTTTTGTATCAATCCGTTCAGTCCAGTTTGTGAATAACCAGTCCCGAACGCAGTTTCGGTTCAAACCAAGTTGTCTTGGGAGGCATGATATTACCGGTATCGGCAATGTCCATCAGTTGTTTCATAGAGACGGGATACAGCGCCAAAGCCACCTTCATCTCGCCACTGTCCACCCGCTTCTTCAATTCGCCCAAGCCGCGGATACCGCCGACAAAATCAATACGCTTGTCAGAGCGGAGATCCTTGATGCCGAGAATTTCATCCAATATCAGGTTGGACGAAATGGTAACGTCCAGCACTCCGATAGGATCATTGTCGTTGTAAGTACCCGGTTTGGCGGTAAGGCTGTACCACTTGCCGTCCAAGTAAAGGGAGAAATTATGCAGACCTGCCGGTTTATAGATTTCCGTCCCTTTCTCCTCCACTATGAAGTTCTTGCCTACGGCAGCCAAAAATTGTTCGGGAACCATACCGTTCAGGTCCTTCACCACACGATTGTAGTCGATGATAGTCAGCTGATTGGCGGGGAAACAAACCGCCATGAAGTAGTTGTACTCCTCGTCTCCGCGATGATTGGAGTTTTGCGCAGCTTTCTCCGCACCCACCAGCGCTGCGGCGGCACTGCGGTGATGTCCGTCTGCAATATAGAGCGCAGGCATTCGGGCAAACTCCCGGGTTATGGCATCAATATCTTCCTGCTTGTCGATAATCCAGAAGGTATGTCCGAAACCGTCACCCGGAGCGATAAAGTCGTAAACGGGTTTCTGAGCCGTGTAGCGGGCTATGACAGCATCCAGCGCAGCATTATCGGGATAAGCAAAGAATACGGGTTCGATATTGGCATTGTTCACACGGACATGCTTCATGCGGTCTTCTTCCTTGTCGCGACGGGTAAGTTCGTGCTTCTTGATGACACCGTTCATATAGTCGGGCACGTACGCGCCCACAACCAAACCATACTGCGTCTTGCCGTTCATGGTCTGGGCATATACGTAGTAGTTCTCCTTGTCGTCCTGCACCAACCAGCCTTTGTCCTGAAACATCCGGAAGTTCTCGGCAGCTTTCCGATAGACACGTTCGTCGTGTTCGTCCGTGCCCACAGGAAAATCTATTTCGGGCTTAATGATATGATACAAGGATTTCTCGTTACCTTCCGCTTCGGCGCGCGCTTCGGCGGAGTTCAGAACATCGTATGGGCGGGAAGCTACCTGCTCCACCAGGTCCTGCGGGGGACGGATGCCCTTAAAAGGTTTAATTGTTGCCATGATTAAGATTTATGATTTTAAATTTTAGATTTCATTTTTTCCACTCTTTGTTCTGCATTTTCTTCTTAGAAGTCAATATTATAGAAGACAATATCTTTTTCAATTGAAAACAATCTTCATTGATTGATTGAAACTGAGAATCAGATAAATAGTTACACCTATTAAGAAGTGCCAACCAAAAGATTGTTTCTCTGGTTTCCTTAAGTGATATAGACATCTTATGAATAAAGTCACTTGTAGACTCAGCAGACATTGACTCACTGATATTAGCCCCTATTGATGTTCCGCATCTCAATATTTGCTTACTCATCACATACTCGCATTTAGTAGTAACGAGATATTGATATAGTCCCACAATACGCACTGCAAAATCAAGAGCTTTCTCGTATGTTTGATTTGTCTGCATAGTTGAAATCAGAAATCTAAAATGACATTTGATTAGTTTACTCTAAACCTCTCACACCCCTCCTTCAAGAACCCTACAATCTGCTTGGCTGCAGCAATACCGGCATTGATATTGGCTTCGGCAGTCTGGGCACCCATCTTCTTTGGTGTAGAAAAATAACGTCCGGCAAACTTCGCTGCAAATGTTTCGTGGGCTGCGGGCATGATGTCGGTCATGTACTTCAAGTCGTTACGCTCTTCCATCAATTGGATAAGTTCGGCCTCATTGATGACTTCCTTGCGGGCGGTATTTACCAGCAGGCCACCTTTCGGCATCTTGTTCACCAAAGCATGGTTGATAGAGTTCTTGGTTTCTGCCGTGGCGGGAATGTGCAGAGAGACAACATCACATGTCGCATAAAGTTCCTCGGCAGAAGCCACGGCTTTCACACCGTCTTTCTCGATAACCTCTTTCGGGCAAAAAGCGTCGAATGCAAAAATCTCCATACCGAAACCTCGGGCGATACGCGCCACATTACGACCCACATTGCCGTATGCATGGATACCCAGTTTCTTGCCCATCAGTTCCGTACCGGAAGTACCGTTGTACATATTGCGGACAGCCATTACCATAAGCCCGAAAGCCAGTTCTGCCACGGCATTGGAGTTCTGTCCCGGAGTGTTCATCACACACACGCCATGAGCCGTGGCGGCAGCCAGGTCTACATTGTCATAACCCGCACCGGCACGTACCACGATTTTCAGTTCTTTGGCTGCATCCAGCACCTCGGCATCAATGACATCGCTACGGATGATGATGGCGTTGGCATCTTTCACGGCTTCCAGCAATTTTGCCTTATCGCCATATTTTTCCAGCAAAACAAGTTCATAACCCGCTGCTTCAATTTCCTTGCGAATACCGTCTACTGCAACTTTGGCAAACGGTTTGTCTGTTGCGACTAATACTTTCATAATTCAAAAGGTATTAAAAAAGACTCACCACAGACTACGCAGACTGACACCGACTTTAGAGCCTGTTTAAATTTTCTTCAAAAAGTTTTTCTTTAGCTTCTTTTGATTTTCTTTCCGGTCTGTTTTCCTCTTTTTATTCGTCACATAGTCCGCTATGCTCCTCCTGAAAATAGAAAAACATCCTCGAAAAGAACTCTCAAAACAGTGCTGAATAAAATTTAAACAGGCTCTAAATAATCCGCTTTATGCGCCGAATCCGCCAAATCCGCGCTTGAAAAATGAGCGTGGCGCTTCAATGGAAAAGCCGTGCCGCCGCAATCTAAATTTCTTTAAAAAGAGAGATTATCCGTATAAATTATGTACTTTTGCCCCTTCAAGCGCAAACTATTAGTTAATGACGCCATTGAAAGCAAATACATTCATATCATTCATACTACTATTCGTCTTGCTTTTTCTTTCCGGTGAGGCAGTTTCGCAACGCCGCAGGCGGGATGTTGTGTCGCCCGAAAGAGGGCGGGTGGACTCCTTGCAGAACGATTCTACCGGACAACGGGGAAGGATTTCCCGCAGGCGGGGAGTGCGCGATACGTTGCAGGGAGACTCCCTGCAGATGGATACGGCGGCTGTTTCCGGCAAGAAGAAACAGCCTTTGGACGCTCCGGTCACCTATGAGGCAAACGATTCCATCGTATTTGCCCAAGGGGGATATGCGCATCTGTACGGGCAGGGAAAGGTAAATTACCAGCAGATAGAACTGGCGGCGGATGTCATCACCATGAATATGGATAGCAGTACGGTGTATGCCCACGGGGTGGAAGACTCCCTGGGGGTGAAGAAGGGGACGCCGGTCTTCAAAGACGGGGAAACTCCGTACGAGACTAATACGATCCGTTACAACTTCAAGAGCAAGAGGGGCATTATAAGCAATGTGGTCAGCCAGCAGGGCGAGGGCTACGTGACCGGAAACAATGCGAAGAAGGGAGCGAACGACGAACTGTACATGAAGAGCGGGCGATACACCACTTGCGACCACCATGAGCATCCGCACTTTTACATGCAGATGACATACGCCAAGGTGCGTCCTAAAAAGAACGTGGTGACGGGACCCGCTTACCTGGTGGTCGAGGATGTGCCTTTGCCGCTTGCCGTGCCGTTCTTCTTTTTCCCGTTCTCAAGCAGTTATTCGTCCGGTTTCCTCATGCCTACCTATATGGACGACTCCAGCCGTGGTTTCGGCTTGACGGACGGCGGATATTATTTCGCCATCAGCGACAAGATGGACCTGAAGTTGAGGGCGGATATCTTCACGAAAGGTTCCTGGGCTTTGAATGCCGAGTCCAATTATATCAAACGGTATAAATATTCCGGTCTGTTTCAGGCAAGCTATCAGGTGACCAAGACCGGTGATAAGGGCTTGCCGGACTATTCCGTTGCCAAGGACTTCAAGATTGTGTGGTCGCACAGGCAGGATGCGAAGGCAAATCCCAATCAGACATTCTCTGCCAGCGTGAACTTTGCGACCAGCAGCTACGAGCGTACCAACATCGGAAACATGTACAACTCCAATGCCATGTCGCAGAATACGAAAACCTCGAGCATCAGCTATTCCCGCTATTTCTTTGACAGGAAACTGACGGTTGCGGCTACTACCAATATAGCGCAGACCATGAGAGACTCTTCGGTCAACGTCACGTTGCCCGACCTGAATATCTCTTTGGCCACTCTTTATCCTTTCAAACGAAAGAAAGCGGCGGGCGAGGAAAGATGGTACGAGAAGATTTCGGTACGCTATACAGGCCGTCTCACCAACAGCATCCAGACCAAGGACAACCTGCTGTTCAAGTCGAACCTGATAAAGGACTGGAAGAACGGCATGAAGCACGAGATACCTGTCAGTGCCACCTTCACGCTGTTCAAGTACTTCAATGTGACGCCCTCCGTCAACTATACGGAACGTTGGTACACGCGCAAGGTGATGAAGGACTGGGACGCCAACGCCGGCAACGGAAGCGGCAGGGAAGTGGCTACCGATACGGTTTACGGTTTTCATCGTGTGTATAACTACAATGCCAGCCTGGGCGTCAATACAAAGATATATGGCATGTATAATCCGATTTTTCTTCCTAAGAAGAAGATACAGATCCGCCATATCATAACTCCGTCGGTAAGCATAAGCGCCGCTCCCGATTTCGGCTCTTCGCGTTATGGCTATTATGAATCCTATATTAAGAATTATGCGGACGGAAGACGCGACACGATTGTCTATTCCCCTTATTCGGGACAGGCGTTCGATGTGCCGGGAAGAGGCAGGCAGGGAAGTATAAACTTCAGTATCTCCAACAACCTGGAGATGAAGTATTACAACAGCAAGAAAGATACTGTGAAGAAGGTCAGCCTGATTGACGAGCTGGGTGCCAACATCAGTTACAATATGGCTGCCGCAACACGTCCGTGGAGCGACCTCGGATTGAACTTGCGTTTGAAATTGAGCAAGAACTATACGTTCAGCATGAGTTCTTCGTTCAAGACATACGGCTATAAGTTCGATAAGGACGGCAGGGTAGTGCCTAATGATCGTACGGAATGGTCGTACGGACGTTTCGGTATCTTCCAGGGATACGGGTCCTCATTCAGTTACACCTTTAATAATGACACATGGAAAAAGTGGAAGGAGAAACTGAGCGGCATTGGCAGTTCTGAAAAAGAGAAGGAAGACAAAACGGGTTCCGAGGAGGGAGAGGATGCGGAAGAGGGTTCCGGCGATAGCGGCATTCCGAAGAAGAAGGTCGAAAAGGCGGCTGTCGATTCCGACGGTTATCAGGTGTTCAAAATGCCGTGGTCTTTGAACTTTAATTACAGCTTCAATATATCCGAGGACGCTTCAAAGCCCATCAATCGGAAAACGATGCGTTACCCCTACCGCTATACTCATAACCTGAGCGCTTCCGGCAATGTGAAACTCTCCAATAAGTGGGCGGTAAGCTTTAACTCCGGTTACGACTTCGAGGCTAAGAAGATAGTGCAGACCACCTTTAATATCACGCGCGACCTGCACTGTTTCAGTATGTCGGCAAGTCTTTCTCCTTTCGGAATGTGGAAATATTATAATTTCACCATTCGCGCCAATGCAAGTATCCTGCAAGACCTGAAGTGGGAGCAGAGAAGCCAGACGCAGAGCAATATCCAGTGGTACTGATCAACAGGCAATAAGATGGCAGAGTGGTGAAATGATAAATTCATTTCACCACTTTATTTCTTCTTTGCCGTATGTTTTCAGATATTCATTGGCTTTACTGAAGTGTTTGTTTCCGAAGAAGCCGTTGTATGCGGAGAGCGGAGAGGGATGTGCCGATGTCAGCACCAAGTGCTTGTTGCGGTCTATAAAAGCCCCTTTCCGCTGTGCGTAAGCCCCCCATAATATGAAGACCAGGTGTTCCTGTTCTTCGGCAAGGATGCGGATGGCGGCATCCGTAAATGTTTCCCAACCACGGTTTTGATGCGAACCGGCTTGATGGGCGCGTACGGTGAGGGTGGCGTTGAGCATTAACACGCCTTGTTCCGCCCAACGGGTCAGATTGCCGGTAGGCGGCGTGTCCGTGCCGATGTCTTGTTTGATTTCCTTGAAGATGTTGACTAAGGAGGGCGGGAAAGGGACGCCGTCGTTCACGGAAAAGCAAAGCCCGTGTGCTTGTCCGGGACCATGATACGGATCCTGGCCTATGATTACTACCTTTACCTTATCAAAAGGGCATAAGTTGAAAGCATTGAATATCAGTTTTCCCGGCGGATATACGGTGCATTTCCCATATTCTTCACGGACGAAGTCCGTTAGCGTGTGAAAGTAGTCTTTGTCAAATTCGGGTTGCAAATGGGCTTTCCAGCTATCTTCAATTTGAACATTCATAATAGGAAGTGTTAATGGTTTCGGTCGCTAAGGTACGAATATTTCATCATAGGACGTGCAGAAGTGCATGGAGTTTTTTTGATATTATTTTCAGACAAAAAGAGCATAAGGACGCAAACGATGCAGGGGATACTGATGGTGCGATGGCTTATGCTCTTTTGTTTTTCTGTCCTTCCGTCTGAACAGGGGGGGGCGTGCTGTACTTTCCTGTGAGCCCTGTTGCCGGGAGGTTTGGGGGGAATATGCTAAATGAGGTGTATGTTGTGCGCCTTGCATTCCGAGCGCATCTCTTCGGGCCAGATGCTGGCTTGTATCTCTCCGATATGCGCTTTACGCAGATAGAACATACATAGGCGGGATTGACCGATGCCGCCTCCGATAGACAAGGGCAGGGCGTCTCCCATCAAACGCTTGTGGAAATAGAGTTCCAGCCGTTTCTCTTCTCCCTCTTGCGCGAGCTGGCGTTGCAGGGCTTCTTTGTCTACGCGGATACCCATTGAGGAGAGTTCCACGCTGCGTTGAAGCACATCGTCCCACAATAATAAGTCGCCGTTCAATCCGGGCAGGCCGTTCAGGCCGGAAGTGGTGTAGTCGTCGTAGTCCGGGGCGCGTCCGTCGTGTTTCCTGCCGTCGCTCAGTTTGCAGCCGATGCCGATGATGAACACGGCACCGAACTTTTGGGCAATGGCATGCTCCCGGCATTTCGGCTCTAAATTAGGATACATTCGGCGTAGCTCTTCCGCATGGATAAAGTGCAGTTTCTGTGGCAGGCAGGGTTTGATTTGCGGATACATTTCATATACCATGTACTCCGTACGGACCATTGCCGCGTAGATGCGGGTGACGATTTCTTTCAGGAAATCGATGTTGCGGTCTTGTTCGGTGATGACGCGCTCCCAGTCCCATTGGTCTACATATAGGGAGTGCAGGTTGCCCAGTTCCTCATCCGCTCGGATGGCGTTCATGTCGGTATAAATTCCGTATCCCGGTTCGATGCGGTATTCGGCAAGCGTCAGCCGTTTCCATTTGGCGAGCGAATGCACCACTTCTGCCTGGGCATCGCCTAAATCCTTGATGGGAAATGATACGGCACGCTCCACGCCGTTCAAATCATCATTGATACCCATGCCTTTCAGCACAAAGAGCGGGGCGGTGACACGGCGCAGGCGAAGTTCGGAGGAGAGGTTCAGCTGGAAAAACTCCTTAATCTGTTTAATACCTAATTCCGTCTGTTTTAAGTCCAATAAAGGTTTGTATCCTTCGGGTTTTATCAGGTAGCTCATAAGTTTAATCTCTGTAACTTTTATTAATTTGTTGGGCAAAGATAGAAATAATATTGATACTTGTTTTTGTTTCAAGTAAAAAAATAACAAATTGTTTGTATATATTCGTTTTGTGCTCTCAAAATAACAGCACGAGCGCTCTTCGCGGAATAGAAAGAAAAAATGTAGGAACATTAGGAATATGCAGAGATTTTTTCTACTTTTGCATCCGATTAAGCGATTAAGGCTCCGTAGCTTAGTGAATAGAGCGTCAGATTCCGGTTCTGAAGGTCGTGCGTTTGAATCGCACCGGGGTCACTTAACGAAAAACCTCCCTTTGCAATCTTTGCAAAGGGAGGTTATTCGTTAATCGGACTTTTATTTCATTCTCTTTACTCTTACTGTGCGAACGTCTTCCGCATTCCTTCCCAATTGTCACAGAAAGCCTGCATGGAAGGGAATAGCAGATTGGCTCCCGCATCCAATAGCACCTGCCCGTCTAACGGACCGGTATTGACGGCAACAGTGAATATTCCCGCCGCTGTTCCTGCCTGCACGCCGATAGGGGCATTTTCAACGACAATGGCTTCATTGGGTTTTACACCCGCCTTTTCCAGTCCCATAAGATAAGGTTCGGGATTGGGCTTGCCGTATTTTACGTCAAAGGCGGTTACCATACGTTCGCGTTGGAACATGCCGGGAAAATGATGGGCAAGGCGGTTCAGCAAAGAGTGTTGGCCGGAGCCGGTCACTAATATAGGTGTCAAGCCTTCCGCTTTTATTTTTTGTAGCACTTCCCAGGCACCGGGCATAGGTTCGGGCTCGGGATGCTTGTTGAACTCTTCGCTTTTTTCGGCATAGATACTTTCTATCATTTCGGTGGTGGCGTCCTTGCCGTATTGCCGTTGATATACAAGATTGATTGTGGCGGCTCCGGTGCGTCCCTCGTGCAGGTAAGCTTCTTCGTGGCTCAGGTGCAGGCCGTGACGTTCCATTACCTTGTGCCACGCATCGGCATGATAGGGCATGGAATTGAACAGGACTCCGTCCATGTCGAACAGGACAGCCTTCAGTTGGATGCCGGAGTGTCCGTGCTCTTTTAAATAGCGGGAGATTGATTCTTTAAACACTTGGAAAATTGAAAATTAAAGATTAAGAATTGAATAAAACCTTTTTTCAGGGCACTGTTTTAGAATACAGAAACACAGAGATACAAAGATATAAGGGAAATAAATCCATGAAAACTCTGTACCTCTGTGTCTCTGTGTTTGAGCCGACTGTTACAGTCTTGCCTGGATAGCCTTGGACTCTTCTTCGTAGCCCGGCTTGTTCAGCAAGGCGAACATATTCTTTTTATAAGCCTCTACACCCGGCTGGTTGAACGGATTGACGCCTAAAAGGTAACCGCTGATGCCGCATGCTTTCTCAAAGAAATAGAGCAATTCGCCGATGCTCTCTTCGTTCAGTGCGGGAATAACGACGCGCATGTTGGGCACGCCACCATCTACGTGTGCCAATTGTGTGCCGAGTTCCGCCATTTTGTTCACTTCGTCCACGTGCTTGCCGGCAAGGAAGTTCAGGCCGTCCAGGTTGGCTTCATCCGAAGGAACTTGCAGGGAGTACTGGGTCTTTTCTACGGAAATCACGGTTTCGTAGATGGTACGTTCGCCTTCCTGAATCCATTGTCCCATAGAGTGCAGGTCGGTGGAGAAGTCCACGGACGCGGGGAAGATGCCCTTGTTCTCCTTACCCTCGGACTCACCGTAGAGTTGCTTCCACCATTCGCTGACGTAGTGCAACTTGGGGTTGAAGTTTACGAGGATTTCAATCTTCTTGCCGTTCTTGTAAAGTTCGTTGCGGGTGGCTGCATAGAGGGCTGCCGGATTTTCTGCAAACGGAACATCCTGTCCGCACGCCTTTTCCATGGCTGCCGCACCGGCTACCAGCTTCTCGATGTCGAAGCCTGCAACGGCGATAGGCAGCAGGCCTACCGGAGTGAGTACGGAGAAACGGCCGCCTACGTTGTCGGGGATGATGAAAGATTTGTAGCCTTCATTGTCTGCCGTGATGCGGGCAGCACCCTTCTTGGCATCCGTAACGGCAACGATGACTTTTTTCGCCATTTCCTTGCCGCGTTGGTCTTCGCACTGCTTTTTCAGCAGGCGGAAAGCCAAAGCCGTTTCAGTGGTAGTTCCCGATTTGGAGATATTGATGATACCGAATTTCTTCTCTTTCAGGTATTCGGTAAGTTCGTACAGATAATCTTCGCCGATGTTGTGGCCCGCATACAGGATAACCGGACCGGATTTCTTGTCTTGCAACCATGTGAAGCTGTTTGACAAAGCCTCGATAACGGCACGTGCGCCGAGGTAGCTTCCGCCAATTCCGGCAACCACCACCACGTCGCAGTTCTCACGCAACACCTGTGCGGTAGCTTTCAGGTCTGCCAAGTGCTCTTTTGTAATGGAAGAGGGAAGATGCAACCAGCCTAAGAAGTCATTGCCTTTGCCGGTACCGTTTTCCAATGCTTCCTGTGCAGCCTTGACTTGGGATTCGTAGGCGGAAACATTTTCTTTGGAAATGAATCCAAGAGTTTTTTCGATGTTCAAGTTAATCATAATATTTTAATTTTCAAGAGGTGTGTGCCAAGGCTGAAGCAAGTTGTCATTTTGCTCTGTCACTTAGGCTTGGTCTTCACCAGGTCCGGAATGACAGAATGATACTGCTGTCCGAGACTTGCCACATGCTCTTTGGGTTATATAATAATGTATTTGTTGTAAGTGCCAATGATATAAACCGGTTTTCAACATCTGCTTATCTTAATCTTTTCTCTGTTATGCTTCCCGGTTCTCTTCTTCCTTTCCTCCCTCCTTCCTTACCGGGATGGGGGGATGCGGCAGGGGGGGACTACCGGAACGAATCCGTCAGCAATTTGATTTCAATCATCGGCGAGATACGCTCATACAAGATGTTGTATACGGCATCCAGTATCGGCATGTTCACGTGATAATGCTTGTTGATTTCCTTGATACATTTGGTTCCGTAATAACCTTCGGCTATCATTTCCATCTCTATTTGCGCACTTTTTACGGAATATCCTTTGCCTATCATCGTTCCGAACGTGCGATTACGGCTGAAGTTGGAGTATCCCGTCACCAGCATATCACCCAGATAAACAGAATCGCTGACGTTTCTGTTCAGCGGATGCACGGTTTGCAGGAAGCGGTTCATCTCCTGTATGGCGTTGGACATGAGCACAGCCTGGAAATTGTCGCCATATTTCAGCCCGCTGCAAATGCCTGCGGCAATGGCATATACATTCTTGAGCACGGAACCGTACTCTATGCCTGCCACGTCATTGCTGACAGAAGTCTTGATGTACGAATTTGCCAGACGGCGTGAGAACTTGTCCGCCTTGTCTATGTCGGGACAAGCTATCGTGAGATAGGAAAGCCGCTCCAATGCAACCTCCTCCGCATGACAGGGACCTGCCAGCACGGCAATGTTCTCGGCAGGCACGCCATATTCTTTCGTGAAGTATTCCGATACAATCACATTGTCATCGGGCACGATGCCTTTTATGGCGGTGATGATGAATTTATCCTTGATTTTAGTCTTCAGCTTCTTCAGGTGTGCTTTCAGATAAGGAGAAGGAGTGACAAAGATAAGCGTGTCCGACTCCTTGACTACATCGTTGATGTTTGAGTTGAAATTGATACGCTTGGTATCAAACTTGACGCCCGTCAGGTAGGCAGGGTTATGACCGAGACGCTTGAAATCGGTAATACGGTCATCGCGCCGCATATACCAATTGATAGTGTCTTCTTGCGCCAACACCATTTTTGCAATGGCAGTGGCCCAACTTCCTCCGCCCATAATGGCTATCTTACCGGGTAGTTTCATATCGAAATTAATAATTAAAAATCAAAAGAGGGTGAAGGAGTTTCCTCTCACCCTCCTCTTATCTTTAATTCTTTATTTTAATCCTTAAATCTTGCCGACCCAGTCGGTAACTTCGTTCACAGTCGGGTTTGTCAGTCCTAATTTATATTTCTTGTTGATGCCGCAGATGTCCATGTGCAGCTTCTGCGGGTTTACGTCCTTCATGTCGCCAACCAGGTTGTATCCTGCTTTTTGGATAACCGGCACCCACTCTTCCTGAATGCCCAGTTCCATGAATTTGGCAGGCGCGTCTTTCGCAACCACCTTTTCGGGACGCATCTGCGGGAAGAACAGCACTTCCTGGATAAACGCCTGTCCCGTCATCAACATAGTCAGGCGGTCGATGCCGATGCCGATGCCCGATGTAGGCGGCATGCCGTATTGCAATGCTTTCAGGAAGTCCTGGTCGATGAACATTGCCTCGTCGTCTCCCTTCTCGCTCAGTTTCAACTGCTCCTTGAAGCGTTCTTCCTGGTCGATGGGGTCGTTCAGCTCGCTGTATGCGTTGGCAAGCTCTTTGCCGTTCACCATCAGTTCGAAGCGTTCGGTCAGTCCCGGTTTGCTGCGGTGCATTTTGGTCAGCGGGCTCATCTCTACCGGATAGTCGGTGATGAACGTAGGCTGTATGAACGTACCTTCGCAGAACTCGCCGAAGATTTCGTCTATCAGCTTGCCCTTGCCCATGGTTTCGTCAATCTCCATGTTGAGTTCGCGGCACACCTGGCGGATTTCCTCTTCGTCTTTGCCGTTGAGGTCGTAACCCGTCTTCTCCTTGATGGCATCCAGGATGGGCAGACGGCGGTAGGGAGCCTTGAAGCTGATGGTCTTTCCGTCGATAGTGGTCTCCGGACAGCCGTTCACCGCCACGCAGATGCGTTCGAGCAGTTTCTCGGTGAAACTCATCATCCAGTTGTAGTCCTTGTATTGCACGTACAGCTCCATGCAGGTGAATTCCGGGTTGTGGTTCTTGTCCATGCCCTCGTTGCGGAAATTCTTTCCGATTTCGTACACACCCTCAAAACCGCCTACGATGAGCCGCTTCAGATAAAGCTCGGTAGCGATGCGCAGGTAGAGGTCAATGTCCAGCGAGTTGTGGTGGGTTATGAAAGGGCGTGCGCTTGCTCCGCCGGGAATGGATTGAAGGATGGGTGTTTCCACTTCCGTATAGCCGGCTTCGTCCAGCACGGCACGCATGGTTTTGATGATGGTGGAGCGTTTCAGGAATGTCTCTTTGACGCCGTCGTTGACGATGAGGTCCACATAGCGCTGGCGGTAGCGCAATTCCGGGTCGTCAAACGAGTCGTACGCCACCCCGTCCTTGTATTTCACGATAGGCAGCGGCTTGATGCTCTTGGCAAGCACGGTCAGTTTTTTGGCATGGATACTGATTTCGCCCATCTGTGTGCGGAACACGAAACCTTCGATGCCGATGAAGTCGCCCAAATCGAGCAAGCGTTTGAATACGGTATTATACATCTCCTTGTCCTCGCCCGGGCAGATGTCATCGCGGGTGATATAAACCTGGATGCGGCCCTTGGAGTCCTGTAGTTCGATGAAAGACGCTTTTCCCATGACGCGGCGGCTCATGATGCGTCCTGCCACGGATACCTGGCGCGGTTCGGCGTCATCTTCGAATTCTTTTTTGATATCGGTAGAGAAAGCGTTGGTTACATACTCTGCTGCGGGATAGGGTTCGATGCCCATCGCGCGAAGCTCATTCATGCTGTTGCGACGAATGATTTCTTGTTCACTTAGTTCTAATACGTTCATTTCGCTATAATTCACTCAATTTGGGGACAAAAATACGAAACATTTTTAAGATAGAGAACCTTTTTACCTTGAAATATGGTGAAGGCAGTCATTAAGATAAAGATGGTTTCGTGTTTTTCGTATAAAAGCCCGGCTCCTGTTGTATGGCGGAAACGAACCGGCACCGGCTGTTTGCGTGGGTGCAAAGTGAAGCGTCATTCGTTCGAATCATGACAAAAAGGCGGCAAAACCGCCTTTCTGCTTACTCCCCTTCCTTTCGCTTGTTGCCGAAACAGGAGTATCGTGCATAAAGTGCGGATAGATATGCTCCGTTTTCCGATGGATATGCGCTGTTTATGCAGAAACCGGAACTTTCTGCCGATGGACGCAGGTGTTTCGGGCGACAGATACAAGTGTTTCAGCCGAGCGGCATTAACATCGCTCGCGAGGGACATTAATGTCTATCATGACAGGCATTAATGTCTATCACGAGCGATGTCAATGCCGCTCGAAAAAGATGCCGATATCCGGCGGACGGGATGCCCGCACGCGGCATTTCCGGCGTTTTTCTCCGCTGGTTAGTTTGTAAACATTTCGCTACTGTGTTGGTTGTCGGAAAGATAGGTGTTTCCCGTTCCGTTTTTTTCCGCCGGCAGCACGTAAGGATGGAAACAGCCGATTGTGCGGCAACGGAAAATACAAATTGTCAGAAGATACGGGCGGAATGACAAAAAGACAAAAAAGGCGAAAAGGATAAGGGTAGGAGCCTGTTTGATTTTTGCTTCAAAAGGAATGCCCGAAAGAGCATGCTGAAGGGGGGAGTTGGAAGAGGCCGATAACTCCTTTTTAACTTCTCTAACTCCTGTAAATGAAAAAGCCGTGTACGAAAATACAGAAAATATCCAAAAAGGCGGGTGATGCCGCCGGAAATGAGTACCTTTGTGCCCTTGAAAAAAGGTAAAAAGAGTATGACAGGACAAAAGACACCCACAGCGTTGGGCACGGAGAATATCGGTAAATTATTGATGCAGTACGCCGTACCGGCAATCATTGCCATGACGGCATCTTCCTTGTATAATATGGTGGACAGTATCTTCATCGGTCACGGTGTGGGTACGATGGCAATCTCGGGGCTGGCGCTGACCTTTCCGCTGATGAATCTTGCGGCGGCTTTCGGCTCGCTGGTGGGCGTGGGGGCATCCACGCTGATTTCCGTCAAGTTGGGGCAGCGTGACTATGACACGGCGCAGCGGGTGCTGGGCAACGTGTTTGTGCTGAACATCCTGCTGGGTGTGGCGTTTACGGTGGTGGTCATGGCGTTTCTCGACCCCATCCTTTATTTCTTCGGCGGCAGCGACGAGACGGTGGGCTATGCGCGCGACTATATGCAGATTATCCTGCTTGGGAATGCCGTTACGCATCTTTACTTGGGGCTGAATGCCGTGCTGCGCTCTTCGGGGCATCCGCAAAAGGCGATGTATGCCACTATCGCTACGGTGGTCATCAACACGATACTCGACCCGGTGTTTATCTACGGCTTCGGCTGGGGCATCCGCGGGGCGGCAATCGCCACGATTGTGGCGCAGGCCATATCACTGATGTGGCAGCTCAGGATATTCGGCAATAAGGAAGAACTGTTGCATTTCCATCGGGGCATTTTCCGCTTGAAGCGCAAGATTGTCTTCGATTCGCTGGCAATCGGCATGTCTCCGTTCCTCATGAACATGGCGGCGTGCTTTATCGTCATTCTTATCAATCAGGGGCTGAAGGAGCATGGCGGCGATTTGGCCATCGGCGCTTTCGGCATTGTCAACCGCCTGGTGTTTATCGTGGTGATGATTGTAATGGGGCTGAACCAGGGGATGCAACCCATTGCGGGCTATAATTTCGGCGCCGGTCTGTATGCCCGTGTCATCAAGACGCTGAAGCTGACGATAATCTATGCGACCTGCATCACGACTTTCGGTTTCATTGTAGGCATGCTGTTCTCCAATCTGGTGGTGAGTATCTTTACTTCGGATGCCGAACTCATCGGACTGTCGGCTAAAGGGCTGCGTATTGTAGTGATGTTTTTCCCCATCATCGGATTTCAGATGGTTACGGCAAACTTCTTCCAGAGCATCGGGCAGGCGAGTAAGGCGATATTTCTTTCCCTTACCCGCCAGATGATGCTGTTGCTGCCTTGCCTGATAATCCTGCCCCGCTTTTTCGGGGTGGCAGGCGTTTGGTACAGCATGCCGATTTCCGACTTGCTGGCAAGCCTGATAGCAGGAGCTATGCTGATGTGGCAGTTCCGCAAGTTCAAGGCACGGGCGCAAGGCGGAAGCACCGAGGCGTAGAGGCACGGAGACGTAGGGCGCGGAAACACTGAGACCCGGAGAAATGCGGAGAGAGAACCAAGAATTGATTCTGCTCTCCTTTTGCATTTCTCCGGGTCTCAGTGTTTCTGCGTGCCGAACCGTTTTCATTCATCCGGCGGGGGATGATGTGCGTTTGTCAAATCAGTCGGGCAGCGGAACCATCGGCCGGCGCCCGTGGTTCAGTTTCAGTCCCAATTGGTAGGACTCGGGACCGTGGAGGTTCTTTATATCCATTTCGCCCAGATTTACCAGGATGCCGCGTGCCATGAGTCCGGCGTCTTCGTTCGCTTTGCGCGGCAGGGTTTCGGCTTTCTCTTTCAGGTCTGCCAGGTGCACGCGGATGGCGGGGTGCATGGCTTTATCCAAAGAGAGGCATTCCAATAGGGAATAACCTATTTTCCGGTCGGCCTCTTTTGCCGGGTTGTTCAGGCGCTCGATGCCTTTGGCGGTCTCTCCCAGATAGGCGGCGGCGTAGGCGGCTTCGCAGGCTATGTAGGGGTCTGCATCGTTCAGCAGGGCAAGCAGGGCGGCAGGGCAACTTTTTAACTCTCCTTTGGCTCCGAGTTGTGCCATGCCCACCGATGCCCAGTAGCGCATTTCGGGATATTGGCTGGAGAGTGCTTTCTCCAGCGCCGGGGCATCGCTTGCGCGGGCTGTGCCCGCCAGTTCCACGAGGTTGTACAGCTCGTCCAGAGGATATTTCTCTTTACGCACTTTATCATATAATAGTACGCGCTCGCGCGAGGTAGGCAGGAAGAAACCCAGGTCCTCCGTAGCACGGATATGGTCGGCAAGCGCTTTGCGCATCTTTGCCAATACTTCCGCATATTCGGGAGCACCGGACAGGTCGTGCAGTTCGCCCGGGTCTTTCTCGAGGTCGAACAGCATTTCGGCAGGATGGGCGCCGAATGTCTGTGCCCAGCCGGGGTTGGTGTTGTGTCCGCCCAATACCAGCTTGTCCCACGCTTTGTTGGAGGGCATGCCCCATTGGTAATAGTTGCGCAGGGCAAACTGCCGGTAGGGGATGTAGCTGCGGAGGTATTTGAAGCGTCCGTCGGTGGCGGCGCGCACCGGCATGTAGTGGTGCAGCTGGTTGGCTGCCAGTGCAAACTGTATTTCACGCTTTTCATCGGAAGCGTATTTGCCGAACAGGGCTTTTCCCTGCATGTGCTTGGGCGGTTTTATGCCTGCCAGGCTGAGTACGGTAGGACCTAAGTCGGTGAAGTTGACCAGTGAGTAGTCTTTCCCCGACGCCCTCTCTCCTGCCAGGTGTTGCCATTTGGGTGGGAAATAGGCTATCAGCGGCACTTCAAGCCCGCTTTCGTACAGATAGCCCTTGCCGCGCGGCACGCAACCGCCGTGGTCGCTGAAGAAGAAGATAATCGTGTTGTCGTCCAATCCCTTCTCTTTCAAGTCTTTCAGGAAGAAGCCCAGCCATGTGTCCACATCTTGCACGGCTTCCAGGTGTCCGGCGTAGTCGGAACGTACTTCGGGCAGGTCGGGCACGTAAGAGGGCAAGGTGAGCAATTCGGGATAAATCCCCTCTTTGGTGTAGTCTCTCCGTCCGTCGGTGTGGAACGTGCGTATGCGCCCCATGTGCGAGGTCACGGTGTTGTAGACGGCGAAGAAGGGTTGGTCTTTGCCACGCTTCGGGCTGCTGTAGGAGGCTTCTTTCGTGCATTCGTCCCAACAGATTTTGTTGTCGGTCGTGGAGTTGTAATGCGTTTTGTTGTTGTTGACGCAATAATATCCGGCATCGCGCAGCCATTGCGGGAAGAAGATGTTTGCCGGAGTGTCGTACGGAACCGGATGGATGTCCATCCCGTAGGTGGAGGAGTAGCAGCCGGTGATGAGCGACGAGCGTGCGGCGGAACTTTGCGGAGCCACCGACCACGCGTTCATGAACTGTATGCCGTGGGCGGCAAGGCTGTCCGCGTTGGGCGTGTGCACATCCTTGTTGCCGTAACAACCGAACTCGTAGGCGCTGGTGTCTTCGAAGGTGAGCCAAAGGATGTTGGGACGTTCCTTTTTTTTGTTGTCCGCCGCGCCTGCTTGGGCGGCATGTAGTCCGCAGAAAGCAGTGCACATTAATAGAGGTAAGTTCTTCATCTTATATCAGTTTTTTTTATTAACGGTACGCTAAGGTAGGACATTCGGGGGGAATACGTGCCCTTTGGTGTGCAAAAAGCTGTCAATATTGTGCTTAAGGGTCGTTTTTCGACAAATTTGATAGGAATTGGACAATATTAGGGCTGCTCTTGGACAGGCGTTGCGGGGTATTGGATAAAAGAACGGCGGCATGTGGGCCGAAAGCCTTACTTTTGAGACATAAATCTTAAATATCGATGGTATGAGAAATCTCTTCGTTGCAGCACTGTTTTGTGTGCTCTCTTTATCCGGACAAGTACGTGCCGGGAATATCGTTTTTTCGGATAATGACTTACGCGGTGAAGCGGAACGGTTGTTGGTGGAGTGGGTGGATGCGCTGCTCGCCCATCAATGCGCGGGAATGGGACCTACGCTCGACGGCGGCATCTTATGTCCTGCATGCGCCCGCATTCACGGGCGGATAGGTGACGCCGTGTTGCCTTTGATGTATCTGGCGGACAGGACCGGGAATGAAAAATACTTGTCTGCCGCCAAGCGTCTGATGACTTGGATGGAAAACGTGCATCGTCCGGACGGTTCGTGGATGAATGACGTACATGTGTCGGACTGGAGCGGTACGACCGTATTTGCCGCTATTGCCCTGTATGAGGCGTTGCACTATCACGGACATCTGCTGGACGATTCCACCCGAAACCACTGGAAGCGGCAACTGCTGGAAGCCGGTGATTTTATGATGCGGAACCCTCAGATGTACAGCCGCCGCATGCAGGGAAGTATGAAGCGTCTGAACAATGTGAACTATTCCGCCTCGGTCACTTATGCCTTGCAAGCCCTTGGCGGGATGTTTGATCGTCCGGATTTTAAAGCGGAGGCGCGGGTTGTGGCTTCGGATTTGCGGAGCTTTTTCACGGCAAACGACTGCTTCTTGTATGGAGAAGGACCTAAAATCTGGAGCCCGACAAAGAACGGCTGCCTTCCCGTCGATTTAGGCTATAACATCGAAGAGTCGCTGCCCAATCTGGCTTATTATGCGCTTATGGTGGACGACCGGGAGTTGTTGGCAATTGTGGAACGCTCCATGAATACCCATTTGGAATTTATGCTGCCCGATGGAGCGTGGGATAACAGCTGGGGCACGCGCAGCTTTAAGTGGACCTATTGGGGCGGACGTACAAGCGACGGGTTCATGGGTGGTTATTATGCTTTGGCAGAGCGCCATCCGGAGTATCTGGAAGCTATCCGCCGCAATGTGCGGCTATTGGCAAGGTCTACGGCAAACGGGCTGCTTCATGCCGGCAGGGATTATCGTGCCTCTGGGATTCCGGCTTGCATCCACCACACTTTCGGGCATGCCAAAGCGCTGACTGCTTTCCTGGAACTGCCGCCTGTCAAGGCGAAGCCCGGGAAGGCTCTGCCGCGCGATGCGGAGTATGGCGTGAAATTCTTCCGGGATATCCGTACATGGCTGGTGGCGGAAGGACCCTGGAGGGCTACATTTACAGGATACGATGCCGAGTATAAAGTAAAGGGGACGCATCCCATGGGCGGTGCCGTTTCGTTGCTGTGGCATGCACAGGCAGGTCCCGTATTTGCCGCCACGATGAACCGCTATACGTTGATAGAAGCGCCCAATATGCAGAGCAACAGCCGTAAACATATAATGAGCGGCACTCCGAGGGTAGAGATGGTGCAGTACGGAACAGTCTACAGTAACCTCGACGACCTGGATGCGGACATCGTTTATACCAAGGAGAAAGATGCGCACCGCTTCCATGTGAGCACGCATCTGGTGGATATCGATCAGCACTCCCCGGTTCAAGGTCCGATACCGGTGGATATGGATTATGTCTATTCCAAGCAGGGTGTGACCATAAGCATGGAGCATTGTCCTCTTTCCGCCTGTCTGGTTTTGCCGGTGATTGCTTCGCCCTCGGACGTAGCCGAAATGGGTCCGAAGGATATGCGCATCCGTAGAGCGGACGGGACACTGGAGGTTACGTGTGTAAACGGGCAATTGAAAGTGGCTCCTACCGATGAAGACGGGCGTATATTCAATCTGGTGCCGGGTTTCTCTTTTATCCCTCTGCAGGTATTCCCGGAGAGCCCGGACAAAAAAATGGTAGTCAAAATCATGTATAATTAATATATTTTTGTTTCTTTGTCTTGTACTATTAATATATAATGTATGGAGCTATTTCGTTTTTTACTAACGTTATGTGGAATGCTGTTTGCCGGCATCGGGCTTGCCGAGGAGATAGATGGGATGCGTTTCACTCATATAGGTTTGGAAGATGGATTGTCGCATAGTACAATATTCGGAATTAACCAGGACAAGGAAGGCAATTTGTGGTTTGCCACTTACGACGGGCTTAATAAATATGACGGTTATAATTTTACGGTCTATCGCCATCAATATAAGGACCCCAAGAGCATAGCCAGTGACATCATCCGTTGTGTGGCTGTTGATGACGACAACCGTATCTGGATAGGAACACGTGACGGTCTGTCGCTCTATAACCGCCGTCAGAATGAGTTTTCCAATTTCTATTATAACAGAAAAGAACAGAATGTGGCTATCGCTAATATAGTGCCTCTGCAAAAGGATTGGCTGATGCTCGGAACGTCGGAGGGCATCTTGTTGTTCGATGTAAAGGACGGACGATTTATAGGCGATACTTTATCTACGGCTTTGCATTCGCTGAAGCCCACCACATTGGTGAAGTCGGAAGAGTGTGTGTACATTGGTACGGAGGGCGGGTTGTATACCTGTTTTTTACGTGACGGTTCGCTGCAAAAACTGGTGGAACTGCCTGCCAAAGTACAGATAAACGGGATTTTATGCCAGATGTCTAATCGGCTATGGATAGCCACCGAGGGTAGCGGACTGTACATATATGACCTGAAGACTAAAAAGCTGAGGAACTATCGCTACGAGGATAAGACGTCCGGCTTGAGTTCCAATTATGTGCGTTCGCTCGCATTGGACCGGGAGAACCGCTTATGGGTAGGGACTTATAACGGATTGAATATATACGATGAAGGGAAAGATTGTTTTTCCTCATTGGAGAGTTCCATGACCGAGGCGGGAACCTTGTCTCAGAATTCGGTGCGTTGCATATTCAGGGATACGCAAGGCGGCATGTGGCTGGGGACGTATTGGGGAGGGCTGAACTATTATCACCCCTTGTGCAACCGTTTCCAGCAGATAAAGCATATCCCGTTCCGCAACTCATTAAGCGACAATGTGATAAATTGTATCGTAGAAGACAGGAAGAGCAATCTGTGGATTGGTACAAGTGACGGCGGCTTGAACTTCTATGACAGTGCGACGAAGAGCTATAAAAACTACCTGTTCAATCCCGATGCGTCGGATGGGGTTCCTTTCAAGGATATCAAGACTGTGTATGTGGACGAACCTACCGATAAGGTATATGTAGGTGCCCATGCCGGCGGCATGATGGTGCTGCATCGTAAAACGGGAAAGAAGGAGTTCTATAACCAGCAGAACAGCGGTTTGCCAAGTAATCATATCTATTCCATTATCTCGGATGAGAAAGGGGGGCTTTGGATATCTTCTTTGGATTACTTGTTGCATTTCGACATTGCGGAGAAGCGTTTTACCGTTATAGACGAAGATGTGGAGGGGCGCCCCATACAAAAATCTAATCTTTTGTTGTTCAGGGACTCTGAAAAACGTATTTGGGTGGGTGGCAAACTGGGGCTTTCCGTATACAATCAGTTTGGCATGTCTTTGCAGGCTAATGCCGATTTCCCTATAACCACCGATTTAAAGCAGTCTTTTGTGAATTGCATTTATGAGGATTTATCCGGTGATATATGGGTCGGTACGCGTAACGGGCTTTTTGCCCTGCGCGAAGGTGATAAGGAGCTTTTGCAATATACGACGGACGACGGTTTGCCGAGTAATGTTATCTACGGAGTTTTGGAAGACGGCTATGGGCGTTTGTGGATAAGTAGCAACCAGGGACTGAGCTGTTTCAATCCCGACAGCCGGAAATTGCGTAATTTCACGGTAGTAGACGGCTTGCAGAGCAATCAGTTTAATGCCGGTTCTTATTGTCGCATCAGCAATGGACACATGTTGTTTGGCGGCATTAACGGAATTACTTCCTTCCGTCCGGAGACGCTGATAGATAACCCTTATACGCCCAAGCCGGTAATCAACAAGCTTTTCGTATTCAACAAGGAAGTGCTGCCGAATGACGGAACCGGGATACTTAAGGAAAACATCGAATGTGTCGACCATATCACGCTGAAATCTTCCCAGAACTCTTTTTCCATCTCATTTGTCGTGTCTAATTATATAGCGGGCGTGCACAATACTTTTGCTTATAAACTGGAAGGATATAATGAGGAGTGGTATAAGCAGGGCGATATAAGTCCGGTATCCTATTCCAATTTGCCGGCAGGAGACTATACATTCCTTTTGAAAGCTGCCAATAATGATGGAAAGTGGAGCAAGGAAGTGGCGGCTCTCCACATCCGGGTGCTTCCGGTCTGGTATTGTACCTGGTGGGCGCTTTCGCTTTTCGTAGTCTCTTTCCTCCTGCTGCTTTTCGGCATATTCCGTTTCTTCTGGCTGCGTAAAAGCATGCAGACGGAAATCCGCATGGAACGGTTGGACAAGGAGAAGCAGGAAGAAATCAGTCAGATGAAAATCCGCTTTTATATTGATATCTCCCATGAACTTCGTACCCCTCTTACCTTGATTGTCACTCCGTTGCAGGAACTTATCGAACGTGTTAAAGGGCATTGGGAGCATGAAAAGCTGTCGTACATCCAGCGCAATACGAACCGCCTGTTGCATCTGGTCAACCAGCTAATGGATTACCGTCGTGCCGAATTGGGTATTTTCGAACTGCGTCCCGTATATGCCAATGCCTATAAAAAGGTATTGGGCAGTTTCTTGAACTATGAAAATCTGTCGAAAAGAAAGGATATAGATTATAACTTGTACACCGAACTGCAAGATGAGGAGTTGTTGTTTGATGAGACCTATTTGGATTTGATTGTAAACAACCTGCTCTCAAACGCTTTTAAATATACGGAAAAAGGGGAGTGCATTACCGTACGTCTTTATAAGGAGAATAATTACCTGGTCCTGCAAGTGATTGATACGGGCAACGGCATTCCGCAAGAGAAGCAGAAAAGGATATTTGAACGTTTTTATCAGGCGGAAAGCGGACATGAAGGAAGCGGCATAGGGCTGTCGTTGGTGCAACGTCTGGTAGATTTGCATCATGGACGCATCACCTTGGAAAGCAAGGTGGGCGAAGGCTCCACATTCTCCATTTATATACCGCAGGATAAATCGGTGTATACCTCCGAAGAGTTGCTGGCACAGGAAGGAAGCGTCAAGGAGCAGCGCGCTTATTATACCAATGCGCACGATGTCTATGTCGATGATGAAGAACCGTTGGAAACAAGTGCGTTGGCGGACGGGGAAAAAGAAAAGCGGGGGACGATTTTGGTTGTGGATGATAACCTGGAACTCCGGCAATATTTGGTGAGCGGCTTATCAAGCGATTTTAATTTGTTGGAAGCGGACAACGGTCAGAAAGCCTTGGATGTATTGAAAGAGCAGAGCGTCGATTTGGTGATTACCGATGTCATGATGCCTGTGATGGATGGCGTGAAATTATGCAAGGCTATCAAGCAAAACATACGTACTTGCCATATTCCTGTGTACATGCTCTCGGCAAAAGTCGACACGAAATACCAGTTGGAAGGTTTCCAGGTGGGAGCGGACGATTATATCCCTAAGCCTTTCTCTATGCCAATCTTGAAAAACAAGATACTGAATGTGTTGCGTACGCGTTACCGTGCTTTTGAGCACTATTCCAATACCACTGAAGTGGAACCGGAAAAACTGGCAAACAACACAATGGACGAAGAACTGTTGAGAAAGGCGATAGCCGTGATTGAAAAGAACATGGATAATGTAGAGTTCTCAACGGAACAGTTTGCCAGCGAGATGAATATGAGCCGATCCAATCTTCACCTGAAGCTGAAGGCGATTACGGGCAAGTCGGCGATTGACTTTATCCATAAGATACGTTTCAACCGTGCTTGCCAGTTGTTGAAAGAGGGCAAGTATACGGTTTCCGAAATCAGTTTCATGGTAGGGTATAATACCCCTTCCTATTTTGCCGCCCGTTTCAAGAAATATATGGGATGCCTTCCTACAGAGTATGGGAAGAAATAACAGGGATATTGCATGTTGTTATGATGAAGACAAATACTTTATACATCTTTTTTTTAATGTTTGCCGCTTCCCTGCTTATGTCATGCGGGTGGGAGAAGAGGCCGGACTTTCTTATAATCAGGAAGGACAGTCTGCAATACGAGGGAAAAACGGTTGAGCTTTTTAAAATAACCAACAAGCAGGGAATGACCGTTGAGGTTACCAACTACGGAGCGTCTCTGGCTTTTGTCTCCGCACCCGACAGGAACGGGGTTTTCGAGCCAGTGGTTTTAGGTCTCGACAGTCTGCGGCACTATTTGGGCAGGCAACCTAAGCTTGGTGCTACCGTAGGGAGGTTTGCAAACAGAATTAGAAATGCGGAGTTCAGTTTGGACAATGCCCTCTACCGGTTGGAAAAGAATAATAAGGCACATTCTATTCATGGCGGAGTGAAAGGATTTCATACCCGGGTGTTTGATACCGATACATCGTATGTCGTCAAAGATACTGCGGTGGTTGTGTTCAGGTATTTAAGTCCGGACCGGGAGGGAGGTTTCCCCGGAAATCTGAACCTTTCGTTGGCTTATAAGCTGACCGGTAACAATGAGGTTATTTTGGATTACGAGGCATCGACGGACAAGCCTACTGTGGTTAATCTCACCAATCATAGCTATTTCAACCTGACCGGATGCAACGAAAATATACTGGACCATTATTACAGGATTGCGGCAGACTCGATAACGTCGGTCGACTCCATGGGCATTCCGACGGGAGAACTGGCGGCAGTGGCAGGAACGGATTATGATTTCAGGACTTTACAATCGGTAAGGCAACGTATCGGGAAGTTGGGAAGAGGATATGACACCAATTATAAACTCAATAAGCAACCGGGCGCTTTGACGCTTGCGGCGGAAGTCGTAGAACCGGTTTCCGGCAGGGTATTGAAAGCATATACCACCGAGCCGGGCATGCAGTTCTATACCCCGGCTTCCGATTTAAGTTATTTGAAAGGGTATGCGCACCACTCTTATGGAAGATATTACGGTTTCTGTCTTGAAATGCAGCATTTCCCGGACTCGCCTCACAATCCTCATTTCCCGACCACCGTGCTGTTGCCGGGAGAAACTTATCGGCAAATTACTGTATATAAATTTGAAGTATTACCTGAAACAAACTAATTTTGTATTAAAATTATCGATTATGAAAATGAGAAACTGGAAAAAGTATGTATGTTTAGTGGCTGTATCGCTCTTTATGGCTTCTAACCTGTGTGCAGGCGAAACGAATGACGGAAAGATGTCCGGTGCGTCTGTTAAAAAAACAAGAAGTACAACGTTTGTCAGCGGAGAGAAAGCATGGGAACCGGCAGGTACGGGTGTCACCCGGCAGATAATGGGTTATGACGGGCAAGTGATGCTGGTAAAGGTGAAGTTTGAAAAAGGGGCGATAGGTACTCCCCACACGCATTACCATACACAAACCACTTATGTGGCAAGTGGAAAATTCGAGTTTACGGTAGGAGACGAGAAGAAGGTAGTAAAAGCCGGTGACGGCATCTATATCGAACCGGATGTGTTGCACGGTTGTGTCTGCTTGGAACCGGGGATACTTATCGATTGTTTTGCCCCGATGAGAGCCGATTTCTTGAAATAAATTTAGTTTTCATTTTACCCATACCCCCTTCACTGCGCCCTGTTTATCGGGGCTTGCAGGTGAAGGGGGTATTCTTTAAAACGACACGGCTTGAAGTGAACTGCCAATCTCATGTATAGTATCCAATATTAGTTTTCTGCGTTCTGGCGAAGGTGTTTTTGTTCCCTTTATATAGCTTGCCAACAAACTCTGCTGTATACCCATCCGTCGGGCAACCGCCGAAATGTTTAACTCCGGATGTGACAGGAAAGCGTCCTGAATACCGGGAGCGGGTTCTTTAGTGTCATCATAATAGAAACTCTCATAGCTCATATCTTCATCTATCTCATCCCAACGAATGCCGTAATCCCATAGTTCATACTTGGCACGTTGTTCATTGGTGGCAACCAGCAAACGGGGATAGAACTTCAAAGATTGGTATAAAGTCTCTTCTTTATCATTGGTCACATAGATTCTTCCATTTTCAAACCATAATTTAACAACTTTCATATCAATCTCCTTTCTTTATTAATGGAAAATCGAATATTTAAAACTCTCCATGATATTTTCTCCATGCATCTTGGATGTTTTCCAGGTTCTCTTCAAGTACATATTCTGCCAATTTCAACTCTTTAGGTTTTAATGTACTTTCAATCAATCTGACCCCATCTTTAATTTCAAACTTTGCAGAACCATTAACGCTCTTTACGTGACAATGAGGCGGCTGATGGTCTGCTGTGAATATAAGAAATTTCAATCCGAATAAATCTAAAACGGTTGGCATATCATACTTGTTTATTGATTCTATCACAAAGATAGAATATAATTTTATATCCTGTAGTTGCTTTTACATTAAAAAGATATGCAATTATATCCTTTTAACATAGAAAACAGTTTCTTCATCTTGCGAGACGGATTTGCACCGTAGTTGATATTTTCGCGCTCAAAACTCCAACTGTTTGCTTCTGTATGTCCCTGAACCCTAATATCGTTTTCCGGCTTCCGAAAATATGAAGGTACAATATACCCCTTCCTGTAATCTGTTGAGACAGGAAAAATCTGATTGTGGTTTCCGGATGGAATGGTTGGGGCTTTGTGTCAAATACTTATTGATTTTAACATTTCGGGATCGCTGTACCACTTTTCTGTAATCCTGCTTGTACATATCTGTAGTGCGTTTTCTTGCACAAAAATATCCTCTATTATACAAAAATAGCATTCGAAAAGTGTAAAAGTGTGATGATTAAAAACAATGCTTTTACACTTTTTTTAGCATTTGCGGTAAGTTTGCCGCTGAAAAATTATTTCTAAAGTAAAACCTTAGATTTATTTATTATGTACAAATTAAAAGAACTGTTTTTAATGTTTATCCTCGCCTTTGTGAGCATGTCTGTATATGCACAAAGTGTGACTGTTACAGGTAAAGTCATCGATAGCGACGGATATGAAGTAATTGGTGGTAGCGTAACTATTAAAGGTGCCGCCGGTGTGGGAACTGTTACGGATATCAACGGTAACTACTCCTTGAAAGTAAATGATGCGTCGAAAGATGTATTGGTCTTCTCGTATGTGGGAATGACTTCCCAGGAAGTAAAAGTAAACGGTAAGAATGTAATCAACATCACGCTACAGGTAGACTCCAAAGTGTTGGACGAAGTGGTAGTGGTTGGTTACGGTACGGTGAAACGTAAAGACTTGACCGGTTCGGTAACTTCCGTTAATAGCAAAGAACTTTCCAAAGTGCCTACAAGCGATGTGACGCAAGCACTTGCAGGCCGTATGGCAGGTGTGCAAATCCAGCAGAGCGAAGGTGCGCCGGGTGCTTCTATCTCCATTCGTGTACGCGGCGGTATCTCCATTACGCAAAGCAACGAACCGTTGTATGTGATTGACGGTTTCCCGAGCGAGGATGGCATGTCTACATTGGACCCAGCCGAGATTGAAAGCATTGACGTGCTGAAAGATGCTTCTGCTACTGCTATCTATGGTGCGCGTGGTGCTAACGGCGTTGTGGTGATTACCACAAAGAGCGGAAACAAGGGTGGCAAGACTACTGTGACTTTCGATTCTTATGTCGGTTTCAAGAAAATCGCCAAGAAACTGGATGTCCTTTCTCCTTACGAGTTCGCTTTGTTGGACTATGAGCGCAATGTCGGATTGGCTGCCAATACCGATGATGTGGCAAAAGGTATTGAGACTTTTGAAAAAAACTATGGCAGTTATGCTGACATCGCTTCCAATTACATGGGTCGTAAAGGCATTGACTGGCAGGACCGCACATTGGGTCGTACGGCATTGACGCAGAACTATCGGGTAGGTGTGAGCGGAAGCACCGACAAGATGAATTACAGTCTGGCATATTCTTACTATGATGAAGAAGGCGCCATGGTGTTCAGCGGTTCTAACAAGCATAATATCTCGTTCAATATGAACCATAAGGTAAACGACCGTTTGGATATCACCGCCCGCATCAGCTTCGACCAGATGAAGATAGAGGGTATGGGTACTTCCGAAGGCGGCGACCGCTTCAATAAGATGCAGCACATTTTGCGCTATCGTCCTACGGTAGGTATCAAAGGTGATGACGAAGCTCTGCTGGACGATGAAGACCCGATTTTTGCCGATGACAGCGGTAATGTGATGCAGAACCCTTTGCTCTCTGCTTCGGAAGAGACTAATAACCGTGAGTTCCGCACTTTCCAGGCAAACGGCGGTTTTACTTACAAACTGTTTAAAGGATTGTCTTTCCGCAATACTACCGGTATGCGCTATCAGATGCGCCGCACCGATGTATTCTATGGCGACAAATCCGTGACCGGTAAGCGAAGCAGTATCAACGGTAGCATCCAAAATGCGGATAACGGTAGCTTCCAGACTTCTAACGTATTGACTTATAACTGGTCTAACGACAAGCACGATGTGACTGCAATGGCGGGTCATGAATATGTAAACCGTTGGAGCCGCAGCGTGAAATCTGCTGCCGCCCAGTTCCCTAACGATGAAATCGGTTTGGGCGATATGTCGTTGGGTGTGCCTGCCTCTATCGAAAGTAGTGAAAACTATGATGACAAGCTCTGTTCATTCTTTGCACGTGTCAACTATGGTTTCAGAGACCGTTACCTGTTTACGGCTTCGGTACGTGCCGACGGCTCTTCAAAGTTCGGTAAGAACAACAAATGGGGCTATTTCCCCGCTTTCTCTGCTTTGTGGCGTTTGAGCGAAGAAGAGTTCATTAAGAACTTGAACCTCTTTTCCGATTTGAAGTTGCGTGTAGGTTACGGTATGTCCGGTAACAACCGTATCGGAAGCTATAACAGTTTGGCAATCCTCGGTTCGGTAGACTATGCGCAAGGCAACGGTAGCGTAGCCGGATATGCTTCCACGCAGATTCCCAATCCTGACTTGAAGTGGGAAGCGAACAAAACGTTCAATGTGGGTGTAGACTTCGGTTTCCTCGACCAGCGTATTACGGTATCTCCTGAATTTTACATCAACCGCAGTAGCAACTTATTGCTGAATGCCAAACTGCCTTCTTCTTCCGGTTACAAATCCATGATGATTAATGCGGGCGAAACAGAGAACATGGGTATCGACCTCACCATTAATACCGTGAACATTCAGAATAAAAACTTCTCGTGGAATACGGCAGTGACACTTTCGCACAATAAGAACAAGGTGAAGAAACTGACCGGTGAACAGGTGCAGGAGTGGGAAGCCAAGTTTGGTTATGACCAGAATACGCACATCATCGGAGTGGACCAGCCGCTGGGACAGATGTACGGTTATGTGACAGACGGTTTGTATCAGGTGGAAGACTTTAATTACGATGCAGCCACCAATACTTATACGCTGAAAGACGGAGTTCCCTATAAAGGCGACAAGGAGAATGTGAAGCCCGGTATGTGGAAATTCAAGAACTTGGACGGCAGCGAAGATTGCAAGATTACGGAGTCGGACAGAACGGTGATAGGAAATGCCTATCCGAAGATTTATGGTGGTATTAACAATACCTTTACTTATAAGGATTTCGACTTGAGCATCTTCCTTACCTACAGTCTTGGTAATGATGTATTCAATGCTACCAAGCTGACAAATACGAAGTCCGGCAGAAAGAATGAGAATGTATTGACAGTTGCGGATAGCAAACACCGTTGGGTATTGGTGAACAGCGAAGGCAAGCCTATAAGCAGCCCCGAAGAAATGGCGGAACTGAACAGAGGAAAAACATTCGCTGCGATATACGATAACGAAGACGGTGACAAGTATGTCCACTCTTGGGCGGTGGAAGACGGTTCGTTCTTGAAACTGAGCAATGTGACGTTGGGCTATAACTTCCCCAAACAGATGATTAGCAAAATCGGATTGAGCAAGTTGCGTTTGTATGCTACCGGTAACAACCTGCTGACTTGGACCAAGTATAGCGGTTTCGATCCCGAAGTATCTACTATGGGTAACGGATTGACTCCCGGTGTGGACTTTGGTGCTTATCCTAAGAGCCGTTCATTCGTATTCGGCATTAATGTTGCATTTTAATCTATCAGAAAGGAAAACATACAATGAAAAGATATAAATTGATTTGCGCGCTTTGCGCATTTGCGGCAGTAGGTTTTACAGCTTGCGATTTGACGGAAGAACCGACCTCGATGTATGAGAAAGATACTTTTTTTGACTCGGAAGCCAAAGCCAAAATGGCGGTAGTGGGTATCTACGATTGTCTGGCAATAGACAAGCATTACGGACAGTTTGAAATGGCGATGCCTTGTTCGGACGATGTGTACTACATCCAAGGTACAGGAACGGACGGCACCCGTAGAGATATCGCACACTATACGGTGACAAACACGAACCAGTGGATTGCTTCGTGCTGGGAGTACAAGTATCAGGCAATAGACCGTGCTAACTTTGCGATAGCCGGCATCGAGGGCATGGCTGGCTATTCGGAAGAGAACACGGTGCTGCAGGAACTGATAGCACAAGCGCGTTTCCTGCGTGCGTTTATGGCATTCGATTTGGTGAAGTACTGGGGTGACGTGCCTTTCAAGACAACTTATTCCAGCGGTTATGGTGATGCTTTCCAGCCCCGTACCGATCGTGAACTTATCTATGACGAGATTATCAAGGATTTGAACTTTGCCAAAGACAACCTGCAGCAGGCAAGCGCTGCCTTGTCTCCCGAAGTTCCTTCGCAGGGTGCCGCTCATGCGTTGCTGATGCGTGTATTATTGCAACGTGCCGGTTACAGCCTGCATGCCGACGGCACACTGCAACGTCCGGACGATGCAACCCGTAAGAGTTATTTTGACGCTGTAATCACGGAATGGAAAGCTTTCCAACAGAAAGGTTATCATGACTTCTTTACCGGTGGTTATGAAGCATTGTTCAAAACCTATTCGGAAGGTGTGCTGAACTCACAGGAAAGCTTATGGGAAATTGCTTTTGAACCGAAAGGTGGCTTGAAAGAAAATGCCGGGACATGGGCTACTTACAATGGTCCGCTGGTAGCTGCGCCGGACGGCATCAAACCTGCCGACAACGGTAAGTATATGGGACGTGCCAATGCTTTCTTCCGCATTTTGCCGGCTTGGAAAGATTTCTTTGAGGAAGGTGACGAACGCCGCGACGTGCTGGTAGTGGACTACGAATATACGTGGAACAAGAATAAGTTGGAACATGTGAAAAAAGTAGCTGAAAAGAAAATAGACACGGACGGTGACGGTGAGAATGACAAGACGATAGCCGATGTCTTTAAATGGTGTCCCGGAAAATGGCGCCGCGAATGGATGCCGCTGGGCTTTGTAGATCCGAACAATACCGGTGTAAACTACTGCCCGTTGCGTTATGCTGATGTGGTGCTGATGGCTGCCGAGGCTTATAACGAAACAGGAGACACCGGCGAGGCTTGGCGTTTGCTGAATATGGTTCGCGGACGTGCGAAAGCTACCCAAATAGACGGTACCAACTATGCAGCGTTCTACAAAGCTCCCAAAGTATATGATTTGCCTTTCATTGCCGACGGCGACGAGGCGGGCAAGTTCCGTACGGCACTTTTCTGGGAACGCGGCTTCGAATTGGCTTGCGAAGGACAGCGTAAGTATGACCTCATTCGTTGGGGGGTATTGGCTGAGTCTTTGAAGAGTGCTCAGGACCATATTCAAACCAACCCCGACTGGGTAACTTGTCTGAAAGGCAAATACATTGCCGGCGATAAGTTCAAGACCGGTAAGCATGAGCTGTTCCCCATTCCTTTGAGTGAACTTCAGTCGAACGCTTCTTTGGAGGGCAAGAACAATCCGGGTTATTAAAGAATGATGTTGTGTTGATGGACATTGTCCGTCGACTTTGAAAGATGCTTCATGAGGAATAGAGGGGGTAACTGCCGCTTTTTTCATGAAGCATTTTTCAGTATACTGCCTGTCATATAAACTGATTTTAAATACTTACTTATCTGCTTAAATTAAATTATGTAATTAGTATGGGAAAGATGAAATCTATTTTGAGCATAGCGCTTCTGCTGTTTGCCTTTACCGCAAATGCGCAGCAACTCCGCCGCGAAGCCTTCGAACTGCTGAACCTGGACTATCCGGGCTTGGAGAAAGTAAAAACCGCTTGCGCCGGGCAGGAATGGGAGACGGCGGCACAAGAGTTGCTGGACTATTACCGTAACCGTACCCATATCACACATCCGGACATCGACCTGAAGAACCTTTCGATATCACAGGAGGAGCAGAAATGGGCGGATGACGCTTTGGACCACACTTTCTTTGTGCATAAGGGCTATCAGCCGTCGTATAACTACGGCAAGGACATCAATTGGGAGTACTGGCCCGTGAAAGACAATGAGTTGCGCTGGCAGTTGCACCGTCATAAATGGTTCACGCCTATGGGCAAGGCATATAGCCTTTCCGGTGACGAGAAGTATGCGAAGGAGTGGGCTTGCCAGTATCTTGACTGGGTGAGGAAAAACCCGCTGACTCAAGTCCGGAAAGAGGAGTTCGAACTGGTCAGTGCCGGTGAGATAAGAGACAACGCGGACAATGTCCGGTTTGCCTGGCGCCCGTTGGAAGTGAGCAACCGCTTGCAGGACCAAACCGGGCAATTCCTCCTGTTCTGCACATCGGAAGCGTTTACTCCGCAGTTCCTTACCGAGTTCTTTGTCAACTACCACCGTCACGGCAAGTTCATCTTGGGCAATTATTCGGACGAGGGCAACCACCTGCTGTTCGAAGCGCAGCGCATGGTCTACGCAGGCGTTTTCTTTCCCGAACTGAAGGATGCCGCTACTTGGCGCGAAAGCGGGATTGGCATCCTGAACCGTGAAATCAAGAAACAGGTGTACAAGGACGGCGGACAATACGAGCTGGATCCTCACTACCACCTGGCGGCAATCAATATATTCTGCAAGGCACTGCGTATGGCGGATTGCAACGGCTTCCGCAACGAGTTCCCTGCCGAATACCTGGATACTATCAAGCGCATGATCGAGTTCTATGCCAATATCTGCTTCCCCGACTATACCAATCCCTGTTTCAGCGATGCCAAGTTGGGCGATTATCAGGCGGAGGTTGCCAACTACCGTGATTGGCTTGCGCTGTTTCCCGACAGTGAATGGATACGCTATTATGCCACGGAAGGTCGCGAGGGCGCGTTGCTGCCCTACCAGTCTCATGGCGCGTTGGCTTCCGGTTTCTTCACTTTCAGAAGCGGCTGGAAGAAGGATGCTGCCGTAATGGTGGTAAAAGCCGGTCCTAAGGGCGAATGGCATTGCCAGCCGGATAACGGCACTTTCGAACTTTGGTTCAATGGCAAGAACCTGTTTCCGGATACCGGTGCGTATGTCTATGCGGGAGATGCCGAAGTGATGAAGTTGCGCAACTGGTTCCGCCAGACGCGTGTGCACAACACGCTGACGCTGGACGGCGGCAACTTGGAGACTACGCAGTCTGTAACGAAGCTGTGGCAACCGGAAGGTGACGTGCAGGTATTGGTGACGGAAAACCCGGGTTACAAAGGGCTGAAGCACCGCCGCACGGTGTTTTTCGTAGACCGGACCTATTATGTCATTGTGGACGAGGCTGTAGGCGATGCTAAGGGGACGGTCAACCTGAACTACCACTTCTGCGAGGGCAAGGTGAATATCGATGCTAAGAAGAACATGGTGACTACGGCATACGAGGGTCCGAGCAACGTGAAGTTGCAATGCTTTCCGGAGAAGAAGGCTGTGCTGAAAGAGACGGAAGGCTGGCGCTCTGTCGCTTACCGCCAGCGTGTGCCCCGCACTTCCTTGTCTTTCGATGTGAGCAAAGAAGGCTCGGAAACAGCTGTGCGTTACATTACGGTTATCTATCCGGTGAAGGACACAGCTGCCTATCCGGCACTGAAAGCCAAGTTCCGTAACAAAGGATTTGACGAGCAGGGTGTAGAAGTGGAAGTCAGCATCAACGGCAAGGCGCGCCGGTTGGCATCTCAATTGAAATAGCGTGGTGCTTTCTCTTTGAAGAGAATTTAAACAGGCTCTTTGCCTTTGTGGATTATTTTTCAGTTACACGGATTGCGTGGATGACGCGGATTTTTTTCTTTATGGCAGAAAGAAACTGCGGCATCCGCGCATTTTTCGCAAGAGAATACCTATATTTGCTACCAATCATTTACAAAGCATGGCTATGGACAATAAATTTGTAGTAAATATAGGTCGCCAGTTGGGCAGCGGCGGACGGGAAATCGGAGAGAAACTGGCTGCACGCCTGGGCATTGGCTTTTATGATAAGGAACTGATAAACCTTGCCTCCGAAGAGAGCGGGTTGTGCCGGGAGTTTTTCGAGAAAGCCGACGAGAAGGCTTCGCAGGGCATTATAGGGGGCTTGTTCGGCATGCGTTTCCCGTTTATCAGCGACGGAGCCATGCCTGCCGCCAATTGCCTGAGCAACGATGCGCTGTTCAAGGTGCAGAGCGATGTGATACGCAGGTTGGCTTCCGAGAAGTCCTGCCTGTTTGTGGGGCGTTGTGCCGATTACATCTTGCGTGACAATCCGCGTTGCGTCAATGTCTTTATCTCCGCATCGCGCGAAGACCGCATAGCCCGCCTGTGCCGTTTACATTCCATTACGGAAAACGCCGCCGAGGAGAAGATGAACAAGGCGGACAAGCGGCGTGCGGAATATTACAACTACTATAGTAATAATGCCTGGGGAGCGGCTTCCACCTATCATCTATGCATTGATTCGTCCGTATTAGGCATTGACGGAACGGTGGATTACATCGAAGAGTTCGTACGAAAGAAACTGAAACTTTAGGGGGTATCGGGAGTTAGAAGGAGTTGTTCCCCCTCTGATAATTCCTTTTCCGCAATTCAATTCCGTTTGGCTATAATAAATTCGGGAAGAATTTTACTATATTTTGAATTATAGTAAAATTCTTCCCGAATTTATTAATAGCGCTCAAATACCGCTACGGGCAGCTTCTTACATCATTGTCAGTAATATCATCTGTCCTGCCAGGATACGCAGGAACATTGTCAGCGGGTAAACCGTGGAGTAACCTACGGACGGTGCGTCATTGCCCGAAGCTTGGTTGGAATATGCCAATGCGGGCGGGTCGGTGTTACTACCGGCAATCAGACCCATCAGTGTGAAATAATTGACTTTGCAGTAGAAACGGGCAACCATACCGATAATCAGCAACGGAATGGTCGTAATCAGGAAACCGTAACCCACATACGCCAAGCCGCTTCCTTCCACTACGGTCTGCACGAAATGCTCTCCCGCCTCTATGCCTACGCTGGCAAGGAAGAGCACGATACCTATTTCGCGCAACATCAGGTTGGCACTCATCGTGGTGTACGTCACAAGGTGCAACTTATGCCCGAAGCGTCCGATAAGGATTGCTACCACCAACGGACCGCCTGCCAGACCTAATTTCACCGGGGTCGGCATGCCCGGGAATGCGATAGGAAGGCTACCCAACAGAATACCGAGGAATATACCGATAAAGATTGTAACGATGTTCGGCGAGTCCAAGCGCTTCAGTTGGTTGCCCAGTACGCCTGCCACACGCTCTACGGCATCCTGCTGGCCTACCACCATTACGCGGTCGCCCACCTGCAACACCAGGTTCGGATCGGCAAACAGGTCCATGCCCGAACGGTTGATGCGTGTAATGTTCACGCCATACATGCTGCGGAAGTGCATGCTTCCCAGTTTCTTTCCGTTGATTTCCGATTTGGTCACCAGGATGCGGCGCGATACCATAGGCATATCTTGCTTTTCCCAATCCACCTGGATTTCCTTACCGATGAGGGCGATGACCGCTTCGGCATCTTCCTCGGAACATACGATGAACAATTGGTCGCCGATGTGGAACTCCGTATCCTGGTTAGGGATGCTGACATGGCCTTCGTGGCAGATGCGGGAGCATACGAAAGGACGTCCCAGGAACTCTTTTACCTGAATCAGCTTCTTGCCGTCGATAGACTCGTTGCGCACTTCCAGGTTCAGCATGTGCGGCATGTGCTTCATGTCGGCTTCCTGCGTATTGAGTTCCTCTTCTTCCTTTTTCAGGTTGACGCGGCAGATATAGCGTATGGCAATAATGGAACCGATGATGCCCACCACGCCAAGCGGATAGGCGCAGGCATATCCCAGTGCAATGGGGTCTCCTGTATAGTTCAGCTGGTTCAGCGCTTCGTTGGCGGCACCCAGACCGGGAGTGTTGGTCACGGCACCGTACAGGATACCTACAATCATCGGCAGGTCTATGTTGCCGTCGATAAAGTAAATGCTCAATGCGACAACGATGTTCAGCGCCACAATGCCTACTGCAAGCATGTTGAGCGTCATTCCTCCTTTCTTGAAAGAGGAGAAGAACGACGGTCCTACTTGCAGACCGATGCAGAATACAAATAAAATCAAACCGAACTCACGGATGAAATGCAGGATGTGCGTTTCGCCTGTAAATCCGAAATGTCCCATCAGAATACCGGTGAAGAGCACAAATGTCACTCCCAGCGATACTCCGAAAATTTTAATCTTGCCCAGCAATACCCCCACGGCTATGACGAACGCATACAAGCAGACGATATGCGCCACGGAGGACGGGTCCCAAAGAAGACTTTCTATCCAGTTCATACTACCTTATTATATGTTGTTTTTAAAATTTCGCGCAAAATTACTCAATAAAGGGGAGTTGGCAAAGGGTTTGCCTTTCTTTTTGTAATACCTGCTTTGCAAAAACAAACCGCCTGATATGCTCTGTGGCGAATAAGAATGGGCATAGCATCGCCCGTAGGCGCAATTTTCACTAAAAAACCTTTTTCTTTGAACTATTTCCTTATATTTGCATGTCTCTTGACAACACAATTGAATACTATTCATCATTTTAATTTTAAATAAACTATGGCAGACAGTAAAGAAAAACTCTTCTCGGACTTCTCTCCGGTTTCTACGGAACAGTGGATGGAGAAAGTGGCCGCAGACCTGAAAGGTGCGGACTTTGAGAAGAAACTCGTTTGGAAGACAAACGAAGGGTTCAAAGTAAAACCTTTCTATCGCGTGGAAGATCTTGAGGGCTTGAAAACCGCAGATGCCCTTCCCGGCGAGTTCCCGTATCTGAGAGGTACAAAGAAAAACAACAATGAGTGGTTCGTCCGCCAGGAAATAAAGGTGGAATGTCCCGAAGAGGCGAATGCCAAGGCTTTGGACATCTTGAACAAGGGCGTCGACTCGCTCTCTTTCCACGTGAAGGCCAAAGAACTGAGCGCGGAGTATATCGCGGCTCTGCTGAAAGATATCTGTGCGGAATGCGTGGAACTGAACTTCTCCACCTGTCAGGGACACGTAGTGGAGTTGGCGGAATTGCTTGTGGCTTACTTCCAAAAGAAAGGATACGACCTTACGAAGCTGCAAGGCTCCATCAACTACGACTATTTCAATAAGATGCTTGCCAAGGGCAAGGAGAAAGGCGACATGGATGCTACGGCAAAAGCCTTGATGGAAGCCACTGCCGCTCTCCCGAAATATCGTGTGCTGAACGTGAATGCGCTGACGCTGAACAACGCGGGTGCCTATATCTATCAGGAACTGGGCTATGCGCTGGCTTGGGGTAACGAATATATGCACCGGCTGACCGAAGCCGGAGTGCCTGCCGCCGTGGTGGCAAAGAACATCAAGTTCAATTTCGGCATCAGCTCCAATTACTTCCTCGAAATCGCAAAATTCCGTGCAGCGCGCATGCTGTGGGCGAATATCGTGGCTTCTTACAATCCGGAATGCCTGCGCGACTGTCCGAACAAGGGCGAAAACAACGAATGCCGCTGTGCCGCCAAGATGAGGATACATGCGGAAACCTCTACTTTCAACCTCACGCTGTTTGATGCGCACGTCAACTTGCTGCGTACGCAGACCGAAGCGATGAGTGCCGCGCTGGCAGGTGTCGACTCTATGACGGTGGTGCCGTTCGACAAGACGTATGCCGTGCCCGATGAATTTTCCGAACGTCTGGCGCGCAATCAGCAGTTGCTCCTGAAGGAAGAGTCACACTTCGACAAGGTAATCGACCCGGCTGCGGGTTCCTATTATATCGAAAACCTGACTGTGGCAATAGCCAAGCAAGCCTGGGAACTGTTCCTTGCAGTAGAAGAGGAGGGCGGTTTCTACGCTTCGGTGAAGAGTGGCAAGGTGCAGGCTGCCGTGAACGAAAGCAACGCGGTTCGTCATGCGGCGGTTGCCAAGCGCAAGGAAGTGCTGCTGGGCACTAACCAGTTCCCCAACTTCAACGAGAAGGCAGGCGACAAGAAACCTTTGGAAGCCGCTTGCTGCTGTGGCGGACAGCATACTTGCGAAAAGGATGTTCCTTCACTGAACTTCGACCGTGCCGCCAGCGAATTTGAAGCGTTGCGTCTCGAAACGGAAGCATCCGGCAAGCGTCCGAAAGCGTTTATGCTGACTATCGGCAACCTGGCAATGCGTCAGGCGCGTGCCCAATACTCTTGCAACTTCCTGGCTTGTGCCGGATATGAAGTGGTCGACAACCTCGGTTTCCCCACCGTAGAGGAGGGTGTAGAGGCTGCAATGGCGGCTAATGCCGATGTCGTGGTGCTCTGCTCGAGCGATGATGAATATGCGGAATATGCCGTTCCTGCCTTCAAAGCCCTGGACGGCCGTGCCATGTTCATCGTAGCCGGTGCTCCTGCCTGCATGGACGAGTTGAAGGCGGCAGGCATCGAGAACTTTATCCATGTCCGCGTCAATGTGCTGGAAACGCTGAGAGAGTTTAATGAGAAGTTACTAAAATAGAACACAGGGACGCGAAGACACACCTCCTGATCTCCCTGATAGATTGGTAATTTATACCCCGTGTCTCCGTACCTCTGTGTTTAAAACCATAAATAGTATGAGAAAAGATTTTAAAAACTTAGATATATACGCCGCTTTCCAGCCTGCCAATGGCGCTGAGTGGCAAAAGGCTAACGGCATCAAAGCCGACTGGAAAACTCCGGAACACATCGAAGTGAAGCCTGTTTACACCAAAGAAGACCTCGAAGGTATGGAGCACCTCGGCTATGCGGCAGGTATTCCGCCCTATCTGCGTGGTCCGTATTCGGTAATGTACACCCTGCGTCCGTGGACCATCCGCCAGTATGCCGGGTTCTCCACGGCAGAAGAGTCCAATGCTTTCTATCGCCGTAACCTGGCTTCTGGTCAGAAAGGTCTGTCCGTGGCATTCGACCTTGCCACCCACCGCGGTTACGATCCCGACCACGAGCGTGTGGTAGGCGATGTCGGCAAGGCGGGTGTTTCTATCTGTTCGTTGGAAAACATGAAGGTGCTCTTCGACGGCATTCCTTTGAACAAGATGTCCGTCTCCATGACCATGAACGGCGCGGTGCTTCCGGTTATGGCATTCTACATAAATGCCGGTCTGGAGCAGGGCGCCAAGTTGGAAGAAATGGCAGGTACTATCCAGAATGATATCCTGAAGGAGTTCATGGTGCGCAACACCTATATCTATCCGCCCGCATTCTCCATGAAGATTATCTCCGACATCTTTGAATATACTTCTCAGAAGATGCCTAAGTTCAACTCCATTTCCATTTCCGGCTATCACATGCAGGAAGCCGGTGCTACGGCGGATATCGAGTTGGCTTATACGCTGGCGGACGGTTTGGAATACCTTCGCGCCGGTGTTGCCGCAGGCATTGACATCGATGCGTTCGCACCGCGCCTGTCGTTCTTCTGGGCCATCGGTACCAATCACTTCATGGAAATAGCCAAGATGCGTGCCGCGCGTATGTTGTGGGCGAAGATTGTGAAGCAATTCAATCCGAAGAACCCCAAATCGCTGGCATTGCGCACGCACTCACAGACATCCGGCTGGTCGCTGACGGAACAGGACCCGTTCAACAACGTAGGCCGTACTTGCATCGAAGCGATGGCTGCCGCTTTGGGACATACGCAGTCGCTGCATACCAATGCGTTGGACGAGGCTATCGCACTGCCTACCGACTTCTCCGCACGTATCGCGCGCAATACGCAGATTTATATTCAGGAAGAAACCTACATCTGCAAGAATGTAGACCCGTGGGGCGGTTCCTACTACGTGGAGTCTCTGACCAACGAACTTGCGCACAAGGCTTGGGAACTGATTCAGGAAGTGGAAAAACTGGGCGGCATGGCGAAAGCTATCGAGACCGGCATCCCCAAGATGCGCATCGAAGAGGCTGCCGCACGTACGCAGGCACGCATCGACAGCGGTTCGCAAACCATTGTGGGTGTGAACAAGTACCGCCTGGAGAAAGAAGCTCCTATCGATATCCTTGAGATTGACAATACGGCTGTCCGTCAGGAACAGATTCAGAACCTGAAGACTTTGAAGGAAGGTCGCGATGAAGCTGCCGTTCAGAAGGCGCTCGAAGCCATTACCAAATGTGTGGAAACGAAAGAGGGCAACTTGCTGGAACTGGCTGTGGAAGCAGCGCGCGTGCGTGCCACGTTGGGTGAGATTTCGTATGCTTGCGAAAAGGTAGTAGGACGTTATAAAGCAGTAATTAGAACTATTTCAGGCGTGTATTCATCAGAAAGTAAGAATGACAGCGACTTCCACCGTGCTTGTGAATTGGCGGAGAAGTTCGCGAAGAAGGAGGGACGTCAGCCCCGTATCATGGTAGCCAAAATGGGGCAGGACGGTCACGACCGCGGTGCCAAAGTGGTAGCAACCGGTTATGCCGACTGTGGTTTCGATGTGGACATGGGACCGTTGTTCCAGACACCTGCCGAAGCGGCTCGCGAGGCTGTGGAAAATGACGTCCATGTAGTAGGTGTCTCTTCATTGGCTGCCGGACACAAGACGCTGGTGCCGCAGATTATTGAAGAGCTCAAGAAGTTGGGACGTGAGGATATCGTGGTTATCGCAGGCGGTGTAATCCCGGCACAGGACTATGACTTCCTTTACAAAGCAGGCGTGGCGGCTATCTTCGGTCCCGGTACTCCGGTGGCAAAGGCGGCTTGTCAGATTCTTGATATCTTGTTGGACGAGGAATAATCTGTTGAGATAAATGTTAAAAAAGGACGGGATGCGTTTGCATATCCGTCCTTTTTTCTTAATCTATGTTATGAAACATGCTTTTTTTCTTGGATAATTTGCAAGTTACTCAAATGTCCGTATCTTTGCAATGTGTTTTTCATAGTATTAGAT